>DDQK01000028.1 GCA_002342665.1 Prevotella sp. UBA2444
GTCGACACATGGGGTCAGATTCTGTTATTGTTGCATCAGCCACATAGCGAAGAAATTGTCGTAAACACTATAGGTTCCCAAGTCCTGCGTAATGATGTCTTTCTCAAGCAACCCCTTGACTGCCCCTTGAACAGTACTGGCAGTAAGATTGTGACGTTGAAGGAATGGGCGTGAGGTGATATTGGTGGCTTTTCCTTCTTTGCAAATGGCCATCAATACCTCTTTCTGTTTCGGTGGCAGTTGAAAGAGAAGGGCGCTATAGGCAAAACTCTGTTGGGTAATAACCTGCTGGATGGCATAGTCTATGGATTCTGGCAAGCATTTACCCCCAGGCTCTGTCATTGTGAACAGGGCGTTTAATATCGTTTGAACATACCAAGTGACACCTTCGTAGCGTTGATAGGCCTCTTCTATGGTATCCTTTCCAATGTCTTTGCGGTATTCCCTGAACAGGCTTTGTGCAAACTCCACGTATTTTTCTATGTTAATGGGAGCAAGCGACATCATGCTGGTACTTTGATAAAACGGACGTGAGGGTGTGGCGAAGATCTCGGCCATCATGTGACGTTGCGAACCTGCATAGATAAACCGCGTGTTCTGACAACGTTGTATGTGTGTACGGAGTATCGCCTCTGCGTTTTTCTCAGGATAGTCTGCCACAACCTGAAATTCGTCGATTGCCACGATACATGGTTTGTCTGCCTGTTCGAGATACATGAAAATCTCATCGAGTGTAGTCTGGGGTGCCTTGACATCGCCCACGCCAAGCCCCCATTCCGGCAGTCCGTTGATATCAAACGAAATGCTGCTGCGCAGGGAACTGAGTGTATTGACGAACCGTTCCCACACTTTGCGGCCTTGTGGCTTTAATGTCCCCAGGATGCTTTTGCCCAGATAGAACACCAGTTCCTGCAGATTCTTGGTGGCATAGATATCTACGATGAATGTATGGTAATGGTCTTTCATCTGCGGCTGCTCGAAGCAATGGCAGATAAGCCCGGTCTTCCCAAGGCGGCGCGGGGAGATAAGGGCGACATTGTTGCCGTTAACGACAAGGTCGGTCAGGTACTTGGTCTCCTCTACACGGTCGCAGAAATAGTGCGGCGACAGGTAGCCTTGGGTGATGAATGGATTCACAACAGTCATAGCGTGCTGATACTGAAAGGGTTCAAACTTTATGCAAAGATAATTATAATCTTATTATAAAGCAAGAACCCAGTCGGTATTTTAACTTTATTTATGCTGTCACAGGCGGTTGTGCTTACTCCAGGCCACGATATTTCTTTAATATCTGAAGGCGAAGTCTTCCAGCGTGCAGATTGATTTCTCTTTCGTCTCCGATGAGAAGACGAAGAAGAGGGCGTGCTTGCCGGTGAAGTCGGCCAGGGTCGGCACCTCGAGGGCCATCTCCGTAGAGGTCTGCGGCATGTCGGCCTTCAGTGTGAAGGAGCCTATGGACTTGCCGCCCTGCGACTCCCACGGGCGGTCGATCATCACCTTGATGGTGCCGTCGATGCCGGCGGGGATGAGGCGCAGCAACAGCTGCAGGTAGTCGCCGTCATAGCTCTTCGTGAAGTTGAAGTATTTGTAGCCGACGATAGAGCCGTCGGTATTGTTCACCACGTGGTTCGTATTGTAGCGCAGGTCGTAGGGCGCACCGTATTTCTCCTTGGAGTTGAGGGCCTGCTCTGAGATGGTGCGGTCGGGCGTGCCGTAGGAGGTCGCCACATAACTGCCGTAGAAAATCTTCTTCGGCCAGTTGTGCTCTGCCGGCTTGGGGCCTGTGTACCAGCAGGCGATACCTGCCGAATGGCGCTCGAAGGGATCGAGTCCTTCCAGAGCGAAACCTTCAGAGGTGTATTCAGCCTCGGAGATCTCCACCTTGCCGCCGGCACCTTCCTCAACCTTTACGGTGATGGGTGCTACCATGGCCTGACGCGAGAACTCGTCGAGTCCGCACTGGCGGTGGTAGAACACGTACCACTGTCCGCCAATCTCACAGATCGAGCCGTGGGTATTGCCGTTCACAGTGGCCGAGGCGATGGTGTCGCCCTGTTCGTTGATTTCGCGTCCGCGCCCGTCGATGATGGTTCCGCCGTAGGTCCAGGGGCCGAGCGGATGGTCGCCGTAGGCATAGGCGAGGGTATAGTTCGACTCAGGCAGTGCGAACTCTCCCTCTTTGGTGAAGCGGCTGTAGATGAATACGTACTTGTCCTTGATCTTGCGGATGCTGGAAGCCTCGTAGAAACGGAACTCGTTACCAGGCTTCTCCTGGAATCCGGGAATCATGCCGTCGACAGCCTTGGTGCCCGGCTTGACGGTGGCCATCGTCTTGGGGTCGAGTTCTGCTCCCATTGAGTGGCCGAAGCCCCAGTAGCCATACACCCGTCCGTCGTCGTCGACAAACACGGCAGGGTCGAAGGCCAGCACGCCGTCGGTAGCATTGGGATTCGTCTGGCTCCAGTTGCACACCTCGAAGGGCCCGTCGGGGCGGTCGCTCTTGGCGATGAGCCCGTTTCGGCCTCCATGCTGGTCGTTGGGGTAGAGGTAGTAGGTCTTCTGGCCCGTACTGTCGGTCACCATCGTCACGTCAGGCGCAAAGAGCACGTCGGCCAGTCCTGCCGAGTCGAGCTGTTCGCCCTTGGCGTTCTTGTCCACACGCAGTATCTCGCCGTCGTAGCGCCATCGCCAGAGGGTGTCGACGGATGCCGACCAAACCACGAGCTCCCGTCCGCAGTAGTCGGTGATACGGCTGTCGTGCGAACCATAGATATATACGCGCTGCTTGCCGGGCTGGTCCGGATCCTCGAACACGTATGGCTCGCCGTCGGGGATGTGCTCCCATAGTGGCAGATAGGGATTGCCGGGAGTGGTCAGTTCCGCTTTGACTGTTTCTGTCTGTCCGCTGGCGCACGACGATGTCGCTATGGCCAGTAGGGCGCAGCATGCTGCTGCTGTTGTAAGGTTCTTTGTTTTCATATCTGTTCCTGTTTTGATGAGTTATTCTTACTCCCAGCATTCCAGCTCGTGGGCGATGTCGGGCATCTTGCTGCGTCTGAAGGTCGGCTCTCTGATGCCCTGGCGTTTCTGCTGCTGATAGTCGTCGAGCAGCCTGAAGACGTATTGGCCCAGGAGGATGATGGCCACCAGGTTGCAGGCAGTCAGCAGTGCCATGCAGAGGTCGATGATGCTCCACACGGTGTCGAGCGACACCATGGCTCCGAACATCACCATGACGCCTCCCGACAGGATTCTGTAAATGGTGAGTGGCCGCTGCGTGCTCCAGATGAAGCGCACGTTGGCCTCGCCGTAGTAGTAGTTGCCGATGATTGATGAGTAGGCGAACAGGAAGATGGCGATGGCGATGAACACCGGTCCCCAGGCCCCCACCTCTTGTTGCAGTGCCTCTTGCGTGAGCATGATGCCGTTGAGGTCGGGGTGGGTGTAGACACCGCTGATCAGGATGATGAAGGCCGTACACGAGCACACCACCAGCGTGTCGGTAAAGACTCCCAGAGCCTGTATCAGTCCTTGTTTCACGGGGTGGCTCACGGCAGCTGTGGCCGCTGCGTTCGGCGCGCTGCCCTCACCGGCCTCGTTGGAGAAGAGACCGCGCTTCACGCCGTTCATGATCGCTGCTCCCACCATGCCTCCGGCAGCCTGGTTCAGTCCGAAGGCATTCTCAATGATCACTCGCAGCACATGGGGAATCAGTTGGATGTTCATCAGGATGATGACCATCGCCAGTACGAAGTAGCCCACGGCCATCACCGGTACCAATACGGAACTGACACGGGCGATGCGCTGGATGCCGCCGAAGACGATGACGAGCGTCAGCACCGTCAGCATGGCTCCGGTCATCATGGGATCCCACCCGAAGGCTCCCTGCATGGCGCCGCAGATGGTGTTGGTCTGCACCGAGTTGTTGGCCAGGCCGAATGATACCGTGATGAGTACGGCGAAGAGTATGGCCATCCACCGGCAGTGCAGGCCCTGCTGGATATAGTATGCCGGGCCACCGATGAAGGAGTCCTTGTGATGACGCTTGTACAGCTGGCCGAGCGTCGACTCCACGAAGGCTGTCGCCGAGCCCGCCAGTGCCATCACCCACATCCAGAAGACGGCCCCCGGACCACCTACCACGATGGCTGTTGCCACGCCGGCCAGATTGCCTGTTCCCACACGGGAAGCCAGTGAGACGGCGAAGGCCTGGAACGACGATATATGCTTCTCGTTGCCCTTCGGGCGTACGGAGGCATCCGTCAGCAGGCGAAGCATCTCGCCCACCATGCGGAACTGCACGAAGCGAGTCTTCCACGTGAACCATAGCCCGCAGCCCACCAGTGCCCCGATGATCACATAACCCCAGATGGCATCGTTGATGGTGTTGATAATATCTATTATATCCATGGGTTTCTTATCAATTTGGTTGCAAAGATACAATTTTTTTGTTATATTCTCTTCGCGAACTCGAAATTTTGCACTATCTTTGGCTTTGCCGAAGGTACTTACGTTCGGAAAAACTCAAATAAAATTTGGTTATTCGCTCGCTTCTTCGTACCTTTGCAGTCAGAATGATTGACAGAGCCACTATAGACAAGATCATGGACGCCACGAATATCGTCGACGTGGTGGGAGAGTTCGTCACGCTGCGTAAGGCAGGTGTGAACTACAAGGGCCTGTGTCCCTTCCACGACGACAAGACGCCGTCGTTCATGGTATCTCCGACGAAGCAGATCTGTAAGTGCTTCGCCTGTGGTGAGGGCGGTACGGCCATCAACTTTCTGATGAAGCATGAACAGATCACCTATCCCGAGGCTCTGCGCTGGCTGGCCAAGAAGTACAGCATAGAGATAGAGGAGAAGGAACTGACGCCCGAGGAAAAGCAGCAGCAGAGCGACCGCGAGTCGATGCTGATTGTAAATGAGTGGGCGAAGGATTACTTCTGTCGGATGCTGAAGGAAGACCCCGACGGCATCGCCATCGGCAAGCAGTACTTCCGCAGTCGCGGCATTCGCGATGACATCATCGAGAAGTTTCAGCTGGGCTATGCCCTGCAGAAGCGCGACTCGCTGGCGCTGGCGGCACAGAAGGCGGGATACAAGGCCGAATACTTGGTGAAGACGGGACTGTGCATACAAGGTGAGAAAGGTATCTACGACCGTTATGCCGGCCGTGTGATCTTCCCCTGGCTCAATGTGAGCGGAAGGGTGGTGGCCTTCGGTGGGCGACTGCTCGACTCGCGTACCAAAGGCGTGCAGCAGAAGTACGTGAACTCGCCCGACTCGGAGATATACCACAAGGAGCGCGAGCTCTACGGTCTCTTCCAGGCCAAGCGGGCCATCGCCAAGGAAGACCGTGTATATATGGTGGAAGGCTATACCGACGTGATAGCTATGCACCAGGCCGGCGTGGAAAACGTGGTGGCCAACTCGGGCACGGCCCTCTCGCTGCACCAGATCAAGCTGCTCAGGCGGTTCACTCCCAACATCACCCTGCTCTACGACGGCGATGAGGCCGGTATCCATGCTGCCATGCGAGGTACCGACATGCTGCTCAGCGAGGGGATGAACGTGAAGGTGCTGCTGCTGCCTGACGGCGACGACCCGGACTCCTTTGCCCGCAAGCATTCCACACAGGAACTGAAGGACTATATCGAGCAGAACCAGACAGACTTCATCGAGTTTAAGACGGACAACCTCCTGAAGGGCGTTGAAGACCCCGTCAAGCGAAGTGAGGGCATCAGCAGCATCGTTCGCAGCATCGCCTTCATACCAGAGTCCATCACCCGCGATTCATTCATTACCAAATGCGCCCATCGCCTCAAGGTAGACGAGAAGGTGCTGGTGGACACGATGAACAAGTATATCGCCCGGGATAAGGAGGACAAGGAGAAAGAACGTGAGCGCAATGAGTCCCGGCAGCAGGATCAGCAACCAGCTGCAGAAGGCGGTGAGAAGGAACAGGGCCTGATTATGCCCATCGGACTCCACTCGCTCGACGAACAGACACGCGAGGTGGAGCGGCTGTTGGTTCAGAGCGTGGTCAGGCACGGGGGCGAGGTCATCTATGAGAACATTGAGACCGATGATGGCAATACGACCAATCTGACGGTGGCACAGTATATCAGTTTCGACTTAGGGCAAGACAACCTGCAGCTGCATGATGCACGCTATAATCAGATATTGGCAGAGGCCACAGCCCATAGTGGCGAACCGGGCTTCGAAGCGGAGAGCTATTTCCTGCACCATCCCGACGTGGCCATCAGTAATCTGGCCACCGAACTGGCCATCGACCGTCATCAGCTGGGGCGCGGCTTCCAGTTGAAGGAGCGCGAGGGGAGCCTGAGGCACCATGTGCTCCATCTGGTGCTCGACCTGAGGATGGACATCGTGGAGAAACGCCTGAAGGAGATCCAACAGCAGCTCCGTCAGGTAGGCAACGATATGGGACGCATTACGGAACTGCTCACGGAGTATAAGGAAACACAGGAACTGCGCGATGCCCTGGCCAGGCAGTTGGGTAACGACCTGGTGAGGTAAGAGTTGGAATTGCTGGATGTTGATTGACTGGAAGATCATATTACTGAGTGTCTATCAGATAGTGGTGATACTGACAATCATCCACGTGGTGATGGACAACCGCCAGCCGGCGAAGACGATGGCCTGGGGTCTCGTCATCTGGTTCGTGCCGGTGGCGGGCATCGTGCTGTATCTCTTCTTCGGCGTGAACACCCGTAAGGAGCGATTTATCAGCCAGCGCAGTCTCGACCAGCTCTCGAAACGTTCGATGCTCGAATTCGTTGAGCAGAAGAACCTGCAGCTGCCTGAGGAGCATCGGCAGCTGATAGACATGTTCGTCAGCGAGAATTTCTCGCTGCCCTTTAAGGATAGTGCCTGCGAAGTCTATACCGATGGCTATGCCTTCTTCCCGGCCTTGCTCTCGGCCATCTCCAAAGCCAAGGACCATATCCATATCGATATGTATATCATCGAGGACGACCCGTTGGGTAATCTGGTGGCCGACGCCCTTATCGACAAGGCCCGTCAGGGGGTAGAGGTCAAGCTGATCTACGACGATGTGGGGTGCTGGAATGTGAACCACCGGTTCTTTGAACGGATGCGCGACGAAGGTATCGAGGTGGTGGCTTTCCTGCCCGTGAGGTTCCCTTCGTTTACGAGTAAGGTGAACTACCGTAATCACCGCAAGCTGATCATCATCGACGGTCTGACGGGATTTGTGGGCGGTATGAATATCGCCTTGCGGTATGTTAAGGGACGGAGCGGCGAAGCTCAAGGAACCGCTCGCGAGAGATGGCGCGACACGATGGTACAGGTGACGGGCAGCGGTGTCTACGGCTTGCAGCGAGCATTCCTCGTCGACTGGTATTTCTGCGACCGCACGCTGATATCCAACCGCAAGTACTATCCCTCCGTCTCGCAATCTCATGTCGCAAAGTATCCTGCCCCTCATGTGACACAGATGGTGACGAGCGGGCCCGTGACCCCCTACGCCGAGATTATGCAAGGCTACGTGCGCATCATCCTCTCAGCCAGGCGCTACGTGTATATGGAGACACCTTATTTCCTGCCAACCGAACCCGTGCTCTTCGCCATGAAGACGGCTGCCGCAGCCGGTGTCGACGTGCGGGTGCTGGTGCCCTATCGCAGCGATACCAAGTTTGCCGAGTGGGCCAGTAGGAGTTATCTGCGCGAGGTGCTGGAGGCTGGCATCAAGGTATCGTTCTATACAGCTGGATTCCTGCACTCGAAACTGATGGTGAGCGATGACAATATCTCTACATGTGGTTCTACGAACGTCGACTTCCGTAGCTTTGAGAACAATTTCGAGTCGAACATGTTCTTCTATGGTGAGGAGATGGCCGTCAAGATGCGTGACATCTATCTGGAGGACGAGCGTCAGAGCATCGCTATGAGCGACCTGCCCGAACGGATGAATCCCAAATTCCTCAAACGGTTGTGGGAGTCGCTGGTGCGGATGATGTCGCCTCTGATGTGAAGATGGTGAAGTTGACGCTACCGTAGGTGCGGTGGTCGAGGAAATGGGGATGCTGTGTGAAGTCGTGGTCTTTGCCGTGTTCAAAGACGAAGATTCCATTTTCCTTGAGCAGATTGTGTGACAGGATCAGGTCCGGGATGGTCGGCAGTTCCTTCAGGGTGTAGGGAGGGTCGGCAAAGATAAAGTCGAACTGTTGCTTGCATGCCTTGATGAAGCGGAAGGCATCGCCACGCAGGGGAACACAGACATTCGTGCCCAGTTTGCGCAGACACTCAGTGATGAACCGGTGATGGTCGCGATCCTGTTCTATGCTGATGACGTGGGCACATCCTCGTGATACAAGCTCGAGTGATATGCTGCCGGTGCCGGAGAAGAGGTCAAGTGCCGTGGCACCTTCAAAGTCGATGTGCTGGTTGAGCACATTGAAGATATTCTCCTTGGCAAAGTCGGTGGTCGGCCTTGCCTTGAACGTGCGGGGAATGTCGAAGTGTCGCCCCTTGTAGATGCCGGTAATGATTCTCATCTGCCTTTGGTGAAAAGTGTCATCAGGTCGAAGGGCATGCCTTGTATCTGTGTGGCCGGAGCACGGTTGAACTCTGCGGTGGGATTAATGACGTATGCCTTCTGGAGATACTTGCGTAGCTCCTGCGTGAGCCAGTCACGGTCGGGGATGTCGCCCACGATGTGCATCTCGTCGTGCTGGGGTTGCAGGTTGAGCTGCTTCCATACGTAGAGCAGGAAATAGAGTGAGTCGTGGGCACGGCTGGTGTCGAAGGCGTTGCAGAACTTGAAGCGGTGCTGCTGGAAGGAGAAGATGTCGAGCTGACGGTCGTGGAAATAGCCGTAGAGTTTCGAACGGTGCCCAGTGAAGCTGCGCTGGTGCAGGTATCGCCAGACAGGAGCCATCAGGTGGATGGGGCGCACGTCGGCGTAGTGGTCGTTGATGACCGTCATCAGGTCCTTGTTGACGGAGAAGATGGCCACGGCATTCAGGTCGGGCAGCACGTTGTAGACGATGCTCTGCTGTTCGCTCTTGGGGAAGGAGTGGTGGTAGAGCGTGCTGGCGTTACCCTCCTGGAACTGTTCCACGGGCACCATCAGCACCTTGGAGTCGACCATCACCCTGGCTCGTCTGTGCTCCTCGGCCAGTAGGTCGGAAGTCTTGAAGGCCTCTCGCAGGTTGGCTGCCATCGAGATGCCGCTTTTCACCACATAAGGCTCATAGACGATAGGCTGCTGCCCATTGGCATTGTCTATCATCGAGAACGACAGCGTGTTCTTGCCCACGCGGATTGTCAGCGTCTTGTTATTCATATCTTCTCTTAACTTCCTGCCATCACACTGGCAATGCAGACGGCCAATAGTCCTGCCGCCACAATGGCCAATGCAATATTTATTTCCCTGGTAGTAATCTGCATATCGGGTGCAAAGATACAAAAAATTCCGTGTAATACGTGTCATCTGTGCTAAAAAATAATTATCTTTGCAGCAGAAATGATAGGTGACGAACTGAAATATAGGATATTGCAGGCTTTCGGATTGGTTCCGACGGCAGAACAGGCACACGCACTCGACGTGTTCTCGGCTTTTGTGACAGACCGGCGGTCTGAGGTGGTGATGATACTGCGCGGTTCCGCAGGAACAGGTAAGACCACCCTGGCAGGAGCCATCGTCAAGGCTATGGCGCTGCTGAAACAGAAGATGATCCTGTTGGCTCCCACTGGACGGGCTGCAAAGGTGTTCTCACTGAATGCGGGCCATCAGGCTTATACCATCCACCGCCGTATCTACCGGCAGAAGTCGGCTGGCGACCTCTCGGCCTTCAATCTGAACGACAACCTGAACCGCGACACGCTGTTTATTGTGGATGAGGCTTCGATGATTGCCAATCAGGGCTACGGCGACTCCGCCTTCGGCAGTGGCTGTCTGCTCGACGACCTGATGCAGTTTGTCTACAGCGGGCAGAACTGTCGGATGCTTCTCATCGGCGATAAGGCACAGTTGCCGCCTGTGGGTGAAGAGGAAAGCCCGGCGCTTATGGCAGACGTCTTGCGAGGATATGGGATGACGGTGTATGAGTGCGACCTCAACGAGGTGCTGCGCCAGAGTCAGGAGTCGGGCATCCTGTGGAATGCCACGATGATCCGCCAGATGGTGACTCACGACGAGATGACACAGTTGCCAAGGATCTCTCTCAAGGGCTTTGCCGACATTCGGGTGGTGCCTGGTGATGAACTGATAGAGTCGCTGGCCTCCTCATACAGTTGGGCGGGGATGGACGAGACAATCGTCATCACCCGTAGCAACAAACGGGCGAACATCTACAATCAGGGCATCCGCAACACCGTGCTCGATCGTGAAGATGAGCTCTGCCGCGGTGACCAGCTGATGATTGTGAAGAACAACTACTATTGGACTCAGAATGAGAAAGAAGAGACAAGACTCCCTTCGGTCTCCTTCCTGGCCAATGGCGATCTTGCCGTGGTGCGGAGGGTTCGTCATGTCCATGAGCTCTATGGTTTCCGCTTTGCAGAGGTGACCATGCAGTTTCCCGACTACGACAACTACGAACTGACGGCTACCGTCGTCCTTGATTCCATAACTACTGAAGCCCCCTCACTCACCCGTGAGCAGCAGGAACAGCTCTATAACGCCGTGATGGAGGACTATGCCGACGAGCCATTGAAGGTAGAGCGCATCAAGAAACTGAAGACTGATAAGTATTATAACGCCTTGCAGATAAAGTTCGCCTATGCCGTCACCTGCCATAAGGCACAGGGCGGACAGTGGGCGCATGTCTATCTGGATCAGGGCTATATGACGGATGACATGCTTACCCCCGACTATATCCACTGGCTCTACACTGCCTTCACCCGTGCTACGGAGAAACTGTTTCTCGTGAATTGGCCGAAAACGCAGGTGGAGGATAGTGAATAGTGTATAGTGATTAGTGAATAGTGATTAGCGAATAGTGAATAGTGATTAGCGAATAGTGAATAGTTTTGCGAATAACTTTTCGACGAGGCGGGGGATGGCGTAGTTGTCGATGTCGGCTTCGGGAATCCAGATGTAGCCATCAGGCAGGGTGGGGCGTTCATCTGTTTCCCACAGGTAGAAGTCTGCCGTCAGAATACGGTGCGTCAGCACGTGCTTGACACCCTTGGCGACTGCCTGAAGTTGACTGCCAACAGTCAACTGTAGGCTGTCAACCGACAAAGGTTCCCAGAGTCCCTGCCAGATATCGCCTTCGCCGCGCTGATGGATAGCAGTGAATCCTTGGCTGCGTATATAAATATATATAAGGTGGCGTTCCTTAACCTTGAGCATCTTGAGCTTGACAGGCAGGGAGTCTGTTCTCCCTGTTCTCAGGGCGACGCACGACTCCTGTAGCGGACAGACGACACACCTTGGTGACTGTGGTGTGCACTGAATGGCACCGAAGTCCATGATGGCTTGGTTGTAGTCTGCGGCATTGGATGGTGGCAGCAAGCTCTGTGCCAGAGTGGCGAACTCCTTCTTTCCCTCAGTGCTGTTGATGGGTGTCTCGATGCCGAAGTGACGACTCAGCACGCGATACACATTACCGTCGACGACAGCGGCAGGCAGCCCGAAGGCCATGCTTCCGATGGCTGCTGCGGTATAGTCGCCCACACCTTTCAGCTTGCGTATCTCTGTGATGGTATCAGGGAAATGCCCTAATGCAACTATCTGACGGGCGGCAAAATGAAGGTTGCGCGCCCTGCTGTAATAGCCCAGTCCCTGCCACTCGCGCAGCACTTCATCCTCCGTGGCTGAGGCTAATGCCTCCACGGTGGGCCAGTGCCGCATGAAGCGCACCCAATAGTCCCACCCCTGTTTCACCTGCGTCTGCTGTAGGATAATCTCCGAGAGCCAGATGGCATAAGGATCGCGGGTCTCCCGCCAGGGGAGCTCACGACCGTATTCCTTGAACCACTGTAGCAGTGTCAGCGCGAAATTCATCAGCAGACTACAGTTTTCCCTGCTCGCCAAGATAGGAATCCTTGAAACCGAGGAAATAGAGCACACCGTCGAGGCCGATGGTATTGATCGACTGTTTGGCATTGGCCACCACGCGGGGCTTGGCATGGAAGGCGATGCCCAGTCCTGCCTCGGAAATCATCGGCAGGTCGTTGGCACCATCACCCACGGCGATGGTCTGAGCCAGATTCACTTTCTCTACCTGTGCAATGAGTTTCAGCAACTCAGCCTTGCGATGACCGTCGACAATCTCACCCACATAACGGCCCGTGAGCTTGCCGTCCTCATCGATCTCCAGTTCATTGGCGTATACATAGTCGATTCCGTAGCGACGCTGCAAATATTCGCCGAAGTAGGTGAATCCACCAGAGAGGATGGCGATCTTATAGCCGCAGCGCTTCAGAATGGTCATCAGACGGTCAACCCCTTCGGTGATGGGCAGGTGCTCGGCTATGTCCTGCATCACGCTCACGTCGAGCCCCTTCAATAGAGCCACGCGCCGTGTAAAACTCTCCTTGAAGTCGATCTCGCCGCGCATGGCACTCTCGGTGATAGCTCTCACCTCCGCACCCACGCCGTTGCGTTCTGCCAGTTCGTCGATGCACTCCGTCTGTATCAGTGTTGAGTCCATGTCGAAGCAGATGAGTCGGCGCATCCGTCGGAACATATCGTCGAGCTGGAAAGAGAAATCAATCTCCATCTCGCTCGATAGTCTCATGAGCTTCGACTGCATCTCCTGACGGTTGACGGGTTCGCCACGCAATGAGAACTGTATGCAGGCTCTGGTATGCTTGCTGGGGTTCTTGATACTCTTGCGGCCTGTCAGTCGCAGGATGGAGTCGATGTTGAGTCCCTGGTCTGCCAGGATGCGGGTAGCCCCCTCAATCTGCCGGGCTTCCAGCTGTCGCCCCATCACCATGAGGATATAGCGGTTCTTGCCCTGATGGCCCACCCAGTCCTCATACTCATCATCGCTGATGGGCGAGAAACCGATGTTTACGCCCAGTTCAGTGGCCTTGAAGAGCAGTTCCTTCATGGCCAGGCCCGATTTCATCTCGTCCATGCGGATAAGGATACCCAATGAGAGGGTGGAGTGGATGTCTGCCTGTCCGATGTCGAGTATCTGTGCATCGTACTTGGCGAGGATGCCCATGATAGAGGCCGTGAGTCCGGGACGGTCCTGGCCGGTGATTCTGACCAGAATCTGTTCTTGCTTAATGTCTCCTGTATTCATAGATTATAATTCAATATTTATTTTTCGATATTAGGTTGGTAGATGCTGAGCCCGTAGTCGGCAGCTTTGGCGTAGATATACTCCATGATGTCGCTGGTGTCGTGCTCGTAGGTGATGGCGTCCTTGGCCTTCAGCCAGAAGACAATCTCCACGCAACAGCCGCTGGCCTGGAGGGTATCGCTATGCTTGACAAGGATGGTCTTGTCGGTTGCGACCTTCGGATTCTGCTGGAGCCACTGCTCGATGTCGTGTCGGAAGCGGGTGATGTTGGTGGTGGGGAGCAGGGGATTCGGGGCGACTGTTTTTTCTGGATTGTCCGGATTATCCGGATTATCCGGCTTTTCCGGGTGCTCCGTCTTCAGCGAACGGAAATCGAAGTAGATCTTTCGCACTTGGCGGCGCCCCTCTTTTTCCTCCATGCCGAGCCAGTTCTGGAAGGAGCCATCCACCAGCGACTGAGGACTGAGGGTGATGATGGTGTTGTCGAAATTGCGCACCTTCACCATAGTCAGCGTGATCTCTTCCACACGGCCGTTGGCACCTGCTGAAGGCACGGTTATCCAGTCGCCGATGTGTAGCATGTCGTTGTTTGTCAGCCGGATGCCGGCCACGAGACCCTTGATGGTGTCTTGGAAGGCCAGCATCAGGATGGCCGAGGCAGCACCGAGTCCGGCAAAGAGCGTCGATGGGTCTTTGTCGATGATGATGGCAATGACCACTATGACAGCAATGAAGATCATCACAATCTTCAGTACCCCGCAGAGCGAATAGAGATACTGCTGACGGGCCGTGCGCTTGCCGTTCTCCAGTTGTTTGAAGGAGTCGATGAAGACGATGATGGTGCGCACCGTCATCACGGTGATGTAGATGGCCGTCAGCCGTGTCAGCACCTCTTGCATCACGGGGTAGTCGAAGAATGTCCAGGGCAGCAGCTGCCAGACCACTATTGCCGGCACGATACTGCATGCCGACAGCAGCACCTGCTCGTTGAAGACCACGTCATCCCATCGTGCCTCGGTCTTCGAGGTCAGTTTCATCAGCAGTGGCACTATCAGTCTGCGGCACAGCAGACCAGCTCCAGCTGCCAACAGGATGACAATCACGATGAGCGCTGCGTGGGTGATGATACCCACGGTGTCGCCCGTGAAGCCACAGGCTTCGATCATTCTCTCAACAAATATCTGTATCTCCTCCATAATTCCTAAAACCGATCTCTCAATGTTCAATCTTCAATGTTCAATCTTCAATCTTCAATGTTCAATCTTCAATAATTACGGCATGCAGAGTGCCGCGCACACCTTATCTTGGAAGTTGCGTCCGCTGGCCTGGCGCATCACGCCCTGGTTGATGATGCAGAAACAGAGCGTATGGCCGTTGGAGGCCGTGCAGTAGCCTGCCAAGCTCGATATACCCGTGAGCGTACCAGTCTTGGCCCTGACGTTCCCCTGGGCGAGGGTCTTCTGCATACGTTTCTCCAGCGTGCCGTCGACGCCAGCTATCGGCAACGAGGCGTACAGGCGGGTGAAGATGTCCGGATTATGCCAGGCGAAGCGCAGCAGCTGCACCATCAGCTCCGGCGTCACATAGTTGTAGAGCGACAGTCCGCTGCCGTCGGCAAACTTATATTCGCCAGGGTTCAGACCAATCCTACTGACAAGCTTGCGCTCCCATTGTCGGGCCTTGTCGGCCGAAGCCCTCTTGACACCTCCCAGTGCTGCTATCTGATAGTACATCGACTCTGCATAGAGGTTATCGCTTTCCTTCATCATCTTCGTCAGTATCTGCTCCAGCGAATGGAAACGACTGCAGAGAATCATCGCACCATTGGGCAACGAGCCTTCCGTGAAGGGGGCCTCCACGTGGAAGCCTGCCGTGCGCAGTTCCTGGTTGAATCGTTCCAGGAAACGGTCTTTCCTGTCGAAGAGCAGTGGTGACAGCTCGGGATTGTCGTCATCCCAGCACCAGCCTTCGCCCAGGCGTGTCTCGTCTTTCATCGACACGTCGGCTACCAGTTGTCCGCGGATGGTGTCGATGTTCAGTTTTCGCAGACTCTCGGCAAAGACCTGCATGTCCTCTTTCTCAAACTGTGGGTCCATGCCGCCCACGCAGTAGAGGTTGCCTGTCAGCGTGCGGTTGCTCACCTGACCAGTATAGTATAGGGATGTACGGAACTGGTATCCTGGCCCAAGTCTGTCGAGTGCGGTGATGGCTGTCACCAGTTTCATCGTGGAGGCAGGGCGCAGCGTCTGAAGGTCGCCCTGACGGTAGATGACGGAGTCGGCCGTCAGGTCATAGACCTGCAGTCCCAGTTGTGTCCTTTTCAGCAGTGGCTCGTTCATCAGCAGGTCCAGTCGTCCCTGCAGGTCTTGCGGCCAGGGCTTGGCGTCGATGTTCTGGCTGTACATCAGTGAGTCGAACGACACGGTGTCAGTCTGTGTCGTGCCTACGGGCTTGAGCAGCGACATCAGTTCTGCTTCAGTCTGTGCCTGCAGCCCTGCTGCCAGCACTAGTATAAAGGATAAAATCAATAATTTCTTCATAATTTTGCTGCAAAATTATAAAATAATTACGAATTATGAATTATGAATTATGAATTATTTTGTACCTTTGCAGCATAAAATTGATTTCATCATGGTTTACAAGTATGATTTCCTCGTTATCGGTGCTGGTGTGGCCGGTATGAGCTATGCCCTGAAGGTGGCACGTGAGAAGAAAGGTCGTGTGTGTCTGATCTGTAAGACTTCCCTCGACGAGGCGAACACCTCGTTTGCGCAGGGAGGTGTGGCCAGTGTGACAAACCTGGAGTTGGACAACTTCGACAAGCACATCGAGGACACGATGATTGCGGGCGATTACATCAGCGATCGCCAGGCTGTGGAGCAGGTGGTGCGCCAGGCACCGGAGCAGATTCGCCAGCTGGTGGAGTGGGGAGTCAACTTCGACAAGAACGAGAAGGGTGACTTCGACCTCCACCGTGAGGGAGGCCACTCTGAGTTCCGTATCCTGCACCATGCCGATGATACGGGCGCAGAGATACAGCGGGGCCTGATGGAGGCCGTGCGTGCCTGCCCCGACATCGACATCAAGGAGAATCACTTTGCCGTTGAGATCATCACCCAGCACCATCTCGGCGTGCGAGTCACCCGTCGCTCTCCACATATCCACTGCTATGGGGCCTATGTGCTCAATCCGCAGGAGAAGGTGGACACCTACCTCTCGAAGATCACGGTGCTCTGCACTGGTGGTTGCGGGGCTGTCTACCTGACCACCTCGAATCCCGTCATCGCTACAGGCGATGGCATCGCCATGGCCTACCGTGCCAAGGCTACCGTGGCAGATATGGAATTCGTGCAGTTCCACCCCACGGTGCTTCATAATCCCAAGGAGACACATCCAGCCTACCTCATCACGGAGGCCATGCGTGGCTATGGCGGCATCCTGAAACTGCCCAACGGCGAGACATTCATGGAGAAATATGACGAACGGCTCTCACTGGCGCCCCGCGACATTGTGGCCCGTGCCATCGATAAGGAGATGAAGATCCATGGCCTCGACCACGTGTGCCTCGACGTCACCCATAAGGCCCCGGAGGAGACGCGCCATCACTTCCCCAATATCTACCAGAAATGTCTGTCGATAGGTATCGACATCACCTCAGACTATATTCCCGTGCGCCCTGCAGCCCACTATATGTGCGGCGGCATCAAGGTCGACCTCAACGGACAGTCGAGCATTGATCGCCTTTATGCCCTCGGCGAGTGCTCCTGCACAGGACTGCATGGCGGCAACCGCCTGGCTTCCAACTCACTTATCGAGGCCGTGGTCTATGCCGACGCTGCTGCCAGGGACTCGCTGCAGTCGGTGGACCTCTACGACTTCAACGACAAGGTACCCGAATGGAACGACGAGGGCACGATGACCAACGAGGAGAAGGTGCTCATCACGCAGTCGGTGAAGGAGGTCAATCAGATCATGTCCAACTATGTGGGCATCGTACGCTCCGATCTCCGTCTGCACCGGGCCTGGGACCGCCTCGACATGCTCTACGAGGAGACAGAACGCCTCTTCAAGCGGGTGAAGGCCTCGCGCGACATCTGCGAATTGCGTAATATGATCAACGTGGGCTACCTCATCACCCGTTGGGCCCTGGAGCGCAAGGAGTGCCGAGGCCTGCACTTCACCACCGACTATCCCCTGCATGCCTACGACAAGCCTACTGAGTAGGCGACATCCTGCTATAACCTGATGAGCAATAAGTTCCGCTCCTTCTCCAAACGGCTGACGAAGCGAATCATCATCGTTCTGACGCTGACGCTGGCAGTCATCTTTGCCGGACTCTACTATCTGGCCACCTCGCTGACCCGCGACATGAACCGCAGTATGTTCTATTGCATCATGGATACGGAGAGCGAGATCGTGGAGAAGGAACTCTATGGCGTGCAACTCTCTACCCAGAGCAGTATCCGCCACATGCAGCAGGCGGTGACCTCGCCGGAGGGGGTGTACGACGCCTTGGAGTACGAGCTGAACTGCCACCCGCATATTGCAGGCTTCTTCTGCGCCTTCGAGGCAGACTACTATCCCGAGAAAGGTCGCTGGTACGAGCCCTATGCCGTCAGGCAAGGCGACTCCATCGTGCACGTTCAGGCAGGCTCTGCAGCCCATGACTATCTCAATCGCGAGTGGTATCATCGGGCAATGGAGAGCGCTGGCGGCTACTGGTCAGAGCCCTATCGCGACGACACGGGGTCGAACCTTCTGCTCTGCACCTTCGCCGTTCCCCTTCGCGATGCCTCGGGCCGCAAGATCGGCGTCTTCGGTGCCGACGTGTCCCTCGACTGGCTTCACCAGCGGATGCTCCAGATGGACGAGACCAACACCAAGCGCATCCGGTTGAGCAAGTATAGTCCTCAGCGGGCTTACAGCTTCATTGTGGGCAGCACTGGCACCTATATCGCTCATCCCGACAAGTCGCTGCTGCTGCGCGACAGATTCAAGGCCTTCGGCATCAAGGCCCAACAGGAAGGCTACGAGCAGACGAAGCTCGACGGGCAGGAGGTGTATGTGTTCTACAAGAACTTAGCCCATACAGGGTGGACACTGGGGTTCGTGGTACCCAGGCAGATGATCTGGGAGACCAACATTGCCTTCGCCCTGCTGATGCTCCTGGCCATGGCCCTGGGACTGATGGCTGTCTCCATAGTCTGCCGTATCAGCATCTGGCGCGCCACCAAACCCCTCAAGACGTTGGCCAAGAGTGCCGACGAGGTGGCTAAGGGAAACTTCAATGCCGCCCTGCCCGACAACCTGCATCGCAACGATGAGATACGGTTGCTGCGCGACTCCTTCAGCAACATGCAGCAGTCACTCACCCGTTATATCGACGACCTCAAGGCCACCACTGCCGAGAAAGCATCCATCGAGAGTGAGCTCGCCGTGGCACGTCATATCCAGATGGCCATCCTGCCAAGTCTCAATTCTCCGCTCGAGCCCCGCTCGCTTGCTACCAAAGGGACGCAAGAATCCTCAAATCTCACCCCCTATTCCCTCTATGCTTCGCTGACTCCAGCCAAGGCTGTGGGAGGCGATTTCTACGACTACTTTGAGCGCGACGGGCGGCTCTACTTCTGCATCGGCGACGTGTCGGGCAAGGGTGTGCCTGCCGCCTTGGTGATGACGATGGCTTTCAGTGCCTTCCGTCTGATGGCAGAGAGCGAGACGGAGCCCGAGCGTATCGTCACCCACATGAACGAAAGCATAGCAGGACACAACGACCTGGAGTCGTTTATTACGCTCTTCGTGGGCATACTCGACCTCAGCACCGGGCGGCTACAGTTCTGCAACGCAGGCCATAAGCAGCCGTTCCTCGATGCTCAGCCGCTGCCCGTAGACCATAACCTGCCCGTGGGGGCTATGCCCTACTGGATATTCACGGCCCAGACAACGATTCTCGCCCCTGGTAGCATGCTCTTCATTTATACCGATGGACTGACCGAGGCAGAGAATAGCCGCCAGCACCTGTTTGGCGCCAGCAACATGAGGCTGATATTGGAGAGAAACTTCGATGCCCCACGTCAGCTGATAGAAAATATGGAGCGCAGCGTACATGAGTTCGTAGGCAATATTGAGCAGAGCGACGACCTCACCATGCTCGCCCTCCGCTATAATGGCAAATGTTCAGTCTCCAATGTTCCGCTCGAGCTCTGCTCGCTTGCTACCGAAGGGACGCAAGAATGTTCAATGTTCAATGTTCAATCTTCATTGACCCTCGCCTGTGACACCAGCCAGACGGAGCGACTGGGCGAGTGGATGGAGATGGTGTGCGAGCAGGCAGGCTTTGATGCTGCCACATCCACCAAACTGAACATCGCCGTAGAGGAAGCCGTGGTCAACGTGATGAACTACGCCTACCCGGCAGACAGCCCTGGCGAGGTACGCATTGATGCTTCGGTAGCTGACGGCAAGCTCGTGCTGACCATCAGCGACTGGGGACAGCCTTTCGACCCTACGGCAGTTGAGCCTGTTGACACCAGTCTCGATGCCGACGACCGCCCAATCGGCGGACTGGGCATCCATCTGATACGCCGCTACACCGACAGCCTCAGTTATGAGCGGCGGGATGACATGAATGTGCTCACGATGGTGAAGAGGCTGAACTGTGGATAAGAAATTTCAATATTATCTAAGATATAAGCATTATGACTACAACATTCAGAGAAGAAGAACAGAACTACGTGATGGCCTTCGAGGGTCGTCTCGACACCGCTGCCACCGCACAGGTGAAGAAAGACATCCAGGCACTCGACAATTGTGAGGGCCACGATATCGTTCTCGACTGCAGCCAGCTCACTTACATCTGCAGTAGCGGACTGCGCCTGTTCCTGGCCGTACTGAAGAATGCCCGCAGCAAAGGCAGCCGCACCATTATCACTGGACTCAACGACGAGATGTACGACGTGTTTGTAGAGACTGGATTTACACAACTCTTTGAGATACGCAGAAATGACTGATGAGGAAGTACGCCGGCTTCAGGCCGACAACGAGCGCTTGCAGGCAGAGAACGCTGACCTCAGGCGCCAGGTAGAGGAGTTTAAGGACCAGTTCATCCGCCTGATGAACCGCAACCTCGCCCTGAGCGAACAGCTGGAGGAGGACGTGGAGCAGCGCCGCCGTGCCGAGGTGGCCCGCGAACTGATGGAGGGCAACGCTAAGCGACAGCGCAATGCCGACCTGCAGGACGACGCCCAGCTGCTGGCCCTCATCGAACTGAAACTCGAGGAGAGCCGTGCCCATCTCGATGCCGACTTCGGCACCCAGCAGCTGGCTGAGCTCTTGGGTGTCAGCCAGGTTCGGGTGGAACACCTCTTCCGCAATCGGTCGATGTATCGCACCCCTGAGGCTTATCTTGACAACTTGCGCACCATGGAGGCCATGCGCCTGCTGCGCGAAAAGCCCCACTACAGCATCGCCGCCATCGCCGAGGAGAGCGGGCTGGGCAAGATACGCACCCTGCAGCGCCGCCTCCAGGAGGTCATCGGCATGACGCCCGTGGAGTACCGTCTGCTCTTCACTCGCGACGAATAAACTCTTCCTGTCATTGAAAAGCAAGTTGACACATTTCTGCCGTTTTTTTTGGCGCAATCAGTTTTTATCTGTAACTTTGCACCGTCAAACGAAAAAAGAATATAAGTATAATTAAACGAAAAGAAAAGATGAAAAAGTTATTTCTGATGGCTATAGCCGCCTTAATGGCTATCACAAGTGTCAAGGCACAGAATCCTGGTGAGTTCTATCTCAAGCCCATGGTCGGTGGAACGCTGGCCACCACTACTGGCGACTCTGACAACAAGATGAAGTTCGGCTTCGTCGGCGGTTTCGACCTCGGCTATGATTTCAGTGAGAACTTCGCCCTCACCTTAGGCGCACTCTACACCATGCAGGGTGCCAAGAAGAATGACGACAAGGGCAACTTAGACTACATCAACGTACCCCTGCTGGCTAACGTCTATGTCACCAAGGGTCTCGCTATCAAGGCCGGTCCCCAGGTTGGTTTCATGACCAGGGCCAAGCTCAACGATGGAGACATCAAGGATTTGTGCAACAAGGTGGACTTCTCCATTCCCGTCGGCCTCTCCTACGAGTTCAGCGATTTCATTATCGATGCCCGCTACAACATCGGTATCTCCAAGATTTTCAAGAGTGAAGCGTCTACCGTCTCTCAGCGCAATAGCGTCATTATGCTGACCGTCGGCTACAAGATCCCTCTTAATAGGTAACCGTCAGGTATTCAGAGTTCAAGCTGAATAATCGTCACAAAATGGCTCCGGGCACGGCGTTACCAATCGGGTAGCGGCCGCGCCCGGAGTGTGTTTTATGCCTGATGGCGGGGAGAAGACGGCCTTGACGCGTCACATTTGTCAAGACCTCCCCGAGGCTGACGCTTTTTCTATTCTTGGACGCTATCATTTAGAGAGAAAATCGTGGGATTTCTTGGTTCGTGGTGATTTTTTTGCTAATTTTGCACCATCAACAACAAGTATAGAATAGAACAGTTATGAAAACAATGAATTTCCAATCACTGATGCTGGTCGTAGTCATGATACTGGGCCTGGCATCCTGCACCGGCGACAACTTCGACAACCCCGCGCCGCAGAATGCGCTGGGCGAGAAAATCGTGGGGCTGTGGTACAACAAGACCGATACCGAGGGTGTCCTGCCAGACGGTATGAACTGGAACCTGGGCAACGGCGTTGACCAAGTCAAATACAACCGCATCATCCGTTCGCTCCTGCTTCGTGCCGACGGTACGGGATATGCCTGCGCCATGTGGTTCAACAACGAGCAGAGCGAGCCTATCTACATGATGGGCGGACTGGACGCTCAGGGTCTCTCACCCCTGACGTACACCACCACGGCGGATGGACGCATCATCCTCAGTTTCGACCAGGACAATACCAGTGACGTGTGCGCCGAATACTTCGGACAGTGGTCGCTCAGCTATGCCGACGGCACTGTCAGCTGCAGCGACGGGGAGGCTACCTTCCAGATGGAACTGGCCGATGACACCATGACGGGCTGGCTGAATGGTATGTATCATCGGGCTGCAGGTGGAGCCGATGCTGATGACGACAGTGAAAACATCAACGCCAAGGACTTCACACCCGAAAACTGGCGAAATCAGGGAGCCATCTACATCTACGACGGCGTGGGTGCCATCACAGATGCCAACGGACTGCCTGGCTACACGAAGGTGAACATGCCCTGGCGGAACTCCGTCACCAACCTGCCCGACGGCTTCTGCGACAACATCACCCCCGAGAACGGATGGGAGTGGGTATACAACCTCTGCGGCAGCCGCACCACCACCAACCTCAACTACTTCTTCCTCTACAATAAATATACGGGTACCCTGCGCGTATTCTACTATATGCCCAAAATGACACAGGTGGGCAACGACCACGCGTGGAAGGTGTCGTTAGGCAACGAAATCGCCCTGCATTCCCTCTGGGGCTACGCCCTGCCGTCCACAGCCACCATCAAGGATAGGAGCGCCATCGCCCAGACGGCAACTAACGTCATGATAGACTATGTGTCGCCCTGGTGCGAGCTGCCCGACAACTCCGACGGGCAGATCATACCGAGAGAAGGCTGGTGGGCATTCGACATTGACCTGTCGCTCTACCGGCCTGACACCGACCTGTCGAAACAGAACATCAAACTGGAGATGCTCTCATGGACCCTGCAGCACATCTCGCTCTACAGCACCATGTCGGCCAACATCGACGGCAGCATCAAGCAGGCCATCAAGGATTCGGGCAGCAAATCGAAGAGCAGCAGCATCGCCAAGGGTATCCTCTCGGGCCTGCAGGCCGGACTCAATTTCGCCAGCGGTATCGCCGGATTCGTGACAGGCAATCCTGCCGCAGGATTCAGCGGACTGGCAGGCGTTGTAGGCTGCGGCAATAGCATCGCCGGGCTCGGTGGCGGCGCTGCCGCCCAGCCGTTCGAGGCCGAAGTCAGCCTCGGCATGAGCGGCACCATCAATACCGAAGGCTTCATCCAGAACAACGAAGTCACCATGGGAGTCCCCAGTTATACCATCAGTCTGACCAGTTTCGACCGCAAGCACTGCCCCAGTTTCGCTGAAGGCGTGTGGAACATCAAGAGCCACCCCATTGTGTATCAATTTACCGACCTTATTGTTTTAAATACCCTTTCAAACTCCACATCAGCTGGTGCCCCCATCTATTTCTTTGATCCGAGCAGTATTGAGGTGCAGCTGAACCCCAACGTGTTCCCCGAGAGCGAAGTGGAGTGGATGCAGGTAGATGCCACCTGTATTGCTACACCCCAGAACGAAATGACGGGCACCGACAAATATCGTAATGCATTCGAGTTGTCACGCAGGCATACAGTTATTGGAATTGATGGTAGTCTTCACCTGCGCGTTGGCGATGACCTTGCAGAATATGGCGCATTTACTGAAGAGTTTGCCCCTTTCTATGATTTCATGTGCTTCAGCAGCCAGAGAGACAACTCCTACTTTAGTAATCTGAAATATCCTCTTGATGTATGGAGCCGCAATGACGGTAAACTGAAAATTGCCGGATGTTGCTATCGGAGTTCATTTGACGCAAGACCATCGTATGGCATTGAGCCCGTGTGCCTGTCAGAATGGGGTGAGAATGCTATTCCCGGCCTGGAAGTGAACGTCATTGTCCACGTGAAGCTGAAAGGCATGGACCAGCCCCTCGCTTACAGCCGCAACTATCTGCCCGACGTGAAGAGAGTCGAGATACTTCAGTTCGAAGGCATCTGCGAGCAGATCAAGAGCCACCAGCTCAGCCCCAAGCAGGAAGGCCACCACGCCAGCTACGACTATCAGGTGGAGCGTATCGGCAAGATGTGTGAGCAGATGGACAAGAATGGCTGGTTCGAGTGGGTCAGGACTCATTGGAAATAGGCACGCCCCATGCGACAGCCAGTCACGGGAAAAGTAATATATGTTAAGTTTTTGGCAGGAGATAGCATTATTTAACTGAAAAAACGTCAAGGAGTCGAAAATAATGTCTAATTTCGCGCCGTCAAATAATAAAAGTATAGAATAAAGAAAACGAAAATGAAAAAGTTATTTCTGATGGCAGTAGCCGCCTTAATGGCTATCGCAAGTGTCAGGGCACAGAACCCGGGCCAGTTCTTTCTCAAGCCTATGGTCGGTGGAACGCTGGCCACCGTTACCGGCAACTCTGACAACAAGATGAAGTTCGGCTTCGTCGGCGGTTTCGACCTCGGCTATGATTTCAGTGACAACTTCGCCCTGACCTTAGGCGCACTCTACACCATGCAGGGTGCCAAGAACGACATAGGCGGCGATGGCAAAATGGACTACATCAACGTTCCCCTGCTGGCCAACGTCTATGTCACCAAGGGCCTCGCCATCAAGGCCGGTCCCCAGGTTGGTTTCATGACCAGGGCAAAGGACGAAGATGAGGACATCAAGGACATCTGCAACAAGGTGGATTTCTCCATCCCCGTCGGCCTTTCTTACGAGTTCAGCAATTTCATCATCGATGCCCGCTATAACATCGGTGTCTCCAAAATCGTCAAAGGAGCCAGCTCTGGCCGCAACAGCGTCATCATGCTGACCGTCGGCTACAAGATTCCTCTTAACTAAGCAGTCGCCAGGCCATTCAGAGGCCAGGGCCACTGATCGTCACTAAGTGCTCCGGGCACGGCGTTACCAATCGGGTAGCGGCCGTGCCCGGATAGTCTTTTATGCCTGATGGCGGGGAGAAGACGGCCTCGACGCGTCACATTTGTCAAGACCTCCCCGAGGCTGACGCTTTTTCTCTTCTCAGACGCTACTAACGGGAACGAAAATCGTGGGATTTCTTGTTTTGCATTGTTTTTCACTCTAATTTTGCAGTGTCAAAAGGAACGAACAACCTTCCTGAGACAACAAACAAAGATAAAATAAACAATAGTATAAACAATTTAAATTCTTACGATTATGAAGACAAAGAAGAATCTGGTTAAGACGATGCTCATGAGCATCCTGACCGCAGGAACATTCGGAATGGGTATGACCGCTTGCAGCGATGACCTGAACGAGTTTGGTACCGCCGCCACGGAGACAGCCGTCGCCGGCAGCGACCTGATGAACTTGGAGCAGCACAGCTACACCGTGCCCGTGGAGATCCAGAACGAGGGCGCCTGGAAGGTGGACTTCCGCTTCTCCGACGACAACCGCCACTTCTGCTACGCGCTACCCGCCGAGGGCGTTGGACCGCAGACCATTAAGCTCTGCGTGCTCGACAACTGGACCGACGAGCGCAACGCCGCCGAGATGGTCATCACCGACATGGCGAATCCCGCCAACAGCCAGACCATCCAGCTCAGTCAGAAGTGCAACCTCGACAACGCCGGGATGACCCGTGGTAATGGTGCCGGTGCCCCCGTGCTCGTGGGTGACATCGTCTACGGTGTAGGATACGGCTACAACATCAACATGCAGCCCGGACTCGACGCCGTGTCGCACAGCCCCATCATCGCCATAGAGAAGGTGAGGACATCGGGCGTAGGACAGGGACGCTGCACGAAGGGCGTCAACACCGACCTGCGCATCACCACCCATACGGGTAGCACCATCGACGAGGTGGCACGCAGTCTGGAGACATCAGCGTCCATCAAGGGCTCATTCGCAGGCTTCAAGGCCGAGGCAGGCGCATCGTTCAGCCACGAGGACGTGACCAAGAACGAGAGCTACTTTGCACTGGGCGTGGTTGACGCCGCCGTGACAAGCACCTACCTTGACGGTATCAACGAGCTGAATGCCCGCAAGTATATGACCGACGACGCCATGAGCGCCATCGACGGCAACGGCAGCACCGACCCAGCCAACTTCCTGAAGGTAATCAAGGCCTACGGCACCCACCTGCTGCTGGAGGCTCCACTCGGAGGCCGCCTGCGCTACGCCATCACAGTAGACAAGAAGTTCGTATCATCGAAGGAAGACATGAAGCTCTGGGCTAACGCCAGCTATAAGAACACTTTCGTGGAGGCTGACGCCAAGATGAGTGCCGAGCAGAAGAAGAGCCACCAGATGACCGACGAGAAGGGCAGCATCCGCGTCAGCGCATTAGGAGGGTCATTGGATGCAGCACTGGCCATAAACGCAGCCGACAACAACGAGAACGTGAGCAACTGGCTCAAGTCACTGAAGATGGACGACAACGGCGCATCGAACATGGTGGTGGTAGGCACCAACGGTCACTACACCTTCAAGACCATCCCCATCTGGGAACTGGTAGACAGCAAGTATCCTGAGCGCCAGCAGAAGCTCCGCGAGTACATCGAGAGCGGCATGGCCGAGTACGAGATGAACCCTACTACCAACGTAGTGAAGACCGGCGAGATGGCCAAGTTCGCTATCCCCGCATTCGAAGACAAATACAACACCCCTATCACCCTGGTGAGTGAAGCGTACGTGCACAACAAGGTAGTAGCACAGATCTGCAACGAGTACATCCCCGACCTCGACCCCAACGGACGCGTAACAGTGGTTTACCCAGTGATCGACGGAAAGGCAGCCTATACCAACGGTCTCTTCACCGGCAGCGCAGACTACGCTCCGATGTACGTCAGCTGGAATGATAACGGCACGCCCACCTTCACCCGTATCGACGGCGCACAGAAGGGCTCAATAGACACAGTCTACGTTCGCGACAACAAGATATTCACGAAGCAGTATAACAAGAACATGGTAGAACTGTCAGAGATCATCGATTCTAAGGTGAGAGATAAGAAACTGGAAGGCGCCATCCGCTACTCTGGGCTAAGTATAGAAATGAGCAATACTAAGGAAACAGGCTGGCGCGACGTAAAGTACAGCTACCCGCTGGTGAAGATCGGCACCAAGCTCTGGACACGCATGGACTACGCCGCCGAGATCAAGGGCGACTGCCACAAGAAGTACCTGACGGACGAGGACAATAACAAGCCGCAGATAACCAACTACACCCTGTGCTCCTACTACACCAACCTGCAGGCCGCAAACGGCAACAACATCCCCATGGGATGGAAGGTGGCCAACAGCAAGGACTATCAGGCAGTGAAGAACCTGCTCTCCTCGGGCAACTACAAGACTCCAGGCAAGCGCCTCTTCAACAGCAAGCAGTCCGGCTACAATGCCATCGCTCGCGGCTGGTACAATTGGAAGACTGTAAAAGAGGTGGACTGCAGCAATCCATTCTGGGTGTCTGAGAAAAAGCATGACGAGTACAAATACCTCAACCCGACAGACCAGATGGAGTACATGACCTCCGACAACTGCCACATCCGCGTCAAGACCGACGGCACCTTCGATATCGAGAAGTGGGGCAATAGCGTTCTCTACTGCATGGCAGTCCGCCTGGTGGCAGAGTAGAAAAGACCCGCCTTAGCAATAACGAAAAGCGAACCCTCCTCATGGGGTTCGCTTTTTGTCGTGGGTAATGTGGCGTTATGGCCTTTACTCATTCTTGAAGATATCTAAATTCCCGTTGTAGGCAGGCGACTGGATGGACAGCAGGTTGAGTACGGAGTGGAATACGTAGTGCTGATCGAGAACCGCAGGCAGCTGAGGCTTGTACTGCCTGAAACCCGGTGAAATCCACACAAGGAACGGTATCTCGTACTGCTCCTTCGGGGCCAGGCGCATCGGGAGACCGTGCATGAAGATTTTGTCCTCGCCCAACGACTCGCCATGGTCGGAGATGAAGATCATGGCACTCTTCCAGTCTTTCATGTCGCGAAGGGTGTTGATGAGACTGTCGAGCAGGAAGTCGGTATAGAGGATGGAGTTGTCGTAGGCATTGACGAGCTTGCGGACATCCTTCTGACTCTCCTCCACATTTTGCGCCACAGGCTTGAAGTGCTCGAAGGCCTTAGGGTACTTGACGGCATAGTTGGGACCGTGGCTGGTGCTGGTATGCAGACAGATGAGTACCTTGTCCTTCGGGCTCGACTCGATGCGCTCGCGGAGGCCTCTCAACAAGATGGCGTCGTGGTAGGGGTTCTCGTCGGGGAACTGCTGGCCGAGCTGCTCGTTGGTGAGATACTCGTCGATGTGTATGGTCGGTTCTCCCCAATTGGAGCTGCGCCACGACACGTCGACGCCTGTCCTGAAGGCGTAGTTGGGCAGAATCTCATAGAGTTCGTCGGTATTCTTGGGCTCGAGGATGGCCTTAGTGCCTGCTGTGGTGTAGGTGGCGCACGACTTGGCCTGAAATACCTTCAGGTTCTGCTGTTTCGCAAGTAGGGGATTGGTCTGGCGGTAATAGCCATAGAGATAGAAATTGGCCTTTCTGGCCGACTCTCCGATGACGAGCACTACGACGGTCTTCTCATGGTTGGTGATGGTGCCGTCGGGCAGGGGGATAGCCTCTGTCTTTTCTTCCATTTCGAAACTGGCCAGACGGCATGTGTTCACTATGTATGACCAGGGCTGTAGCAGCCCGCCGAGTTCGGTGTCGTGCTGTCCGATCCAGAGCGTCTGGTTGATATTCAGTCCTGCTACGACGAGGATAGCGGCCAGCGCACTCCCACAGTTGATGAGCAGTTGCTTCGCCTTGCCCACGACGACAGGTTGGCGCAGGCAGAATAGTGCTGGTAGCACACCGATGATCAATATGGTGAGCCACAGTGGCCAACTGAAGAATCCCGATGCCTCTGAGTAGCGGGTATTGAAGACGTTGGCGACGGTGGTGGCATCAATGATGACGCTGTAGGTGACGATGAAATAGACCGCCGTGGCATTGATAAGGGCGAGGATGGCCAGCAGGATGCGCCCTGCCATCCGCATCAGCCAGACCACGAGATAGGTCATCATGAAATTGACTGCCAGCATGATGACTCCCAGCGACGCTATCAGCAGGATCTGTTCGCCGAGATTGTCACCGGTGTTGTCGACCACATAGCCGAAGAAGGGGATGTTGTACAGCACGAGCGTTGCTATGCTGACGATGCACGAGAAGGTGCGAAGGGATATGGGAGGTAGAAATTTTTTCATAAGTTGAAAGAGCCCCGCTCGTGGGCGAGGCTCTTCTGATTAGTATGTCATCTTGGGTTCCAGTTCCTTGGCCTGGTCGATCATCTTCTGCACCTCGCTGACAGCGGGAGTGCGACCGCAGATGTGGAACTGCTCATTAATCTCTGCGAGCTTCGGCTGCAGGTTCTCTGCCACGCGGTGGCGGAACTCTTTGACGGTGTCGACGCCAGCCTTCTCGAGCAACTCGGCAAACTGGGGACCTACGCCGTTGATGCGGAACAGGTCGGCGTGGTTGGTCCAGCGGAGAATGAGCTTTTCGCTGATGCCCGTGGTCTCTGCCAACTCCTTGCGGCCCTTGGGGGCGGCACACTTCTCGAGCAGCTCGCTCACCTTCTCAATACCTGCGGCAACCAGCTTCTCAGCATAAGCGTCGCCTACTCCTTCGATGTCAATAATCTTGTAATCCATAATCCTAATTGTTTTTAGTGGTTGATAAAAAAGTGACTGATTTGTGTGCAAAGATACAAATTATTTCGTAACTTTGCAACAAATTTCGAAAAATTATGAGTTTCCTCTATATTATATTAGGTTTAGCCATAGGGGCAGTTGTGCTCTATGTGGTGATGGACAAGCGGATGGATGCCCTCCACATCGCCTCTGGTAAGAAAGATATTGAACTGGCAGCGCGGCAGGAGATGCTCAATGCAGCCAACAGCAGGGTGCAGCATCTGGAGGCAGACACCAAGGCTAAGAACGACGAGCTGATGACACTGCACGCCGAGGTGAAAGCGCAGGCCAGGGAACTGGAGATGATAAGGCAACAGCGCGAGGAGAACGAGAAGCTGATGAAGGAGCAGTTTGCCAATGTGGCCCAGAGCATCCTCGAGGGGAGTGCCTCGAAACTGAAGGAACAGAACGCGGAGTCGCTCACGGGTATCACCCAGCCACTGAAGGAGGCCATCGCCCGAATGCAGCAGGCCATCAGCGACACGCAGAAGGAGTCGGCAGCACATTCCGCCTCCTTCCGTGAACAGATGTTGCTGATGATGCAACAGACGCAGCAGCTCGGAGAGAAGGCGGAAGGCCTTACCAACGTGCTGCGCCGCGACAATAAGGTGGCGGGCAATATGGGCGAGATCATCCTCGGCGACCTGCTGACCTCGCAGGGGCTCACCGAGGGCATCCACTACGAGGTGCAGGCCCGTCTGCGGGATGAGCTGGGACGTCCGCTGAAGAATGATGATACGGGGCGCGAGATGCAGCCCGACGTCATCCTGCACTACCCGCAGGGGCAGGACGCCATCGTAGACTCGAAGGTGTCGCTGGTGGCCTATGAGAAATATGTCAATGCCAAGACACCTGAAGAGAAGGAACACTATCTGCAGGACCATATCCGCAGTGTGCGTCAGCACGTGAACGAACTGGCCCGTAAGGACTATTCGAAATATATCCAGAACGGAAGGGATGCCGTGGATTTCGTCATCATGTTCGTGCCCTTTGAGTCGTCGCTGCAACTGGCACTGGCCAATGATCCCACCCTCTGGCGTGAGGCTTTCGAGAAGAAGGTGTTCGTGACTGGCGAGCAGAACCTGTTAGGTATCCTCCACATGATACATATTGCCTGGGTGCAGAACCAGCAGGCAGAGAATCAGGAGAAGGTGTTCGGACTGGCAGAACAGTTGCTTGACCGTCTGGGTGACTTCGTGAAGCGTTACAACGACCTCGGCGAGAAGCTGCACAAGACCGTTGAGGCCTACGACAATGCCAACAACAAACTGATTACGGGGCGACAGAGTGTGGCGCAGAAAGGGCGTGAACTTGTCGACCTGGGTGCGAAGGAGAATCCTAACCGTAAGATACCGATGCCGGAAGTGGGGATTGAGTGATGAAGGTACTAATCAATGAGGATATTTATGGATTTGATCTCGAAGTTGCTTTGGCAGAGATCTCGGAGCAGCGACGGGAACAGGCCCTGAAGTTCAAGTATGAACTGGGGCAGCGTACTTGTGTGCTGGCCTATCAGTTGCTCAAACAGCTGTTACGCGAAGAATACGGCATCATGGAGAATCCTCTTTTCGAGTATAATGAACACGGCAAGCCCTCTATCATAGGACATCCGGAGATTTTCTTTAACCTGAGCCACTGCCGGGAAGCCGTGGCCTGCGTGGTGAGCGACGCACCCGTGGGCATCGACGTGGAAGCAGTCAGGGAGTTCAAGGACTCGCTGGTACACTACACGATGAACGAGGCTGAACAGCGGCAGATAGAAAATGCTCCCAACGCAGCCGAGGCCTTTATCCGGTTCTGGACGATGAAGGAAGCAGCCCTCAAGCTGGCCGGTACTGGCATCGACAATAATCTGAAGGACGTCATCACGGACGATTATGACTTCGATGTCGCAATTTCGCCACGCAGGACTTACATTTATACCATTTGTACTCTGAAAAACAGTCTAAATAAGGCATAAATCTCAAAAAAGATATATTTGTGGACAAATAGAACGTCGGAATTTGGAAAATTATGTCTAATTTTGCACCCAAATTTCAGGATGTATGAATTATAATAAGGTGATAGCTGGCTTTGACGACGATGTGATTTACCTTGGTAATCTGCGTGAAGTGGACAATCTACCAGCTGTCAGGAAAGGATATAACACGATTGTTTTTTGCCGAGGTGGGCGAATCGTGGTAGAGGTAGGCGGAAACAGTCAGGTGAAGGTGACACCTGGCCAGTTGTTGTTGATTCCTACTGGAAAGCTGATACAGCCTATGCTGGTGAGCACGGATGTGGAAGCCAGTGCCTTGCTCGTCTCCGATACCATACTGAAATCAGTTCTTGGAAGTCAGATTACGATTTGGAACAAGGCCATGTACATGAAGGAGATCTACGTGGTGGAAGATGCTTCTTGGCTGGCAGGCATGCGCGATTATTCCCTGTCTATCTTCGGCGGTGACAACGAGATGCACCTGTATCGTGAAATCATACATTCTTTTCTCCGTACGATGCTGCTGATGATCTGTGAAAAGCTACTGGGCAGCGAGAGTATGACCTCGTCCGTAGACGATGTGTCGACGATGCACGACAAGGAATTGTTCAACGCCTTCCTGCAGCTGTTGGCGCGCGAGGACCAGAAACGCCAGCGAGTGTCGTACTATGCTGACAAGTTGAATATCACCCCCAAGTATCTTTCTACGGTCTGTAAGAAGGTGAGTGGCAAGAACCCGATGCGCTGGATAGCAGAAAGCGTGATGCAGGACTGCTATTCGCTGTTGAAGGAGACAGACTTGAGCGTGAAGGAAATTTCGAATCTTCTGGGATTCCCCAACGCTTCCTTCTTCGGACAGTATTTCCGTGAGCAGACAGGGCAGACGCCTGTGGAATTCCGAACAGACTATAAGACAGTGGTATGACAGAGGCGCTGAGAATCATAGAAGTCAATAGCCCGCGTGAGATGTCGGATTTCATTCACGTGACGGATCGCATCTACCGAGACTGCACCCAGTATGTTCCAGACTTTGAGAGTGATATTCGCGGACTTTTTGACCATCGTAAAAACCCTGGATTGGAATTTTCCGACATCCAGCCTTTTGTGGCCTATCGCGGTAACGCACCTGTGGGACGTATCGTGGGAATCATCAACCGCAAGGCTAACGAGAAGTGGAACATCCGCAATGTGCGTTTCTCGATGATTGAGTTCATCGACGACCCGGAGGTGTCCAGTGCCCTGATAGGCGCTGTAGAGACATGGGGCAAGGAGCGCGGCATGGAGAAGATACACGGTCCGTTGGGCGTGACAGACTTCGACAAGGAAGGCATGCTGGTGGAAGACTTCAATCTGAAGGGGTCGATGACAGCCATCTATAATCCACCCTACTATCCCCGGCATATGGAGGCCCTGGGCTTTGAGAAGGAGGTAGACTGGCAGCAGGTGCGCATCCGTATCCCTGAGGAGGTGCCTGCACGCTATGCCCGTACGGCGCAATACGCCCGGGAGCAGATAGGACTCACGGTGAAGAAATGCTCCAAGAGGGAGCTGCTTGGCGAATGCGGACAACAGGTGTTCCGCCTGTTCAATGCTGCCTATGCACCTATTTTCGGGTTCTCAGAACTGTCGCCCCGTCAGGTGAACTCCTTCCTTCGTAAGTATCTGGTGCTGATAGACACCCGACTGATCCCTGTGGTCTTCAATAAGGAGGGCGAGATTGTGGGTGCTGCCGTGACGATGGCTTCGCTGGTGGAGGCCCTGCAGAAGTCCAAAGGACGACTGCTGCCCTTTGGTTGGTGGCATCTGTTGCGCTCGATGAAACTGAAGCATGAGGGCTGTGCTGAGATGCTGCTGGTGGCTGTCAGACCCGACTATCAGGGACTGGGCGTGAATGCCCTGTTCTTCGACGACCTCATACCAGTCTTTAACAAATATGGGTTCCGCTGGGCGGAGACGGGCCCGCAGTTGGAGGACAATATCAGGGAACTGACCCAGTGGAAGCCGCTGAAGCCAGAGTTTGTGAAGCGTCGTCGCTGTTATGTGAAGAGGTTGTGAAAGATTGAGAGATTGAGAGATTGAGAAATTGAGAGATTGACATTAGTATATAGAATATGGAACAAAGAGTAGTGATAACAGGACTGGGTATTTGGTCGTGCCTTGGTACGACCCTCGATGAGGTGCGTCAGTCACTGTATGAAGGAAAAAGTGGTATTGTGTTTAGTCAGGAACGTGTCGATGCGGGTTTCCGTTCACCGTTCTGTGCCAATGTACCGAAGGTTGACCTGAAGCCCTTCGTGAACCGTAATTTCAGACAGTTCATGCCCGAGGAGGCGCAATATGGCTATATGGCCACCAAGGATGCACTGGCTGCTGCCCGTTTGGATCAGGACTATATCGACCAGCATGAGGTGGGCATCATCTATGGTAACGACTCCGTGGCAGAGGCAACCATGAAGGCCCTCGACAAGTTTCGCCAGTTTGGCTCTACAGCCGCCTGTGGCAGTGGAGCTATCTTCCAGTCGATGAACTCGACGGTGACGATGAATCTGGCTTGCCTCTTCCACCTGAAGGGCATCAACCTGACGGCCTCTGCGGCCTGTGCCTCTGGCTCGCAGTCGATAGGTCTCGGCTATCTGCTCATCAAGAATGGTCTGCAGGAATGTGTGGTCTGTGGTGGTGCTCAGGAAGCCAACATGTACGGCGTGGCATCCTTCGATGGTATCCAGTCGTTTGCCCTGCGTGAAGACAACGATGCTTCAAAGGCCAGTCGCCCGTTCGACCGTGACCGTAACGGTCTGGTGCCGGGTGGTGGTGCAGCTACCCTGGTGCTGGAGAGCTACGAGAGTGCCGTACGTCGCGGTGCTCCTATCTTGGCAGAGGTGGTCAGCTGGGGATTCTCCGGCAATGGCGACCATATCTCCACGCCCAACGTGGCAGGTCCTGCCCGTTCACTGGAGCTCTGCTTGCAGCAGAGTGGACTGAAAGTCAATGAGATAGGCTATGTGAACGCCCATGCCACATCGACTAAGATCGGTGACAGCCGTGAAGCACAGGCTATCGCCCAGGTATTTGGCGACTATCGTCCCCCCGTGACCTCTACGAAAGGACAGACAGGTCATGAGATGTGGATGGCTGGAGCCAGTGAGATCATCTATTCACTGCTGATGATGAAGAACGATTTCATCGCAGGCAACTTGAACTTTGAGAACCCCGACGAGGAAACGGCCTGTATCGATGTCGTGCCGGAGACTCGCAAGGCCCATTTCGACATCTTTATGAGCAACTCCTTCGGCTTCGGAGGTACCAATTCGACATTAATCATCAAAAATTTATAAGACAATGACAAGAGAAGAGATTATTGAGCAGGTAAACAGCATGCTCGCAGAAGAGTTTGAAGTAGAACAGAGTGAGTTCACCCCCGATGCCTCCCTGAAGGAGACACTCGAGCTGGACAGCATCAACCTGGTAGACCTCATCGCCCTGGTGCAGATGAACTACAAGATCACCATCCCCGTAGAGGATCTGAAGAAGATCCAGACTTTCGGCAACCTGTACGACTATATCGAGAGCCATCTGGCTTAAGCGTCAGTGTTGAGTCATGACAGAGTTGTTTGTCAGGATATCCCGCTATTTCAGTAGTCATCGGACAGCCTTCTGGCTTTCGATGGCTGCTGTCTTTGTCTTCTTCGGCTATTTTGCTGCGCAGATTCATCTGGAAGAGGACATCAACAAGCTGATGCCCTCGTCGAAGAATGAGGACGGCACCACGAAGCTGGCCTTCGCCGACCTGAAGATCAAGGACAAGACATTCCTGCTCTTCGAGTGGCAAGGACCTTCGCAGGGCGACGAGATGGTGATGGCACTCACGGAGGCGTGCGATTCGTTTATCAGCGTGCTACAGCAGCGCGACAGCGTGAGTCAGACCATCGACGATGTCTTCTACCGTCTGCCCGACGACTTGATGATCGACGGTGTGGGTTATGCCCAGGAGCATTTCCCTGCCTACATCGACACATCGGCCTATGCCGTTTTCGATACGTTGCTCACCCGTGAGCACTTCGTTCGTCAGATGCAGCAGAATCGTGATGATCTGACGGGTGAATTTGGAGAGATGTTTCCAGAACTGATCCAGATGGACCCGTTGGGGATGCGGAATGTCCTGGCAGAACAGCTGAAGCCCCTGCTGGCTTCAGGCACAGGCAGCTATCAGACGATAGAGGGCCACTTCTTCGTGCCTGACTCTACCGTGTGCCTCGCCTTCATCACGCCACGTTTCTCTTCCACGAACACCGGACAGGGCTCTGCCCTTTTCGAGATGCTCAACGACGAGATGGCGCAGTTTGCCACGAGTCATCCTCAGGTGCGTATCAGCTACCATGGTACGCCTGCCAATGGCTATTATAATTCGACACAGATTAAACGCGACTTGACAACCACCATCAGTGGCGCCCTGCTGCTGGTACTGGTGTTCCTGCTGGTGTGTTTCCGTCGTTGGGATACCATCCCCTTGTTGCTCCTGCCCGTAGTGTTCGGTACCCTCTTCGGCCTGACGATGATGTATTGGCTGAAGGGGCAGTTCTCCTTGCTCGCATTGGGTATCGGTGGTGTAGTGCTGGGTGTGGCACTGAGCTATGTGCTCCATGTGCTGACACACTATCATTACACAGGCGACCGTGAACAGACCTTGCGCGACCAAGTGAAGCCGGTGTGGCTGGGGTGTCTGACGACGATAGGCTCCTTCGCAGGTCTTATCTTCATCAAGACAGACTTGTTGCAGGACTTCGGACTCTTTGCAGCCTTCGCCATCCTTGGCACTACGGCATTCAGTCTGATTTGGCTCCCTCAGTTGTTGCGAGACCGTGCCGCCGGGCACACCCTCCGTTGGATTGACGCCATCAATACCTATCCGGTAGATCGCAAGAAGCCCCTCATTGCCGTCATCCTGCTTGTGATGGTTTTCTGTATTGGAGCTTATTTCGTGGGTGGTACCCGTTTTGATGCCGATATGCACAACCTGGGCTATCTCGAGGATATGACGGAGCACTCTGAGCAGATGCTCCGTGATAAGACCTATACGGGCGACAAACAGACATATTTTGCCTCTAAGGGCAGGACGATGGAGGAGGCCATCCGTCATTTCAGCATCCTCGATCGTAAGCTCGACTCCCTGCAGCAGCTGGGACTCGTGAAGAGCTATACCCATACCAATGCTGTCTTCGTGCCCCTCGCCGTACAACAGCAGCGCATCGATGCATGGAAGGCGTATTGGACCAGCGAGCGTCTGCAGAAAGTACGCCGTCTGATAGCAGAGACGGCCCCGCAGGCAGGACTCCGCGCTGAGGCTTTTGAGGCCTTCTTCGAAGCAGCTACAGCCGATTATAAGCCTGATGCACTCTATGAGGCAGACATTATCCCGAAGGGCTATCTGTCGACCATGATGGAGCAGTCGTATGGCGATAATTACCTCTGCTTCACCACTGTGCGCTGTGCCAACGATTCCGTACGCAGCAGCCAGAGCGACTATATCCGGATCTGTGATGCCATTGCGCAGGATCCCTCGCTGCTGGTGCTCGACACCTATTATTATACGACAGACACACTGCTCCAGATGAACGAGGACTTCAACGTGCTCCAGTGGCTCTCGATGGTCTTCGTGTTCGTTGTGCTGCTCGTCAGCTTCCACTTCGACGTCAAGTTGGCGCTACTCGGATTTGCGCCCATCCTGATTAGCTGGATCGTCGTGTTGGGGGCGATGGTGATTTTCGACGTGAGGTTCAATCTCATCAGCATCATCATCTCCACCTTCATCTTCGGTATCGGTGTAGACTATAGCATCTTCGTGATGACGGGCCTGATGGATGGCGACAACAAGAAGCTGGCATGGCACAAGACGGCCATCTTCCTGAGTGCCTTCACACTGATCGTCACCGTGAGCAGTATGCTTATCGCCCGCCATCCTGCCATCCGCAGTGTGGGATTCTCCACACTCGTCGGACTTGTATCCGCAGTCGTATTGGCCTACGTGCTGCAGCCTGCGGTATTTAGGAAGTTGAAAATTAAAGATTGAATATTGAAAGGTGTGGTGATCATAGGTAGTGGCTTTGGTGGCCTGGTGTGTGCCAGTCTTTTGGCGCAGGCAGGAGAGCGTGTCACCGTGCTTGAGCGACAGGTACAGCCAGGAGGCTGTCTGCAGAGCTACAAGCGTGGCAGTCACCACTTCGACACGGGGTTCCACTACGTTGGAGGACTTGCTGAGGGTCAGCGTATGCATGCTATCTTCTCCCGTCTGGGACTGATGCAGCTACCCTGGCAACGGCTCGATGCCGACGGCTTCGACCGCGTGACCATCGCAGGCGAGACATTCTGCTTTGCCGAGGGCTACGACGCCTTCGCGCAGCAGTTGACAGAGCGATTTCCCCACCAGCGCGCTGCCCTGGAGCAGTATGTGGCCATGCTGCGTGAGTGTGATGACTTGGGCCTGGGCTCGCCTGACACTTTTGAACGCTACGGACAGAACGCCTATCAGTGGCTCTCTCATACCGTCGGCGACCCTCTGTTGCTCCATGTGCTTTCTGGGGCCAGTCTGAAGATGGAACTGCGTAAGGAGTCACTGCCCCTCTTCGCTTTTGCCCACGGCAACAGCAGCTTCATACAGAGCAGTTGGCGACTCAAGGGCGACGGCAATCTGATAGTAGACACCCTGATCGATGGCATCCGAAGCCATGGAGGCAAGGTGGTGTGCCAGGCAGAAGTGGAGGAACTCATCGAGCGTGATGGCCGTATCGTGGCAGCACGCTGCACTGATGGCGAGACCTATGAGGGTGATACTTTCATCAGCGATATACACCCTGTGCAGACCTTCAATCTCGTGAAGGAGTCGCGGGTGCTGAAACGTATTTATCGTCGTCGCATCGGCATGTTGGAGAGTACTTTCGGCATGTTTACGGCCTCACTGGTACTGAAACCAGGTTCCATGGATTATTTCAACCACAACAAGTTTGTCTATCGCAATTCCAACGTCTGGGACTTCTATGAGTCGGCCGACGGTGTCGATGGACTCATGGTCAGTGCCCGCGTGCCCGAAGAGGGTAGCGACCTGCGCCAGATTGACTTGTTGACACCCATGCCCTGGAGACGTCTACAACAATGGGCTGACACCCGTGTGGGACACCGTGGTGACGACTACCTGCAGCTGAAACGACAGATGGCCCTCGACTGCATCCAGTTAGCCGAAACCGTCATTCCTGGTCTCAGAGACATGGTGAGCGAGGTGCATACCTCCACGCCCCTGACGTATCGTGACTACACGCTGACGCCCGAAGGTGCTGCCTATGGAGCCCGTAAGGACTGTCGCAACATGGTGGTGACGATGCTCTCTCCCCGTACGCCCCTGCCTAACCTGTTGCTGACAGGACAGAGCGTGATGCTGCCAGGCTTGGAGGGCGTGGCAATGACGGCGATGATGACGGTGAAATCATTGAATATTGAACATTGAACATTGAAATATAGAAGGATATGGAAAGAGTATTATTGGTATTATCATTTATTGCCTGCCAGTTGTCGTTTGGCTTCGCACAGTCTGATTTCCAGAAAGCAGTTGCCAAGTACAAGAACGTGTCGACGGTGACTGCAAACGCAACCAAGACCAGTCATAAGGACGCCATCGCCCAGGATGTGGTGACCAAGGGTAAGCTGACGATGAAGCGCCCCTCGGAAGTGGGTATCGTCATCGAGGGCGGCAAAGACCAGTTGCTGATGCAGGGCAGCACGTTCACCATGATGGTAAAGGGCAAGAAACACACCACCAGCAGCGAGCGCAACAAGCAGTTTGCCTCATTTCAGACCGTTTTCGAGAGCATCCTCTCTGGTGGTGCCAAGGACATCTCCAAGCTCGGCGACTTGACCACTGTCAAGAAGGGCCAGCAACTGGTACTCACCATCACCCCCAAGGCAGAGACTAAGAAAGAGGCTCGTCGCATGATGTTCTCATCATTCGTGCTGACCATCGACTGCAAGACCTCTGAGCTCAAGTCGCTGCGTATGAACGAGCGCGGTGGCTACACGGAATACACATTCTCTGGATTCCAGTTTAAGTGATTAGTGAAGGGTGGATAGTCTGAGGCGATTATATATAATCCTGCTGATGGTCATGTCCTCTGTGCCCCTGTTGGCACAGAAGCTGACAGGACGTATCGTCGATGGTGAAACGGGCGAGGGCGTGCCATACGCCAGCGTGATCTACAAGGGTCATGGCGTAGCTGTCATCAGTGACATCGACGGTAAGTTCAGTATCGACCGTCACCAAGGTTGGCGTCTCACCTTCAGCGCGGTGGGATATAAGTCGGAGGAGGTGACCATCACCGAGCAGAAGCGTGGTGAACTGGATATCACCTTGCGTCCTGACAAGCTGACGCTGCAGGAGGTGACCGTCAATGCCAAGAAGGGTCGCTACAGTCGTAAGAACAATCCTGCCGTGGAACTGATGAAGAAGGTGATAGCCGCCAAGAAACTCACCGACTTGGGCAACCACGACTTCTACCGCTATGATAAGTACGAGAAACTGACACTAGCAGCCAACGATATCACCCCAGAACGGCTCCTGGAGAAGCCTTATAGCAGCACCCCCTGGCTGAAGGAGCAGGTGGAGAAGTGCCAGTATAATGACAAGCTCATCCTGCCCATCAGCATTGACGAGACAGTCTCCGAGATCAACTACCGCCGCGACCCTCAGTCGAAGAAGACCATCATCAAGGGGCAGCAGACGTCGGGCATCAACGAACTCTTCGAGACCGGCGACATTCTCAATGTGGTGCTGAAGGACGTATTCACTGATGTCGACCTCTACAAGGACCAGATCCGTCTGCTGCAGTTCCCCTTCACCTCGCCCATCGGCAAGGACGCCATTGCCTTCTACCGCTTCTACATCCAGGACACGGTGAAGATAGAGCGCGACTCGTGCATACATCTCCACTTCCTGCCTAACAACCAGATGGACTTTGGATTCCGTGGCGACCTCTACATTCTGAAGGACTCCTCCTACCACGTGCGACGCTGCGAACTGATGCTGCCCAAGCAGACCAGCGTCAACTTCGTCGACAACATGCGCATCGAACAGGAGTACGAGCAGCTCGACAACGGCGAGTGGGTACTTACGAAGGACGACATGATCACTGAGCTGAAGTTCGCCAAGTTTCTGGGCAAGGCCATCGTCATCCGCACCAATCGCTTCACGGGCTATGACTTCGCCGAGCTGCCCAAGCGTCTGTTCAAGGGCAAGCGCAAGGAGATCCGTGAGCCCGATGCCGGCATGCAGGGCAAATCATTCTGGAATAAGTACCGACAGGTGGAACTCACCAAGAGCGAAAGCTCCATGAGCTCGTTCGTGAAGAACATCCAGAACATCAAGGGCTTCAAGTACTTTATGATAGGACTCAATGCCCTTATCGAGAACTCCATAGAGATTGGCGGCACCCCTAACAAGCTCGACATCACACCTGTCAACACCATCATCTCGCGTAACGACATCGACGGCTGGCGCGCTCGCTTCAGTCTGCAGACCACTGCCAACCTCAACAAGCGCTGGTTCGCTGGAGGCTACTATGCCTACGGTTTTGGTAGCCATAAGAACTACTATAAGGCGTGGGGCACCTACTCCTTCATTGACAAGAAGTATACGTCATGGGAGTACCCCAAACGGACACTCACCCTGGAGAGCACCTACGACATGTCGTCGCCCAGCGACCGCTATCTGCCTACGGATAAGGATAACTTCCTTGTGGCCTTCAAGTGGACGGGCATCAACAAGATGGTCATCAACAATCGTCAGAAACTCTCCTTCGAGTACGAGGCCTACGGTGGCATGCGCTACACGCTGGCACTGACAGCCGAGGAGTTCGAGGCCTGCGGGGCCATGTCGTTCCACAAGCTCAACCAACCGCGTGTCAATTATCACGACATGCAACCAAACAACGAGTTCATGCGCACCACAGAGCTCTTTGCAGAGCTGCGCTATGCCCCCGACGAGACCTACATCAACAGTAAGGAGCGCCGCCTGACCATCAACAACGACGCACCGGCACTGAGCATCGCCCACACCGTGGGATTGCGGGGCGTGCTGGGAGGACAGTACACCAGCAACTTCACTGAGGCCAAGATCTACAAGCGCTTCTGGCTCAACAGCTGGGGTAAGATTGACCTTTTCCTCAAGGGCGGCATCCAGTGGAACCAGGTTCCCTATATGCTGCTGATTCACCCTATCGCCAACACGTCGTTCATCATCGAGGAGGAGATGTTCAACCTCATCAACAACATGGAGTTCCTCAACGACCGCTATGCCTCGATGATGCTGTCATGGGATCTGAACGGCAAGTTCTTCAACCGTATCCCCCTTATTAAGCATCTCAAGTGGCGCGAGTATATCGGCATCAACGTACTCTGGGGTGACCTCTCCGACAAGAACAACCCCTACTTGCCGCAAAATGCGGGCAGCGACAAGTTGATGTACTTCCCCGATGGCTGTCATGTGATGGACCCCCATCGCCCCTATATGGAGTTGGTGCTGGGCATACATAATATCTTCAAGCTTATACACGTTGAGTACGTAAGGCGCCTGAATTATCTCGAACTGCCTACCGCTGAGAAACAAGGCGTAAGATTTATTTTCAGACTCACATTCTGATGGATCAAAAATATCTGCAGACACTCAAATCCATAGAAACGGAAGACTGGCTCGACCTACATGTCATCCGTCCCGCGTGCTACCATCTGGCGCGCTTCTTTGCGTGGATTGACTGGCATCCCAACACCGTCACCGTCTGGTCGATGGTCTTTGGCGTGGTCAGTACCTATTTCTTTGCCCAGGGCAGCTTCTATTATCAGGGCACCCAAGGTCTGGTGATGAATCTCATCGCCATCCTGTTGCTGATGATTGCCGATATCCTCGACTGCACCGACGGTCAGCTGGCACGCCTCACTGGCAAGAAGAGCCGTGTGGGACGTATCCTCGACGGTATGGCCGGATTCGTATGGTTTATACCTATCTATCTGGGTATCGTATGGCGTTTCTACCAGCACCACGAACTGGAGTTCTCGTGGCTCGGCATCAGCGACACGCCCCAGAATGCGCTGATAGCTACGGCTGTCGTGCTGGTGCTTGCCGTGTTATCTGGCTTTGAGGGCATGGGCAGACAGCAGCGCATGGCCGACTATTTCATCCAGGTACACCTCTTCTTCCTCAAGGGCGAGAAGGGCAGCGAACTTGACAACAGCGAGCGCCAGCGACAGCTCTATGATGAGTTGCCCAAGGATGCTCCATGGTACGAGAGAGAGTTCCAGAAATCGTATGTCGGCTATACACGGAAACAGGAACATGCAACACCGAAGTTCCAACGGCTGATGGGGTTGCTGAAGGAGAAATTCGGCAGTGCGTCGGCCATGCCCGAACAGGTGCGGCGCGAATTCCACGACAGCTCCTTGCGCATCATCACGCTCAACGGACTGCTGACTTTCAATTTCCGCTCCTTCTGGTTCTTCCTCTTCTGCCTGCTCGACGTGCCCGTCCTGAATTTCCTCTTCGAGATTATCGTCATGGGTCTCCTCTGCCACTACGTCATCCATCGCTACGAGCGTCTCAGTAGTCGTATCGCTGATAAGTTGTAATGCCATGAAGTGGACCAAGCAGAAAGTCAACAACCTGTTCTTTTTCCTCGGCGTAGCAGTCGTGGTGGTGATGCTGTTCACTTTCGACGTCAGCTTCGTGGAGTTATGGCAGCACCTCTGCCACGCAGGCTACTGGCTCATCCCCATCATCGGCATCTGGGCTCTTATCTACGCCATCAATGCCTGGGCATGGCTTGTCATCATCCGGGGCAACGACCCTGATGACACTCCTCTCTCGCTTCTGAGAATCTACCGACTCACCATCACTGGCTATGCCCTCAACTATGCCACGCCCGTCGGAGGCCTCGGAGGTGAACCCTACCGCATCATGGAACTGTCGAAGGACATCGGCAACCAACGGGCAGCATCGTCTGTCATTCTCTATGCCATGATGCACGTGCTGGCTCACTTCACCCTTTGGTTCTCTACCATCTTCCTCTATCTGGCCCTTGCGGCCATCGGCGACCTGCCCTTCACCATGGGCACTGCCGTCGTTCTCGCCGTTGTGGCCGTGTTCTGCATCATCGCTTTCTACCTCTTCTCCAAGGGCTATCGCCACGGACTGGCTTTCAAGCTTATCCGATGGTTGGGCAAGATTCCTGGATTGCGGGGATGGAGCGGTCGGATGCTTGAGCGCCACTCGGAGGCCCTCCATAATATCGACCGTCAGATAGCAGCCCTCCACAAACAGGACAAGCGCGCCTTTTACGTCAGCCTCTTACTTGAGTACATGGCCCGCCTCGTGCAGAGTCTCGAGATCATGTTCATGCTCCTGCTTTTCGGCATCGACTGCGGGGGAGGATTCTCAGGGCTCACCCTGACCTTCTTCCACTCTGTGCTCATCCTATCTTTCACCACGCTGCTCTCCAATCTCATCGGCTTCTTGCCCATGCAACTCGGTGTCCAGGAGGGAGGCTTTGTCATCTCCATTGCTGCCATGGGGCTCTCCCCGGCAGTAGGTCTTTTCGTGAGCATCATCTGCCGTGTTCGTGAGATCATCTGGATCGTCATCGGGCTGGCGCTGATGAAGATAAAATCGTAAACTGTAAAATCGTATATATCATGAATTTTCTCGATCGCAATGAATTTAATTTCGAGCCCAGCCAGAAAGTGGTGGAGGCCATACGTAATTTCGACCCAAAGACCCTATGTTTCTATACCCGCATCTATGACCAAGGCAAGAAGAGCGTCATCTCCGTGCGCCTGAGTGAGATCTACGGCGTCGACGAGTCGCAGGTGCTGCTCACCTATGGTGGTGAGGACATGCTGAAGAATGCCATCCACTATTTCCTGATGGTGGGCGACAACAAGCGGATACTTATCCCCGAGTTCTCCTGGTGGTACTACAACCGTGTGGCTGCAGAGTGCGGAGGTACCTTCGAGATGTACCCTCTGCACGAACAGGACGACACCTTCGCCTACGATGTCGACGAGGTGATAGAGTATACCAATCGCCTGCACCCCCGCATGCTCTTGCTGGCATCGCCTAACAACCCCACGGGCAACGGACTCACCCCTGAGGAGATAGGACGTATTATGGAGAATATCCCGGCCGATACGATGGTGCTCATCGATGAGGCCTATGCCAGCTTCATCTCCAGCGATACACATTACATCGCACCCCTGGTCAATAAGTATAACAACCTTATCATCTCGCGCACGCTGTCTAAGTTCTATGGCCTGCCAGGCCTCCGCGTGGGCTTCGGCTTCATCGGACGAGGACATGAGCAGTTCGAGAGCTATGCCAACAAGTACCTGGGCTACAACCGCTTCTCCGAGGCCGTCGCACTGGCTGCTCTCGACAGCGACGACCACTATCGTCGCGTGGCCGACGAGATGGAGTGGGGGCGACAGCTCTACAAGAGTGCCCTCGGCTCACTGCCTGGCTTCAAGGTCTATAAGTCGGTGGCCAACTTCATCCTCATCAAGTACCCTATTGAGATCAAGGATCGCCTGATGGAGGCTCTGAAGCTGCAAGACTACAAGATCAAGTTCATGAGCGACAAAGGCCTCGAGTCGTGTGTCCGCATCACCCTGGGACGCAAGGAGCAGACCCAGGCCGTCGTCGATACGATACTGAAAGTGAATAGTGAAAGGTGAATATGATTGGAGTGATTCTCGCTGCGGGCATGGCCAAGCGCCTGCGCCCCCTGACTGATACCCGTCCCAAGTGCCTCCTGCCGGTGGCAGGGCGCACGCTCCTGGAGCGTACCGTCGATGCCATGCATCAGGCAGGTATCACTGAGTTTGTCGTCGTCACCGGCTACCGTGCCGACCAGATACGCGACTTCCTCAATGTTCAATGTTCAATGTTGCCCTGTCAGGCGAAGTCCCTCACGCTCGGCCATCAATACGAGCATCATGGCTCTCGCTTAACCGGGACTTTCAATGTTCAATATCTCCATAACGCCGACTACGCCCACAACAACAATATCTACTCCCTCTGGATGGCTGGTCAGGTGGTGCGGGGCCGTGAGTTCCTGCTCATGGACAGCGACATCCTCTGCGACCCGGCAGCCGTGGTGCGCATCGCTCAGGAACCTGTCTCTGCCTTGGCCGTCAATCGTCATGACCTCGGCGAGGAGGAGATGAAGGTGGTCGTCGATAGTGACATGCGCATTACCGAGATCAGCAAGACCTGCCGCCCTGAGGATGCCATGGGCGAGAGCGTGGGCATCGAACATATCACCGCCGACTACAGTGAGGCTCTCTACCGTGAACTCGACCAGATGATCCTTCAGGAAGGTCTCGTCGACATCTTCTACGAGCGTGCCTTCGAGCGTCTTATCCCTCAGGGCCATACTTTCCGCGTGGTTGATACCACTGACTATTTCTCCTACGAACTCGACACGCCCGAGGACTACCAGCGGGCACAGGAACTCTTTAGCGATTAATGTTCAATCTTCAATGTTCAATCTTCAATGTTCAATCAAGACTGGCAAGATAAGCGTATAGCCGTACTACTCTCCGGAGGCGTCGACAGCAGCGTCGTGGTCTACGAGCTGGCACGGCTCGGCCTCCATCCCGACTGCTTCTACATCAAGATAGGGCCTGAAGAAGATGAAGCCTGGGACTGCTCCTCGGAGGAAGACCTCGAGATGTCCACGGCCGTGGCCCGTCGCTACGGCTGTCGACTCGAAGTGATCGACTGCCACCGCGAGTACTGGGACCAGGTGACGCGATATACCATGGAGAAGGTGCGCGCAGGCTTCACCCCCAACCCCGATGTCATGTGCAACCGCCTCATTAAGTTCGGCGCCTTCCACGAGAAGCGGGGACATGACTACGACCTCATCGCCACGGGCCACTATGCCCAGACGGAGACCGACGGCGAGGGCCGCAAATGGCTTTGCACCAGTCCAGACCCTGTCAAAGACCAGACCGACTTCCTTGCCCAGATCTACGACTGGCAGCTCCGGAAGGCTATCTTCCCCATAGGCCATTACGTGAAGGACGAGGTGCGCCAGATAGCCGAGCGCGAGCATCTGGTCAATGCCCGTCGCCGCGACTCTCAGGGTATCTGCTTCCTGGGTAAGATCAACTACAACGACTATCTGCGCCGTTATCTCGGCGAACAGCCCGGCCCCGTCATCGAGCTCGAGACGGGCCGTCGCATCGGCGAACATCGCGGCCATTGGTTCCACACCATCGGCCAGCGTAAGGGCATGGGCTTTGGCGGTGGCCCCTGGTTCGTCGTCAAGAAGGATGTGGCGCAAAATATCCTCTACGTCTCTCATGGCTACGATCCTGCATCGGCCTATCGTCAGCATTTCCCTATCCACGATTTCCACTGTCTCACCTTGCCGCTGGAGGAAATCTTCAAGACTCAGTCTTCACCGTTCCGCATCACGTTTAAGATTCGCCACACCCCCGGTTATCTGCGGGGCTCTCTCGAACCAATGGCCGAGGGTTCCTACATGGTACATGCGGAAGCACCCATCCACGGCGTGGCCCCAGGCCAGTTCTGTGTCGTCTACGACTGTGACCATCACCGCTGCTTCGGCTCCGGGGAGATTACGGTGTGATGCAGCCTAATTCACCTCACCTTACATACACAGACTGATAGATAATCTCGGATATCTTTGGATATTCTGAGAAATAGTCGTATCTTTGCAGCCGAAGAATCGTATAAAACAAGGAAAGATATGACAGCTATCACACTGGAACGGGAGACCAACAACTACTGGAATCTCATCAAGGATGCAGGCAATGAGGTGAAACTGGCGCTCATCAAGCGTTTGACCGATGCCCTGGCGCCCGCTGTGGCCGAGAAGAAGACGCGGAGGAAGAAGTATACAGCCGATGACTTCGCCGGTATCTGGGACGACGAGCACTACATGGCTGCGGAGGACATCAACAAGGCCATCCGCGATGCCCGCCACGTGAAAAGCAGCAGGGACGAAATCTGGGACAAACTATGAAACAACAGCGATACCTGCTCGACACCTGCATCTGCGCCTACTGGCTGCGCGACAAGAAGAACATCCGGGAGCGGATCAATGCCGTCGGCTTCGACCGCTGCTGCATATCGGAGATTACCATTGCCGAACTGAAATTCGGCAAGGCCTACGGTCAGTTGAAAGGCGGGCCGAAATACTGGGAGCAGCCGCTACAGGAGTTCTTCGAGGCCATCAAGGTCATACCCGCTGCAACATCCTTCGACCTCTATGCAGCAGAGAAGGCACGGTTGGCCCTGGCCGGCACACCCACGGGTGAGTTCGACCTGCTGATAGGCTGCACCGCTGTGGCCAAGAAGATGGTGCTGGTGACCGAGAACGTGAAGGACTTCCTGAACATCAAGGACTTCAAGATAGAGAACTGGGTGGAATACAGCAAGTAAGCCATTCCCCCGCACCCCTACCGAGAGAGACTTTATCCGCCGAGACTGCCGCAGCGCAGCCCCCAGGCGGAATTCGTTTTGTGGCAGTATAGCGATAGAGGGCAGACAAGATATGATAGCAAACATTAGATAATATAAGAGAAGATATGAAGGAACTATATTTTTTTGATGAGACATTCTACTGGGGCCGCTCTGGCAAGCGGGCCACGGTGGCAGAGGCCGAATGCGAGATGACGCAGAGCGTGCGGCCCGATGAACTGCGGGCGGCGGTGGTGAGCGCCCTGAGGGTACACCGCAATTTTAGGGCACGCCCCGTCATCGTGGG
>DDQK01000025.1:0-155490 GCA_002342665.1 Prevotella sp. UBA2444
ACGGGTCTAAAATGACCGCTTACATTCATTATGAGTGTGCAAGCTCTCTGATGAACAGAATACTGGAAAGAATTATAAATGGAGGAAACAAGATAGTAGAGCCCATTGCCAGTAATGGTTCTGATATCATAGAGATTCTTCACCCTGAATGTAGAATAGTTCGTAGTCACTTGTCAAAGATTACAGATACCCCCAAGCCGCGTATTGTCAATAAGGTGAACAACTCCTCCGTTGTATATCGAATCAATTTAGGAATGAGCTCTATGACTTTTCCTGGTGATCTGGAGCAGGCAGGATTTGATGTGATGATAAGAAATGGGAATCTGCCTATCTGTTGTGACACGGATTATTATGTGATTTCCCATCATGGTAGTGCCAATGGACATCCCAAATACATTCCTGGGCATAAGCGTCTTCATCGTAGGTGTCTTGGATGCTTGTGTAATGCCATAATAATGGGGCGCAATGGAGCTTATTCTGGCATATATGACTCTAAGGTGATAAATTGTTTCGATATGTTTACAAGAATTGTATATACAGAGAAAGACGACAATTTCCAGCCAATTGATGCTTTTGGCCTCCATTGGAGATCTGGCAAGATCAGGTATTTGTAATAATATAGTAGATAATCCTTCTGTGAAGCAGCATTTATATTAAAAATAGTTATAAGGACGGACTAGCTCTCGTTACTCTAATATCCAATAGGGAGTCAGCCCTTTAATGAAAAATTATGTTCAATTTAGATAAATTCATATCTGATAGTGTGACGAAACGACCTGTCAGTATGTTTGCTGTAGATATTGAGGCAAACAAAGATATACTCTCAGGTGAGATAAAAGACAAGAAGGTCTGTGTGAAAGGTAAGCGGATATATGAGAAGTCTGTACCTGTCTATTTGCAATCTGTGTCAAACTTGTGCAACCAATTGCTAAGAAGTGGCACGAGTATTGGGGCAAATAATGCCGAGGCTACAGGTGCAATTAGTAAAGCAGACTTCAAATCAAAGTCGTATATTGCATTGAAGGAGGCACGAGAAAGCCTATATTGGATAGACTTGCTTCACCGAAATGGATATTTAGACGATAAACAGCATAGTAGTATTTACGCAGACTGTGAGGAATTGGTTAAGGTACTTACACATCGCTGCAAAAAGTTGGATGGAGTGGAATAACGTCATCCATCATCCATAAAACATCAAACATCTTCTGATTGCACAGGTGGTAGCAAGGTGCAGTTCGATACTGCCAGTCAGAACTAAAAACGATTTGATAAATGGACACACCAAAGGTATTTATATCATATAGCTGGCATCCAAAGGAGAATCAGATTCGGGTGCAGCAACTGGCGGAACGCCTGTCTTCCGATGGGGTTCACGTCATCATAGATATTTGGGATTTACAAGATGGTCAGGACAAGAACAAGTTCATGGAACAGATGGTTGCAAATCCTGAAGTAAAGAAAGTGCTTCTTATCTGTACCAAGGAATATGCTGAGAAGGCAAACACTCGTAAGGGCGGCGTGGGTATAGAAAGCACCATCGTATCTGAAGAGATTTATACCAATGCAGACCAGACCAAGTTCATCCCTGTCGTTTATGAGTATGAAAACGATAACCCCTGCGTTCCAGTGTTTGCAAAGTCACGTATCTTTGTCGATCTCAGTAGCGACGAGAAGTTTGAAGGAGGTTATGACCAACTCCTTCGTGATATATATGACAAGCCTCGCTTTCAGCGTCCACCGATAGGTAAGATGCCCTCTTATTTGGCGGCAGGAGACCCTGTAATGCTTCCTACATCAAACAAGGTGAAAGTCATTAAGTCTGCCATCATGGCAGCCAATCCCAATACACATTTGCTGATTCGCGACTATTTGGACTTATTCCTTTCTTCATTGATAGACTACAAGATAGACTATCATACTCTCAACGACGGCAATTTCATAGATGCTGTAGAAAAGAAAATCAACGAGATGCTACCGTTAAAGGATGATTTTCTAGATTTTATCATGACTGTAGTAGGTACCCAATACCTTCCAAAGGAATTGTTATCAGATTTCTTTGAACGCATGTTACAGCTTTATGCTGATAATGAAATAAATCTGTATGAAGGTAACTCAATAGATAGTGTTAGTTTTGATAATTACCGTTATTTTAACCACGACTTGTTTCTGTCTGTTGTAACTTTATTGCTGTCAAAAGAGCAATTCGATATGATTCATGAGTTGGTATCTCACCACTTCTGTATTATTGAGGAGCGAAGGATGAGTGTTCCACAGGAGATCTCATTCATGAGATTCAGAACTTATAATTATACCCTTAATCGATATAAGAATGACAGATGCCAACTCCGTCGAGTTAGTGTCGTGGCCGACAGAATGAAAGCAAATTCCGTCAAAGTTAAGTTCGAGAATATGGTACGCACCGACCTGTTGCTCTATTACCTGTCGCTTATATATCCTAGTAAGGATATGTTTGAACGTTATTGGTATCCAGAACTCAGTGCTTACAATCAACAGTTTGTTGTGCTACCTAAGTTGGCTAGTCTTCGCTATTTCGACAAGGCAAAGGTAATGTTCGGTGTTGGTACTGTAGAAGAATATAAGAATATCGTATCATCTATCAAAGAACCAGAACTGCGTGATGGCTATCATAATATCCCTACCGCAGCCAAAGGTCTTTTATTTGAAGATGTAGGCACCATATCCTGATAACGATGGCTATACTCATACCGAAAGTCCCCGAGGACTATACACAGATTAAACTTTATCAGCGACTTGCAGCGGTATCTGCAGCCAACCACGACGGCTTAGTGGCTAATGTGGACAAACTTATAAACGCAATCCAGCCCATGCTGGACACAGTAGGACGTGATGTTTTCAGCGACTATACGTTGCACAATCCGCTCCATAGCCGAAAGTTGATGCATCTTGCTGGCTATATCATTCCTGACGAGGTGTTGAACCAATTATCAAGTCTGGAATTGACAGTGATGATTATGTCATTTTACCTACATGATCTAGGCATGGTATCGGGCTACGATGACAAAGACAATGTCCTGAAGTCAGACGATTTTCAGACTTTTATCGAGTCTAAGGAACAATACTCTACCCGTTTTGCGACTTTGCGCGAAGAGATTAGCAAGGCAGAAGGAGGCAAGAAGTCACAGTTAGAGAACCTGCTAGCACAGTTACAAGGTGCCGCCCTAACAGACTATCTTCGCCCTAAGCATTCCTATATAGAACGTTACAATGCCGTTTTGGATAAAGTTCTAGATGGTGACGATGTAGAAAAATTCTTTGAATTAGACGGCATTTCTTTTAAAAATGAACTGCTGCATATTTGTGAGAGCCATAACGATTCCTGCTATTTGTTGAGTAAGACAGATACCACAGGTAAACTAGTGTTCGATGTTGAGCACCATATGTGTAGTCAAGAGTTTAATATGCAATATTGCGCAGCGATACTCCGTATAGCCGACATTCTGGACTTCGACATGGAGCGTACTCCTAGTTCGTTATTCCGTGCCTTAGGAATAGAAGACAAGCAATTGCCAGGCTTCAAGATTTCATTGAAAGAATGGACGAAACAGATGGCAGTACACACCATTAGCATTTCAGAAAACGAGATAGTAGTGAAAGCCGACTGCAACAGTCCTAGTATTGAACATGCTGTACGCGAGATGTGTGCCTATGTAGAACGTGAGATACGAGATACGCTCTTCATTATTCGTAGTGTTAAAAATGAGATAACTTCTCGCTATTATACAAACCTCCCTTCTACGGTCAAGCCAGATATTCGTTCCAATGGTTATACTTATCGCGATTACACCATTCGCCTTAACGATGCTGCCATTCGTAACTTGCTAATGGGTAACAACCTCTACTCCAAGAAGTATGTCGCTGCACGAGAACTGATACAAAATTCGCTGGATGCTTGTCAGGTACGTAACAAACTGGAAAAATATGGCTATTCACCACTGGTGCAGGTTTATATATCCAAAGATGCCAATGGACGTAACTGGTTTGTGGTACAGGATAACGGCATAGGTATGGATGACAAGGTTTTGTCCGACTATTTCTTTAAGATAGGCAACAGCTATTACCGCTCCGATGAATTTAAGACCATGAAACGGGATAAGAAGATTTCAGACTTCACTCCTAGTTCCCGTTTTGGTATTGGCATCTTGTCTGTCTTTATGATTGGTAATGTGGTCAAGGTTACCACATGTAGCAAGTTCTCTGTGCGTGGCGATGTCCTTCAGCGCACCCTGATAGTTGACAATACTGAATCGTTGGCGGTGGTTCAGGAAGGAGTAGCTACGGAGTATGGTACCAAGATAGAGGTGTTGTTGCATCCTGATAAAGACAATGAGACGTTTATTAATGGGTTGTTCGGATTTATCAAGGAATCCATTATACGCCCTTCAGTACCAGTTATCATCACTACTCCCGACAAGGTTGAAACGCGTATAGAGACAGACCGCTATTATAAACTTTCTGGCCATATTAATGCCGATTTGGAATCTGTAGGCATTGAAACGGTGGAGATAGACCTACATAAGCATAGTGAATTGCTTAAAGGAAAGGCTTTTCTGTTCTTCTTTTGCAAGGAAGATGGTAATCTCTCCTTTATTGACCCTAAAGGTGCCGTGGAATGGGGTGTCTATCCACTAAAGACTCAATATTTGTTTGAGGGAACTGCAACAGGCAGTCGAGTTACTGTTAATGGCGTATCTATGTCGCTGAAAAAGTCTGGTGGATTGTTTAATTCCAAGAAAAGGATTGTGCCGTTCCTGATAGATGTGGAGATAACCAGCCAAGAGAATATCACTTTCGATGTGTCGCGTTCTAAGGTTAATGGTAAAGGACTTGAGCTCGCCAAGAAAGAGTTGTATAATAGTATTGTGGATTCGCTAAAGGATATGGGCGTTTATGATCGTTTTGATAACGATACCCGCAAGCAGATTGAGAAAGCAAAGATACGCAATGTGCCAGCCACTCCATTAGATAAGGATTTCTTGGCAAAGGTTGAGGCTTTGCTTCCGAAAACGCCATTTTCTGCTAGCAACCAGATGGTGAACGATATAGCAACATCTCTCTCTGAGGATAGGGATGTTGTGAAAAAATATGTTTATGCTGTGGCGCAAAAGTATAAATAGAATATTGAAAATAAACCATTTGTGACTCAGGCGACATGATTTTATCACCGCATAATAGTGGACTCGCATGCAAGGCATATATGAACTACATAATACAGACACCGAGTGTGACTGAGCCACTGAAGGAGCAGATTCTGAAAAGTGATGTTCATAAGATAGAGGATATGAAGGCATGGCTGCAGGCTTTTGGATATAGCGATGCAATAAAAAATGCGATGTAAAAAGAAAGAATAACTATTTATGTGTGGAATAGTTGGATATATAAGTCGTAAGCGTCCGAACTTTGGACCTGGCCTAATTTGGTAGCGATAAAATATTTTTCTAACTTTGCGCAAGATTTTATTCATTAAGGTTAAGCGCAATATGGAAATTAAAGTTTGAGCAATAGAATATAGTAATAGGAGGCCCCCTGTTTTAGCTTTTTAGTGGCAGGTCCTTCAGAAATAACAATTGAAGTACAAACAAAAAGTAGTATAAAATATGAATATAGCAATAGTAGGAACAGGCTATGTTGGCCTTGTTAGCGGTACATGTTTTGCAGAGATGGGTGCACACGTTACGTGCGTCGATGTTGATGCACAGAAGATAGAAAAGTTAAAAAATGGTATTATGCCCATTTACGAGCCTGGTCTGGAAGAACTGGTAAAGCGCAATGTGGAATTTGAACGACTGAAGTTTACTACAAATCTCGCAGAGGTGCTTGATGACGTTGAAGTGGTTTTCTCAGCCGTTGGTACTCCTCCTGATGAAGACGGGAGTGCTGATCTTAAATATGTTTTGGCTGTAGCGCGTCAGTTTGGCCAAAACATTAAGAAATACACCATCCTCGTGACAAAGTCGACTGTTCCTGTAGGTACGGCTGAAAAAGTCAAAGCTGCTATACAAGAAGAATTAGACAATCGAGGAGTTGATGTGCCTTTCGACGTGGCCAGCAACCCTGAGTTCTTGAAGGAGGGGGCTGCCATTAAGGACTTTATGAGTCCAGACCGTGTAGTGGTTGGAACGGAGTCAGATAAAGCCAAAGAAGTGATGACCCGTCTCTATCGTCCTTTGATGCTTCAGAACTTCCGTGTCATTTTTATGGATATTCCATCAGCAGAAATGACCAAATATGCGGCCAATGCTATGCTGGCTACGCGTATCAGCTTTATGAACGATATTGCCAATCTTTGTGAGCGTGTTGGTGCAAATGTTGATTCAGTACGCAAAGGTATTGGTACAGACACCCGTATTGGCAGCAAGTTCCTATATGCCGGTTGCGGATATGGTGGTTCATGCTTCCCTAAGGATGTTAAAGCCTTAGTGCATACTGGGCTTGATAATGACTACCACATGGAAGTCATTGAGGCTGTGGAGCGTGTAAATGAGAGGCAGAAGAGCATCGTCTATGATAAAATCATCAAGGCTGTAGGCGATGTGAAAGGTAAGACCATTGCTATTATCGGTTTAGCTTTCAAGCCTGAGACTGACGATATGCGTGAAGCACCTGCATTGGTTGTTATTGATAAGCTATTGAAAGATGGGGCAACTGTTAGAGTGTTCGACCCTGTGGCAATGGATGAGTGTAAGCGTAGAATTGGAGATGTTGTCACTTATTGTAAGAATATGTACGATGCTGCCGATGGGGCAGATGTATTTGCTCTGATGACTGAATGGCGTCAGTTCCGTATGCCCTCTTGGAATGTTATCAAGAAAGTAATGAAACACAACGTCGTTGTTGATGGACGAAATATCTACGATCGACTGGAGCTTGAAGAGCAAGGTTTTACCTATACAAGAATAGGAGAGAAATGAAGAAGTAAGTGATAGGTACTTACTTATGCTAAATAATCGTTTATAGCCGCATTTTATCTATTTCAAGTATAGATACAGTTTCCTAATTTGAATATTTTGCACGGATCGTTTCTGCGCTATATGACGGAATTAATAAAGATGAGTGAGAATCCAAATAATCAAAAGGAACAAAGTAACGACTTCATAAATAGCATCAAATCTGGTGTTATATGGAACTCTCTTTTGGCCGTTGGAAGGCAGGGATTGAACTTTGTTGCAACAATTGTTTTGGCAAGACTTTTGATGCCAGATGATTATGGCTTGTTAGGAATGATGGCAATATTTATTTCTGTATCTGAAGTTTTGATGGAGGCAGGCCTTGGTGCAGCCCTCATTAAGAAAAAAGATGTAAATCAGGTTGATTACTCAACTTTGACGACCTATAATATTGCTGTTTCTATAGTTTTATACGTTATAATTTTTTTAATAGCTCCATATATTAGTGTTTTTTATTCAACTTCTTCTTTGAAATTATATATTAGAATTTATGCAGTGGTAATACTTATAGATTCTTTATCGATAGTACCTAAGGTGCAGCTAATGAAAGGACTATGTTTTAGAAAACTTTCGATAATAAACATTGCTTCAGGGCTATGTGGCTTAATTGTGGCCATAGTGTTAGCTTTTACAGGATTTGGAGTTTATAGTTTAATATTCCAATATATAATATCTTCTTTATTTCTAACTTCATCTTTGGTTTTTATTACTCATTACAAGCCCAAACTCCAATTCTCAATATCATCCTTTAAAGAAATGATTTTTTTTGGGGTAAATACAACAGGCGCAAATATTTTAAAGAGTAGTACAGAGAACATTTTCGTAAATGCAGTTGCAAAGATTTGTCCTTTATCTATAGCAGGGTATTTTAATCAAAGTTACAAATTACAGAATGTTTTGTCGTCTGTATGTAATACTGTAATAGATGGTGCATTGTTCCCTATATTAAGCAAAGAATCTGATGGTAATATTGTTCGTCACTCTACCTCACTTAATTTTTATTCCATGACATTTCTGTCGTTTATAGTATTTTTCTTAATAATTAATATAGATCTTATCGTATATATATTTTTGGGAGAGAAATGGATGGGGACTATACCTTTTTTGAGGGTTTTTCTTTTATTTGGTTTGATACAAACATATACGTCCCTTAACAGAAATTTGTTAAAGTCGCTAGGAATTACCTTGGATATTTTGATTGTTGAAATGATTGCCTCTGTAGTATGTCTATCTCTCTTGTTTATTTTGGGGTATGAAATTAATAATCTATTGGGAGTGCTGTTATTATATGCAATGATAAGATTTACTTTATCTATAACTGCTCTTCATTTAAAACACACAATTCACATAGCTGATTCTATTACTATTTCATTGAAAGCGACTTTGCCGTCTTTTTTGCCATTTGTGATTTGTATGGTTCTTGCAAGAGTTAAACTTATTAATTCCATAGTGTTGCATAACCTACTTTATATTTTACTTTTTATCGTTATCACTAGGATTCTGAGGTTTCGTGTACTCTCATTATTTAAAAGAATAATCAATGATTAGAAATAGAAAAGATTTAAGAGATTACCTTTCTGCTGATTTTGAAGCCATGTCTTTAACTGAAAAATCAATGCTTTTGGAGTTCCTAAAAGGTAACACGGATACTGTTCTGATAGGCAAGTACGTCAAATGCCTACGCCTTTATGAGTATTATTATAATAGATACCAGTCTTCACATAGTTGGTTATACGGAATTATAACTATTGTGTTAAAACATATCTTTTATCACAAAAGAAGAAAATTAGGAATTTTTATTGAACCAAATTGTGTGGGGCCTGGAATAAACATCCTACATCCGGGTTATATTTGGATAGACCATTCTTCACTCATAGGTGCTAATTGTACAATACTCCCAAGGGTACTTATTGGAAAGAAAAAACCGGGCTTAGAACCACCATTAGTTTTTGTTGGTGACAATTGCTATATTGGTACAAATGCCACAATATTAGGACCTGTGAAAATAGGTAATAATGTTACGATAGCTGCTGGTGCAGTAGTTTTAAATGACATACCTGACAATAGTATAGTAGCAGGTATACCAGCAAAAGTCATTAAGACAAAATAATATTTTAAGTTGAATATCCATGTAAGGTATAGAATTTCATGAAATGTTTTGGTGTTAATTTTTTTATAGATAGCGAGAGTTGAAACCAAAAATAAATCTTAAAATGGAAAAGCGCAGATTGAATAATAAATTCGAGCGATTGTTTTATTTTTGGGGAACAATATACTTGGCATTTATTTTGTTAGGTATATTCCTTTTCGAAAAAGGTGATGATGTCTCTTATCCTTTATTTTTTGGAGGATTATTAGTGCTATTCATACTTTTTTTTATTAAAGAGCTTAAAACTGATTCCCTATTATTTACTTCATGGGTAAAGCCGTCAAATATTTTTTTGCTTTCTTTTGTCATAGTAAATTTTCAGGTAATAATTAGTACATGGCTTGAATACGAAACAATTGGAACATACTTAGAAACGTCGAAGTATTCTGGTTATATTAGTAAAGTGTTTTATTTGGGCTTAGTCGGTTTGATTTTTTATATGTTTGGTTATTCGCATTTAAAAAAGTCATATAAGTCAGCCAGACAAAATAAAAAAATAACATATCATAATATACATGTGTGGGCATTACTTTCTCTGTTCGCTTTTGTATTATTTGTAATTAATATAGACCTTGTCAGTTTCTTGACTGGTATGGACTATGAAGGTTCTGGTGCCTCTGATAGAGAGACAACACCTTTTGCAATTTGGGAGACGCTATTTGATACATTTATGACTTTAACCGTGGCTTCAAAAACTGAATTAATCCTTAACGATGGTAACAAGAGGTCTCTATTTAGATATTTACTTTCATTCCCAGTCTATTTTCTAGTCTCGGTTTTTTTGTATATTGCTTTACGCCTAGTGAGTGGTGATAGGGGGCCAGTTATGTATACATCATTGCTGTTCTTTTATTCATATTTACTTGTTTCAAAGAAAAGAATTAGACTGGGGATTGTGATGCTTTTTGTGTTGATAGGTGCCTTTGGAATGACTCTGTTAAATAGTGTCAGAAGCTATCGGAATCCAAATGAAAATTTTATAGATAAAGTATCCAGAGGCTTTTCTGATATGGAAGATGAGAGTGATGTGAAATCTATTAGTCCTTTTTCTTACGAATTGTCCAAATCGGTTAATTGTAATTTTATAGCGGTTCATGATATAGATGAGAATATAACAGAGTATAAATATGGACTTTATAATCTATGTGAAATATTATCTGCGGTACCTGGAATGAATAGAATTACCACGTCTTTGTTTAATCTAGACCTTTATAGAACCGCAACAAGTGAATATGTGACTATTTCTTTCTTTGGAAAGAATTATCTTTTTGGGTTAGGAACAACCGTTCTTACTGATTTTTATTTGGATTTCGGCCTTTTAGGGGTAATTATCGGTATGTTTTTGGTTGGTTTTGTATATCGGAGGGTAGATGAGAGCCTTGTCTATGGATCAATACCGTCCTTCTTTGCAATGGTCTTTTTTTTAAAGTTTGCTTCTATGTCGGTCTATATACCTAGAGCATCTTTTTCTTTTGTCTTGTGTAGGGTTTTATATATAATGGTTTTTTATTATGTATTTAATTACTTGTTTATTTTATTTAAATATTTTATATCTATAAAAAGACAATAATGCATATTTGTTTTTGTGCGGATGGATATCCATCAAAAGAATTACCATATTCAGCCTTCATCGGAGTATTATGTGAAGAATTGACTCGGCAAGGTTGTGATATTACTGTCATTGCTCCGCAGTCGTTAACTAAACACTTGCTTAGAGGGACTCCTTTGGTACCTAAGAGATTTACTGTATCTGTTGATAGAGGAGCTGGTCATAAATTAGTAACAGTCTATCGTCCTTATTCCTTAACTTTTGGAGAGGGATTATTAGGAAAGATTACTCTTCGGATGAATAGATGGGCGACTGAACGATGTGTAAAAAAGATAGATGCAAATTTTGACGTCGTCTATGCTCACTTTTGGAAATCTGCTTATAATATTGTGAATTTTGTTGATAAGAAATCTTTGCCATTCTTTGTAGCATCAGGAGAAGATGTAATTGACATACATAAAATTCTATCTTCTGAGGGGATAAACATTATTAATAAGAATGTTAGAGGTTGCATTTGCGTTTCTTCAAAAAATATGGAAGAAAGTGTTTCTATTGGTCTTACGGATGATGCCAAAACAGTTGTCATACCTAATTCCATTAGTCAAAAAGACTTTTTTTTGAAGAACAAGTTTGAATGTCGCAGAAATCTTGGTTATTCAGAAGATGATTTTATCATTGCCTTTTGTGGTCGTTTCATTCATAGAAAAGGTGTAATGAGAGTTTCTGATGCAATTAAGTTAATAGATGATAGAAAAATAAAGTCTATTTTTATTGGTAGCAACTATGAAAATGAAAAGGAGCAACCTGACTGTGATGGAATACTTTTCATGGGAACTCTACCTCATAATACAATGGTGGATTACCTAAATTGTGCAGATGTTTTTGTCCTGCCTACGTTAGCAGAGGGGTGTTCAAATTCCATTGTGGAGGCTATGGCTTGTGGTTTGCCAATTATCTCTTCTGATATGCCATTTAACTATGATATATTGGATTCCTCAAATTCTATTCTTGTAGATCCCTTGGATGTGAAAGAAATTGCTAATGCGATCATAACGTTGAAGAAAGATGAAGTATTAAGATCGAAATTGTCGAAGGGAGCATTAAAGAAAGCTTCAGAACTGACCATTGAGAAAAGAGCATCTAAAATATTGAATTTCATTAGAGAGAAATGCGGTAAAGTAGAATAGCATATTTCGATATTGTCAAAGGAACAGGGATCTTATCATTTGTCATTATCATGTAGCGGAAATACATGGCAATAGGGAGATTATGTCTTTTATTAATACATATTTTCTCTCTTTGATTTTCTTTATAAGCAGTAATTTATCTATAGGGAAACATTTTTTGAACTGTCTGACAAAAACTAATATTATTGATTGGGAACTATCCAAGCTCCTTTATTTGATTTGATATTTGCTATGTAATAAGTTTTGTTATTTCAGCAGTATCTTACAATTTTGTGGAATTATTGAAGAGGAGTAAATTCTGGACATTTTTGGTATTAGGTAAATGAAAAAAATTGGTATCAACTTGATAGCTTTATTTTCTGAACAGGGTTCAGGAGCATTTAGGTACATAAAACTGATTCTGCAGGAAATGGGCAATTACAATCTTCATGATTGCAAGTTCGTGGTTTATAAACAGGAATGTATATCAGAGAAATATTTAGATATCCCTAAGTCTTTAGATGTAGAATATGTAAATGTTCCAAATATTGGTCATGGCTTTAAGCGTATAGTTTTTGAGCAAACTCTGTTTTATAATTACATTAAACCATGTGATGTTTTTTATAGCTACTGTTCATCAATGCCTTTCTTCCTTAGGTCCAAAAAGGTATTTACGCTTCATGATGTTTATTTCTTGACTGAAAAAGAACGTTATGGATTTATACAGAGGAATTATCTCAAAATTATAACTTGGCTCTACATTCATGTAAGCAGTAAGATATTTACTGTTTCTGAATTTAGCAAGAATGAGATAATGAAGTATTATAGGGAATCAGCAGACAAACTGATAATTACCTATAATTTTGTAAAGCCAATCCCTAAGGTTGACAGAATAAATGGGAATTTATTGGATGAAAAAGGAAACAGAATAGATTTGAAAATTCCGTTCTTTCTATATGTCGGTAATATCCACCCCGGTAAGAACGTCATTAGAATGGTAGAAGGATTTGAAATATTTAATAAGACGCAAAAGTACCAATTATTAATATGTGGGAAACCTGCAAATGATAGTGATGCAATCATTGCAGAAATCTGTAATCGCAGAAACGTTCATTATTTGGGATATCAGAGTAGAATAGTGGTTGACTACCTTTTCCAAAATTGTATTGCTGTAGTATTAGTTTCACTTTGCGAAGGGTTCGGCATTCCTCCACTGGAGGGGATCCAAAATCACAAACCTGCTCTCGTATCTAGTGGTACTAGCATACCAGAAGTTATCGGGAATGCAGGTGTCTGTGTTAATCCTCGTAATGTTGAGGAGATTGCTGATGGTTACGGAAAGATTATTGAAAACATGAAATCTTTTGAGCCATATTATGATTTACAGATTAAGAAGTTCTCACCTAAGGCTTCTGTAGAAACCTTCATGGAGTCATTAGGCATTTCGGCATCCTTTGTGAAGTAAAATAATGAAAGTTTCTTTTAGCTTTCCCTGTGTTTTATTTTTTTTGGCGGTTCTTACCTACACGTGTGCTTATTCGAAAGTTACAGAGAACAGAAAGACTGTTATCAATGTGACTGAAAACGTAAATATTCAGAAGAAATTGTCAAAAAGCAATGCTATTTATATTATTGAATGCGACGTTGATTTGAATGGACAGATTGTGCAACTTCCAGAATCTTCGGAACTTAAGTTCTATTCAAAGACGTTATCAAATGGGACAATCCAGTTAAGTAACCATTCAAAACTTGTCGGGAATGGTGTGATTTTTACGGCACATCCTCATCAGCAAATGATATTTGCCGAGGGAGTGGAGGATATTGAAATAAGTGGTGTAACATTTAACTCAGCAGGTAATAAGCATAGTTCATATGAGAGTTCTGGTGTTTTCATGACCAATTGTGATTATATAAAAATCCATGATTGTATTTTTGGGGGTGATTCAATAGGTTTGAGTGGATTTGTAGGATTGGCCATATTGAAAGCCTGCCATGTAGATATTTATAATAATACTTTCAAATATTTCTACAAGCCTGACTTTTGGAAAAGCAATCAACGAAACACTGCATGGGCAACATATTTAGTAAGTTTAAAGAATGCGAAGATATTTCTTAATACGTTTTATAAAACCTATTCGGGTATAAAATTGACTGGATATATTGAGAATGTCGCGATATATTCTAATGAAACTTATGATAATATAACAGATGGCTGTGATTTTGCGGGAATATCAGCAAGAAATGTTGTTATAGAAAATAATAAATTTGAAAACAGTGGGGACTGCGGTATTGAATTTAAAATATTATTTCATGATCAATGGCATTCGGATGAGATGAAAAAGTATTATGGGTACGATTTAAAAACACCACGTTTTTTTCAGGGAATAACTATTCGAAATAATGTGATTAGTTCTTGGGAGGGTGTGAAGATATGGAATCAATATAACAAATCTGAAGCTTTATCTAAGGATTCTCGTTATTTGGGTTATAATAAACGAAGTGGAAATATTGTTATCTCAAACAACAATCTTTCTAAAACGAAAGACGGCAGTGGTAGCCCTAATTCATCCGTCGGCATTCAAGTATCTTACAATGCAACTAATCAAGGAGATTTAAAAATACTTAATAACAAAATAGAGGGTTACAAATTTGGACTGTATTTTGTTAACTCTTCTCATATAGACGTAGAAAATAACTTTATAAGTTCATTGACATATGATATATATGAAAGATTCGAAGATAATATTGATTTGATGCAGACTTGGAATCATCATATAACGATTGATGGCAATAAGTTTATGAACAAAAATAGCAAGACATTCCTGTTAAGTAATCGCACTAAATTCTGGACAATAAAAAATAATAAGATATATGCATCCAAACAGGCAAATATAATTGAAGATCATGGTTATTCGAATATATTTAACAATAATAGTATAATAAGTAATGAGAGATGATAAAAGTTGCAGTTATTCTTCCTGTATATAAGAATGATCAAATTTCATATTTGGATCTTTCTGTTGAAAGTATTTTAAGGCAGTCATATAATAATCTTCATCTATATATAGGCGTTGATGGCCCTATAGGTGAAGATTTGCATGATCGATTGAAGGCTCTAGAACACCAAAAGAATATTTCACTAATATGGTTTGAAAAAAATAGAGGGTTGGCATGTGTTTTGAATGATTTGCTTGACATTTGTTTTAAAGATGGATATGAATATATTGCTCGTATGGATGCAGATGATATATCTTCGACAGACAGAATTGAGAAGCAAATGGCTTATTTAGAGACACATTCCGAAATAGATGTTGTAGGTGGAGCTATCAATGAAATAGATGGGAATGGGAATAATCGTGGTAAGACGATTGTTTATCCTGTTGCCCCTGAAGATTGTCGTAAATTCTTCTCAAAAAGGAATCCACATGCTCATCCGGCTGTGTTATTTAGAAAATCCTTTTTTGATAAGTTGGATGGAAAAAAGTACCGTCCAGAATATCGACAGAACCAAGATACTATGTTGTGGTATGACGGAATGATGGCCGGAACGAAACACGCTAATATCCCTGATGTGGTATTGAACTTCCGTATGACGAATGCGATGTTTAAGAAGCGTAGAAACGGCTGGGCGTTTGCTAAAAAGCAGTTTGAGGACAGGCTGATGATTAACCGTGACCTGGGCTATGGCATAGGGGCTGATCTTTATGGCTTTGCTATGTTTTGCATGTTGATTTCTCCAGCAGGGATTAAGAAAATTGCATATAGGGTATTTAGATAGAACATCATTGAATAATAAAATATTATTCTTTACTTTTCTGCGTGAAGGACTAAGCTTGCCTGAGAATCATCTTCCACAGGAGCTGTCAGAAAATGAGATTGGTCCGCTTTTTATGGTTGCCGAGGAACAGACAGTAAGCGGTCTTATAGTAGATGCTATTTTAAGGAATAACATAAAGATTCCCCAGAACTGGGTCTTTAAGGCTGTTGGCATAGAGACGCATATAAAACAGATTAATCACGAGTTGAATGATAATCTGAAGAATCTTGTAAATTTGCCCCTGAAAGGTTATGTCGTTGTGAAAGGTCAAACCATTGCTGCAATTTACCCCAACCCTTTGACGCGAATGTCTGGGGATATAGATTTCTTGGTTTATAACTATTCAGAAGCTAAAGATATATTAGAAAAGAAATGGAACGTTGAATTGCCTTTAAAATTAATTGACAGGGAATTTTCTTTTGAACATGGTGGAGTTACGTACGAAATACATGACCAACTATTAGTTTTTGGGTACAAAAGGCATCAGCGGATATGGAATGAGTTGTTAAAAAGTCCTTATGGGTACGTGAACATTGAGGGAGAAAAAATACAAACTTTAGCACCAACAGTTAATTCCATATATGTATTTGTTCATCTATTTTTCCATTTCTTGCGTGAAGGAGTATCATTAAGGCAGTTTTGTGATTGGGCTATGGTGCTATATCATTATAAAAATGAGATTAACAGGATAGAGTTGGAGCAAGTACTCTTGCAATTAGACATGCTAAAAGCATATAAAGCAATGGGGTGTATATTAGTAGATGACATAGGGTTACCAATAGCTAATTTCCCATTTAAAATAGATGAAAGAGACAGGATGTGGCATGACAAAATATTAGATGACATCTTTGCAGGTGGTAATTTCGGGAAGTTAAGACATCAAGCAAAAAACTCATGGCAGTTTAAGTTTGAAACGATTAGGATATCTGTTTGTAATTGCTTCAGATACTTTTGGCTATGCCCTACTGAAGTTGGAGGCATGATTCCAAAGCTAGTAAAGGTAAACATCAAAGTTTTGTTTAAATAAAACTTATACTTAGGTTCCTAGTTGGGAAACTATGGCATTGGGGGAAGAAAAGAAAAGGATATTTATAAAAAATGATTATAAAGTGGATGTTTGACCGAATAGTTTCACTTATCGGTCTTTTGTTTCTTTGGCCGATTTTGCTGGTAGTAGCAATATTGGTTAAAATTAAAATGCCGGGAGGACCTGCGTTCTTCGTGCAAAAGAGAGTGGGAAAGGACGGTAAGTTGTTTGACTGTCATAAGTTCAGGACTATGACGGTAAGGCATAATGGCTCGACGGTCTCTGTGGCGGGGGATTCGAGAATTACGCCATTAGGGGCTACCCTAAGGCATTATAAGTTGGATGAGTTGCCAGGACTGTGGGATGTGCTCATCGGTAACATGAGTTTTGTTGGTCCTCGTCCTGATGTACCTGGGTATGCAGATAAACTTGTAGGAGATGACAGGGATGTGCTGAAGTTGAGACCGGGGATTACTGGGCCAGCTACACTCAAATATCGTTTAGAGGATGAAATGCTGGCAGATGTAAGAAGGCTGATGTCTGAGGGCAGATGTCTTCCGCAGGAGGAGATTGACAAAATGTCGGATCAAGAACTGGCGGTGTGGTATAATGACAACGTGATTTATCCAGACAAGGTTCGTTTGAACTGCTATTACTACAGGCATTATTCTTTCATCAAGGATTTACTGATGATAATGTGCACGGTTTTAGGTAAACACATGGAGTATAATAAAGAAATAATATAGAATTATGGCTGAAAGAAAAAGAATCTATCTGTGCCTTGCACACATGAGCGAGGACGGAATGGAACAGAAGTATGTCAAAGAGGCATTTGATACGAACTGGGTGGTGCCATTGGGTCCAAACGTGAATGGGTTTGAGAAGGACCTCGAAGAATTCGTCAATCAAAATGGAAAAATTGAAAGATTGAAGAATGGAAGTCTTTCTAAGCGAGTGGTGGCGTTGTCGAGTGGTACGGCGGCGGTGCATCTGGGACTGTTGGCTGCTGGCGTGAAGGCTGGTGACGAGGTGATCGTGCAGAGCTTTACGTTCTGTGCATCGACGCATCCTGTAACTTATCTTGGGGCTACACCGGTGTTGGTAGACTCTGAGCCGGACACATGGAACATCGACCCGGAACTGCTGGAGGTGGCTATCAAAGACCGTATCGAAAAGACCGGGAAGGCACCTGCAGCCATTGTGCCGGTGGCTCTGTATGGTATGCCGTATAAGGCTGACCGCATCATGGAGATTGCTAATAAGTATGGAATCCCTGTGGTGGAGGATGCTGCAGAGGGCTTTGGTTCTCGTTATAAAGGTCAGGTGCTGGGTACGTTTGGTAAGTATGGCGTACTGTCGTTCAACGGCAACAAGATGATCACGACCTCTGGTGGTGGCGCACTGATCACTGAGGATGAGGAGCACTGGCGCGAGATTATGATGTATGCCACGCAGTATCGTGAGAGTTATCCGTATTATCAGCATGAGAAGATTGGTTACAACTATCGAATGTCGAACATCTGTGCTGGTATCGGTCGTGGACAGATGACGGTGGTGAATGACCATTTGGCTCACCATAAGCATGTGCAGAAGATGTATGAAGAACTGTTGGCTGATGTACCAGGAGTGAATGTTCATTCTCAGCCGAAGGGCACCTGCTCACTGGGGACAGGGCCGAAGCTTGAGTCTTCGACATCAGCAGCCGGACCTGGCCCCAATGAGCAGCCGATATATGACAGTAACTACTGGCTGTGTACCATCACTATTGATGAGGATGTGAAGGTAAGGGGACAGGAGGATGCCTACAAGACCATCGTGACAGGTGCTGTTGGCGGTGCAGCGGGAGTCATCCATGCTGCTGCATCTGCTCATACAGATTGCGAACCGAATGCCAATGTGGAAGCCATGCGCGTGGCTCTCGATCAGGCTCAGATCGAGGCTCGCCCTGTATGGAAACCCATGCACAAGCAGCCGTGCTACAAGGATGTTCCTGCCTACGTGAATGGTGTGTCGGAAGCACTCTTCAAGGTTGGTATGTGCCTGCCCGCTGGTCCTTACGTCACCGATGATGATGTGAAGTACATCGTTGAGACGATCAAAGAAAATATTCTTTGATGTTCTTTTTCACAACCACCCGCCCCTCCTTGCCTAAGGAGGGTACCTCCCCTCACCAAACCTCTCACCCACATGGGGAGAGGCTTAAAAAAATAATCGCAGAAACCGACGATTATTTTTATGTTTTGGTATCGCGGGACGACGCGATGATTGTTTATCGGCTGGCGCAATGAATAGGATATCGGACGTGTTGAAAGGGATATGGGCGTTGTGCTCATATCTGTTTTGGCCACAAAGGGGCAGAAAGCGATGTAAGAAGAAAGAAGTCTGATGTAAGAACAAAGTAAATATGAAAGATTATCAGTATCATATTTTTAGCCCATATCGGGTATGTCCGTTAGGGGCGCATGTGGATCACCAACATGGATTGGTGACAGGTTTTGCTATCGATAAAGGCGTTGATTTGTGGTGGACCCCCTCTGGCTCCCCCTGTTTAGGTGGAGAATATCCGGAGAATCATGTGCATCTGGAGTCGAGGACGTTCGAAGGAACGGTGGACTTTGACATTGATGCACCGAGTCAGGTGAAGGAGGGCCACTGGGGTGACTATGCACGGGGTGCTAAGTTTGCGCTGCGGAAGCGGTTTGAATTGAAACGGGGTATTACTGGTGTGATACAGGGTTCGCTGCCTGTGGGTGGTCTGTCTTCATCAGCAGCTGTACTGATCGCGTATGTGATGGCTTTTGCAAAGGCGAACGATATTACGTTGCAGCCGTTCGAGGTGGTGAAAATTGCATCAGAGGCTGAGCGTGAGTATATCGGACTGAATAATGGTTTGCTGGACCAGGCGTGTATTGCCCTTGGTAAGAAGGACGGGCTGCTGTTCCTGGATTGTGACAGCAATGACTGGCGTATCATCAAGCGGAATCCGGATATGCCAGCGTTTGAGATTGGCATCTTCTTCTCTGGACTGACTCGTTCGCTGGTGAACTCGGACTATAACCTGCGTGTCTATGAGTGTAAGACGGCAGCATGGAATATGCTGGCCTATACGGAACAGCCGTTGAAGACGTTTGACAAGACGTTCTTGCGGGATATTCCCAAGGCTACGTTTGAGAAAACTCGGATTGCTATGCCACAGCGTTTTGCACGGCGTGCGGAACATTTTTACTCGGAGTACCGCCGTGTACGTCAAGGTGTGACTGCATGGGAAACGGGGAATCTGAAACTGTTTGGTAAGTTGAGTTTTGACTCTTGCGAGAGTAGTATTCATAACTATGAGTGTGGTTCACCCGAGTTGATTGCTATCTATGAGATAATGAGGCAGTTGCCAGGGGTCTATGGAGGGCGCTTCTCTGGGGCTGGTTTCAAAGGGGCTTGCATCGCCCTTGTGGATCCTTCTTTCAAGGATTCCATAGAGGAAGTGCTTACCAAGCAATACTTGGAGGAGTTTCCGGAGTATGAAAAGACTTTTCAAGTGTTTTGGGTCCGTCCCGACGATGGTGCCAGATTCGTCTGAACTTCTTTTCGAAAAGAAGCAAAAGGATTCATTCATTTTCTTTGGCGCAAAGAAAACGAACCAAAAGAAACATCCACCTATCCTAAATCCTTCCCTATATGGAAGGACTTAATTGATTACGAGGGAAGACCCTCTTCATCAAAATTTTGGTAAGATTTACAAAGCTTTCGCCCTTCGGGTAAATCTTGATTATTTATCGGCTGGCGCACTGAGGACTTAATTTCATTGATAGTATGAAGAATATTGTTATAGCTGCTGGGTATGCAACGAGGTTAGGGGAGTTGACGAAGAACTTTCCTAAGCCGTTGCTGAAGATTGGGGAGAATACAATCCTCGGCAGGATGCTCGATGACATCGATAAGATAGATGATGTGGATGAACACATTATCATCACGAACCACAAGTTTGCGGGTATCTTCGAAGATTGGAAGAAGGATTTGCATTATAGCAAACCTATAACTATTGTGGATGATGGGACGGAGACAAATGAGACTCGGCTGGGGGCTGTGTGTGATTTGTTGTATGCCATGGATAAGCTCCATATCGATGATGACTTGTTGGTGGTGGCAGCGGATAACCTGCTGTTTTTCTCGTTCCAGGAGTTTGTGGACTTTGCTTATGCCAAAGGGACATCGTGCATCATGTGCCATGAACAGCCTTCAATAGAGAAGTTGCAAAGGACTGGTGTCGTGGAACTGGATGAGAACAACCGCGTGTTGGGTATGGAGGAGAAGCCGCAGGTGCCGAAGAGTCATTGGGCTGTGCCACCGTTCTATATCTATCTGAGGAAGGATTTAGACCTTGTTCGCCACTCGGTCGAGAATGGCTGTGGGAAGGATGCGCCGGGGAATTTGGCACACTATATGGTGGAGCATACCACGATGCATGCTTGGCCTATGAGTGCAGGAAGGTTCGATATAGGGTCGTTGGATACCTATTACGAAGCTGTCAAGCGCTTCGGATGATTTCATTCATTTTCTCTGGCGCAGAGAAAACGAACCAAAAGAGACATTCCCCCAACCAAGGCCTTCCCCCAAGGGAAGGATGCAATTGACTACGAGGGAAACCCTCTTCGTCAAAGTTTTGGTAAAGTTTACAAAGCTTTCGCCCTTCGGGTAAACTTTTTATTGTTTATCGGCTGGCGCATTGAATCATCATTAGATATTTAGTATATGCAGAAGATAGATTTGAATAATAAGGTCATTTTCGTGACAGGAGCCGCAGGTTTCATAGGCTCGAACTTGGTGAAGCGTCTGTTCAAGGACGTGAAAGGTGCTACCATCATTGGTATCGACAATATGAATGACTACTATGACGTGTCGCTCAAAGAATACCGCCTTGAACAATGTTCAATGTTCAATGTTCAATGTTCAATAAACAACAATTCGTGGAAGTTCGTCAAGGGTGATATTGCGGATAAGGGGACGATTGACAACATCTTTGAGGAGTATAAGCCGCAGATCGTTGTGAATCTGGCGGCGCAGGCGGGGGTACGGTATTCGATTACGAATCCGGATGCGTATATCATGAGCAATATGATTGGCTTTTACAATATACTGGAGGCTTGCAGGCATAACCCAGTGGAGCATTTGGTATATGCTTCTTCAAGTTCGGTATATGGTGGCAATAAGAAGGTGCCTTTTAGTACGGATGACAGGGTGGATAATCCTGTGTCGTTGTATGCTGCAACCAAGAAGAGCAATGAGTTGTTTGCCCACTGTTATTCAAAGCTGTACGACATCCCCACAACGGGTTTGCGCTTCTTTACTGTCTATGGCCCTGCCGGACGTCCTGACATGGCATACTTCGGCTTCACCAACAAACTGCTGAAGGGTGAGACCATTCAGATATTCAACTACGGCAACTGCCGTCGTGACTTTACTTATGTCGATGATATCGTAGAGGGGGTGTATCGTGTGATGCAAGGTGCACCGGAGCGCAAGAAGGGTGAAGATGGCCTGCCAATCCCACCATACGCAGTATATAACATCGGTGGTGGCCAGCCCGAGAACCTGCTGGATTTCGTGAATATCCTGCAAGAGGAACTGGTTCGTGCCGGTGTTCTTCCCGCAGACTTCGACTTCGAGGCACATAAGAAGCTCGTCCCTATGCAGCCAGGTGATGTGCCCACCACCTATGCTGATGCTACTGCCCTGGAGCGTGACTTTGGGTTTACGCCCAAGATAACGTTGAGAGAGGGATTGAGGAAGTTCGCAGAGTGGTATAAACAATTCTATGGATAATTTTTGCGATAAAGGGGTAAAGGGCATAAAACGATAGATTGACGGGGTTCACCGAACAGTTACATTGTAATGAATCGACGTTGAGTTAAAGAATCGTAATTCTTGTGAAGGAATGCAATAAATTCGGGGTAAAGGCGTTATCTTTGCAGATTATAAGGAAGTATAACGTATGGCATCATTGTTTGATACACCAATAAATAAGCCTTTCGATCCTTCATCGTTAAAAGTGGAGGTGAAGAATACAACCGTCGGTCAGTTGGCGGATATGCTGAAAAACGAGATGATAGACTTGCAACCAGATTTTCAGCGGCATGGAAACTTGTGGAATAAAGGAAAGAAGAGCAGGCTGATAGAATCGATTTTCTTGGGCCTGCCTCTTCCCAGTTTCTATTTTTACATTGATGTAAGCAAGGAAAAGTGGGTGGTCATTGACGGACTTCAAAGGCTTAGTTCAATAGATGATTTCATGGTAAAGAAAACCTTGAAGCTGACGGGATTACAATTTCTCAAAGAAACTCATAATAATAGGAATTACGAAGATTTCTCATATTTTGACCAATTGGAAATGTCTATGCGGTCGGTAACGCTGAATGTGATTTCTGGAGCCTCTTCTACGGAAGCTAAATACATTATCTTCCAGCGAATCAATTCAGAAGGAACCAAGCTTTCGCCTGCAGAGATTCGGAATGCTCTTTTCCATGGACGCTCGATGGAACTGGTCAAGAGACTTGCTGAAAGTAATGAGTTTGAGACCGCAACAAACGGCCGGGTTTCTAAGAGGAGACTGTTGCATTATGACTATGTTTCCAGATTTTTTGCATTCTTTATACAGGGATATGAGAACTATATGGGAAATAAAATGGACTTCTTTATAGGGAATGCGCTAGAGCGGATGAACAACTATGAAGGTGAAGAGGATTGGAGAAAGGCAGAGAATGCATTTTTCGACTCTCTCTCATTGTGTAAATCTTTGCTTGGGGATGATGCCTTCCGCCGTCCACTAAACGAAATAGACCGCAAAAATACGGATATCAAATCCAACCCTATTTCAATCTCGTTGTTTGAGGCTATGATGTGGTCGGTTGCTCAACTGTCGGAATGTGAGAGACAAGAATTACTGAAACGGAAAAATGTTTTTGTCGTGAAATATGCGGAAATGTTTCAAGATGATTTCCTACGGAAAGAGTTGAGTAATGGAACAAATCAATACAAGTCAGTTTACTTTAGATTTAGTGTGCTGGAAAATCTTGTAAAGGATGTGTTAAAATAAAGATTGTATGATAAGACAGTATAATATACATAACTTTAAGAATCATGCTGACACAAACCTGGATTTGGGAGGTTTAACTATCCTTACAGGTATAAATGGTATGGGTAAGTCGTCTGTATTTCAGTCAATGCTTATCCTGCGGGAATCCTATATGCGCAGGCCTGCAATGAACGTGCTCTCTCTTGAGGGAGAATCGTTTAGTGTCGGAGGCTCAGCAGGATTGGTGAATAGAAATGTTACTGTCGGGGAGAACAAACTACAGTTGGGCTTGGTAACAGACGATGGGGTCTTCAATTTTAGTTATCGTTACCCGGTAGGAGAAAAGAATGAAATGGACTCTGATGAAAATGGGGAAGTTTATAACACGGCTCAGTTGCAGAGGTTGTCTTTGTTCAACGATGATTTCCAGTATTTGAGTGCTTTCAGAGTTGGACCTCAAGCAGTCTATCAGTCTCATACCAGTGTGGTTGACAAGCACCGGCAATTATCAGCGCGTATGGGAATGGGCGAGTATGTTGCATATTACCTGAGTTTGTTTGGGAACAAAAAGATTCCAGTAAGTGCATTAGCATATCCGGATTCAAAGACCTTAAGTCTTAATGAACAGGTGGAACTGTGGATGGGGGAAATCTCTGAGGGCATCAAGATGCAAATTCATCAGCATGGAGGTCAGTACGATTTGAATTATGGTTATGAGGTGCCAGGAAAAACGACAATCTACCATAGTGCGCTTAATACGGGATTCGGTATATCTTATGTTCTTTCTGTGGTCGTTGCCATATTGTCAGCACGTCCGGGTGCATTATTGCTGATAGAGAATCCCGAAGCACACATACATCCTTCCGGGCAGGCTGCACTTATGAAGCTTATCTCGAAAGCAGCGATGGGAGGCATCCAGATTATATTGGAAACGCATAGCGACCATATAGTTAATGGGGCTTTGGTGAATTGGAAAGAGCAGCGTGCAGACAAAGCCCTACTGTCTGTATATTACTTTGATAGAGACGAATACTTGAATTCAAGACCGTATAGACTTGAGATAGGAGACAACGGCCGTATAAAGAATGCTCCCCTTGGTTTTTTTGACCAGATGAAAGCAGATTTGGAAGTGTTGTTTGATTTTTAAGAGGGGCTATGAACAGACTGTTTTTGCTAATTCCCGCCGTTGGTGATGTGAATGCAGGGCAAGACATTGCCTATCTTAAACAACTCGGAGAGATTGATAATGAGGGGGTGCTTTCCATTCTCAGGCGAATTGTCCAGAGCATGAAACTGGTTGCAGAAGAAGATTTTGAGTTACTATATGATGAAAAGTATTTCAAAGGCCTTCTGCGAAATGCAAAGCGTGAAATGCCCCAAATGGAGAACATCCTTGTTTTTTTTAATGATGCGGTAAGTATTCAGCAAAGGGGAATCGGTAATACTCCGTTCACAATTAATGGTATGACAGTGAGTGGCGGCCTTGTCAATGCATTTATGGAAAGTAGATTATCCGGAGATTCTTTGTTAAACAAGGATGCCTTGGCAAAGCCTCAACAACCTATTGAGGTGAGAAATATTGATAGTGGACAGACTAGTTTAATTCCTTTGCCATGCGAAACGGCTGAAGTTTATCTTTGGTTTGTGGAAAACAGAACTCCTCAGAGACAATTGGACCCGAATTACAGAAAACATGGCAAGAGAGAGAAAACTGGTAAAGGCGGTGTGCGCATTTCATCGATAACGTATAGTGAACTGCAACTCGAAGATTTCTTAAAAAGAGCAGTAGTCGCAAGAAAAGGATTGCGTGAGTTGTATTTTAAAGATAATTCGAGAGACAAAATAATTATATTCTGGGATGAGAATTTGGAGCGTCCATCCTATCATGCTATGGAAATAGATGCAGATGATGCAGGTGAGATTCAAAAGATTTTCAGGCGAGGAGGACGTAAACTTAATGAGAGAATTGAAGAAACGTCCCATTTGATTTAGGGATAGGCGCATCGGAAGCATGCGTATCAGCTGATGGCGAATGAAAAATATGCCGTGCCAATGGCTTATGTGTTGAATATCCATAAGTTTTAGTAAAAAAAGTATTTGAGAGTTTCTTAAGATAGGTCACATCGGATGGATGTGACCGTTTTTGGTTTTTAGGCTTTTCGGTGGTCCGAGAAGCTGAGATAATTGTGTGATGATGGGAATGTTGAGGGGATACCAGCAGGAGATGCTGGACAGGCTGTATGTGGCTTGGAACAGGTATAGGAGCGTGATGGTGCAGATGCCGACGGGTACGGGGAAGACTGTGCTGATGGGAGAGGTGATACGACGGAAGATGGCTGAAGTAAGAAGGAAGAAGTCTGACGGAATACTGATTGTGGCTCACAGACGGGAGTTGCTTGACCAGATACGAGGAACGGTGAAGTACTTCGGGATTGACATGGAGAAGGAGCACCTGGTCGTGGAGAGCATACAGAAACTGAGTCGTCTGATGTCTGATGGAAGAAGTAAGATGGAAGATGTGCCGTTCTCGCCGTCGTTGGTGATTATTGACGAGGCGCATCATGCGTTGGCGAAGACGTACCGGGGGCTGTGGGAGAGATGGCCGGAGGCGAAGGTGCTGGGACTGACGGCGACACCTTGCAGGTTGAGCGGGGAGGCGTTTACGGATCTGTTTGACGTGCTGTTGCAGTCGTGGTCGATCCAGACGTTTATCGATAAGGGGTGGTTGAGTGACTTTGAGTATGTGAGTGCTGCGCCGGACAACCCGTTGCTGGAGAAGGTACACGGGTTGAGTAAGCGTGGTGCTGACGGGGATTACCAGACGAAGGAGATGGTGAGTGTGATGGACTGTGAGGAGTCGATTGCGCATCTTTATCGGACGTATGCGGCGTTTGCAGGGGGGAAGAAGGGGATTGTGTATGCGATCAACCGGGAGCATGCGGTGCATATTGCGGGGTATTATGCTGAGCGGGGGGTGAGGTGTGCGGTGATTGATTCGAAGACGCCGGCGAAAGAGAGGGCTGATTTGGTTTTGGCGTACCGGGAGGGCCTCTCACTGGGGACAGGGCCGTTGTTTGAGTCTTCGACATCAAACAGCCGGGACCTGTCCCCCGTGAACGGCGATGGTGAGGCTTCTAGACCGAGGGGGATTGACGTGCTGGTGAATGTGGATATCTTCGGTGAGGGATTTGATGTGCCGGAGGTGGAGTTTATACAGTTGGCGAGGCCGACGCTGTCGCTGTCGAAATATCTGCAGCAGGTGGGGAGAGGTATGCGGATTTCGAAGGGTAAGGAGGCGGTGACGATCCTGGATAATGTGGGGTTGTATCATGTGTTTGGATTGCCAACGGATGAGCGGAACTGGGGGGAGATGTTCCTTGGGAGATTGGCTGGCAAAGGTGTTGTGGGGGAGGAGCCGATGTTGGTGATTGAGGATGGGATGCTGGTTGGTGAGGGCCTCTCACTGGGGACAGGGCCGTTGTTTGAGTCTTCGACATCAAACAGCCGGGACCTGTCCCCAGTGAACGGCGACGGTGAGTCTTCGACGTCAAACAGCCGGGACCTGTCCCCAGTGAACGGCAGCCGGGATATGGCTCATATGCTGGTGAATCTGGAGATGGTGAGGGTGAAGAGACGCGGGGAAGCGCGGAAGGGCGTGGAGGTGTTTCTGCAGGGTGGCAAGTATGGTGTGATGATGAACGGCAGGGTGACTTGTCCGGCGGCGTTTGAAAGGGTGACGAGGCTGGAGCGGGGAAGTGGCTTCTTTGCTATCGGTACGTATCCTTACTATATCTATAAGAACCGTCAGACGGTGATTGACAATCGGGGAATTGACCTGAAGGCGAGTCTGTATGGCAAGGTGACGCAGGATGAGGACTTCTTCGTGGCGAAGGATATCAGGGGTATGACGGTGTGGTTTGACGGTATCGGACGGAAGGAGTATCGTGAGCGTCCGAGGACGTCGAAGTTCAGGAATGTGGATCTGATAGACCGTGGTGACGGTTGGTATTCGCTCAGGCGTCAGGCGCTTGGGATGGGGCAGGTGTCGTTCCGGTTGAGTGATGTGTTGTATAATGACCATCTGGTGATTGTGAAGGATATGTTGCTGGTGAAGGGTGACCAGGAGCATGTGTATAAGATTATGGCGTATCTGGGTGACAGTGTGTTGGCTGGGAATGGTGATTTGGTCGGGGGGACGCAGCAGATCTTTTATGATGGTAGGTTGGGGGAGAGGTTCCGTAGGAATGAGCGGGTTCAGGGGATGACGCTGAAACCGGATTTGAGGAAGTTGAGGTTGAGGGGGAACGGCGATGGTTAATCCGCAGGCACGAGGGTGCTTGCGGATTTTTTTTGCGAAAAATTTGGTGGTGTCGGGGGAAAGTAGTATTTTTGCAGGCGTTACACTAAAAACTGTATGTTGTCGAGAAAGAAAATAGGCTTTTTGGGGTGTCTGCTGACATTGGCAGCACTGATGGTGAATGCGGAGGAGAGCCCTCGGCTGTTTGACGTGTATAACGCCTCAAACGGACTGTCGGACAACAGTGCACAGACCATTAAGTGTACGAAGACTGGAAGACTGGTGATCACCACCACCGGACAGATCAATTTCTTCGACGGACACTCGTTCTCGTATATCGACCCCTCGAATGAGAATATCTATCCCCTGGATAAATACCATGGACACTATCACCTGTATTTTGACCGCTACCACCACCTCTGGCTGAAAGACAAAGAGAGCGTGACGTGCGTGGACCTGACGACGGAGAAGTTTACCGCGTCGATACAGACCGTGTTCGACGAGTTCGGTGTACACGAGAAGGTGCATGACCTGTTTGCGGACAGTGACGGTGAGCTGTTCCTGCTGGTGAGCAAGGGTCTCTATTCCGTGGGGTCGAAACGGACCTATGTGGTTCGCCCGGACCAGAACCTGCAAGACCTTGAGACTTACGAGGACAAGTATCTGCTGCTGTTCTATGAGAAAGGCGAACTGGACGTGCTGGAGCTGAGTACGGGCAAGACTGTCTATCAGAGCAAGTCGTATGGCCCTGAGGACCACAAGAACTATGGCCGCACGTCAGTGCTCTATGAGGACGGAAGTACCTACTACCAGATACGGACAGGAACGGGAGGCGCCATCCTGCAGTCGTTTAATATCGGCAAGTGGGAGTGGACGGAGATCCTGAGGACGCCCTATTCGATGAGTAATATCGAGAAGCTGGACAGCACGCTCTATATCCCCTGTCGCCAGGGCTACTGGACCTATCATGTCGGCAGTCGTCAGCTGACGCACTATGAGACGCTGAAGCTGTACAACGGGCGAACGGTGGAGACGAGCCTGAACGCCCTGGTCTTTGACAAGCAAGGCGGTATGTGGATAGGTACGCAGACCTGGGGACTGCTCTATGCGAGGCCTCACAACGTGCCCTTCACCGTGTATACGTGGAAAGCTCCGGAGGCAGAGCGCTACGCCCAGATGATGGAGCCTCTGCCCAGTACCCAGCAGTTCAGGGACAAGCAGGTGAACTGCGTGTATCGCGACTCGAAAGGCCGGACATGGGTCGGTACCTCGCATGGACTGCACATGTATCAGAAACCGAATGACAAGCTGCCGGTTGTGTATACCCGTCGTGACGGACTGCTAAACAATGTGGTACACTCGGTGGTGGAAGACAGCCTGAACCATATCTGGGTGGGCACGAGCTACGGTCTGAGTTGTCTGATCTTCGATGACAAGGGTAAGTACCTGAGGATGCTGAGCTATAACTCGTATGACCATATCCCCAACGAGTCGTTTATCAACGGCAAGGCGATGCTTCTGGACGACGGAAAGGTGGTGATGCAGATGCTGGACCACGTGCTGGCCTTCAATCCCGGCAATTTGAGCACTCTGACGGATCGGACCAACTATAAGATCTATCCCAAACTGGTGAAGTTGCTGGTGAACGGTAATGAGGTGCGGACGGGCGAGGCTCTCGAGGGACACGTGATACTGGACAAGGCCCTCACCAGGACGGATGAGATCAACGTGGACTATGACCTGAACTCGCTATCGCTGACCTTCTCAGCACTGAACTATTTCCGTCCGCAGCAGACCTATTACAGGGTGAGGGTGCTCGGTGTGGACGATGCCTGGCGCGTGTTGACACCCTACAACTCGATGGGACTGGTCGACGGCAAGGGTCAGTTGCACCTGCCCCTGCCGGCCCTGAAGCCCGGTTCGTACAAGATCCAGCTACAGGCCTCGATGCTGCCCGACGAGTGGATCACGGAGCCCTATGAATGGGTGGTGAACGTGAACGAGCCCTGGTGGCGCACGACGGGTATCTTTATGTTGCTGGCACTGCTGCTGATGCTGCTGTTCCTGCTGAACGTGTGGCTCTACGTGCGCAACTATGGTATGAGGACGCGCAGAAGCAGTGAGGAACAAGGTATCATCAGGCGTATCAAACAGTTTGCCGACTATGGTAACGGCCCGAACAAGGAACTGCTGGCCCCGTCGCTGGAGGAGATCACCAGTCAGCATGGTGGTTCGAACGGCATGAGTGAGGAGTTCCTGGAGACGATGATGAAGATCAAGGACACGGTGAGGAGCAAGAATGCCTCACAGCTGTCGATCAAGATGCTGAGCGATATCGCAGGGATGGAGCTGCAGCCGTTCTATAGGCTTATCTCCGCGAATATCTATAAGGATCCGCAGATGCTGATGAAGCGCGTGGCCGTGGAGCATGCTGAGGAGTTGTTGCGGCTGAGTGACAAGGACATTGCGGATATTGCCGAGGAGTGCGGGTTTGCTACTCCGAACTATCTGATTTCGACTTTCTTCCGGGAGTATCAGATGTTGCCGGAGGAATATCGGAGGAGGAATGACTTGAAAATTGGCAAAGCTTAGAGACCCCTTCTGACTCCCCCTGTAGGGGGAGGATTTATTCCCAAAAGGTTATTAAGACAAAAATCTTCAAAATTTATTTGATGTTAATCTGGCGGTAGGCGACGAGGCGCCAGGTGGTGCCTCCCGTCTCACGGAAGTAGGCGTATGCCTCGTAGCTGTTCTCCGTCTGGTAGAAGTTGCCTTCGGATGGCGCCGTGCGGAGGGATCCGTCGGGGAGCTGCCAGAGATACTGATAGGAGTAGTAGCCCTGTTTCTGGAGGATACGGGCCTCGTACATGCCTGTCTGGCGGTTGTAGTCCATCAGGTAAGGGGTACAGTCGGCATCGGTGGTCCATCGACCGTCGATGCGTATCTGTCCCTGAGGTAGTTCGGGACATTTCAGGCGGTAGTTGACCCAGACATAGTCGCAGGTCGTGGTAGACTCCCAATTGTCGCTGTTGCGGATGTAGAAGGCGCCATTGGCATCCTCGTCGTAGAGGTAGTTGGGACGCGGTTCGGCGATGAAGGGGTAGGCCTCATAGCGTTCGCCATTCCAGATGATCTGGTCGATGCCCATGGTGGCGTGGCTCACGTCGAGCACCTCGTATTTATGGTATTCGTTGCCTGCCTCGAAGATGAGTTGTCGGCAGTGGTTCCATTCGAGACCGTCGGGCTTTACCACGGTAGGACGGATGTCGGTCCTCCGGGAGTCATCCCGGTCGTTCTGTGTGACTACGATGACGATCTGGTCGGCAGGACTGATGACCCGATAAGAGCCGTAGCCCAGGGCGAGGGATACCTGCTGGTGGGTGGCATTGGCATCGATGTCGGTATTGGTAGAGGCAGAGAGCAGGAGGGGCATGGACTCCTCGGTGACCCTGAAATCGATGGTGATGACCTCCTGCTGGTCGTCGGTATCGTCGTAGATGTGGATACGGTAGTTGCCGCTCATCTTCAGTCGCATCTGTTCGTTGGGGATGCAGAAGGCATAGTGGGTGTAGGGCACGGTGGTGTTGACAGAGGGTTCGTAGGAGTCGATGGGATTGCCGTTGAACCCTTCGAGCCAGTCGCTCTCGAAGAGAGACTGTGAGGGAGACCAGTCGGCCTCACAATGCTCCACCTTATATATATATCTGTGGTAGTCGTGTGAGAGTTCGTCGAAGGCGATATTGAGTACATCGCCGCTTCCCAGTCGCATGACAGCGGGAGAGAGCCATTGGTCGTTGACCACCACCTGCAGGCTCTTCAGCTGGGGCTGGTGGATGATGGTCCGGGCAACCGTCATCAGAGGTGCAAGCAGTGCCAGGAACAGGAGAAGGCAAAGAAATCGTTTCATATTCGCGGCAAAATTACGAAAAAAGGGTAGAAAAGCCAAATAAAATGAGGAATGTTTTTGAGTTTAGGATTTTTTTCGTACTTTTGCATCGCCTAAAGTAAAAGTCACTAAAAGCTAAGATATGAAACAAACGATTCTGGTAACAGGCGGTACGGGCTTCATCGGGAGCCATACGACCGTGGAACTGCAAGAAGCAGGCTATGAGGTGGTCATCATCGACAACCTCTCGAACTCAAATGCAAACGTGGTAGACGGTATTGAGAAGATCACAGGCATACGCCCCTCGTTCGAGCAGGTGGACTGCTGCGACCTGGAGGCCCTGGAGGGTGTCTTCAAGAAATATCCCAAGATAGAGGGAATCATCCACTTTGCCGCCTCCAAGGCAGTGGGCGAGAGTGTGCAGAAGCCGTTGCTCTACTATCGCAATAACCTGACCTCGCTGATCAACCTGCTGGAGCTGATGCCGAAGTACGACGTGAAGGGAATCATCTTCTCGTCGAGTTGTACCGTATATGGCCAGCCCTCGAAGGAGAACCTGCCCGTGACGGAGAATGCCCCCATCCAGAAAGCCCTGTCGCCCTATGGCAATACGAAGCAGATCAACGAGGAGATCATCCAGGACTATATCCATTCGGGTGCTCCCATCAAGAGTGTGATCCTGCGCTATTTCAATCCCATCGGAGCCCATCCCTCGGCCCTGATAGGAGAGTTGCCCAATGGTGTGCCCATGAACCTCATCCCCTTCGTGACCCAGACGGCTATGGGTATCAGGAAACAGCTGAAGATATTCGGTCATGACTATAACACCCCTGACAAGACCTGTATCCGCGACTATATCTACGTGGTGGATCTGGCCAAGGCCCATGTGAAGGCTATGGAGCGCGTGCTGGACAAGCCCGAGACCGATGCCGTGGAGGTGTTTAACATCGGTACTGGCAAGGGCCTCTCCACACTCGAGGTGGTAGAGGGCTTTGAGAAGGCTACCGGCGTGAAGGTGAACTGGACATACGCTCCGCGTCGTGAGGGCGATATCGAGCAGGTCTGGGGAAATGTGGACAAGGCCAACAAGGTGCTGGGCTGGAAGGCCGAGACGCCTACGGAAGAAGTATTGAAGAGTGCCTGGAAGTGGCAGCAGAAGTTGCGCGAGGAGGGTATTCAGTAAATATAGGAAAAAGGTTCGCGTGTTACTCTCGTGAATCTATTTGTGTTTGTGTTGTTATGGGGGGCTCTCGATGGGAATCGGGGGCCCCCAATTTATCAGAGGGGTAGGCAGGCAGTGAACGTGCCGGGGGCGGTGAAGGAGTCGAGGGAGACAGGAGCGGTGAAGGAGTCGAGGGAGACAGGAGCGGTGAAGAGTCCGAAGACACTGCTGCCACTGCCCGACATGGCGGCATAGACAGCTCCCATGGCATAGAGACGGTCCTTGATGGAAGCGATCTCGGGATGGAGGGTGAAGACACTCTGTTCGAAATCATTGAAGAGCAGGGAGCGCCAGGTCTCCACCGGTTGGGAGACAATATCCCGACAGTTGCGTAGTGGGCGCTGTGGCCTGATGAGTGAGAAGGCCTCCTTGGTAGGTACAGGGATGTCGGGCCGTACGATGGCGATATGCCATCCACTCAGGTCGAGGGCGATGGGCTGTAGCCGTTCACCGATCCCTTCGGCATAAGCAGGACGGGGATGGATGAAGAAGGCACAGTCGGCTCCCAGTCGGGCCGCATAGTCGACCATCTGTTGTTCGGAGAGTCCGAGGGCGAACATGCGGTTGAGCAGGGTGATCATATAGGCACAGTCGCTGGAGCCTCCCCCCATGCCAGCCTGGGTGGGGATGCCCTTGAAGAGATGGGCGTGGATGCGTGGCAGGTCGGGGAAGTCGCCCTTCAGGAGCTGGTAGGCCCTGACAACGAGGTTACGCTGTTCGTCACCCTCGACGGGGATGTTGGTCACTTTCAGGTCGCAGTCGACTGAGGAAGGAAACCGTGGATCCATCTCACAGACCTCGAGAGCATCCTTGATGGGAACGGGATAAAACACGGTCTCGAGGTTGTGGTAACCGTCGGGTCGCTTCTCGACCACGTTGAGACCCAGATTGATTTTTGCTACAGGAAATGATATCATGGTGCAAAGTTACGGTATTTTTTTGTATTTCAAAAAAAAAAGAGTAACTTTGTGGCCGAAACATAAAACGCATATGGCAGAACAAGATAACAATAACCGACGCAGGCCCCGCCGACAACAGCCTGTGGACAATAGTTACGGTCACCTCCAGCCCCAGGCCCTGGAGGTGGAGAAAGCCGTGTTGGGAGCCCTGATGATCGACAAGGACGCTTACGCCATCGTCTGTGAGACACTGCGTCCAGACAGTTTCTACGAGCCCAGGAACCAGATGGTGTATGAGGCCATCCGCGACCTGGCCATCGAGGAGAAACCAGTAGACGTGCTTACGGTGACCGAGCGCCTGGCGAAGAACGGCATCCTGGAGGAGATTGGTGGTCCGGGCTATGTGGCCGAACTGAGCTCGCGTGTGGCATCCTCGGCCAATATCGAGTATCATGCGAATATCATCGCCCAGAAGTCGCTGGCCCGTCAGTTGATCTCCTATACAGGTATGATCCAGACGAAGGCCTTCGACGAGACGGTGGATATCGATGACCTGATGCAGGAGGCCGAGGGTTCGCTCTTCGAACTGAGTCAGCGCAACATGAAGAAGGACTATACGCAGATCAACCCCGTGATCTCCCAGGCCATCAAGACCATTCAGGCTGCTGCTGCCAATACCGACGGACTGACGGGTGTGCCGACAGGCTATCACAAGCTCGACGATATCACTTCCGGGTGGCAGGCCAGTGACCTGGTGATCATTGCAGGGCGCCCTGCGATGGGTAAGACCTCCTTTGCCCTGTCGATGGCGAAGAACATTGCCGCAGACCAGAGAGTGCCGATGGCCTTCTTCTCGCTTGAAATGTCGAACGTACAGTTGGTAAACCGTCTGATCAGTAATGCCTGTGAGATAGAAGGCTCGAAGATCCTGAACGGACAGTTGCAGCCCGATGAATGGCAAAGACTGGACCAGCGTATCAACACGCTGCTCGATGCTCCACTGTACGTGGATGACACGCCAGGTCTGTCGGTGTTTGAACTCAGTACGAAGGCCCGCAGACTGGTCAGGGAGCATGGCGTGAAGATCATCATGATAGACTATCTGCAGCTGATGAATGCCAACGGCATGCGGTTCTCCTCGCGCCAGGAAGAGGTGTCGACCATCTCCCGTTCGCTGAAGGGCCTGGCCAAGGACCTGGATATCCCCATCCTGGCACTGAGTCAGTTGAACCGTGGTGTGGAATCCCGCGAGGGACTGGAAGGCAAGCGTCCGCAGTTGTCTGACCTGCGAGAGTCAGGTGCTATCGAGCAGGATGCCGACATGGTGCTGTTCGTTCACCGTCCGGAATACTATCATATCTACCAGGATGACAATGGCCGCGATCTGCACGGTATGGCACAGATTATCATTGCCAAGCACCGTAAGGGAGCCACAGGCGACGTGCTGTTGACCTTCAAAGGCCAGTATACGCGTTTTGAGAACCCGGATGACAATCAGTTGGGACCTGTCTCACCTGCCGGAGGTGGAGAGATTGTGGGGTCGAAGATCAACGGGAGCAGTGAACCGCCTACATCCCCCGACTATGATCCGTTCAGCAATATCCAGATGCCTCCTCCACCGTCGGGCGGTGATGGCTCGGTACCATTCTAAGAAAAATAGGTTGCTCTTGCGGGCAACCTATTTATATTTCTCTATCAGCTGTTCGGCCTGGGGATCCCCCAGGTCCTTGGCTTTCTGCAGATTGGGTATGCCCTCCGTCTTATTGCCCTTGAGGCACTGTGCCAGACCGAGGAAAAGATAGCCGTCGCTGACATTGGCATCGACGGAGATACACTCACGGGCCGTGGAGATGGCCTCGTCGTAATGGCCTACACGGATCTCGAGCGATGCCTTTTCGGCATAGTAGAGTGTCTCTTTGGGTTCCATGGTGACGGCCCGGGAGATGTCGTTGAGGGCCTGTTGGTAGAGATGTCCCTCCAACTCCGCCTGATGACGGATATAGAAGAAGCGGGCATTCAGGTCGGTACTCATCAGTTGTTCGTAGTCGTTCATATCACTCACAGCCTCCCTGAATTTGCGTGCATCCATCTTGGCATTGGCCCGGGCCCAGAGGTAGGGAGCGGCCTGTTTGAGATACGGTTTGCTGAAGGTGGCCATGGTGCTGTCGAGCAGTGCAAGCATGGTTGTGGTATCCTTGAGCATCTCCTTGCAGCGGGCAGCGGCAAACCACATCTCAGCCTGGTCGAGATTCGACTTGGTGAGGTCGGTAAACACCTTGTAAGCCTCGTCGTACTGATGCTGAGCGAAGAGGATGTTACCTTCCACCTGACGGTAGGCAGGGAGAGGATTGGCCGATATAGCCTCACGGATCTCAGAGAGGGCCTTGTCCAATGACCAGCCGGCGTAGGGCTTGTCGCTGTTGTATACCTCCTTCTGATAGATGAGACGGGCATAGTTGAAGTGTGCATTATCCTTCGGCGATGCCACCTTGAGGGCCTGGTCCATGTCACGCTCCGCAGAGGCATAGTCGCCACTGGCGGCAGAGAGCTGGGCGCGATAGGTATAGCCATCAGGTTCATTGGGGAATTTGCGGATGAAGTCGTCCAGGAGTCCTGCATAGGCAACAGAGTCGGCAGAGGTGCTGGCCATGAAGATCATCAGGTTGGCATCCTGCAGGTTGTCGGGCAGTTCGGTCTTAATGGATGTCATACGGAGCGTAGGATCATTCAGACTCAGGCCGTTGACCTTGAGGGAGTCGGCAAAACGGGCACTGATGGCGTAGCTCAGCGAATCGGCGGCAGAGGCAGCTGGTTGGAGGATGCCAATCACCTCACCGTCCTCATTGAGCAGAGGACAGCTCACAGCCTGTTCGGGAGTGCGCATGGCGATGGTGTAGTAAGCATAATCATCCTGGAACTTCTCCGCCTTACGGACCAGACCGCCGGGCAGGTTCTTCGACTCACGATAGGGCAGGAGCCAGAGCGTGGTGCCCACAGACGCTGCGGACTGAGCCACGGTGAGGGGTTGTGACTTGCCATCGACGCGGAATTTAGCCACATCGTACATATCATTCGCCCCAATCAGTCCCGTGACTCTCATCTCCTTGCCACTGGCATCGATGACCGTAGCACGGGCAGCCCCCTTGAAGGGAGCAAAACTACTGACCGCCTCACCCTGGGCCCCCACGAAGAAGCCATTGCTGCTGGCGATGAGAGAACCGTCGGCAGCGAAGGTCTTGAGGGTGAAGACCGACTTGCCTGCCTTCTTGGCCCAGGAGGGCTGGGCCTTTGCCGTGGGAAGACAACATGCGACATATAAAGTGATCAGTGATAAACTTATCAGGATTCGTTTCATACCTATTTATTCTTTTTACCTTTTTACTTTTGTACCTTTAAGAGTTGTTTGGCATTCTGAATGGCAGCCTCAGAGACATCACTGCCACTGAGCATCTGTGCAATCTCCGTGATGCGACGCTCGGAGGATAGTTCCTCCATCCGGCTGGTAGTGCCCTGAGGCGTCTCCTCCTTGGAGACCTTATAGTGGGTGGTGCCCAGGGCGGCAATCTGAGGCAGGTGGGTGATGCTGATCACCTGACGCTCGTTGCGCCCCATCTCCTGCATGATCTCAGCCATCTTCTCGGCAATCTTTCCACTGACGCCCGTATCTATCTCGTCGAAAATGATGGTGGGCAGTTTGACAGCCCCGCTGATCATGGCCTTAAGGGCCAGCATCACACGGGCAATCTCACCTCCCGAGGCCACCTGTGAGACAGGTTGGAGTGGGGTGGAGGTGTTGGCTGAGAAGAGGAATGCGATACGGTCCTGTCCATTGCGCCCTAGAGCCTCGCGGGTCATCTGAACCTGGAACTGTACGTGAGGCATGCCTAAGGGCACGAGGCGCTGCAGCATCTCCTGTTCAATCTTCCGGGCTGCTGCCGTACGGAGTCTGGTCAGTTCGTCGGCAGACTGTTGACAAGCCTTACGGAGCTCTTCCTGTCGCTGTCGGAGGACGGCGAGTGCCTCGTCGCTATTCTCGATATTGCCTAATTTTCGTTCCAGTTCATCGCGCAGTGCAATCAGTCCGGTGATGTTCTCTGCGTGGTATTTTTTCTCGAGGTCATAGATCTTGTCGAGCCTGGCATTGATGGCATCGAGTTCTGAAGGGTCGAAATCCACATCTTCAAGTCGTCCGTTGATGTCCTGGGCGATGTCCTTCAGTTCGATATAAGTACTGTCGAGGCGCTCGGTGAGTTCGGTCATGTCAGGATAGACCCGTTGGATATCACGGAGTGCAGAGATGGCGGTGCGCAGTGAGGTGACGATGCCCGTGCCATCCGCCTGTAGGGCATGATCGGCCGTAAAGAGGGCAGCCTTGATCTCCTCGGAGTGGGTCATGGTGTCGCTCTTCTGTTCGAGGTCCTCCTGCTCGCCTTCGGAGAGACGGGCATGATGGAGCTCATCAAACTGGAACTGGAGGAAATCGGCGTTCTGACGGTTACGCTCGATGTCTTCCTCGGCCTGGTGCAGTTCGGCTGTTACAGCCTGATAGTCGGCATAGGCCTGCTGATAGGCCGATAGTTGTTGTTCATCACTGGCGATGATATCTGCCACACTCAGCTGGAAGTCCTGTTTGTTGAGCAGCAGGTTCTGGTGCTGGGAGTGGACGTCGACCAGTTTGTCACCCAGTTCCTTGAGCATAGCCAGTTGTACCGGTGTATCGTTGATGAAGGCGCGGCTCTTACCAGAGGCCAGGAGTTCGCGTCGGATGATGCAGTCGCCATTGTCGTATTCGATGTCATTATCCGTGAAGAATGCTTCCAGACGATAGCGTGACAAGTCGAACTGAGCCTCGATGATGCATTTGTCTGTACCCGTCTTGATGGTCTTGGCATCGGCCCGTTGCCCCAGCAGAAGACCGATGGCTCCCAGGATAATACTCTTGCCCGCACCTGTCTCACCTGTGATGACAGAAAAGCCGGGATAGAGGTCTATGTCGAGAATGTCGATGAGTGCAAAGTTCTTGATATATAAGTGTTTAAGCATATCCGTTAAATCTCAAATATAAATCACTACTGACTGATCTTCTCCCAACTGCTACTCTGCGAGGCATTGATGGACATCAGCAGTTCGTTGATGGATTGTTTCTCCTTCTGTGTACCCTTACCCTTGTAGATGTTGACCAGCTCGTCTTTCTTGTAGTCTGTCCATATCTGGGGGAGCAGACTCAGGGGCTTGTTCTCATGGGCCTTCTTCAGGTTGGCTTCCAGGGCGGTGGATATCTCCGTACGTCCTCGCTCGGCATTATTTGCCATCTCGTCGAGTCCCTTGCGATAGTAGTCATACTGCAACTGTCGGAAGGGTTTCATCTGTTCGTCGAGATAGTCGTTGATGATGGCGAAGCGGTTGCGGGAGTCCTCGAAGGATTTCCATCCGGGGAATCCCAGATCCTGAGCATTGTTGACCAGATACATGCAGCGCTGCAGTATATCAGTGCCTCCCATGGGTGCGAAACTGTCGAGATTGAGACCGATGATGAGGTAGGCATAATAGGCGATGAGGGCCGTCAGCTGGTTGTCGATGGTCTCATCGTTGAAGTTCAGCTGGTCGAACTGTGCGAACTGGAAGTTGAACTGCGCATCCCTATTATTGTATAAGGTGGAGGTGTAGCTGGAGTTGAAAACCGGACGGTTGGCCTGGATCAGGGCCGTACATTCGAAGGTGTTCTCCTCCCGTACATATTTTGTGACGGTGATGTTCATCGTACACTGGATACGTTCATTCTCCTGAAACTGCAGGGCAGTCCACTGGCGGTCGTTGATAAACTGTTCCAGCGTCTGCTGCAGGTTGTCGAAGACGCTGGCATCCGTGCCCTGTATCTGGCTGTGGTTGATATTAACCTTTACTTGCAGCTCCTGGGCGTGGCCAAGAGCTGCAAGCAGGCATAGCAGTATAGTAGTGAGATATCTCATCCGTTCATCTTTGCCTCGCGCAGACGGATACGGGTCAGCACCTGTTTGGTGTTATAGGTGAAGTCGCCTCCCAGTATCCAGCTGTAGTAGCCAGGGTCAGAGCGGAGTACATCGACCACGGGGAGGCCCTTGTGCTTGCCGAAGTTGAACACCTCGATCAGACGAGGGTTACCCTCCTGGTCGAGCAGAGGCTTACCGTCAGGACCTTTCACCTCTCCCCAAACGATGCGTCCGGCAAAGTCTACGTTCTTGTTCATCTTCGAGAAGTCGGCGAGCATCTCCATATCGTTCTCAAGAACTTTCTCCGGGTCCTCATTGGCACCAGGAGCATACTTGTCGAGTTCACCCATCAGCACGCGATAGGTGGCTTCTGTGTCCTGGTCGGCCCGATGGGCTTCGAAATCCTCTTCCATCTTACGTCCGCAGTAGAACTTATAGGCGGCTGCCAGATTCCGGCGCTCCATCTTGTGGAAGATGGTCTGAGCGTCGATCATGCGGCACTTGGAGAAATCGAAGTCGATGCCTGCGCGGAGGAACTCCTCTGCCAGCAGGGGAATATCGAAGTGGTTGGAGTTGAAGCCGGCGAAGTCGCAGCCATTGAACTTCTCGCAGAGTTGGGGTGCAATCTGCTTGAAGGTAGGCTTGTCCTTCACATCCTCGTCGGAGATGCCGGTAAGAGCCGTGATCTCTGGCAGGATGGGACGCTCAGGATTGATGAGTTCATTGCCTCGTTCCTCCTTTCCGTCGGGATACACCTTGATATACGACAACTGGATGATGCGATCCTTCACGATGTCCAGTCCGGTTGTCTCGAGGTCGAAGATGACCAGTGGTTTTGTCAGATTCAGTTTCATCAGGAACAATAATAAGTGTCAGGTGAGAGACTAGTCGTTGATGAGCATAGGCATCATCAGCATCAGCACATCCTGGTTCTCAGGCTGTTCCGATGGCAGTACGAGACCGGCGCGACTGGGATCGGCCAACTGTATAATCACTTCCTGACTGTCGAAATTGCTCAGGATCTCGATGAACGAGGAGCCCTTGAAGCCGATGCTCATAGGCTTGCCGTTGTATTCGCATGACATACGCTCGGTGGCAGTCTTTGAGAAGTCGTAATCCTCGGCATCCAACTGGAGGGTATTGTTCTCTACGTGGAAGCGTATCAGGTTGCTGCTGCCATTGGCGAATGGCTGCACACGGCGGAGGGCTGCCAGCAGACTCAGACGGTCGGCACGCAGTTCGTTGGGATTGCCCTGGGGAATCACAGAGTTGTAGTTGGGGTAGCGCCCCTCGATCAGTCGGCAGAGCACAGTACCGTCGCCGTAGTTGATCTCGGCGTTACGCTCATCGAAACGGATGGTCACGTCTCCACCGTCCTTGCCCAGGATATTGCGGAGCAGGTTAGCCGGCTTTTTCGGAAGGATAAATGATGCGGGCTGGTCGCTATGGATACTGAACAGTTTATTGCGTACCAACTTATGACCGTCGCTGGCCACGATTGCCAGGCATTCGGGTGTCAGGTCGAAATAGATACCGTTCATCACTGGGCGGAGCTCATCCTGAGCCGTAGCGAAGATGCTGCGGTTGACATTCTCTGCAAGCACGGTGTTGGGGATGGTTATGGTGTAAGCACTGTCGTTGACGCTCTGAGCCAAAGGATACTCATCGGCATTCTCTATGGGCAGGGAGAACAGACCGTTCTGATAGGAAATCTTCACGATGGCCTGTTCGATGCTTGCATCGAAGGTGATAGGCTGCTCGGAGAATCCCTTGACAGCTTCGAGGAGGTCGTGGTTGCCGATGGCAAAACGGCCGTCGCCATCACTGTCAGTCAACTGGATGGCCGTGCGCATGGTGTTCTCGCTGTCGGAGGCAGTAAGTGTCAATGTCTGTCCGCTGATCTCAAACAGGAAATCGCCTAAGATGGGCAGGGCATTCTTGCTGTTAATTACTCTTGAGAGGGCGGTGAGTTTATTGCTCAGCGCTGTGCTAGATACTGTGAATCGCATAATCTTATAGTTTTTTGTTTCTTCTTACATTATTATTTATTGTGGCAAAATTACAAAAAAACGTTGTTATGAACAAAAAAATGCCGATAAATTTTCGTGTTTCAAACTATTTTTAGTAATTTCGCACCTTGAAACGAGAAAAAACAACAAATAAAAACATTTAAGCAATGGAATTAACAGGTAGAATTATTGCCGTACTTCCGGCAAACAGTGGTGTGTCACAGCGTACTGGTAACACATGGATGTCACAAGAATATGTCATCGAGGTGCCGGGCACGTTTCCCCGCAAGTGTGTCTTCCGTCTCTTTGGTGAAGACCGTATCAAGCAGTTCAACATTCAGAATGGTGAGGATCTGACTGTTCAGTTCGATATAGACGCCCATGAGTATAATGGCCGTTGGTTTAATGAAGTACGTGCCTATAATGTGATTCGCGGTCAGGTTCAGCAACCCGTGGCTGGTGCTCCTGTAGCCAACGCAGGGGCTGCACCATTCCCTCCCCAGCAGCCTGCTGCAGCAACAGCACCTTTCCCTCCTGCCCAAGAGCCGGCAGCAGAAGGCAGTACAGACGATCTGCCATTTTAAACTGGGGCCAGGTCCGAAGTTAAAGTTTGACATACGATATAAGAAGAAGCCTCGTGAACGAGTGTCACGAGGCTTCTTTAGTGTTTGACTGCAGAAAAGACTGCTCCTTACTGATGCTGCTCGCGAAGGAGGTCGTTGACAGTCTTCACAGGATTGAAGGTGCCGAGGGGAACCTCGACGAAGACTGTACTCCAGTTGCTCATGGCGCCATTCCACAAACCAGGTAACTCCAAGGCTTTCAGCTCCTTACCAGCTTTCGATTTAGAAGAGATGAAACCCGTGGTCTTGTCGACGAACTCGGGCAGGTTGTAGGCCTCCCCCTTATAGTTCTTGACAGCGCAAACGAGATCGACGGGGTTGAAGTGAGTGCCCTGTGTGAACATCTTCATATAAGCCTCGTTGTTGGTGTCGATCTGTGAACTCTCGAGGATCTGCAGGCTGACGGTACCATCCTGGTTGTAGGTGAGGAACGGGCCTCCACCAGGCTCACCGACATTCTTCACCACGCCACATACGCGCATCGGACGGTCGAGCTTACGACGAAGATAGTCGGCATCCACCTTGTTACCCTTGGCATCTGTGCAGAGGCACTTGCTCACGAACTCAGCAATCTCCTGCAGCTTGGCTTCATCAGCACCGGCATCGAGTGCACGCAGGTATTCGAAAGCCTGCTTCTGCAGCGTGACGAGTACGCCAGCGATGACCTGTTTCCACTCTACGGTTTCGGGCTTCAGGCGATCGGGCACCACATTGTCGATATTCTTGATGAAGATGACATCGGCATCGATCTCGTTGAGATTCTCGATGAGAGCACCATGACCGCCGGGGCGGAAGAGCAGTGAGCCGTCGTCGTTGCGGAACGGAGTATTGTCGGGGTTGGCAGCAACGGTGTCAGTAGAAGGTTTCTGCTCGGAGAAGCTGATATCGTACTTAATGCCATATTTCTGAGCAAAGGTGTCAGCCTTTTCGGCCACTTTAGCCTTGAAGAGTTCCATGTGTTCGTGACTGACGGTGAAGTGGACGTGTGCTTCGCCATTGGATGCAGCGTAAAGCGCACCCTCCACAAGATGCTCCTCCATGGGGGTACGTGCTCCTTCGGGGTACTTGTGGAAGAGCAGGAGGCCCTTTGGCAGCTGTCCGTAGTTCAGGCCCTCAGCCTTGAGCATATTGGCAGCGACAGCCTTGTAGCACCCTTCAGCGATGAGCTGTTTGATGCCCTTGCCCTCGTTCTTCTGGCAAACGGCGTCGAGTGCGTCATAGAAAGCGAACTTCTCGATGGAATCGAAGTATTTCTTCTCGAAGTCGGTGGTGGGCACGTCATAGTCGGCATCGACAAATGCAAACATGTTCTTGAACATACGGCTGGCAGCGCCCGATGCGGGTACGAACTTGACCACCTTCTTGCCTTCAGCCTTGTAGGCGTTCCAGGCATCGACGAACTGCTTGCGCTCGGCTTCTGCGGGTGCAATGATGCCATTGCCGATACCAGCCGCTGCTTCCAGCTTCAGGAAGGGGAAACCAGTCTTGAACTCGTTCAACTGATTCTCAATCTGCTCAGAGGTGATACCCTTCTGTGCAATCTGCTTTAAGTCTTTTTCTGATAACATAAAATAGGTATTTAGTTAAAAATATATGGCAAAAGTACTAACTTTTTCTGAAAAATTCGCATAAATCCAAAGAAATTTGTATCTTTGCCCTTAAATTTGTGGATTTATGGCAAAAGAATTCGCATTTACATACGAAGAGAAGAAGAAACTGGCCGCTCAAACGGCCGATATACTCACTTCGGAGATCGGTCTGAAGGGTGATGCTATTCAGGCGGTGATGCTTGCTCCCGAGATCGATGAGGGTCGCATCTCCATTGAGGAGGTGGAGCAGCAGTATGGTGAGTCGGTGGCCCGTATCCTGCACGGACTGGACCGCATCCGTCAGCTCTACGAGAAGGCCCCCTCTGTGGCCAGTGAGAACTTCAGGAACCTGTTGCTCTCTTTGGCAGAGGACATGCGGGTGATCCTGATCATGATAGCCAACCGGTTGAACCTGATGCGACAGATACGCGACTCGGATGACTTGGAAGCGAAGACGGAAGTATCTCAGGAGGCAGCCTATCTCTATGCACCGCTGGCCCATAAGCTGGGCCTGTACAAGTTGAAGAGCGAACTGGAGGACCTCTCCCTGAAATACCTGGAGCACGATGCCTACTATCATATCCGCGAGAAGCTGAACGAGACGAAGGCTTCGCGCGATGCCTATATACAGCGCTTCATAGGTCCTATAGAAGAAAAGGTGAAGGCGGCAGGCATCCACTGTCACATCAAGGGGCGTACCAAATCGATACACTCCATCTGGCAAAAGATGAAGAAGCAGAAGTGCCCCTTCGAGGGAGTCTACGACCTCTTTGCCATCCGTATCATCATCGACTGTCCAGAGAATCAGGAGAAGATGCAGTGCTGGCAAGCCTACTCAATCGTGACGGATATGTATCAGCCCAACCCCAAACGCCTGCGTGACTGGCTCTCGGTACCGAAGTCGAATGGATACGAGAGCCTGCACATCACAGTGCTGGGCCCGGAGCAGAAGTGGGTGGAGGTGCAGATACGTACGGAGCGCATGGACGAGATAGCCGAGCGTGGCGTTGCTGCCCACTGGCGCTACAAGGGCGTAAAGGGAGAGACGGGACTCGACGAGTGGTTAGCGAACATCCGGTCGATGCTGGAGAGTGCCGACGGTATCGAAGCCATGGACCAGTTCAAGATGGATCTCTATGAAGACGAGGTCTTCGTGTTCACCCCTCGTGGCGACCTGTTGAAATTTCCCGCTGGGGCAACGGTACTCGACTTTGCCTACCACATCCATTCGAAGGTGGGCAACCAGTGTACGGGAGGTCGTATCAACGGTCGGGTGGTGCCCATCCGTCATGAACTCAAGAGCGGCGACCAGGTGGAGATCCTTACCTCGGCGAGCCAAAAGCCCCGTCAGGAGTGGCTCACCTTCGTGAAGACCTCGCGGGCCAAGGCGAAGATACGTCTTGCGCTGAAGGAGACTCAGGTGAAGGAAGGGCTCTTTGCCAAGGAGATGCTGGAACGCAAGTTCAAGAACCGGAAGCTGGAGATGGAGGAGGGGACGATGTTCCATGTCATCAAGAAGATGGGCTTCAAGGAAGTGAGCGACTTCTACAAGCAAATAGCCGATGGCACGCTCGACACCAACGACGTGATAGAGAAATACTTGGAGCTGAAGGACGACGGCAAGGCCCCCACAGGTGACAATGTCGCCCGCTCCGCCAGCGAATTCGAGCTCGACGAGTCGAAGGTGGCAGGACTGAACGTGCCTATGAATGACGACGTGCTCATCATCGACCGCAACCTGAAAGGCATCGACTACCAACTGGCGCGCTGCTGCTCGCCTATCTACGGTGACAAGGTGTTCGGCTTCGTCACCATCAGCGGTGGCATTAAGATTCACCGTGAGGACTGTCCCAACGCTCCGGAGCTGCGTCGTCGCTATGGCTATCGCATCGTGAAAGCCAAATGGAGCGGCAAGGGAGCCTCGCAGTACTCGATTACGCTGCGCGTCATCGGCAATGATGACATAGGCATCGTAAACAATCTGACGAGCATCATCTCGAAGGACGAGAAACTCATTCTGCGCAGTATCAACATCGATTCGCACGACGGTCTGTTCAGCGGTAACCTTGAGGTGATGATCGACGATACCTCGCGTATGGAAACCCTCATGAAGAAACTCCGTACGGTGAAGGGTGTGAAGCAAGTGGAACGTATATAACCCAGCATAATATGAAGAAAATCCTGAATCTGACAGTTGTCGTCATGCTGCTGTTGCCCCTGACAGGGTGCCGGCGATATATATACAGGCCACCCGTGTACAGGCCTGTGGAGTTCGTACCAGACTCAATGGTCCACGACGATGTGCCCAAGGCAGAGGACGAGACGCAGGAGATGCTCGACGAGATCGAGGATGAGCCGGTGATGGTGGTGCCCGACATTCCCCAGGAGTCGGATCTGATGCGCGAGGAGAACCGCAATGTCAGCATCGAGAAGGTGATGCGTGAGGGAATTTGAAAAAGAAATAATGAAATAATAAAGGCATGAAATACGGATTTATCAAGGTGGCTGCTGCCGTGCCAGCAGTGAAGGTAGGCGACGTGGTCTACAATGTGCAGCAGATAGAGAGTCTGATTGCCCAGGCCGAAGGTAAGGGCGTCGAGGTGATGGTCTTTCCGGAACTGTGTCTTACGGGCTATACCTGTCAGGATCTCTTCCGTGAGCAATTGCTGCTCGACAAGGCAGAGGAAGGTCTATTGATGCTGCTCGACTTTACTCGCAAGCTCGACGTAATCTCTATCGTGGGCCTGCCAGTGGTTATCAACGGACTGCTCTACAATTGTGCCGTAGTCATCCAGCACGGCACCATTCTGGGCGTGGTCCCCAAGACCTATCTGCCCAACTATGGTGAGTTCTATGAGAAGCGCTGGTTTGCCTCCGCCCAGGACCTCAATCCAGCGGAAATCTACCTGGCAGGTTCGCCCGTGAGCGTGAGTGCCGAGCCCATTATCTTCTCCACAGGCGATGACGTGAAGTTCGGCATCGAGATCTGTGAGGACGTGTGGGCGCCTATTCCACCCAGTAACAATCTGGCTCTGGCAGGTGCCGACATTATCTTCAACCTATCTGCCAGCGACGAACTTATCGGCAAGCATCGCTACCTCTGTTCGTTGCTTGCCCAACAGAGTGCACGCACTATCAGCGCCTATGTCTATGCCAGCAGCGGATTCGGAGAGTCAACCCAGGACGTGGTATACGGTGGCAATGCGATGGTGTTCGAGGATGGCTGTCTGCTGATAGATGGCGAACGCTTCTCCTTACAGCCCCAAATACAAGTGGCGCAGGTGGATGTGGAGCGCCTACGCATGGAGCGACGGCAGAACACCACCTTCATCAACGCCCAGCGTCATTCCAGTGCCCGTCATATTGCAGCAAAACCCGTTGCTCCACGCGATTTTGAACTGATCCGACAGGTTGACGCCCATCCATTCATCCCCAAGGATGGCGACATGCAGCAAGGTTGTGAGGAGATACTCAATATTCAGGTGGCAGGTCTGGCCAAGCGCCTTTATCACATCGGTGCCAGCAAGGCAGTCATTGGCATTAGTGGCGGGCTTGACTCTACGCTGGCATTGCTCGTCACCGTAAAGTCATTTGACAAGCTGGGGCTCGACCGCAAGGGTATTATCGGCATTACGATGCCAGGTTTCGGCACTACCGATCGCACCTATAACAATGCGATGGCACTTATGAAAGCCTTGGGAGTCACCATTCGCGAAATCAGTATCGCCAAGGCCGTCACCCAGCACTTTGAGGATATCGGGCATGACATGCAGAAGCACGATGTGACCTATGAGAACAGTCAGGCTCGCGAGCGTACCCAGATTCTGATGGATGTGGCCAACCAGGTGAACGGCATTGTCATAGGCACTGGCGACCTTTCGGAACTAGCCTTAGGCTGGGCCACCTATAACGGCGACCACATGTCGATGTATGGTGTGAATGCAGGTGTGCCTAAGACGCTTATCCGTTATCTGGTGAGCTTCGTGGCCGGGGAACTGGCCACTGATATCCTGCTCGATATCATCGATACGCCCATATCACCCGAACTGATTCCCGCTGACGCGATGGGTAATATCAAACAGAAGACGGAGGACCTCGTAGGTCCTTATGAACTGCACGACTTTTTCATCTACTACTTCCTGCGCTGGGGATTCTCGCCAAAGAAGATTTTTATACTCGCACAGAAGGCCTTTGACAAGACCTACGACGATGCGACTATCAAGAAATGGCTTCAGACCTTCTGTCGCCGATTCTTCACTCAGCAGTTCAAGCGCTCTTGTCTGCCAGATGGTCCTAAGGTGGGCAGTGTGAGTCTCTCGCCCCGAGGCGACTGGCGCATGCCCAGCGATGCCTCGTCGGCCTTGTGGTTGAAAGAATGCGAGGAGTTATAGAAAAAGAGGGGTTAGCTGAATGCTAACTCCTCTTTTCCTTCCATTTTCGTGATGTGTATGGTATCGCCCGGCTTCAGATCGCCGTTGACAATGAGGTCGCTGATACCGTCCTCAATATAGTTCTGGATAGCTCGTTTCAGGGGGCGTGCGCCGAACTGCACGTCGTAACCCTTGGTGGCGACGAACTCCTTGGCCTCATCGGAGAGGTCGACGTGATAGCCCGTCTGCTCGATACGCTTGTAGAGTCCCTTCAGTTCGATGTCGATGATCTGCTTGATGGCCTCCAGGTCGAGCTGGTCGAAGGTGATGATCTCGTCGAGACGGTTTAGGAACTCAGGTGAGAACTGCTTCGAGAGAGCTTTTTGCACGATGCTGCGGGCGTGTTCCTTGTCCTGTTCGTTGAGCATCAGCGAACCTGAGCCTGCGGAGTTGAAGCCAACGCCACGTCCGAAGTCTTTCAGTTGGCGCGTACCCGCGTTGGAAGTCATGATGATGACCGTGTTGCGGAAATCAACAAGGCGTCCGTTGCCATCGGTGAGTCGTCCCTCGTCAAGCACTTGCAGCAGCAGGTTATAGACGTTGGGATGAGCTTTCTCTATCTCATCGAGCAGGACGATGGAGTAGGGGTGGCGCCTGACGCGCTCCGTCAGTTGTCCTCCCTCCTCATATCCCACGTAGCCCGGAGGTGCACCGATCAGGCGCGATGTATTGAAGCTCTCGGTATATTCGCTCATGTCGATACGGATGAGTGCGTCGCTGCTACCAAACATGAATTCTGCCAGTTTCTTGGCCAGATAAGTCTTGCCCACACCAGTAGGCCCGAGGAACATGAACACCCCGATGGGATGGTTGGGCTCCTTCAGTCCCACACGGTTGCGCTGGATGGCGCGCACCATTTTGTCGATTGCTTTGTCCTGGGCGATGACGGCACTCTTCAGTTCCTGAGCCATTCCTTTCAGACGTATACCTTCCTGTTCAGCCATTCGTTGCACGGGCACTCCCGTCATCATCGACACCACGTCGGCCACCTGTTCGGCATCCACGACTTGGCGCTCTTCAGTCTCTCCGTTCTGCCATTTCTCGTTGAGTTCTCTCAACTGGGTCTCGAGAACCGTCTGACGGTCGCGATAGCCTGCTGCCAGTTCAAAGTTCTGATTTTTCACGGCATTATTCTTCCGTTCCTTGACGTGTGCAATTTCCTTCTCCATCTCAGCAATCTCCGGTGGAATCTGAGCATTAGAAAGATGTACGCGCGAGCCAGTCTCGTCGAGAGCATCGATGGCCTTGTCGGGCATGAAGCGGTCTGTCACGTACCGGTCTGTCAATTTGACACATGCTGCCAGCGCCTCGTCGGTATATGTCACATGGTGATGGTGTTCGTAGCGGTCCTTGATGTTGCGCAGTATCTGCAGCGTCTCCTCGTTGGTGGTGGGTTCCACCTGTACTTTCTGGAATCGACGCTCCAGGGCTCCGTCTTTCTCAATGGAGTTACGGTACTCATCGAGTGTCGTAGCACCAATGCACTGTATCGTTCCCCTGGCAAGTGCCGGCTTCATGATGTTGGCTGCATCCATCGAGCCTGGTGTTGAACCAGCCCCTATCAGTGTGTGTATCTCGTCGATGAATACAATCACGTCGGGGTTCTGCTCTATTTCCTTCATCAGAGCCTTCAGACGTTCCTCAAACTGTCCACGGTACTTAGTACCAGCCACCACGCCAGTCATGTCGAGTGTATAGATGCGCTTGCCGAAGAGCATGGGTGAAGTGTGGTGAGAGGCGATCTGCTGTGCCAGTCCTTCCACGATGGCACTCTTGCCCACGCCTGGTTCTCCAATCAGAATGGGGTTGTTCTTCTTACGTCGCCCGAGAATCTCGATTACGCGCTGAATCTCCTTCTCACGACCCACGCAGGGATCGAGTTTGCCATCTGTAGCAGCCTGTGTCAGGTCTGTGCCGAAGGTGTCGAGCACGGGAGTCTTTGATTCAGGCTTCTTCTGGGTGGTAGTCGATGCTGACTTGCCCGATGCCGACTTGCTGCCAGCACTGCTGGTCTCCTCAAAGTCCTCTTCTTCTTCGTCGGGCAGGCCTATACCATTGTTGATGCTTTGTCTGGGTGAATAAAACAGAGCCAGAGCGTCTTCATAATTCATGTTGTTCAATTCTAAAACTTGTTTGGCACCATTATTGACAGAATCGTGCAGGATAGCCAATAACAGGTGTTGTTCGTCTACTTTTGTTGATCTCTGTATACGTGCTTCAAGCACAGCGAGTTTCAGGATATTGCTCGCCTTTTCGTTGAGCACCAGTTCGCTTGTGTAGATGGGTCTTCGGATCTCGTCTTCGCGCACCTTACTCTCCAGTTCCGTCTTCACATTCTGTAAATTCAGATTCAGTCTGTGGAAGACGTCGATGACAGGCCCGTCCTTCATTCTCAGCAGTCCCAGGAGCAGATGCTCCGGTCCCACCGATCGACTGGCCAATCTGGCAGCTTCCTCGCGTGAGTAAGCAAGTATTTCAGATACCTTGGGTGAAAACTGGCTGGTCATTCTCTTGTCTTGATTACTGATATGATGTATGATTCTGCACTTTTATTTTGCAAAGTTACAAATAATTCTGCAAACACCGTGCCAAAATCTTCGCAAACTTTCCGCTAAATATACTTAAAAGGTTTGGCAGGACGGAAAAAAATATCTACCTTTGCACGGTAAAAAACGCGTCAGAGGGGCTGAAAAGTGCCTTAAACGCAAAATTCGACAAAACAGAAGAATTAAAATATTGAAGAATTAAAGAGTAATGGATCAAACATTCGACAACGACAGAATCATTAAGATCAACATCGAGGAGGAAATGAAGTCCAGCTACATTGACTACTCCATGTCAGTCATTGTGGCGCGTGCCCTTCCCGATGTGCGCGACGGTTTCAAGCCTGTTCATCGCCGTATCCTCTTCGGTATGATGAACATCAACAACGTGTCAACGCAACCTTATAAGAAATGTGCGCGCGTAGTTGGTGAAGTACTCGGTAAGTACCACCCCCATGGCGACTCATCGGTATATGGAGCCCTCGTACGTATGGCGCAGGACTGGAATATGCGCTACACACTAGTAGACGGACAGGGTAACTTCGGTTCCGTTGATGGCGACTCGCCAGCTGCCATGCGATACACAGAGTGCCGACTCTCAAAGATGGGTGAGCATATCATGGACGACCTTGACAAGGAGACCGTCGACATGATGAACAACTTCGACGACTCTCTCCAGGAGCCCACCGTCATGCCCACCAAGGTGCCCAACCTGCTGGTAAACGGCGGTAACGGTATCGCCGTGGGTATGGCCACCAATATGCCTACCCACAATCTTGGCGAAGTCATCGACGGTTGCTGCGCCTATATCGACAACCCCGACATCGACACCGACGGTCTGATGCAATATATCCCTGGTCCTGATTTCCCCACAGGTGCCTATATCTATGGCCTGCAAGGGGTGAAGGATGCCTATGAGACTGGGCGCGGACGTATCGTGATGCGCGCCAAGGCCGAAATCGAGGCTGGAGAGACCCACGACAAGATTGTGGTGACGGAGATCCCCTATGGTGTCAACAAGGCAGACCTCGTGGCATATATTGCCGATCTGGCCAACCAACACAAGATAGAAGGTGTGGCCAATGTCAATGACGAGTCAGGCCGTCAGGGCATGCGCATCGTCGTTGACTGTAAGCGCGATGCCAATGCCAATGTTCTGCTCAACAAGCTCTTCAAGATGACAGCCCTGCAGAGCTCTTTCTCTGTCAACAATATCGCCCTGGTGAAGGGACGTCCCCGTCTGCTCAATCTGAAGGAGTGCGTCAAGTACTTCGTGGAGCATCGTCACGACGTTACAATCCGTCGCACCAAGTTCGACTTGCGCAAGGCTCAGGAGCGTGCCCACATCCTCGAGGGATTGATTATCGCCGTGAACAATATCGACGAGGTGGTACACATTATCAGGAACAGCAAGACGCCTACCGACGCCCAGCGTAACCTCGAAGCACGCTTCGAACTCGATGAACTGCAGTCGAAGGCTATTGTCGACATGCGCCTCTCGCAGCTCACAGGCCTGCGCGTAGACCAGCTTCACCAAGAGTATGACGATCTGCAGAAACTCATTGCCGACCTGCAGGAGATACTAGACAATCCTGAGCGCTGCCGCGAGGTCATGAAACAGGACCTGCAGGAGGTGAAGGAGAAGTATGGCGACGAGCGCCGCACGGAGATTATCCCCTTCGACCATGAGTTCAATGCCGAGGACTTCTATCCCGACGATCCTGTAGTGATCACCATTTCCCACATGGGTTACATCAAGCGTACCCATCTCGACGAATTCCATGAGCAGGGACGTGGAGGCATGGGCTCCAAGGCCGCACGACATCGCGACAACGACTTCACGGAGTACATCTATCCTGCGACTATGCACAACACGCTGCTCTTCTTCACCCAGAAGGGACGCTGCTACTGGCAGAAGTGCTACGAAATACCCGAGGGCGACAAGAACTCGAAGGGTCGCGCCATCCAGAACATGCTCAATATCGAGCCTGACGATGCCATCAATGCCGTGCTCCGTATCAAGAACTTCGGCGACGAGGAGTTCCTCAAGTCCCATTATGTGGTCTTTGCCACCAAACAGGGTATCATCAAGAAGACGCGCCTTGATCAATATAAGAATGTACGTGCTGCAGGCGTCATCGCCATCAATATCAACGAGGGCGACGAGGTGGTAGGCGTACGTCTGACCAACGGGCACAACGAGTTGCTACTGGCTAACCGCAACGGACGTGCTGTGCGCTTCGATGAGAACGATGTACGCTCCATGGGCCGTGTGTCGACAGGTGTGAAGGGTATGACTCTCGATGGAGGCGACGACGAAGTGGTAGGCATGGTTTGCGTCAATGATCCCAACGAGGAGACCATCATGGTGGTCTCTGAAAACGGCTACGGCAAGCGCTCCGAGGTGGAGGACTATCGCAAGACGGCCCGTGGCGCCAAGGGTGTGAAGACCCTTGCCATCACCGAGAAGACAGGCCGACTGGTGGCTATCAAGGTTGTCACAGATGAGAATGACCTGATGATTATCAATAAGTCGGGTGTACTCATCCGTCTGAAGGTAGCCGATGTACGTGTCATGGGTCGTGCCACTCAGGGCGTGCGTCTGATCAACCTCACCAAGAAGAACGACAGTATCGCCAGCGTCTGCAAGGTAACCTCCAGTCAGGAGGAAGACGTGGAGGAGGCTGAGATTGTCGACGAGGAGCTGACAGAGGAAGCTATCGATACCCCGACAAACAATACTCCAGATAATGAATAATCCATATTTTTAATGTTCAACCAATAATTATTAAGCTTATGAAGAAGTTAATGATGACGGCATTCGTGCTCGTAGCCAGCGCTACGGCCTTTGCCGGTGACAGCGACGCTTTCAAGGCGTTGAAGAAATCTCTCAAGGGTCTCGGTTTCGCCGAGGCAGAATCGCTCGTCAAGAGCAGCGTAGATCAGCTCGCCAATCCCCAGGAGAAGGCTGCTGCTTACAACATGCTCGTAGATCTGGCTTATGAGAAGTTTAAGAAGGAAGACGACACTCGTATCACCAACCAAGCCTTGCAGAAGAATGATCCTATCGACACAGAGGGTATGGTCAAGGCTGGTATCAATGCACTGAACTATGCACTCGAGTGCGATAAGTACGACGTCCAGCCCGATGCCAAGGGTAAGGTGAAACCCGACTTCCAGAAGAAGAATCAGGACCGTCTGCAAAACGTTCGTATGGGTCTGCTCAACCAGGGTTTCCAGTATGCCAACGACAATAAGAATCAGGAAGTGTTTGACTGCCTCGATCCCTATCTGCTCAGTGCTGACGCACCTCTGTTTAAGGATCTGGAGGCTGTGAAGAACGACGCCAACAAGGGTGCTGCTGCCTTCTATGCAGGCCGTGCAGCCCTCCAGCTGGAGAAGAACGCACGTGCTGCCGAGATTTTCAAGATTGGTGTACAGGATACAGCCAAGCAGGTTCACGACCTCTGCTTTGATCTCTTGATCTACACCCTTGGCAAGACCCGTGTCACCAAGGAGGATTCCGTGAAGTATCTCAATGATATGAAAGACCTCTACGCCCAGTATCCCGACAACGAGCAGGTGTACGCCTCCTATAGCGACGCCCTCAATGCTGATGGCAAGGAGGATATGGTGCTGAAGCTCGCCGACGAGCACCTCGCCAAGAACCCTGCTTCGGCTCTGCCTCACGTATACAAGGCTTTCATTGCACAGGGGAAGAAGGATTATGACACTGCCATTGCTGAGTGGGACAAGGTGCCCGAGTCGACTAACAACTACGTGCAGTTCGTTTATTATCGTGCTGTCTGCAAGTACAACCAGGCTGCAGAATTCAACGAGAAGAACTCGGATATCCGCACTGGCCGTCTGACACCTGACAACGACAAGAAGTACCGCACTATGCTCGAGAATGCCTGCAAGGACTTCGAGAAGGCTCAGCAGCTCGATCCCGACCAGCTCAACGTAAAGTGGGGTTACCTGTTGAAGAACGTCTACCATGCTCTGGGTCAGGAAGACAAGGCTAACGCCATCCTCTAATCCTTACTCGGATATAGTCTATATTTTGTCTCCGAAGGTTATGATGCCTTCGGAGACTTTTTTTTCTGAGGGAACAGTCAAGAAGATGTGGAGGATGGAGACAGAATAAAAAAGGTGATTCCGTTGGGACTCGAACCCAAGGCCTACTGCTTAGAAGGCAGTTGCTCTATCCAGCTGAGCTACGGAACCGACCTTGTGCATCAGTTATTTCACAATGCGGGTGCAAAGGTAGGCATTTTTTGGGAAATATACAAATTTTAGACGGTAAATCTTATGTAGGTACGGTCATCGAAGGAGTTATTACCCTCGATGAAGGCTTTGGTGGCCTTGAACTCACCGATGTTGAGAGGGTCAGTCTGACGCTGATGCGCCAGACGTGATTCTGATTCAGCGAGGGTGGGGCAGAGGAATGGATAGCCGTCAGAAGCAAAGACGAGCTCCCAGGGCTGGAAGTCGAGGGTGAAGACGGGCACGAACTGTTCGGCAATAGGGAAACCGTCGATGACTGCGAAGGTGACATTCTGTTGACGCATAGTTTCGAGCAGAGGAGCAATGATAACCTCGCGGGCAGGATCGCCCTGCAACAGCTGCTCCACGGTGTTTCCTTCGGCGAGGAGCTGATTGACTCGCTGTGCACGCATCTCGGCCAGTCGCTGTTCGTAGGGCTTGGGGTTGTCGTAGTGTTGTCCGTTGGCCAGGCACTGGCAGTCACCAATCATCCAAACCTCTCGCCGCATCCGGCTATAGACGATGGCAGAGGCTGTGAGGCGCTCTTCTGGATGCTCTCTGAAGCGCTGGATGCGGCTTTCGGGGGTAAGGAATGGCAGTATCGGATATCGGTAGCGACGCTGGATATAGGCCGTGACCCCGCGACAGAACTGATGGCAGGAGATATTGGCTGGCATCTTTCGGATATAACTGCTAATCAGGCGCATGGCATAGCGCCCGTTGCTCATCAAGGGGCAAACGCGACGACGGGTCTTGGAGGTGCTGCCGTCGATGACTGCGATAAAATCACTTGTGACGACGAGGCCGTCCTCGTTTTTCCTGTCTGGGCTCTTGGGTATGCTGCTTTGTTCGATGATCTGCATGTGTAGATGGTTTACTGAAACCGGAATAGAGTTGTGGGATGAGATCGGCACGCCCGATACGTCGCAGGCTCTGTTCGATGGCTCGCCGCTCTTCTGGTTTGTACCAGAAGAAATACTGACGTTGTGCGAGTTTCTCGCCAGGACTCTTGGCCGAGAATACGGGTTCGAGGGTATAGGGGTCGTAACCTGTATACCAAGTCTCTGTGGCGACGGTCATGGGGGTAGGAGTAAAGTCTTGTACCTGCTCGAGATGGAAGTCGAGGCGCTTGGTGATGACAGCCAGTTCGGCCATATCCTCTTCCAGACATCCTGGATGCGAACTGATGAAGTAGGGGATGATCTGCTGATGTAGGTTCTCTTCCTGATTGATGCGATCGAAGATGCGCTTGAAATCGTAGAATTGTTGGAAGGAGGGTTTTCGCATGAGTCGCAAGACCCGGTCGCTGGTGTGCTCGGGAGCCACCTTCAGTCGGCCACTGACGTGACGGCAGATAAGTTCCCGAGTATACTCGCGTGCAGCCTGGTTGGTATCATCGTCAGAGCTATGGTGGAGCAACAGGTCATAGCGCACACCACTTCCGATGAAGCTCTTCTTGATACCAGGGATACTGTCTACTGCATGATAGATGTCGAGCAGACGTCGATGGCTGGTGTCAAGGTTGGGACAGATGGCCGGATGGATGCAACTGGGCCTACGGCACTTCTCGCAGGCAGCCTTGTTGCGTCCTCCCATACCATACATATTGGCAGAGGGCCCTCCGAGGTCGGAGAGGTAACCCTTGAAGTCGGGCATGGCCATCACCTGTCGCACCTCTTTTAAAATACTCTCCTTGGAACGGCAGGTGATGAACTTGCCTTGATGTGCCGAGATGGTGCAGAAGGCGCATCCCCCGAAACATCCTCTGTGGATGTTGACCGAGTGTTTAATCATGTCGTAGGCAGGTATGCGCTTGCCCTTGTATTTTGGATGTGGCTGACGCGTATAGGGCAGATCAAAGGAGGCATCGAGTTCCTGGGTAGTCATCGGAGGGTAGGGGGGATTGACGACAACATATTGGTCACCGATGGCCTGTAGGAGGCGCTGGGCGTGGATCATGTTCGACTGTTCCTCGATGTGACGGAAATTCTCTGCCTGGGAGCGTTTGTTGCGTAAGCACTCTTCGTGGCTGTGGAGCATGATGTCGTCCGGAGTAATACCTCCAGGGATGTCGGTCTCCTTCGCCAGATAGACGGTCTGGGGGATGTCTGCTATCAGAGAACCAACTACAGAGAACTGGCAACTGTCTGGCGCAGAGGATAAGCGCCGTGCCAGTTCGATAGTAGTCTTCTCGCCCATCCCATAGGTAATCATGTCGGCACCAGAGTCGATGAGGATAGAGGGCCTGAGACGGTCCTGCCAGTAGTCATAGTGGGTGAGTCGGCGCATGGATGCTTCAATGCCTCCCAGAATGACGGGCACGTCGGGGAAGAGCTGCTTGAGGATGCGTGTATAGACGATGGTGGGGTACTCTGGACGCATGTCGTGACGACCGTCGGGACTATAGGCATCCTCTGAGCGCAGTCTTCGGTTGGCAGTATACTTGTTGACCATCGAGTCCATGCAGCCTGGGGCGATGCCGAAGAAGAGTCTCGGACGCCCCAGCTTCTTGAAGTCGCGATAGTCGCCATGCCAGTCGGGTTGTGGTACGATGGCCACACGATAGCCCGCAGCCTCGAGTGTCCGTCCGATGACGGCAGCACCGAAGGCAGGGTGGTCAATGTAAGCATCGCCAGAGAAGAGAATGACGTCGAGCTGCTCCCAGCCCCTGAGCTCCACTTCCTTCTTGGTGGTGGGTAGGAAATCGGTAAGTCTGTATTCCATTAATTGAACGGGGTGCCCTGGAACGCCCTTGACGTCATGCCGAGATTCTCGTTGCCCTGGTTCTTCCAATTGATGAAGAGAAGCACCAGCTGTTGGAGTCCGAAGGCTTTCATGTTGGGATGATAGACCACGTCGAGGCAGAGGTCGAGCAGGTCCTTGTCAAGTCCTGCCTGTGCCTCGAGGAGGGCGCGGATGTTGAGTTTCAGTTTGTCGAGCACTTGTTCGTCCACGTAGCCGTTGGAGTCGATGAGGTCTCGCAGGAGTTGATACTTCTCGAGCGTCTGCAGATGCTCTTCCTTGATTTCGATACTCCGTGTTCCGGATGAATTTGTCTGAATTTTCATTGCTAATGATTTTAGTTTATATTATTATTGTAAAAGGAATGCCAGTAGTCCTCTCATAATGACACCTCGCTTGCGCTCTGACTGGATGCACTCGAAGGGGAATCCGATGGTGAGCGCGCGATAGTCACTGCCATTATAGGCCACACAGGCACTCTGCTGGTCGGCATAGGCCATGGCAGAGTAGGCTGACCCCAGGGGCAACAGGTTGTCGGGGTGTTGAGCTGCATAGTGGCGGTGGTTGGGATGACGGTGGAAGGTGAAGTCGGTACCGAGTCCCTGGATGGTGTCGCGGGCGAGGGAGTCGACATTCGTCCCTCCATATTGACACTTGAGCAGGGAGGCGAGGAAGGCCTTGTCAGCATCTTTTGGCATGTCCCTGCCGATATAGGATCCACTCACTAACAGGGCTCCTCCCTGGGCTGCATGGGCCTGTAGGTGGGCCCTCAGCTCACGGGGGAAGGCTGTGTATTGCAGGAGCGAATAGCCGTCATTGCGTTCCAGTCCGAGTATCAGGTCGACGAGTGCATAGCCCTCCATAGTGAGTTGTCCGCTCTCGATGGCCTTGGCAGAACAGCTGACGATGCTATAGCGCTGCGCCGAGGCGATGGCCTTTGCGTGTGTACGGATATAGTCGAAGTCGTTGCCGGCGATGAAGTGTCCTGCCAGCGAGTCGTTGGTAAATCCCAGTCCGCGAGGCCCTTCCTTACCCATCGCGAAACGGTCGAAGCAGGTCTGATAGCCTCGCCATCCTGCCGTGAGTCCGTCAGATACGCCGATATCTTCCGTGAGGTCAAAGCCCTGTTCTGCTGCTCCTTCTCTTACATAGGGAGAAGCCAGACGATGGAAGCCGTTGACGATGAGTACCGTCTTCTGTGCCGTGGAATTGCGCAATGCCGACACCACTTCGCTGGGGAAGCTCTCCCCACCGGCATTGACAGCAGCCACGCGGAAAGAGTAGAGCTTATCGGGGTCGATATCAACGGTAATACCGTTCTTGTCGGAGTTGAGATAGCGCCCGTTGTCGAAATCCCCTTCGCCGACAGCAGTATAAAGCACGTAGGCCGTTGCCTTGGCAGAAGGCTCAAGGGGGTCGTCTGTAGCTACCCACTGGATGTGTGCCTGTCCCTTCTCGGTGAGTGTGACACTCACGTTACGGGGAGCCAGTGGCTGTACCACGTAGTCGGTATGGTGCATGCGGGCCGTATAGCGGAGCAGCGCCTTGTAGATACTGCGCGCCAGGTCGAAACGAAAATTGGGATCCTGCGCCATCTTCATGTCGGCAAAGTTCTGGTGTGAGAGCATCTCGAGAATGGCACTGGGCACCTCAGGCACTCGGCACTCGGAATAGTTGCGGTCGTAGAGTTCACGTGTCTGCCACTTGCCATATTTCCGCCGGATGTCGTAAGGCAGGCTGACGAGCAGGTCGTCGGCAAGGTCGCGTGATGCCAGACGCGTAAAGCCAGCATTGAGGGTTGAGTCACGGAAGGTGGTCATACAGATGGAGAGTGTGCCCGTATTGGTACGTCCGTCACGGGTAAAGCCTGCATCGCTGTGGATGGCCAGTGATAGTTCGAACGGCACCTTCCTGCCTGTGGTGTCGGGCATGTAGCAGCTGCCGCCGCCCAGTAGGTTTGTCATATAGGAACGCGCGTTGATATCGTCGCCGTAGTCGTCCTGTCCTTCCTTGGTGCTATACACCTCATAGGGCATGCCAGCCCATTGGGCATAGTAGCGAGAGCCCTCGAGGCATCGGGGCATACTGCTCACCTGTCCGTTGCGCTCGATATTGCCCATGCCTCCTCCGAAGCGCACGGCATCGGCTGTGACGAGACCCTTGTGGGAACTGAGGTTGGAGAGGGTTACACAATTTTGTGGCGATTGTCCCTCGGCGAATTCAAAGGTGCCCAGATAGACCCAGGTGGAGCCACCCATTTGCTGGTTGACGCGAAACTCGGTGGGGACACCTTTGTGCCAGACGGTGTAATGCGCATCGTCGACACTGCCCTCGAGCGTCTGGTAACTGACATAGACGGCATAGCGCCCTGTCTCAGGAATCGTCGGGACCCAGGAGGCCACGCTCTGGTTGTGGGCGTGCTCGGTAGTCTCGATGCAGCGTGTTGTGCCTGCCTCGAAGGGATTGTCGTGGTCGAAGTAGTGGCCTCCGTGGAGGCCGAATCCCTTCATCGACGTGTTCTCCCAGTGGCGGTGGGCGGCTTGTTCGTCATAGCCGCTGCCAAGCGAGTCGTTGTCGACTATCACTTCGTGCTTCTGCCAGTCGCGTTCACGTGGGGTGAATACCACTGCCCCTGCACGTTCCAGCATAGGCATGAGGTAGGGGTTGACGACAGTTTGTGTAAACAGATCTTCGGAGGTGCCAAAGAGGGGTATCCGCTGCCATTTCCAACGGTTCTCCTTGATGTTGAAATACATACCATGACTGGCCCAAACGGAGAAATGGCGGTTGTAGAGTCCGTGGGTGATGCGATAAGGGCGTGAGGCATTCATCACCCAGGGCTGTCCCTTATAGTCGATGTCGCCCCACGTACGGGCAGCGTCTGGCTTCTCGCGCAAACGGTTGGCTATCAGTTGTTCAATAGGCCATCCCCCTGTCTTGACTGTCAGTTGGTATGCCTGCAGGGTGTCGGGCAACAGCTTGCGTATGTCGGTGTAGATGGAACGTGTAGAGAGGTCGGTGAACATTTGTTCGCCAAAGGCGTTGCTGGCATGTATGGTGATGGTGCGCAGGGAGTCGTTTTGCGTGATGCTGTCGAGATGGGCCTTCGCACGTATTATTTGTGAGCTAACGCGATAATTGATGAAGTAGTTTTCCAGAGCAGACTTGAGGTTGACCTGTGCTGTCGAGGAAAGAGAGATGCCTGCCAGGAGCAGGGTGAGTGCTAATTGTCGTTGTGTCATGAAAGATCTCCTATGGTAAAATTCTCAGGGTACTTGCCCTTGAAATCCTTATAATAGAGTTTGATGTCGCGCATGTCTTTTTCCAGGTCTCCGGAAGGGATGACCGTCTTCGTGCATTGGATATGGCGCTTCTCGTAGTCGATGCCATACAGGAGAATCGGCATACCGGCCTTCAAGGCGATATAGTAGAAGCCTTTCTTCCAGTCGGCATTCTTCGAGCGAGTTCCCTCAGGGGTGATGCACAGATGGAATGTCGGCTGCGATTTCGCCGTCTCTGCCATCGAGTCTGTCATGCTCGAATGCTTCTGCCGATAGACAGGAATGCCTCCGAGACGACGGAAGATGGGCCCTAAAGGCCAGAAGAACCACTCCTTCTTCATCAGAAAATTACTCTGCATACCTCTGGCTCCCACATAGAGCTGACCAATGAGAAAATCCCAATTGCTCGTATGGGGTGCCAGACAGATAATAAACTTGTCAGGGTGTTCCTGCGTTACTTCAGCAGTCCACCCCATACGCTTGTACAGCAACCAGTTACAAAACCTTCTCCACATCTATCCGTTGAGTTGATTGATAAAGTCTCCTACCTGTGCTGCAAACTTCTCCCTCAAGTCTCTGTAATAGTCCTTGGGCTTCATTCCGGGTTCGGGATGTGACACGCGGCTGATATAATTTCTCTCCGTCAGCACAATCGATGAGAATATCGCCTCTGCATTGTTCTTCAGGTGACTAGGTCCATAAAGGGAAATCGCCACAGCCTCGGTCAACAGTTCCTCGCAGACCATGTGGATTCCTCGCTTCAGATTTCTTTTGTTTGCCATAAATAATTTCTCCTTCTTGGTTGATTTTGTTATATTCAGTAAGCAAAGATACGGAAAATTATCCAAGGCACAAAGGGAATGATACAAAAAAAATATTAAATAGATGAAATTAGGCCCTTTTCTTTGCTTTTTCTGACAAAAAATGCTTAATTTTGCGGCAATTTATGGTGAAAATGAATAATGAATTAATGAAATAATGAATTATTGCAGAATTTAATCATCTCATTTTAAATTAATAAAAAGTAATATGGAAAAAAGTGCATTGCAGTTGGCGAGAGCCGCTTATCAGCCCAAGTTGCCGAAGGCTCTTCAGGGTGCAGTCAAAGTCAAGGAAGGTCAGCCCACACAGAGCGTAGGCGACCAGGAAGAGATCAAGAAGTTGTTCCCCAACACCTATGGTATGCCTATCGTACAGTTTGAACCTGCCACAGAGGCCAATACCCAGAAAATGAACGTGGGTATCATCCTCAGCGGTGGCCAGGCTCCTGGTGGTCACAATGTTATCACTGGTCTCTTCGACCAAATCAAGAAGCTCAACCCCGAGAACCGTCTCTTCGGATTCATCCTCGGCCCTGGTGGTCTGGTTGACCATAATTATATGGAACTCACCAAGGAGATCATCGACGAGTATCGCAACACTGGTGGCTTCGACATGATCGGCTCCGGACGTACGAAGCTCGAGAAGGTAGACCAGTTCGAGAAGGGACTGGAGATTATCCGTCAGCTCGACATCAAGGCCATCGTCATCATTGGTGGCGACGACTCCAACACTAACGCCTGCGTGCTGGCTGAGTACTATGCCGCCAAGAACTACGGCGTACAGGTGATCGGCTGCCCGAAGACCATCGACGGCGACCTGAAGAATTCGCAGATTGAGACCTCTTTTGGTTTCGATACAGCCTGCAAGACCTATTCGGAGCTGATTGGCAATATCGAGCGTGACTGTAACTCTGCCCGCAAGTACTGGCACTTCATCAAGGTCATGGGACGCTCGGCCAGCCACATCGCACTGGAGTGCGCCCTGCAGACCCAGCCCAACATCTGCCTCGTCTCGGAGGAGATTGAGGCCAAGGGCATGAGCCTCGACGATATCGTGGAGTACATTGCCAATGCTGTGTGCGTGCGTGCTGCTGACGGCAACAACTTCGGTACCGTCATCATCCCTGAGGGTGTAATCGAGTTCATCCCGGCCATCAAGAAGCTCATCGCTCAGCTCAACGACGTGCTTTCGATGCCTGAGGCCAAGAACCTCGACCGTCATGAGTCCATCGATTTCGTCAAGGCTCACCTGACGACCGAGAACCTTGCCGTGTTCAACTCCCTGCCCACTGGTGTGGCCCGTCAGCTGGCTCTCGACCGCGACCCCCACGGCAACGTGCAGGTATCGCTCATCGAGACCGAGAAGCTGCTCTCCACAATGGTGGCCCAGAAGCTCGAGAAGATGAAGAAGGTAGGCAAGTACTCTGGCAAGTTCTCTGCCCTGCACCATTTCTTCGGCTACGAGGGACGCTGCGCTGCCCCCTCCAACTTCGACGCCGACTACTGCTATGCCCTGGGTACATCGGCAGCTCAGCTGATTGCCAACGGCAAGACTGGCTACATGGCCATCGTGAAGAATACCACGGCTCCTGCCGAGCAATGGATTGCTGGTGGTGTGCCCATCACGATGATGATGAACATGGAGCGTCGCAACGGCGAGATGAAGCCCGTGATCCGCAAGGCCCTCGTCGAGCTCGACGGTGCTCCCTTCAAGTGTTTCGCTGCACAGCGTGAGCGCTGGGCTAGAGAAACGGCCTACGTCTATCCCGGACCAATCCAGTACTGGGGACCCTCAGAGGTCTGCGACCAGCCCACCAAGACGCTGGCACTGGAACAGGGAAAGTAATATATGGCGAAGAACAGGACTGTAGTCCGCCGCAAGGGCATCGGCACCACCCGCACCTATCATGGGCCTAAGGGCAAGCGCCGTTCCAATGTCTTCATCCGCCTGCTCCAGAGGGTTCCCTCCTGGGGCTGGTGGATTGGAGGTGTAGCCATTGTGGCGGGCTACATCTGGTTCTTCTATTATTTCTTTGTATCACCTTTCGGATTCCGCTGGCGCGCGCTCTACGGCGACGTCAACTATCCAGAAGGCTATGAAATTCACGGCATCGACATCTCACACCATCAGGGACGCATCGACTGGGACGAACTCAAGGACAACGGACAGATCAACGAGTGCCCCATACGCTTTGTCATGATCAAGGCTACTGAGGGAGCCACACAGACAGACGAGAACTTCCGTGAGAATTTCTACCAGGCACGCGAGAACGGTTTCACTCGTGGAGCCTATCATTTCTACAGCGTACACACGCCTGCTGAGCAACAGGCCTACCACTTCCTCAAGACGGTGAAACTGGAGAACGGCGACCTGCCTCCCGTGCTCGACGTGGAGCACAAGCCCAAGCAGCAGACTGACGCTGAGTTCAAGAGTTCCGTGCTCCAATGGCTCGACATCGTGGAGAAGCACTATCAGGTGAAGCCCATCATCTACACCTATTTCAAATTTAAGATGAAGTACCTCAACGACTCCATCTTCGACCAGTATCCCTATTGGATAGCCCACTACTACGTTGACTCCCTCGAATACAAGGGGCCGTGGAAGTTCTGGCAGCATACGGATGTGGGACGACTTCCGGGCATCAAAGGCAATGTCGACTTCAACATCTACAATGGCTCCTTCTACGACCTGCGCCAGATGACCATCGGCTCACAGGAGACGATTGGCGAGAAGGCCTACAGCGATTAACTGATATTGACAACCATAAAAAACAGTATTGACAACGATGAAGAAACTTTTAGTACAACTCCCGCTACTGACCCTCATCCTCTGCCTTAACTCGTGCATCAAGGACGAGGAGGCCAACAAGGAGTGCGACATCCTGAAGGCATGGGTCGACGGCGAAGAGTTCAAACAGTATTTCACTGACGCAAACCAGATGGTCCGCGAAGTGAGCACAGGCGAGAGCGAGATTGTGTTCAAGGTGCGCTCGACGGTGTCGCTGCCCAAGCAGCTGCCACTCTCACTCGAGATCACCGACAAGGCCACTGTAGAGCCCGCCAGTGGCACACCGCAGGACTTCACCCAGGGCCCCGTCACCTATACCGTCACCTCCGAGGACGGGCAGTGGAAGCGCCAGTACCGTGTGGTGTTCCAAAAAGCATTGCTGCCTAATAAGTTCAGTTTCGAGCAGGTGTCCACATCGGAGAAAACCCAGAGCGAAAGCTACTACCATGAGTTCTATGTGAACGACGAGCTGGGCGAGCGTCACAACATCTGGGCTACGGGCAATCCTGGATTTGCACTGACTACCTCAGGCAGCCAGCCAGAGGCATTCCCATCCTATTCGATCGACAATGGCTATCAGGGCAAAGGCGTCTGCATGCAGACAGTCTCTACCGGTTCGCTGGGCGAGTGGATGCAGAAGCCCATCGCCGCCGGCAACCTCTTCCTGGGCAGGTTCGTCGTGGAGAACGTGCTCATCACCCCCCTGAAGGCCACCCAGTTCGGCATTCCCGTCAATCGTGAGCCCGTGCGTATCACAGGCTACTACAAGTACAGCCCTGGCAAAAAGTTCACCAACAAGAATATGAAGGAGGTGCCCGGCAAGACCGACGAGGCCAGCATCTATGCCGTGTTCTACAGAAACAAGGACGAGCAGGGTAATTCTTTCTATCTCCATGGTGACGACGTGCTCACCAGCCCACAGATTGTCAAGACGGCACGTGTGGCCTCGGTACCTCCCACCGATCAGTGGACACCCTTTGAGATGTTCTTTGAGGGACAGGATGTCGACAAGGAGAAACTGAAGAACAACGAGTACAACCTGACCATCGTCTTCTCGTCGAGCAAGGACGGTGACCTCTTCGAGGGAGCCATCGGCAGCACACTTTATATAGACGAAGTAGAACTATCATTCAAGGAAACGGAAGGAGGAGACCAATGAAGATGAAGAAGAATATCGCAACCATAGCAACCATCGTGATGCTCCTGATGGCCGGCAACGCCAACGCCGTCACATGGGCAGACATTCAACTCAAGGCACGCGCAGGATGGAGTATCGGCGGAACGGCACCCCTCGGAGTGCCTGCCACCATCCGCAGTATCGACAGCTACAAGCTCACGCCCTCATTCCTCGTGGGCATCGACGCCCAGCTGCCACTCGACCAGTGGGGCATCATGGCTGGCGTGCGCTACGAGAACAAGGCCATGAACGGCGACGTCAGCACTAAGGCCTACCACATGGAACTGCGCCGTGGTGAAAGCGTGATGGAGGGACTTTTCACGGGCTGCGTCCACCAGGAGGTCACCGAGTGGATGGTCACCATCCCCGTCCTCGCCACCCTCAACCTCGGCCCCAAGGTGCAGCTGAAGGCCGGACCCTATTTCTCGCTCCTCACCAACAGACGATTCGAAGGCATCGCCTCCGACGGCTACCTGCGGCAGGGCGACCCCACGGGAGCCAAGATCCTGATTGGCAACAAGGACGGCGAGTGGGCCACCTACGACTTCAGCGACGACATGCGACGCTTCCAGACGGGCATCGCCATCGGTGCCGACTGGCAGGTCTACAAGGCTCTGGGTCTCTCCCTCGACCTCAACTGGGGACTCAACGGCATCTTCCGCAAGGACTTTGACACCGTCGAGCAGACCCTCTATCCCATCTACGCCACCATCGGTGTCTTCTACCGTCTGAAGTAACCCTGTTTATCCAGAGTCTACAGCGATTAATATAACTGAATGTTTCACCAATAAAAACGAGTAAAGTATGAAAAAAATGATTCTGACCGCCATGATGATCATGGCTACAATGAGTTTCACAGCCAGCGTGAGTGCACAGGACGTGGTCGACAAGAAGGCCAAGAAGGAGTGCTGTGACAAGAAGGCCGAGAAGAAGGCCGGTAAGGACTGCTGCGAGAAGAAGGCTGAGAAGGCTGGCAAGGACTGCTGTGACAAGAAGCAGGCCAAGGCTAAGGACTGCAAGAAGTGCAACCAGTGCAAGCCCGACTGTGCAGAGAAGAACTGCAAGGACTGCGCCAACAACCACAAGTGCGACAAGAGCTGCAAGAAGTAAGACCCTGCTCCACTTAAATAAAAGGCTGCATCATGATTGGTGCAGCCTTTTATTTTTCGTAATTCTTATTCAATTCCGGACCTGGCCCCAATTTAAAGTAACTTTAACTTCGGACCTGGCCCCAGATTAAAGTCGGTACTCATAAAAGATCTCGGAGATATTTCCTGTGGATGCGACAGATATGGCAGCTGTCCCCCCGCTTTGTCGCAATATACGTACTCTGTCGCTATAACTTTCACCCTTTTCGCTGAAAATTTTTGGAAGGTGATGGTTTTCACCGTAACTTTGCATCAGAAATAAAGAGACATTCATACGATTCATACATAAGTTGTTAGTTAGTTATTAAATAGTTTCTTCATAAGTTTCTAAGTTTTGGTTAATAATGGTGCATAGGGCTCGCAGGGATGCGGGCCCTATGTGCTGTATGAGTGGTACATGGAAGCCTCTAAAGTGGGAATCTACAGGCATTAAAGTGGGAGTTTAGTGCCTTTGAACTGGTTTGCGCCTATAGGCATCATTATTTGCGGCCCGGGGCGCAAATGTTTGTGCCCCTAGGGAATAATATTTGTGGCTATAGGCAAAAACTAAATTCTCTCAGCTGCAAGTGTCGGCGTTGGAGTTTCCTGCTGATACCACGATGATCTTGCCAGGACCTTGCACTCCCTGAAGTGCCTCACGATACAGCTCGGCATCGTCTGGAATATAGTCGAAACCTATACTGTAAGATGACGCAAGGCTACTTATGCTCCTGGTAAGAATATCCTGCTCATTAGTATATTCGCGGCCCAGCGCGGTGGGCTTACCGATAGTCTCGTCTGCCTCTGAGTAGTCATTCTAATAAATCCTCAGACCTACTCTAATAAATCTATAATGAATAATAGTATAAAAAACAATGGAGAGCCTTTGAAACTCTCCATTGCTTAGTGTCTGGCGGAAGGTGAGGGATTCAAACCCCCGATACCCGAAAGGGGTATACCGGATTTCGAGTCCAGCGCAATCGATCACTCTGCCAACCTTCCAATTAAGTGAGAGCAAACGAGCTTGCTCGTTTTGCAGAACGCCTGAAAAGATAGATACGATGTATCAACTTTCCTTGAAATCGGCTGCAAAGGTACAGTAAATATTTGAATCTGCCAAATATTTATGGATAATTTTTAGTCGAACGATAATTTTGCCAGTTTGCTGCGCAGCATTTCGGCTTCAGACTTGCGGATACTGAGCTGGATTTCGCAAGTGTTATCGTAGGTCTGCGAGACGATACGCGGCTGCATCTCCTTCACGATGCGCATCACATCGTTCATCATCGGGTAGGCGAAGGAGTAGGTGACCAGTTCCTCTACCTGGCGGGTCTCGATCTCCGAGTGAGCGATGGCATCGGCGGCAGCTTCGCGATAGGCGACGATGAGCCCACTGGTGCCGAGGTTCACACCGCCGTAATAGCGTACGACCACGATGAGGATATCCGTCAGTTCGTTGGAGTTGATCTGTCCGAGGATGGGCTTGCCTGCAGTGCTGGAGGGCTCGCCGTCGTCATTGGCTCTGAACTCCGTTCGCTCCGGGCCGAGCATGTAGGCATAGCAGACGTGGCGGGCGTCGTAGTATTTCTTACGATAGCCCGCCAGGATGTCCTTGATTTCCTCAACAGAGGTGACATGATGAGCGAAGGCGAGGAACTTGCTACGCTTTTCTGTGTAGTAGCCCTCGCCTTCGGTCTTTAGTGTCTTGTATTCGTCACTATTCACTATTCTCTATTAGTTGTTATACTCCTGCCAACTCTTGATCTTCACGTCTTCGAGCTTCATGGCGGTGAAGGCTTCGATGAAGGCTTTGGCCAGGCGGACGTTCGTCATCAGCGGGATGTTGTGATCGATAGCACCACGGCGAATCTTATAGCCGTTGGTCAGCTCGCGTGAAGTATGGTTCTTCGGCACGTTGATCACCAGGCCGACCTTGTGCTGCGAGATGAGATCCATCACGTTGTTGTCTGTACCTTCCTCATCAGGCCATGCAACTGCTGTGGCCTTCACGCCGTTGTCGTTGAAGAACTTGGCCGTGCCTGCCGTAGCATAGATGGTGTAGCCATTCTTTGTCAGCTGCTGGGCGGGCTCCAGGAGAGATACCTTGCCCTTGGCACCACCGGAGGAGATGAGCACGGCATCCTTCGGAATCGAATAACCTGTTGCAATCAAGGCGTTTAGCATGGCCTCGTTCAAGTCATCGCCGAGGCAGCCAACTTCACCCGTAGAACTCATGTCCACACCCAGAACGGGGTCGGCATTCTGCAATCTCGCGAACGAGAACTGAGAGGCCTTCACGCCGATGCGATCGATATCGAACTCGCTCTTCTCGGGCTTCTGATACGGTGCGTCGAGCATGATCTTCGTGGCTGTCTCGATGAAGTTGCGCTTCAGGATCTTCGATACGAAGGGGAACGAACGTGAAGCACGGAGGTTGCACTCGATGACCTTCACCTCGCGGTTCTTGGCGAGGAACTGGATATTGAACGGACCGCTGATGTTCAGCTCGGCTGCTATCTTGTGGGCAATCTTCTTGATCTGACGGATGGTGGAGAAGTAGATGTGCTGAGCGGGGAACACCATCGTGGCGTCACCAGAGTGCACTCCGGCATACTCCACGTGCTCCGAGATGGCATACTCTACCACCTCGCCCTTGTCGGCAACGGCATCAAACTCGATCTCCTTCGTCTCGGTCATGAACTTCGAGATCACCACGGGGAATTCCTTCGATACCTCGGTGGCCATGTTGAGGAAGCGATGCAACTCCTCATCGTCATAACAGACGTTCATCGCAGCGCCTGAGAGCACATACGAGGGACGCACGAGTACGGGATAGCCCACTTCATCGACAAACTCCTTCACGTCCTCAAAGCTCGTCAGTGCACGCCATGCGGGCTGATCGATGCCCAGTTTGTCGAGCATGGCCGAGAACTTGTCACGGTTCTCTGCACGGTCAATATTCACGGGCGATGTGCCGAGCACGGGCACGCCCTGGCGATGCAGTTTCATAGCGAGGTTGTTGGGTATCTGGCCGCCCACGGAAACGATCACGCCGCGCGGCTGCTCCAGATCGATCACATCGAGCACGCGCTCCAGCGAGAGCTCATCGAAGTAGAGACGGTCGCACATATCGTAGTCGGTAGATACGGTCTCGGGGTTGTAGTTGATCATGATCGACTTGTAGCCGAGCTTGCGGGCCGTGTTGATGGCGTTCACCGAACACCAGTCGAACTCAACCGAGGAGCCGATGCGGTAGGCACCCGATCCGAGCACGATGACCGACTTCTCATTATTATAATAGTTGATGTCGTGCTTGGGCTGATAGCCTGTGGGCAGCTTCAGGCTGTACTCAATGAAGCTCTTGGCCTTCGAGAGTGCCTCGCTGAACTCATCCTGGAATGCAGGTGTGTGTGTATATGTGAAATAGAGGTAGTTGGTCAGTTCGGGATGCTCCGAGGCTACTGTAGGAATTCGCTTTACCGAAGGCGTGATGCCACGCTCCTTACGATACTTGCGCACCTCAAGGTTCTCCTTCTCCATATTGCCGCTTTGAGGTTTCAATACGAAGCGGGCGATCTGGAAGTCTGAGAATCCGCAGCGCTTCACCTCCAGCAGGAGTGCATCGGGCAGATCCTCGAGCTTGTCGTACTTCTGCAGTTCGTGCTTCAGGTCGACGATGTGCTTCAGACGCTCCAGGAACCAGACATCAATCTTAGTCAGCTCCTCGATGCGCTCCACGGTGTACCCCTCTTCGAGAGCCTGGGCGATGGCGAAGATACGGAGGTCTGTCGGGTTGGCCAGCTCATAGTCGAGGTTGTCGAATCGTGTATGGTCATTGCCCACAAAGCCGTGCATGCCCTGTCCAATCATGCGCAGTCCCTTCTGGATCATCTCCTCGAAGGAGCGGCCGATAGACATGATCTCGCCTACGGACTTCATCGAAGAACCAATCAGGCGGCTGACACCAGCAAACTTGGTCAAGTCCCAACGGGGAATCTTGCAGATCATATAGTCGAGCTGGGGTGCGACATAAGCAGAAGAGGTTGTCCCCATCTCACCGATCTGGTCGAGCGTGTAGCCAAGGGCAATCTTGGCAGCTACGAAGGCGAGGGGATAGCCTGTGGCCTTCGAGGCAAGGGCAGAGGAGCGCGAGAGTCGGGCATTGATCTCGATGATACGATAGTCGTTGGTCTGGGCGTTGAAAGCGAACTGGATGTTGCACTCGCCGACGATGCCGAGGTGCTTCACGCACTTGATGGTGATCTCCTGCAGCATCTTCACCTGTTCCTCTGTCAGCGAGCAGGTCGGTGCCACTACGATCGACTCTCCTGTGTGGATGCCCAGCGGGTCGAAGTTCTCCATCGAGGCCACTGTGAAGCAGCGGTCGTTAGCGTCGCGGATGCACTCGAACTCGATCTCCTTCCAGCCCTTGAGCGACTCCTCAACGAGAATCTGTGGGGCGAAGGTAAAGGCCGACTCTGCGAGTTCCTTGAAGGTTTTCTCGTCGGGGCAGATGCCAGAACCGAGACCACCGAGGGCGTAGGCTGAGCGAATCATGATGGGAAAGCCAATCTCATGGGCTGCCTTCAGCGCATCCTCCATCGACTCCACGGCGTGAGAGACGGGCACCTTCAATTCCACTTCTCCCAGCTTCTTAACAAAAAGGTCGCGGTCTTCAGTATTCATGATGGCCTCGACACTTGTTCCTAAAACTTCAACTCCATATTCCTTCAGCGTACCGTTCAGGTAGAGTTCCGTACCGCAGTTCAGCGCCGTCTGTCCACCAAAGGCGAGCAGGATGCCATCGGGGCGCTCCTTCTTGATAATCTCTGTCACGAAATGGGGGTTCACCGGCTGGAAGTACACCTTGTCGGCAATACCCTCAGAGGTCTGGATGGTAGCGATGTTTGGGTTCACGAGCACACTCTTGATACCTTCTTCGCGGAGGGCTTTCAAGGCCTGCGATCCAGAGTAGTCAAACTCACCGGCTTGTCCGATTTTCAAGGCACCCGATCCGAGTACCAACACCTTCTTCAGTTCTTTCTTCATTGTCTTTTGTTGGGTTGATTTTTCTATCCTTGTTTCCTTTTCGCCTGCAAAGTTACTAAGATTTTCGGAAACTGCCAAAACTCTTTGCCCCGATTTGGTCGTTTTCCATGAAGGAATCAGTAATTAGCTCCGATTCCTGTATCTTCGTTGCATATTCATGCTACAAAGTGTTATTTAGATCAAAAGATAGACGATGATGCAGCAAATGACGGCTACAGGGAATAATCCCAAGCGGAACCAGGCTGCGATGATACCTGTCAGGAGGGCAAGTATGCCAGGGAGAGGCGTAGGCGTTGCTAATACCATATCTGGGAATGTCATGACGGCCAGCGTCACGTAAGGCACATAATACAGAAAACTTCGGACGAAGCGGTTCCGTATTTGCCCCTTGATAAAAAACATGGGAGTCACCCGAATCAGATTGGTAACGATGATGGCCAACAGGATATAAATGATGATGCTATGTTGTTCCATCTTCCTCGGTCTTGATTGGTTTAAGCCATGCGGCAACTGCAGAAATGACAATCGTCAGCATCACTGTGCGCATGCCACTGCTCCATTCTTCCACAATAGGCATCACTGCACATAGACCACTCAGTACGAAACTGGCTATCAGTGCATAGAGCACATTACGGTCACGATGGGCTGGAGGGATGATGATGGCCAGGAACATGCCATAGAGCGACATACTTAGGGCTGTCACTATCGTCTGCGGTAAGAGACTGCCAGCCATAATGCCTATAGCACACCCTGATGCCCAGAATAACGTGGATATCAATGCTGCAGAATATGTATAGGCTGGAGGTGTATAACCAGGATGAGCTACAGAGATGGCGAACACCTCGTCTGTCACACAACATGCCATCAGCAGACGATGCACCCATGATGTGCCGGGAGCAATCTTCTGCGACAAGGCTGCACTCATCAGCATATAGCGCAGATTAGCTACTAGACACATGGCTATCACCTCTACATATGCAGCTTGGATGGCTACCAGGGTATATGTACCATATTCACCTGCCGAAGCTCGGATGAAGGTGCTACTGAGAAAGCCCTGCAGTGGGGTCAGTCCTGCTTTCGCAGCTATGATTCCGAGAGAGAAAGCAACGGCAAAATAGCCCATTGCTATAGGTATTCCGTAGCGCAGTCCATGGATGATATGTTGTCGATTACCTGCCATTGTGTTGGTATCCTTTGTCCTAATGATTTTCATTCTTCTTGAGTTTCTTCAGTCGTCGGAGGGCGTCATTGGCATCAGGGTATATTTCAATCGCTTTTTGGTAGTTGCGGATGGCAGCGTCAATCATGTGTTCGTGTTCGCAGTCACGACCAAGGATGGTGTATTCTGCTGCGAGACGCTTTAAGAGCTCGTTTTTCTGATTGAGTTGCTCCTTAAGGTCATCAATCTGCCTTCGCTGACGATTGATAATCCCGAGTTTACGTCGGATGAATCTTCTGATATGTGGCTTTTCAATGTCGTAACGGGAATGGATGGCGCGGAAGAAGAAATCGAGGAATCGTCCGAAGTCTCCTTTGTCAAAGGCTACCACTGCATCGTGGTATTCACGGTCGGCCTTCCCTTCCTGCATGGCTTGTGAGATGAGTGTCTGGTCATTGTATCTGCTGGCAAACTGCACTACTTCGGCTCTGACGAAAATATCACTCTGGCGTAGTGGCTCACAGAGAGTAATGCCTTCGAGCGAAGTGCAGCGTGACAGTGCCACATAGGTCTGTCCTCCGGCAAATGCACCTCCTCCGCCAAAATCGATTGACACTCGCTGGAAGGTGAGTCCTTGGCTTTTGTGAACGGTAATAGCCCATGCCAGTCGGATAGGGAACTGAGTGTAAGTACCCAGTTGCTCCTCCTCGATTTTCTGTTCTTTCTCGTTGAAGGTATAACGCATGTTCTCCCACACCTCTCGCTCCACATCGTATTCGTGTCCTTCGTCGGTGATGATGCCTATTACGCCTTCCTCCTCTGCGATATATTCGATGGTGCCAAGTGTTCCGTTGCCCCATCGCTTATCCTTATCGTTCTTGATGAAGATGATTTGTGCCCCCGGCTTCAGCTGTAGTTCCATTGGGGTGGGAAGCGACGATTCGGGAAATTCTCCCTGAATAACACCGAAGAAGGTGGAGGGTGCTCCATCAAGGGATGCCAATCCCTGCTCGTTGATGTAGTCAACGGTGTCACGACGTGCTGCGAGGGTAATGGTCAGGTTCGAGACCTCATTTTTATCTCTTCTCTTTTCATGATTCACTCTCTGATTGAGCGCTTTGAGGTCGGACTCTGTTGCTTTATTCTGTCGGATGCGGTCGAGGATAGCGATAAAGTGCGGATTATTCTGTCGGTAGACCTTGCGGAGTTCGATGGATACGATTGGCATTTGTTGCCACACCTTGGCACTGAAGAAGTAGGCCGAGGGGTAAAAGGGCTGTAACAGCTGTCGGTCATCTTCTTTTAGGACTGGCTCCAATTGATAGATGTCACCCACGAGCAACAACTGCTTGCCTCCAAAGGGCTCTGGGTTTCGCGTGTAGATGCGGAGCACTTTGTCGATAAAGTCGATTATATCGGCCCTCACCATAGATATCTCATCGATGATGATGAGTTCCACTTCACGTAGTAGCTTGCGTTGCTCACTGGTGTATTTCAGTGTCTCCTTGATGTGTCGGCGATCATATCGTGAGTCATTGGGCAACAGTGGGTGGAAAGGGATCCGGAAGAAACTGTGGAGCGTGGAGCCTCCAGCATTGATGGCTGCTATGCCTGTAGGTGCAAGGATGACGTGCTTCTTCTTGGTGTTCTTCGATACATAGCGCAGAAATGTAGACTTACCCGTGCCCGCTTTTCCTGTAAGAAATAGCGAGCGACGGGTATAGTTGACAATCTGCAGGGCATCCTGCCACTCTTTGTTGTCGAGATCAATCTCCATGTTACTCCTCTTTGGTGGCCTCGGCAGCAGGTGCTTCAGTTGGCTTGGGTTGTATCTCTTCTGGTTCTGTGGGTTCAGCAGGCTTCTGCATGGGGTTGCCGTACTCATCGTATTCGATGTATTCATCGATGCCTTCGCGATCAAGCGAGTCTGTGCCGATAGAGTCGGAGTCTGCAACATGATAAGCGTACTGACAGTTGAGATACATATCCTGGGTGATTGTCTCATCCTTGGGTTTCGAAGCGAACTTGCCATGATACTTCTTGAAGTTGGGGTCGCCAAGTACCGACTGGAAGAAATATCCACAGATGGGTAGTGCCGTACGTGAACCTTGGCCTAGTGCTCCTGTTCTGAAGTGGATGCTTCTATATTCTCCACCTACCCAGGCACCAGCCACGAGCTTCGGTGATACGCCGACAAACCATGCGTCGGAGTGATTATTCGAAGTACCTGTCTTGCCGCCAAATTCAGTATCGCGGTCAAACTGTCCTATGTATCCCCAGAGGCTCATTGATGTTCCTCCACGTTCTCGGAGACCTCCGAGGAGCATCTGCTGCATGAGGTATGCCGAACGGTAGGGAATGGCCTGTCGCTGCTCCGTAGGACCAGTGTAGATTTCCTTACCATCACGGTCGAGGATGCGGAGTACGAGTACAGGCTCATGCATCTTACCATCGTTGGCTATGGTGCAATAGCTGTTGACGAGTTCCAACAGGTTGACATCGCTCGAACCGAGGGCCAGCGAGGGTGTGGGGTCGAGCTTCGACTTGATACCCATGTTCTTGGCTGTATTGGCGATATTCTGGATACCAACCTCCTGGCCTACCTTCACGGCGATGGAGTTGATACTCTGTGCGAAGGCCACCTTCAGGGGCATGGAGTCGCCAGTGAAGTAGCCGTTGGCATTGGTGGGTGCCCAAGTGGTTTCCTCTTTCTTAGCAGGATCCCAGGCTTTCATGGCGAAATAGGAGTCTACACGACGGTCACAAGGAGTCAGGCCTTGGTTCATGGCCTCGGTATAGACGAAGAGCTTGAACGTAGAACCTGGCTGGCGTTGAGCTGTCACCTTGTCGTACTTCCATGAATTGAAATCTACGTCGCCGACCCAGGCTTTTACCTGACCAGTCTCTGCCTCCATGGCAACAAATCCGCAGTGCATGAAGCGCACCATGTAGCGGATGGAGTCCATCGTAGACATCTGGCGTTCTATCTTGCCCTGGCCATAGTCGAAAAGTTTCACCGTGTGAGGCAGGTTCATGTAGTAGTCGATGGAGTCTTGATTGCCATCAAATTTCTTTTTGAGTTGTTTGTAGTAAGGCTGACGCTTGGCGATGTCTTCTATAAAGTTCTTGATTTCCTGATGGTGTTCGTCTTGCCAAGGGTTTTCTGACCCCCAGTGATTATCAAAGTTGCGCTGCACCTGCATCATCTGCTTGCGGGCAGCCTCCTCAGCATAGCGCTGCATGCGGGTGTCGACAGTAGTGTATATTTTCATGCCGTCAGTGTAGAGGTCGTAGCCATTGTCCTTGCACCAGTCGCGCAGGTAATTGGCCACTGCCTCCCGGAAGTAGGTGGCCTGGCCGTCGTATGCATTCTCCACACTATAGTCGAGATCAATCTCGAGTCCCTTCAGTGAGTCACACTCCTCGGCTGTCAGGTCGCCGTGCTTCTGCATCAAGTCGAGTACAATATTGCGGCGTTTCAGTGCATTGTCGGGATTGATGAGGGGGTTGTAGTAAGTAGTGGCCTTGAGCATTCCTACGAGGATGGCTGCATTCTCAGGCTTCAGTTCCTTGGGGGAACAGCCGAAGTAGGTCTTGCAGGCTGTCTTGATACCAAATGCATTGGAGCCGAAGTCTACGGTATTGGCATATTGCGTGAGAATTTCCTCTTTCGTGAAGAAATATTCGAGCTTGTAGGCTGTGATCCATTCCTTGCTCTTCATGATGAGCATCTTCAAGCCAGGGATATTGCCCAACAGGCCTGTGGAGTATTCTGAGCGTGTACGGAACAGGTTCTTGGCTAACTGCTGGGTGATAGTCGAGGCGCCACGGGCATCACGATGCAGCAGATACTCCTTGGCTACGGCGAAGAAGGCCGTGTAGTCGATGCCGTGATGGGAGTAGAAACGCTCGTCTTCGGTATCGATGAGTGCTCGCCAGAATACTGGATTGACATCCTCGTAATCTACTGGCGTACGGTTCTCTGAGAAGAACTTTCCTATCTGCACCTCGTCGGCACTATAGATGATAGAGGCCTCTGCAGGTCGCTTATTCTTGATGGTTGCCATCGAGGGTGACTTGCCGAAGAGCCATAGGAAATTGATGTCGACGGCTCCGAGGTATAGGAAGAAACTGACGATGACGGTGACGAAAGCTGACAGCAGCTTGATATACCAAGGGCGTCCCTTATACAGGCTTATATACCATGGCCACAGGCCTTTTATCCAATTCCATATCTTTTTCATATTGCTTCTATGTAGTCGATTATTTGTTTCTTATCGTCAGGGTGGAACCAGCGTATTTCCGGGTCGCGTTTAAACCACGTGAGCTGTTTACGGGCGTAGCGCCGCGTGTTGCCCTTGATGCGTTCTATAGCCTCTTCGAGTGTCCATCTGCCGTCTATATAATCAAACAGCTCCTTGTAGCCCACGGTGTTCAGAGCATTCTGTTCTCGCTGGGAGTATAGCGCTTCAGCTTCCTTCAGCAGTCCTTCTGCCATCATCTGGTCAACTCGATGGTTGATTCTGTCGTAGAGCTCTTCGCGATCACGGTTCAGACCAATCTTTACAATTCTAAAAGGACGATGCTTGCGCTCGGCCTTGCGGAAGGATGTATAGGTTCGGCCTGTCATCAGACAGATTTCGAGGGCATGAACCACACGACGGGGATTCCGACGGTCGACAGTCTCGTAGTGTTCCGGATCCAGTTCTCGCAGTTGTTCCACAAGTGCCTCAAGTCCTTCCGTCTCAAGTCGGCGTTTCAGTGTGACTCTGGTCTCAGCGTCAACGGTAGGTATGTCGTCTATGCCGTTACATACAGCATCGATATACATCATGCTGCCTCCTGCCATCAAGGCGTAGTCACTATATATAAATAAGGTGTCGAGCAGACTGATTACCTGCTGCTCATAGAGCGATGCCGAGTAATATTCGGATAAGCCGAGAGAGCCAACGAAATAGTGCTTCACTTGTTGCATCTCCTTGTCAGAGGGCCTGGCTGTACCAATACGCATTTCTCTGTATATCTGCCGGGAGTCGGCATTGATAATAGGTATGCCGAAATGGCTAGCTATATCCAGGCATAGGGCCGTCTTTCCGACGGCAGTCGGGCCTGTGATGACTATCAGCACCTTATCTGATGACACCTCGCTTAGAGTTCTCAATGAATGAGCAGATATAATCCACTTCCTTGGAGTCGGGGAACTGTTCGCGAGCCATCGCGCAGCCGTCCTTCAGCACGCCCTGAGAGTAGATGATGCGGTATGCTTCGTGGATAGCCTCAATCGTTTCTCGGGGAAATCCTCTGCGGCGCAAGCCTACAAGGTTGACACCTGCGTATCGTACAGGCTCCTTACCGGCTATCACGTAGGGGGGGATGTCCTGAGAGGTACGTGTGCCTCCTTGGAACATGATGTAACTGCCAACACGGCAGAACTGGTGAAAGAGGCATGTGGCGGAGATGATGGCAAAATCATCAACCTCTACCTCGCCGGCAAACTTGGTGGAGTTGCCGATGATACAGCCATTACCTATCACGCAGTCATGTGCGACGTGCATGTTTTCCATCAGCAGGTTTCCATTGCCTACAACGGTCTTACCTTTCGAGGCGGTTCCCCTGCTGATAGTGACATTCTCGCGGATAGAGTTGTTGTCGCCTATCTCGCAGGTGGTATCCTCTCCCTGGAATTTCAGATCTTGGGGCTTAGTGCTGATAGAAGCACCCGGGAAGAACTCATTGCCATTGCCGATACGCGCACCATAGTGGATGGTGACACTGTTGAGTAGCCTATTGTTGTCGCCTATCACGACGTTCTTGTCAATTACACAGAAAGGACCGATAATGTTATTGTCCCCCAACTTGGCCTCTGGGTCAATAACAGCCATTGGATGTATCTGATTTGCCATATCTTATTTGTTCTTAACGATTTGTGCCGTGAAAGTTGCTTCTGCAACCACATGGTCGCCAACGAAGATGTACCCCTTCATCGAGGAGATACCATGACGTACGGGGGCCAGAAGGTCGACCTTGAAGATAAGTGTGTCGCCAGGCACTACTTTCTGGCGGAACTTCACGCCGTCGATTTTCATGAAATAGGTACTCCAGCGCTCTGGCTCCTCAAGGGTGTTCAGTACCAGAAGACCTCCACACTGAGCCATCGCTTCTATCTGCAGCACGCCAGGCATAACGGGCTCTTGGGGAAAATGCCCTTGGAAGAACGGTTCGTTGGCGGTGATATTCTTGATACCCACGATGGTTGTTGCTCCCAGAGAGATGACCTTGTCAACCAACTGCATCGGATAGCGGTGAGGCAAAAGCTCGCGGATTCTGTTCACGTCCATTACAGGCTCTTCGTTAGGATCGTAGAAGGGTGCCTGAATTTCATGCTTTCGGATCTCCTTTCGCATCAAGCGTGCAAACTTGTTGTTGATGGTGTGGCCTGGCCTCGTGGCAATGATGCGCCCCTTGATAGGCTTGCCGATGAGGGCCATGTCACCGATCACGTCGAGCAGTTTGTGACGTGTACATTCATTCTCCCACTGCAAGGGCTTATGCTGGATATATCCCAGATCAGTGGCATCGCGGTGCTCCACGTTCAGCATGTCGGCTAGTTTGTCAAGTCGCTCCTGGGTGGTCTGGCGCTCATAGATGACGATTGCGTTGTCAAGGTCGCCGCCTTTAATGAGGTTTGCCTGGAGCAGAGGCTCGATGTCTCGCACAAAGACAAAGGTACGGGCAGAGGCTATCTCACTGATGTAGTCGGCCTTGTTGTCGAGACCGGCAAACTGAGAGTTTATGAATTTCGATTCGAAGGAGCACATGGCTGTGATAGACATCTCATCGTCGGGCAGGATGGTGATGCTCGAGCCAGTTTCTTCATCTTTTACCTCTAATTTCTTGCGAATGATATAGTAGTCCTTGGGTGCGTTCTGCTCCTCTATACCAATCTCCTGAATCTTCTCCACATACTTGATGGCTGAGCCGTCGAGAATGGGGAACTCCGGACCGTTGACTTGTATCAGGCAATTGTCGATGTCAAGTGCATAAAGTGCTGAGAGTCCGTGCTCAACAGTAGAAACCCTTGCTTCGCCCTTGCCGAGAACGGTTCCACGCTGTGTATCAACCACATTCTCTGCCACAGCATCGATGATGGGTTCGCCCTCCAGGTCAATGCGCTGGATTTTGTAACCATGGTTCTCTGGCGCTGGATTGAAGGTGACCGTCAGGTTTAGACCTGTATGCAGCCCTTTCCCAAATAGGGAGAAACTGCCTTTCAATGTCTTCTGTTTCATTTCTTATTTTATCTTTCGATTTGCACTATTGTTTTAGTTCTTCAATTTCTCGTTGGAGCTGCGCTATCTGACGATACATATCTGGCAACTTGGAGTAGATGGCTTTGGCCTTGAAGAACATCTTGGGATCCATGGCTGGCGAGCCTATCAGTGACTCACCTCCGCCCTTGGTGTTCTTGATGACGCCGCACTGCGCACCCACGAATGTCCTGTCTGCTACATGGATATGGCCAGAGAAACCAGCCTGGCCTCCCACCATACACCATGCACCTATCTTCGTCGTACCTGCCAGGCCAGCCTGAGCCGACATCACCGTGTTCTCACCGATTTCACAATTGTGGGCCACCTGAATCAGATTGTCCAGTTTCACCCCTTTGTGGATGACGGTCTGGCCCATCGTCGAGCGGTCTATACATGTGTTCGCGCCAATCTCTACGTTGTCCTCGATGATCACAATGCCTATTTGGGGAATCTTGTCGTAACCCTCCTGATTAGGAGCGAAACCAAAACCATCGGCTCCAATGACAGCACCTGCATGGATGGTCACATTGTTTCCTATTTTGCAGCCTTGATAGATTGTCACATTGGGATAGATGGTTGTTTGTTCGCCGATAGTTACACCATCGCCAATTACGGTGTGAGGATATATTTGCGTGCCATCGCCAATCACGGAATCATCTCCGATACATGCAAAGGCTCCCACAAACACATCCTTGCCAACAGAAGCACTTTCTGAGATATAAGCTGTGGGATGTATACCAGTCTTTTTAGGTTTCATCGACTCATAGGCCTGAAGCAGCTTGGCCATACACTCATAGGCGTTCTTTACCCGGATGAGTGTTGCGGTGACTGGCTTTTCCAGTTCCACATCATCGTTGATAAGCACTACGCTCGATTTCGTATCGTATATGTAGTGGGTGTATTTCGGATTAGAAAGGAAGGAAATAGCCTCAGGCACTCCTTCTTCAATTTTTGCGAAGGTCTTGACGACGGCGTTCTCATCGCCCTCTATCCGTCCTTCAATTAGTTGCGCTATTTGTTTGGCGGTAAATTCCATATTACTTTATGCTATATACTCTTATCAGTATTATATAATTCGCTGCAAAGGTAGCAAAAATTATTGGAAACGCTGATAACATAGATAATATTTTCTGATTTTTTTAGAAAGCAATTGAACATTTAGCAGTTCTGATGCTTCGGAAATGTCGCGCAAAGTTCCGTCTTTGTAAAGTATTGTGATACTATCGTCGTCTACGTTGTACATGTCCTTTTGTATCGTATTCAGACTCATCATATATTGTCTGGCATCTTCTTTATTGATGCCCATTTCTCGGGCAATACTTTGAGCTATATCTCCTATTCTCTCTTCATCGAAAGGCTCCTCGCTCACTTCCACCTTGAAAATATGACGGTCGAGCATATCTGTGGCGAGCGTAGAGAGAATTTTGTCGTTGGAGTGCTTCCATGCCTTCATGGCACTCCAGATGTCTGAGTCGTCGAGTTCCTCATAGTATCGGAGTGCTTCGGGGTGGCTATTGAACCATTGTGCGTCTACTTCGTTCTGCAAGAAGTAGAGTAGGGCTGGAGGAGCAAATACTTGGTGACCTTCCCGCATCAGATGCTTGGCTCGCATCAGCATATTTATCAACACTTTCTCATAGGCCACACAGGTGCGGTGGAGGTATACCTGCCAGTACATCAGTCGGCGTGTCGTGAGGTAGTTCTCCAGTGAGTAAATACCTTTTTGTTCTACTACAAGAGAATCGTATACCACATTGAGCATCTTGATGATACGCGCAGAGCCGATGTTCCCTTCAGTTACCCCTGTGTAGAAAGAGTCACGTCTCAGATAGTCCAGACGGTCCATGTCTAGTTGAGAGGATATCAACTGATGCAGAAAATTCTTTCCATATTCTCCTTTGAAGATGCTGATGGCCAGGTTGAGTTGTCCTTGCAAATGGGCATTGATTTCCTCCATCATCATCAGTGAAATCTCTTCATGGGATATGTCTCTGATTAGTGAGTTCTCCAATACATGGGAGAAGGGACCGTGTCCTATGTCGTGCATCAGAATAGCGGCTTCGACGGCCTCGGCTTCGGAGTCGAAGATGAAGTTTCCCTTCTGCTGTAGATTCAATACTGCTTCTGTCATCAGGTGAAAGGCACCCAAGGAATGTTGGAACCGTGTATGGCGTGCTCCCGGATAGACCACAGAGGCCAGTCCTAACTGATTGATGCGGTTGAGGCGTTGGAATAGGGGATGTTCCACGATGCCATAGAGCAGTCCACGAGGTATTCTGATAAACCCAAATACTGGGTCGTTAATGATCTTTGCTTCGCTCACGCTGTATAAAATTTATCAAGTAATTTTGAATTGACGGGTACAAAGTTACATATTTTCCGCTGAACGGCCAAATCTTTTCCTCGAAATACCCTTCTTACTCTTTTTATCGAATAAATTTGGTGATTTCATCGCTTATTTGTAACTTTGCACCCTGTATGAAAGAAGTGATAGTAAGTGACAATAGCCTGCAACAGGCGGCATTGGAGGGCATGGATGCTTTCGTCGGCGTGTTTGTCGATGCGATTCGCAATGCCATAGGAGGTGAACTGACAACTGAGACGATGGCTGAATTGAACAGCGATCAGATCACGCTGTTGGCTTGGGATATGCTCCACGCTGAGGTGATGGATGGTGGTTTCGTGCAGTTGATCCACAACGGATTAGGCCCCTTCATCTTCAAGAATCCATTTGCTAAGGCCATCAGGTTGTGGGGCCTGCGCGACCTTTCGAAGATGATCTATGAGGTGCATACTCTCTGGCTCAAATACCGTGAGGATATAGAGCAGGACTGCACAGACGAGGAGTTTATGGCGCTCTTTGAGCGATTCCCGGAGTTTGATGAATACGACGACCAGTTTGTGGAGAGTGAAGAGCAATGGACAGACGATATTGCCCATTATATTGACGACAATTTGGAGAAATTTGCTACAATTAAATGAATAAGGAACAAGAACTGCTACGGAAAAAGAGTCCAGTGCAGATTAAGAATAAAAAAGCCTCCTTTGAATATTTCTTCATTGAGACATTCACTGCAGGCATCGTGCTGACAGGTACTGAGATAAAGAGCATCAGACTTGGCAAGGCCAGTTTGGTGGATACATATTGCACGGTCATCAATGGTGAACTGTGGGTGAAGGGTATGAACATTTCTCCCTATTTCTATGGTTCCTTCAATAATCATGAAATGAAGCGCGACCGTAAACTACTGCTCACCAAGCGTGAGATACGACAGTTGGAAAGCGCCACCAAGCAGACGGGCTATACCATCGTCCCCATCTTGGTATTTATTGATGCTAACGGACGTGCCAAGGTGGACATTGCCCTCTGCAAGGGTAAGAAAGCTTACGATAAACGACAGACGCTGAAAGAAAAGGAAGACCGCCGTGAGATGGATCGAGCCATGAAGGTTTATAAGTAGCAGATAGTGAGAAAAGGACTTAACGATATTATCAGGGAACGCGTTCTCATCCTCGACGGAGCGATGGGCACCATGATTCAGACATACGGTCTGAACGAAGCTGATTTCTGGAACGATGACCTTCGCGGTGAACTGCCGTCCCATTTGGTTCAGATGAAGGGAAATAACGATGTGCTGTGCCTCACCCGACCCGATGTGGTGGAAGATATCCATCGCCGTTATCTTAGCGCTGGCGCCGATATCATTGAGACCAACACCTTCTCTGCCCAGCGAGTATCGCAAGCTGACTATATGCTCCAGAAACAGGCTTGGAAGATTGCCTCAGAGGGAGCTCGGATTGCTCGCAAGTGTGCCGATGAATTCAGTTCTGATGACAAACCGCGTTTCGTGGCTGGCAGTATCGGACCTACTAACAAGACCCTCTCGATGTCGCCTGACGTAAGCAATCCCGGTATTCGCGACATCACCTACGACCAGCTTCTGGATGCCTATATGGAACAGGTTGACGGACTGATAGAGGGTGGGGTGGATGCCCTGCTGATAGAGACCATCTTCGACTCACTGAATGCCAAGTGTGCCATCGATGCTGCCATGAGGGTCATGGACTCCCGGGGAGTTCTCCTGCCCATCATGCTTAGTGTGACTATCAGTGACCTTGCAGGTCGTACTCTCTCAGGACAGACACTGGATGCATTCCTGGCATCTGTTAGCACCTATCCGATATTCTCCATTGGCCTGAACTGTTCGTTTGGCGCCACGCAGATGAAGCCCTATCTCCAGGAACTGGCCAGAAGGGCTCCTTATTATATTAGTTGCTATCCTAATGCTGGTCTGCCTAACGCGATGGGACTTTATGATGAGTCGGCTCAGACGATGGCTCCCAAGATCGGAGAACTGGTGGATGAGCAACTGGTGAACATCATTGGTGGGTGCTGTGGCACGACTGATGAGTTTATCCGGCTTTATGCACCATTGGTGGAAGGCAAGAGGCCTCACCAACCAGTCGGGAAGACCGACACGATGTGGCTCTCGGGGCTGGATTTGCTCGATGTAACCCACGAGGTACAGTTTGTAAACGTAGGCGAGCGTTGCAACGTGGCTGGTTCCCGAAAGTTCCTGCGCCTTATCAAGGAAAAGAATTACAGCGAGGCCATCTCCATTGCCCGTAAACAAGTAGAGGACGGCGCGCTGGTGATAGACATAAATATGGACGATGGCCTGCTCGATGCCAAGACGGAGATGCAGACGTTCCTTAATATGATAGCAGCTGAACCAGATATCGCCCGTGTCCCTGTCATGATCGACTCCTCCGACTGGGAAGTCGTCTGTGCAGGATTGAAGTGTGTGCAGGGGAAGAGCATCGTCAATTCAATATCTCTGAAGGAAGGCGAGACAAAGTTTGTTGAGCATGCCCATGACGTGATGCGGCATGGAGCTGCTGTCGTGGTGATGTGCTTCGATGAAAAGGGGCAGGCCACCACTTATGAGCGGCGCATAGAGATAGCTGCCAGAGCCTATCGTATTCTGACAGAACAGGTGGGCATGAATCCACTCGATATCATCTTTGACCCAAACATTCTGGCTGTTGCCACTGGAATGGAGGAACATGATGCCTATGCTGCCGACTTCATCCGTGCTACAGAGTGGATACGCAAGCATCTGCCTGGGGCTCATGTCTGTGGAGGTGTGAGTAACTTGAGCTTCTCGTTCAGGGGCAATAACTATATCCGTGAGTCGATGCATGCAGTATTCCTTTATCACGCCATTCTTGCGGGTATGGATTTCGGCATTGTAAATCCTTCGACGAAAGTGACTTATTCTGACATCCCTCAAGAACAACTTGAGATTATCGAGGATGTTATCCTGCATCGTCGCAGCGATGCCTCCGACCGTCTGATAGCCCTTGCCGAAGAGATTGCCCGGCGAGCAGAGGCGCAGAAAGCTGCAGCACCTCAACCCTCATCTGCCTCCTCTCACTCTTCTTCTCAACTTTCCCTTGAAGACCGTCTCTCCCAGGCTTTGGTAAAGGGTGTAAGCGAACATCTGGAAGAAGACCTGACAGAGGCACTAAAGAAATACCCCCACGCAGTAGATATCATCGAAGGTCCACTCATGGCTGGCATGAATACCGTAGGGAAATTGTTTGGCGAAGGGAAGATGTTCCTGCCACAGGTAGTCAAGACTGCCCGTACGATGAAGCAGGCCGTCAGTATCCTCAAACCTTATATCGAAGCGGAAAAGTCGGAGAGCTCTTCTGTTGGAAAGGTGTTGTTGGCTACTGTCAAGGGCGACGTCCATGATATCGGCAAGAACATCGTTGCCGTGGTGATGGCATGCAATGGCTACGAGGTCATCGACATGGGAGTAATGGTTCCTGCAGAGCAGATAGTCCGAAAAGCGAAAGAGGAGCGTGTAGATATGATTGGCCTCAGCGGTCTGATCACACCGAGCCTCGAGGAGATGGTACATGTAGCCCAGGAGCTCCGCAAGGCTCATCTCAGCATACCCATCATGATTGGCGGAGCCACCACCAGCGAACTCCATGTGGCCCTGAAGATTGCACCTGTCTATGGTGGTCCTGTGGTGTGGATGAAGGACGCCTCTCAGAATGCACTGGTGGCTTCGAGACTGATGAGCGAAGTACCCACGGTGGAGCGTGAACTCGATGACAAGTATTCGCGCCTTCGCGAGGCATATCATCAGGAGCAGCAACAACTGTTGTCGATCGACGAGGCTAGAAAAAATAGGCAAGACCTGTGGAAAAATAGTTAATTAGGATTCAGATATGACGAAAAAGACATTATTTTTGGGCTTGGCACTGCTGCTGTCCTTTGCGGTCAGTGCACAGAAGCGGGAGTTCCGCGGTGCTTGGATTCAGTGTGTCAATGGACAGTTCCAGGGCATGGGTACGCAAAAGATGCAACAGACTCTTGCCTACCAGCTCGATGAATTAAAGAAGGACGGAGTGAACGTGATCATCTTTCAGGTACGTCCTGAGTGCGATGCCCTCTATGAGAGCAAACTTGAGCCCTGGAGCCGTTTCCTGACGGGTAAGCAGGGCGTGGCTCCCAGTCCGTACTGGGATCCCTTGCAGTGGATGATCACCGAGTGTCATAAGCGCGGAATGGAACTGCATGCCTGGATCAATCCCTATCGCGCCAAGACTAAGACGACCAAACAGCTCGCAGCTAGCCATATCGCCGTACGCAAGCCGATGAACTGCTTTACTTACGACGACCTGTTCATACTCAACCCCGGTATCGCTGAGAATCGCGATTATATCTGTGAGGTTGGCAGGGATATCGTAACGCGCTATGATGTCGATGGTATTCATATGGACGACTACTTCTATCCTTATCCGGTCAAGGGCGAGACCATACCCGATGCTGAGCAGTTTAGGCAGTTCAACAATGGCATCAAGGATATCGGCGACTGGCGGCGCTATAATGTCAATCTCTTCATCGAGCAGTTCTACAAAACCATTCACGAGGCCAAGCCTTGGGTGAAGGTGGGTATCTCGCCCTTCGGAATTTACCGCAATAAGAAGAGCTCTCCTATAGGTAGCAATACCAACGGCACACAGAACTATGATGACCTTTATGCCGATATCCTCCTGTGGGTGAACAACGGATGGCTCGACTACAATGTGCCTCAGATCTATTGGGAGATAGGCCACAAGGCCGCCGACTATGAGACACTGATCCGCTGGTGGAACCAGCATGCTTCAGGTCGTCCTCTGGTCATCGGCGAAGATGTGGAGCGCACCGTCAAGCATGCCGACCTCAAGAATCCCAATATGCACCAGCTGCCTGCCAAGATGAACCTGCACCGTCAGCTGCCTGGCGTGAAGGGATCCGTGCTTTGGTACGCTAAGGCTGCTGTGGATAATATAGGCAACTACGGTACGGCCTTGCGTACCCACTATTGGCGCTATCCGGCTTTGTTGCCCGAGATGACATTCATCGATGACAAGACTCCCAAGAAGGTACGCAAGGTGAAGCCCGTGTGGACGGAAGATGGCTATATCCTGTTCTGGACGGCTCCCTCCTCGAAAAGCTGGCGTGATGAAGCCGTCAGATATGTGGTCTATCGATTCAACAAGGGTGAGAAAGTTGATATCAGCGATCCCTCCAAGATCGTGACCATCACAGATCGTAATTTCTGTAAGCTACCCTACAATGACGGGCGCGAGAAGGTGACGTATGTGATCACTGCCCTGAATCGTCTGCAGTCGGAGAGCAAGCCTGTCAAGAAGAAGGTGAAGTTATGAGTACTAAGTTAGTTATCTTCTCGTCATTGGTACTGGCCTTAGTGGCTTGTGGCAACAAGATGTCGTCCGGACAGCTCCAGCAGAAGCTCGACAGCATCGCAAAGGTCGAGGCTGTGGAGAGACTTGAGGCTCAGGGCATCCGTCTCGATACGGATGTCAGTCCCATCCAGCTGTTCTTCGATAGTCTGAACCTGCAGCCCTTGCCCATCCGCTATTCTGCCGATTATGTCAAGTATCTGCCCAACTACAAGTCGGTACCTTATGAACTGGTGCGCTTTATGAACTTCGAGGGGCGTACCGACCCCAAGGCCATCGCACTGCCCGAGAGTGCCGGTACACGCCTGATGATCCTGGCTGCCGATGAGGGCGACGGCCTTTATTCACTGTGGCTGTATTCGCTCGATACTGACTATATGCCTGTCGACAAGCTGTGTCTCTATGCTACCAGCAAGGCTGAGAAGGAACTCGACGATGAGGCCCTGCCTGAGGACAAGCTGATCCAGGATTTCGTCATCACCAGCGATTACGAAGTGAGGCTCACTGATTATACTGGCAAGTACAAGGCTGAGGCACAGAAGGTCTATCATATCGATATGTCGCGTAAGTTCTCGGAGACAGAATCGATTGACTACGAGACTTCTGAGCAGCAGTAGGACACTGGCTTGCCTTGCAAACGATTACGAGTCAATTTCGAAAAATTTTCTCCTATTTCGTTTGTAATTTAATAAATATGTAGTACCTTTGCAAATTGTAAGGTCTACTTGACAAATCAATGAGTGAAAGAATATCCCATTCGGGCATTATCGACAGCATTCTGGGCGAGAATATCAAGGTGCGTATTGTCCAGACGTCAGCATGTGCTGCCTGCAAGGTGGCTAGTCATTGTAATGCCGCTGAGTCGAAGGTGAAGGTTGTTGATGTCATCTGTGCAGATAGTACAGCATACAGAGTGGGGCAGGAGGTTGTCGTCTCGGCATCGAAGGCTGTGGCCAATCGCGCGCTACTGCTGGGTTTCGGACTTCCCTTCTTGATACTCGTGGCTGTCCTGCTCGTAGCCTTGCAATTCACTGGCAATGAGGGGCTTGCTGCTGTTGCTGCGCTTGGCTCCCTTGTGCCTTACTACTTGCTCTTGTGGCTCTTCCGCGATAAGGTGCAGCAAGGTATCTCTTTTCGGATTGATGATTAATTAATAACTAAAACAAATAAAGTAACAGTATTTATGGATTTCATCTTGATTGCAGTAATCGTTCTTGGAGCCATTGGTCTTACGGCAGCCGTCGTACTCTTTGCAGCCTCCAAGAAGTTCGCTGTCTATGAAGATCCCCGCATTGCACAGGTCGGCGAACTGTTGCCTGGTGCCAATTGCGGTGGATGTGGATTCCCTGGCTGTAGCGGTATGGCTGATGCACTTGTCAAGGGTGCTGATGCCGGAAGCCTCGACGGACTTCTCTGTCCCGTAGGTGGTGCTGAGACCATGGGGAAGGTGGCCGATCTGCTGGGTATGGCGATTGCCAATTCCGAGCCGATGGTGGCCGTAGTGAGATGTAATGGCACTTGTGAGAATCGTCCCAAGATTGCCGAGTATGCTGGTCTGCGCACTTGCGCTGCCATGCACGCCTGTGGCGCTGGCGAAACGGCTTGCGGCTTTGGCTGTCTGGGCTGTGGCGACTGTGTGGAGGCCTGTCAGTTTGATGCCATCCGCATCAATCCCGAGACGGGCATTGCCGAGGTCGACGAGGAGAAGTGCGTGGCCTGCGGTGCCTGTTCGAAGGCATGTCCGCGTGGTGTCATCGAGATTCGCAAGAAGGGCCCGAAGGGTAGGAGAGTGTATGTCTCCTGCGTCAACAAGGACAAAGGTCCTGCTGCCATGAAGGCATGTCAGGTCAGCTGTATCGGCTGTGGAAAATGTGAGAAAGAGTGTGCCTTCGGTGCTATCACCGTCGAGAACAATCTGGCTTACATCGACTTCCAGAAGTGCCGTCTCTGCCGCAAGTGCGAGAAGGTTTGTCCGAAGCACGCCATCGTGGCCGTGAATTTCCCTGCTCCCAAGCCCAAACCGGAAAATACGGCTAATCTGGAAAATCCGGCATCTCAGGCTAATCAACAACCCAAAGAAAAAGAGGAGGCAACCGTATGAATATCAGAACATTTAGAATAGGTGGTGTACACCCCGCAGAGAACAAACTGACCCACGATGCCGCTACTCAGGTGGCAGCATTGCCTAAGCAGGCCATCTATCCCCTGAGCCAGCATATCGGCGCACCTGCCAAACCTGTCGTTCAGAAGGGCGACAAGGTGAAGGTGGGTACGATGATTGCTGAGGCCGGAGGCTTCGTGTCGGCTCCCATCTTCTCTGCTGTCAGTGGTACGGTGTTCAAGATCGATACCGCTATCGATGCCACTGGCTATCGTAAGCCTGTCATTATTATTAATGTGGAAGGCGATGAGTGGGAGGAGTCCATCGACCGCTCCGACAAGCTCGAGACCGTTGAGGCCCATCCCGAACTGACTCCCGAGGAGATCATCAACCGTGTGAAGGCTGCTGGCGTCGTCGGTATGGGTGGTGCCTGTTTCCCCACCTTCATCAAACTGACCCCACCGCCTACGGCAAAGGCTGAGTGTGTGATCATCAATGCCGTAGAGTGTGAGCCTTACATTACGGCCGACTTCCGTCTGATGATGGAGCATCCTGATGAGATTCTCATTGGCCTGGAACTGCTGATGAAGGCTGCAAAGGTGACAAAAGGCTATATCGGTATCGAGACCAACAAAATGCCTGCCATCGAACTGCTGACTGAAAAGGTGGCCCAGAAGTTCGGCACCTCGCCGTATCAGGTCGAGGTCGTCCCTCTCAAACAGCGCTATCCTCAGGGTGGCGAGAAGCAGCTCGTCGATGCCGTCATCCGTCGCCAGGTGCCTGCGCCCCCGGCTATCCCAGTGAATGTGGGCGCCATTGTCCAGAACGTAGGTACGGCCTTTGCCGTCTACGAGGCTGTCATGAAGCATAAGCCCCTCTTCGAGCGCTATACCACAGTCACGGGTAAGCGTCTGCAGAATCCTGGTAACTTCCTCGTTCGCATGGGTACCCCGATGAAGGACCTGATTGAGGCCTGCGGTGGTATGCCTGAGGGCGACAACAAGCTGCTGGCCGGCGGCCCGATGATGGGTAAGGCCCTCACATCTACCGAGGTGCCCATCTGTAAGGGAACCAACTCTGTGACCATCATCTCCGACGACGAGGCTCGACGCAAGGAGCCCCAGCCCTGTATCCGCTGTGCCAAGTGTGTGGGAGCCTGTCCTATGGGCCTGGAGCCTTATCTGCTGGCAAAGATCTCTGAAGTGAAGAACTGGGAACGTGCCGAGCGTGAGGACATCGTCAGCTGTATCGAGTGTGGCTCGTGTCAGTTCACTTGTCCTGCCCACCGTCCGTTGCTCGACAACATCCGTCAGGGTAAGAGTACGGTTATGGGCATTATCCGAGCTCGCGCAGCCGCAGCCAAGAAATAATGTTCAATATTCAATGTTCAATGAATTAAAATGGGAAAATTAATTGTATCACTATCACCACACGCCCACGGTACCGATACCGTAGAGCGCAACATGTACGGCGTGATCATTGCCCTGATGCCAGCGCTGCTCGTTTCGTTCTACTTCTTCGGCCTTGGCTCCGTCATCGTCACGTCAACGAGTGTGGCAGCCTGCGTCTGCTTTGAGTGGGCTATCAGCAAATATATCATGAAGCAGGAACGCCTGACCATCATGGATGGCAGTGCAGTTCTCACGGGATTGCTCCTGGCGTTCAACCTGCCGTCCAATCTCCCCATCTGGATCATTATCCTTGGCGCACTCTTCGCCATTGGTTTTGCCAAGATGCCGTTCGGAGGTTTGGGCAACAACCTCTTCAATCCTGCACTCGTAGGCCGTGCAGCACTGCTCGTGGCCTTCCCTGCGCAGATGACCACCTGGCCCAAGGTCGGCCAACTGGGCAGTTATCTCGATGCCGAGACGGGTGCTACGCCCCTGGCACTGATGAAGCAGGCCATCAAGGACGGTAATCCCGATGTACTCTCTCAGCTGCCTTCGTCGCTCGACCTCTTCATCGGCAATCATCCCGACGGCGCTGGAGCCATGGGTGAGATTTGTGCATTGGCCCTCATCATCGGCCTCTGCTACATGCTCTGGAAGAAGATCATCACCTGGCACATCCCCGTATCGATCATCTGCACCGTCTTTGTATTCGCAGGCCTGCTCCATCTGGCCAATCCTGTCTATGCTGATCCTCTCAGCGTGATATTCTCCGGCGGTCTGATGTTAGGTGCCATCTTCATGGCTACTGACTACGTGACGAGTCCGATGACGCCGAAGGGGCAGATCATCTATGGAGTGGCTATCGGCTTCCTGACAGTGGTCATCCGTAACTGGGGTGCCTATCCCGAGGGTATGTCCTTTGCCATCCTGATTATGAATGCGTTTACACCGCTTATTAATAATTATGTGAAACCCAAGCGCTTCGGTGAAGTGCCTGCTAAGAACTAAAGGAGGACCAGACGTATGAAGAAGTTAGAATCATCTTTAACGAATATGGTACTGGTACTCACAGGAGTAGCAGTCATTATGGGTGCCATCCTCGCTTATGTGAATCACCTCACCGAGGGCCCCATCAACGAGCAGAAGGCCAAGACCCTTGCCGACGGTATCAAGAGTGTCATGTGCGTCAGCGACCTCACTGTTGCCAAGACCGACACTGTCCGTCAGAACGATGCCAAGGGTAAGGAGCTCACCTATATCATCTACCAGATCCAGGATGCACAGAAGCAGGATCTCGGTGCTGCTGTGGAGTCTACAACTGGCGGCTTCGGTGGCGACCTGAAGGTGCTCGTGGGCTTCGATCCTGAGGGTAAAATCTTAGGATACACGTTGCTGGAGCATGCCGAGACCCCGGGACTGGGCGCCAAGGCCGACAAGTGGTTCCAGAAGGGGCAGAAGGGCGATATCATCGGTAAGGACCCCAAGGAGCCGCTGACTGTCTCCAAGGATGGCGGACAGGTGGATGCCATCACGGCCTCTACCATCACCAGCCGTGCTTTCCTGCTGGCCGTCAACAATGCGTATAGTGCTTACAAGGCTACACCCGTCGATGCTCAGACTGGTGCAACCCAAAAAGAAGAAGATAAGGAGGATTAACGTATGAATGCAATACAGATTATCAAGAATGGCATCATCAAGGAGAACCCCACGTTCGTCCTGATGCTCGGTATGTGTCCCACGCTGGCCACCACAACCTCAGCCATCAACGGCATGTCGATGGGGCTGGCCACGATGGCTGTGCTCATCTGCACCAATGTGGTGATCTCATGCCTCAAGTCGATCACGCCCGATAAGGTGCGCATCCCCGTGTTTATCGTTGTCATTGCAGCCTTCGTGACACTGCTGCAGATGGTCATCAAGGCCTTCCTGCCTGAGATTGATGCTGCCCTGGGCCTCTTCATCCCGCTGATTGTGGTCAACTGTATCATCCTAGGACGTGCAGAGGCCTTCGCAGCCAAGAACTCGCCCCTCGACTCGCTTTTCGATGGTATTGGTATCGGACTGGGCTTCACACTCGGACTGACCCTGCTGGGTATCTGCCGTGAACTCCTCGGCTCTGGCTCCGTCTTTGGACTGACCCTGCTGCCCGAGACCTACAACATCCTGCTCTTCGTGCTGCCTCCGGGTGCCTTCATCACTCTGGGCTTCCTGATTGCGATCGTGAACAAGTTGAAGAATTGAAAAATTGAAGAATTGAAGTTATGGAATACGTTTTGATTTTCATTAGTGCCATCTTCGTGAACAACATCGTGTTGTCACAGTTCCTTGGCATCTGTCCGTTTCTTGGCGTATCCAAGAAGATCGACACCTCGCTGGGCATGTCGGCTGCAGTGGCATTCGTGCTGACGCTGGCCACCATCGTCACCTGGCTGGTACAGAAATACGTGCTCGATACCTTTGGGCTGCAGTATCTGCAGACCATCGCCTTCATCCTCGTCATCGCCTCGCTGGTGCAGATGGTGGAGATCGTCCTTAAGAAGGTTTCGCCCGCTCTCTATCAGGCACTGGGCATCTTCCTGCCCCTGATTACGACCAACTGCGCCGTGCTGGGTGTGGCCATCCTTGTCATCCAGAAGGACTTCAATCTGTTGCAGTCCGTGGTCTATGCCTTCTCCACAGCCATCGGCTTCGGACTGGCACTGACCGTCTTTGCCGGCATGCGTGAGCAGCTGGAGCTGGTGAAAATTCCCAAGGGCATGCAGGGCATGGCCATCGTGATGCTCTCCGCTGGTCTGTTGAGCCTCGCTTTCATGGGCTTCTCCGGTGTCGACGGTGGCCTGAAGATCCTCTTCGGTCTCGACTGATACCCCATATTATTAGAATAAGTAGAAAATGAGAAGCGAAGGCTAAGGCCTCGCTTCTCATTTCTTTTTCACTGTCCCGATGTGACACGAACGCTTTTAGTATGTGGTCTCATGTACATGGTGACGCGCAAAGCTTTGTAGATAGGCTTGTTTCCTCTGTACGGAGGCTCCCTATGGTTCTGCGGAGCCTTCCTTTTTGTCTATAGTGCTTCCGTAGAATCGTACGGAACTTCCATAGCGACGAATTGTCCTGCACTTTACACTTTATATCCTGCCTATATAGTAGCTTAACGCCTTTTTATCCTACACTTCCAGCACTTCCAGCACCTAAGTTTCTGCGTTTTAGGTGCTGGAAGTGTAGGTTGTTTCTGCGTTTTCATATACGTGCGCGTGAGTGTAACTGTTTATCGAGGGCGTAGCACATTTCTTTTTTACCAAACTTTCAGATTTCTTGTGCAAAATTTGGAGATATGCGAAATAATGTCTATCTTTGCAGCGTCAAACCCTAAAAGCATAATGACTATGGATTCACTGAGTAACAAGAAAACGAAAGGAGAAACGATGGCGAATGGCAAGTATCTGAACCCGAAGGCTGACCTGACTTTTAAGTTGGTGTTCGGTGAACACAAGGACCTGGTGATGAGCCTGCTCAATGCCCTGCTGCCCATTGCTGAGGACAATCCGATTGTCAGCGTGGAGTATCAGCAGACGGAACTGGTGCCGGAGCAAGCCCGCAAGAAGGACAGCATCGTTGACGTGCACTGTACCGACTCAAGTGGCAGGCGGTTTATCGTGGAAATGCAGATGTACTGGAACGACGACTTCAAGAAGCGTGTGCTTCTCAACGCTTCCAAGGCCGTGGTGAAGCAGGTGGGCACGGGTGAGAACTACCGGCTGATAGAGCCCGTGTTCTCTCTGAACCTGATCAACGACACCCGCTTCCAGCCTGACACCGAGGAGTTCTATCACGACTATGCCGTGCTGAACGTGGCCCACCCTGAGCGCACCATCGACGGCCTGCGGTTCGTGTTCGTCGAGCTGCCGAAGTTCCAGCCGAAGAGCATCGCCGAGAAGAAGATGGCCGTGCTGTGGCTGCGCTTCCTCACCGAGATAGGGGAGAACACCGAGGAGGCCCCTGCTGAATTGTTGGAGAACGAGCTGACGCGCAAGGCGCTGAGCATCGTGGAGAAGTCGGCCATGAGTGAGGCGCAACTCTACGCCTACGAGAAATTCATGATGTCCATTGTAGACGAGCGTGTCATCCTCGAAGGCTTCTACAAGGAGGGCATGGAGAAGGGCATGGCACAAGGCATGGCTCAAGGTATGGCTCAAGGTAAAGACGAGGCTAATCGTGAGAATGCCTGCCGCATGAAGGCTGACGGTATGGCCGTAGACCTGATTGCGAAATATACGGGCCTGAGTGCAGAGGAGATAGAGAACTTGTAAATCAAGAAGCACTGCATTCAAAATTTGAGTATACGAAAAAGCGATTTGTAGGTTGTAACGTTGTAACATCGCCGATGTACAACGTTACAACCTATATTCAAAAAAACTGTATACGGAAAAACAGCAAGGGTGACGCAACGCTGAAGTCAGGAAGAGTTTGATATTAGTTTTCAATCTGTATGTCATGGGTCACGTCTGTACTTGATCCACTCGGATGTGTCGACTAATGGTGAGTATGAATGGTGGTTGTTTTTTCTTTAAACCTATTTAAACCCTGAGCCGCACTGTTTGAGGCTGTTAGTTTCATTATATGCGGCTAACATTTTAAAGTATTTACTGTTGGGGGACCTTAACCTCCTGAAGGAAAGGACACCCTGCGAAAAGCGAGGGAGCAAGACATTGCTGCCTGCTCCCCCGCTCAATCTATGTCACAAAGTATTCAGACCTCATTGTGATGAATGCCTTACACCTGCTCACTATTCGTTCTTGTAGTAAACGGTAATTCGCATTAAATTATTTGGGTCGGTAAAGTAACCAGTATCCGTCCAGTACTCGTTGTGGCCATTTAAATTGTTGACCTTCATTCCGTTATTGTCGTACCCCTTCCAAGTGGCTATCCAGCCATTGTCATTGTCTAGGCTGATGTCGGTAGCCTCAACCTCCCATTTGCTACTTCCATCGTTGTCTTCGCGACCTGCTGTTAAATTCTTTATAGGCCCCAGCTTATCACCCGTCCTGGTGAAACTGAATGAAACGTATTCTCTGAAGGATGAGTCTTTGTTTTCAGCTTTAACGATGTAGGTGTTGCCATCATTTGTAATATTTATTTTAGACTCTATAAAACCTATCTTGAAGAAACCTGTGGCACGATCTCCATAACGGGTGGTTGTGTAATCAAACTCCAAGTCGATGTCTATGATTTTAAATCCAGCCCCCGCCGCTTGCGTCACGGTGATTGCTTGCAGAGATACGTCGTCTGTAGATTTCGGGTCGGGATTATTGGTGCCGAAGGCGTAGACAGTGCCGACGCGCTCCTCGTTAGTATTGTTTGGAGAGGCCTTGACTATGATGCTTTGGTCGTTGGAGATAGTGACGGTCACCCAGTCCTCACAGTCTTTGTCGGTGAATCCCCCGTAGTATTCGTAGGTCTTGGCATCGATGCTGACAGTCTGCTCGCCGCCATTGGCATCGAATCTCAGTTCGGTGGGGGTCACCCCTATCTGCGGTTTGTCCTCCTGCCCACTATGGGCGGCTTGCGTGATGGTAAGTGTGCCTGTGGCAGCGACGGCCTTGCCGTCGAATGAGACGTCTACCTTGAGCGTGGCCGAGCGCGGCTTGTCGTCGGTGTTCTCCTCAAGGTTAAGGGTGAGCGTCTTGCCGCTGCGACTGACATGTAGCCATTCCACGTCATTACGCTGGAAGCGGGCATAGGGACAATTGGTCAATATTTCCACCGTTACCTTACCGCCTTTAGCCACGGCCTGCACTTTTTCTGGCGAGAAGCCGACGGTGGCCTTTGTAGTCTGAGGCTGGGCCTCCACCTCCACCTTGCCGGGCTTTTCCTCCGGCACTTTTTGCGTGGTGCGCTCACCGCTGGTAGTGACAACGGTGATGTTCTTCTCGCCAGGCTTAGTCACTATGTGTGTCGTACCGTCCTTATCAGGGAATCCGATGGTGATGTTTCCCTCTTTTACGTCCTCGATGATACTGACTGCGATACCTGTCGGCGTGTTCTTCTGGATCTCATAGAGGTTCATGCCCAGCCCTTCTGCAATTTCCTCATCGGCCTGTTCCAAAGCATGGCTGGTGGCGAAGTCAGTGATTTCGCCGGCCAAGCGCTCCAGACCTCCTGGGTCGTCACCGATCAGGTCACCAGCCTTGTCTTTCACATATTTGCTGCCTAACTGAGCGGCGAACCTTTTCAGGTCGGCTGTGGTAGCCTTGCCCTCCTTGATCTTCTTGGCGAGTTTGATGGTCTCCTCCGAGATGTCGTTGATATCAACCCACTTGCCCACGTAGCCGCCTGTAACTTCGTCGATGCAAGAGACGTAGAACGTGCCGCCTTTCTCTGCCACTTCTTTAGTGACTTCATGTGCATCCTTCCAGCGAGGATTGCCAGGCCCATTATCATAGAGCTCAGCATATTTATCGAAGTAGGCAGCCACGTGGCCAGTTCCCTCACCCTCACCGGCGGTGAGCCATGTTTCATGAATGGCCGAACTTTGGTTTATATAGTCGCCATTATAAAAGTTGATGAACCACTGGCGAGCACTGCTCTCGCCATTCTTGAAACGCTGCGGCAGTTCGTTGAACAATTGTTGCATAGCATTTTCATTCCCCGTAACCTTGAGGTTATTCAGGATAGTGGTCATGCGTTCGTGTGACTTCTTCTGAACGTCGTTTAGAGCATAGCACCAGCCAGCAAAGTCCAGGAATATGCCGCGTGTCACGGTGGATTTGGTCAATATGCCGTTGGTCTCCAGCCGCTCTAATGCTTCCTGATAATGGTTGGCGTTTTCGAGTAAATCTGTCACGTAGCTGTAGAATTTGGTGCCACTGGTATGGCTGCCCGCTCCACCATAGAGTTCGCCTTGCCAGTCGTCGCTCATCATTTTGGCATACTGTAGCCGTAAGCCTTCCATCTTCAACGACAATTCTATCAGAGCGTCGATGTCGCTCATCTTGAAGTCTTTGGCAGTAACAGACGAGGTGTAGGGAATTTGTTCGAAATCACCGTCCTTGATGTCATCCCCGCTTGAACTGCAGGCTGAAAGCATGAAAGAAAACATGCATACAAACAGGAAGCATAGCCATCCGAAAAGTCTTTTCTTTGTTTCCATTTTTCTTATCGTTTTAATGGTTAATAATATAATATGTGGCAAATATAGGAAGAAAAGACAGAAAAAGACTCGCATTTTGCAAAAATCGACTAACTTTTTGCAAAAAGTTAGTCGATTTTCTCGTTTTCGGACAAATTATTGCATTATGCCGGCCGCTTTTTAGGCGTAAGGGTGGTGGCTGGTGTCACCAGAGGCTGTTATTCGCTCACGTCGAAATAGTGCTCCAGCTCCTCTCGTGCACTGCCTTCAGTGTTCGGCAGGTCACGGATGATGCAGCCTTTCTCCAACAGAGCAATACGGGTGGAGATGTCGACAGTATGCTGCAGGTTGTGACTCGAAATGAGGATGGTGGCCCCTGTCTCCTGATTGTACTCCTTCAACACGTGCTTGAGGACATTCTGCGAAGAAGGATCCAGGAAATTGAAAGGCTCGTCGAGGATGACCAGCTTCGGACGGTTGAAGAGTGCTGCGATGATGCCGACCTTCTGTTTGTTACCAGCAGAGAGGTTACGGATAAGTTTCTTTCCGCCGAATATCTCCCCGCCAGAAAGTCGCTCATAGGGCTTGAGCCGCTCATCGACCTCCGTCTGCGGAATGCCGGAGATCTTGCCCAGGAAGGCAAAGTACTCTTCAGGTGTGAGGAAGTCGATGAGGAACCCTTCGTCGATATAGGCACCAGTCTGCTCTTTCCATGACTCGGAAGTTGCTGGGTTGACACCATCGATGGAGACTTCGCCCTCATCGGGCTTCAGCAGGTCGAGTATCATCCGGAAGAGGGTAGTCTTACCGGCTCCGTTGTTACCTACAAGGCCAAGGATATCCCCATCGTTCACTTGGAACGAGGGGATATCGCTGGCAAGGGTCTGGCCAAATGCCTTCTTGATATTTTGAATCTGTATCATAGTCTATACGATTCCCTTTCCGTGACAGTTCTTGAATTTCTTACCGGATCCGCAGGGGCAGGGATCGTTACGTCCGGGCAACTTGTCCTTGATGATAGGCGTACGGGGCTGCTGGGCACGGGTATCCTGTTGGGCTGCGGCCTGCTGGTTCTTGTCGACCAACTGCTCCTCATTCATATCCTGCTTGCTCTCGGTGTACTGCTGGCGCTGGGTGCGCTGCTCGGGTGCAGCCTCCTGTACCTGTTGCACCTCAGGAATCTGGGCACGTGTGAGGATGGAGGTGATGCGGTTGTACATCTCATTGATCATGGCATCCCACACCTTGGCACTCTCGAGCTTGAAGATGAGCAACGGGTCCTTCTGCTCGTATGAGGCATTCTGTACGGAGTGCTTCAGCTCGTCGAGCTGTCGCAGGTTCTCCTTCCAGGAGTCGTCGATGATATGGAGCAGGATGCTCTTCTCGAACTCCTTGACCACCGACTTACACTCAGTCTCGTAGGCCTCACGCAGATTGCAGGGGATGTTATACATCCGTCGACCGTCAGTGATGGGCACCATGATACGCTCGTACATCTGTCCCTGGGTTTCGTACACCTGCTTGATGATGGGCTGTGCGACAGATTGGATACGCTCTGTGCGGCGATTGAAATTATCGATGGCAGCCTGGAAGGCATTCTCGGTAAGCTGTTCACGCTGCGTGTTGATGAACTCCTCGCTGGTGAAAGGCACCTCCATCGAGAGGACATGCAGGAATTCCTCCTTGCAGCCATTATAGTCGTTGTTGTCGATGATATTGACGACACGGTCCCAGATGATGTTGGCGATATCCATACCGATACGCTCACCCATCAGTGCATGACGGCGCTTCTCGTAGATGACGGTACGCTGTTTGTTCATCACGTCATCGTATTCAATCAGACGCTTACGGATACCGAAGTTGTTCTCCTCAACCTTCTTCTGGGCACGCTCGATGCTCTTCGAGATCATCGGCGACTCAATCATCTCACCATCCTTGAAGCCCAGACGGTCCATCACGCCAGCGATACGCTCAGAGGCAAACAGACGCATTAGCTTGTCTTCGAGCGATACGTAGAAAACGGAGCTGCCCGGGTCTCCCTGACGACCGGCACGACCACGCAACTGACGGTCTACACGACGGCTTTCATGACGCTCGGTACCGATGATGGCCAGACCACCTGCAGCCTTCACCTCAGGCGAGAGTTTGATATCGGTACCACGACCAGCCATGTTGGTAGCGATGGTCACGGCACCCTTGCCATTGGTAGACTGTCCGGCAAGTGCCACGATGTCGGCCTCCTTCTGGTGGAGCTTGGCATTGAGCACCTGATGGGGGATACCCTCGCGCTTGCCTGTCTCGGGATTCACATACATGTCAAGCATACGCGAGAGCAATTCGGAGATCTCCACCGAGGTGGTACCAATCAGGGTGGGGCGACCAGCATTTCGCATCTTCACGATCTCCTCGATGACGGCACGGAACTTCTCACGCTGAGTCTTGTAGACACGGTCGTCCTGGTCGTTGCGGATGACAGGACGGTTGGTGGGAATCTCCACCACGTCGAGTTTATAGATATCCCAGAACTCACCAGCCTCTGTCGATGCTGTACCGGTCATACCAGCCAGCTTGTGATACATACGGAAGTAGTTCTGCAGGGTGATGGTGGCAAAGGTCTGTGTGGCAGCCTCTACCTTCACGTGCTCCTTGGCCTCCACAGCCTGATGGAGACCATCGCTCCAGCGGCGCCCTTCCATGATACGTCCTGTCTGCTCGTCGACGATCTTCACCTCGCCATCGATTACAACGTATTCATCATCGCGATTGAACATACAGTAGGCCTTCAACAGCTGCTGGAGAGTATGCACGCGTTCGCTCTGTACAGCGTAGTGGGAGAGGAGCTCATCCTTCTTGTCAACGCGCTCCTGGTCGGAAAGGTCTGTCTCGGCCTCAAGTGCAGAGAGCTGACCTGCGATATCAGGCAGTACGAAGAGTTCGGCATCGTTGACTTGTTTTGCGAGCCAGGCTGTACCCTTATCGGTGAGGTCGCATGAGTTGAGCTTCTCGTCAACCACGAAATAAAGGGGCTCTACGGCCTCAGGCATACGACGGTTGTTGTTCTCCATGTAGATTTCCTCTGTCTTGAGCATGCCTGCCTTGATTCCTTCTTCGGAGAGATACTTGATGAGGGGCTTGTTCTTCGGCAGAGCCTTGTGGGAGCGATAGAGTGAGAGGAATCCCTGGTCGAGTTTCTCCTGCCCCTCCTTCTTGTTGCCGGCTTCCATCAGTCTGTTACCTTCGGTGATGAGGGTCTTGGCATCAGCCAGATATTGGGTGGCCAACTGACGCTGAACACCAACAAGGCGCTCCACCAGCGGCTGGTATTCCTCGAACATCTGGTCGTCGCCCTTAGGCACAGGACCAGAGATGATCAGGGGGGTACGTGCATCGTCGATCAACACAGAGTCGACCTCGTCGACGATGGCGTAGTTATGACTGCGCTGCACCAAGTCGGCAGGTGAGATAGCCATATTGTCACGCAGATAGTCGAAACCGAACTCATTGTTGGTACCGAATGTGATATCTGCCTGATAGGCACGACGACGAGCCTCAGAGTTGGGCTGGTGCTTGTCGATACAGTCTACGCTCAGGCCATGGAACATATAGAGCGGTCCCATCCACTCAGAGTCACGCTTGGCCAGATAGTCGTTGACCGTCACCACATGGACGCCATTGCCGGTCAGGGCATTCAGGAAGACAGGCAGGGTAGCTACCAAGGTCTTACCTTCACCTGTTGCCATCTCGGCAATCTTTCCCTGATGGAGAACCACGCCACCGAAGAGCTGTACGTCGTAGTGGATCATCTCCCATTTCAGGTCGTTGCCACCAGCAGTCCAGTGATTGTGATAGATGGCCTTGTCACCATCGATGGTGATGAAGTCCTTGCGGGGATCGGCTGCCAGTTCACGGTCGAAGTCTGTAGCCGTGACGATGGTCTCCTCATTCTCGGCGAAGCGGCGTGCAGTCTCCTTAACGATGGCAAACACCTCGAACATCACCTCGTTGAGAGCCTTCTCATAGATATCGAGCACTTCCTTCTCTATTTTGTCGATTTCTGCAAAAATGTCAGCGCGCTCGTCGATAGGCGTGCTCTCAATCTTTGCCTTCAGTTCGGCTATCTTTGCCTTCTGCTCCTTGGCAGACGACTGTACTTGCTGCTGCAGCTCCTTGGTACGGGCACGCAGGGCGTCATTGTCGAGTGCTTCGATCTGGGGCGATACTTGCTTTATCTTCTCCACAAGGGGCTGAATCAGTTTCATATCGCGCGACGATTTGTCGCCGAACAATGACTTGAGAATCTTGTTGAAATTCATATTCTTGATTACTTTTTGTTTTTTTACTTACATTATTTATAAACGGGTGCAAAGTTACGAATAAAATCCGTAACCACCAAAGTTCTCACCACAAATCCGTTAAAATCCAGTTTTATATATCATCTGCGGCTCAGAACAATGGTTCGGAGGAGCATGCATTAGGCGCCCTGATACGGATAGACTTCGCAAGAGTCGGAGCAATGCGGTCTGTGGTAACAGGTGTCTTGACGCGTTCGGACTTGATGCCTGCACCGTAGAAAATAATGGGGAACTGGGTGAAAGAGGCGCGTGACAGCTGACTCTCGCGCGATGTCTCGTTCTGGAGCTCCCAGCCTGGTGACACCTCAATCAGTATATCACCGTTGTGTTCCTGGTTGAAGCCGTTGCGAATCTTGGAAATCTGCTGGTTATTCCCTCCAAGGAGTTGGATGAAGGTATAGACATTGGCCACACCCGACACCTGGGAGATGAACTCCTGGGCCCGCTGGGTGGCATCAGTCAGACTGATACGCTTCGACTCCAACAGTTTGTGATTCAGATATATCTCATTGCCATAGCAGGTCTCCACATAGTGCCCCTGCCCCCATACTGCCCCGAAATACATATTGAGCAGGTTGGCAGTACGGTTGATAAAGAATGTGCCTGTAGGAACGCGATACTTGGCATAGTCGGCACTCTCGGCATCACTATAGCCTGTACTCGTCAGCACGAAGAGCACATGCTCGGCTCCCAACTTGTCCTCTATGGCCTTGATGAGCTTTCCCAGTTCGCGGTCGAGACGGAGATAGGTATCCTGAAGCTCCATCTGACAGTCTGTCATAGCCTGGTGACTAAAGTTGCCGGCATAGTAGGTCAGGCAAAGCAAGTCTGTCACTCTGTCGTAACCCAGTGTCTGACTGATGACACACTGCTGAGCCAGTTCGGTGATATCTGAATTGATCAGGGCACTCGTCTTATATTCGATGAATTTTCTTTCTCCTTTGAAGGTATGGTTGAAAGGCTTCTGATCTCCGACATGCTGGTAGTAGTTGAATGTGCCGGACACCTCATTAAAGGGCTGCCAGACGGCCTTCTCTATCGTCTTTGAATTCGATTGTAAGTCATTGAAATTCTGAACAAATTGCGGTATATTGTTAGAGTAATACTGTGACCCCTTCCAATAGCCTCTCCAATCGTCGAGCCAGAAGGCTCCGTCAGCAGCATGGCCTGCAGAGAGAATAGCCGCATCTGCCGTAGGAGCGATGCTGAAAATCTTTGCCATTCCGTTTGTGGCCACCTTCAGTTCGTCGCCAATGGAGGAGACCATCAGCTGAGCCGCAGAGGGAATGCCGGGCTTCTTCAAGTCCTCGGTGCAACCCACAGGCCGGAGTGTCTCTTTGTCGAGCCATTTCTCACTGACGATGCTATGGTAGTAGGGCGATACGCCAGTGATGACTGACGCGATGGCAGATGCTCTGTCAATCTTGGAAAATGAATAGGAGGCATTGTCGTATACCAGTCCCTGACGGAACAGGCGCCTGAATCCGTCGTTGCCGAAAACAGGCGAGAAGGCCTCGAGATAGTCGGTACGTAACTGGTCGATAGTGATATTCACCACCAGGCGAGGTGCATATCTGATGCTGTCTTGAGCCTGAGCGTCCTCCGTGTTGAATCCCAACACGGCCAGCAATGTGATATATAGGTATCTGTTTCTACGCATTCTTGTAATGACTTAAATATCTTGTAAGCAAACATAGTGCCAAAATCATCATACCCTCTGCATATTTCTGGAAAAGACTACCAATCGAGAAGAGGATGATCATGGTCAGCAAGACAATCCACCAACGTGTATTCGGCTTCCGTTTCAGAACTGCAGGGATGAAGAATAGGGGTATGGGATTGATGAGCAACAGTTGCAGATTGAGACTGGTTGTGGGGTGCTGGGAGAAGATCATCACAAACAGCACGCAGCCTGCCAGGCCCTGCACCAGCATGAGACATGCATCCCAGTACTTGAACATCTTATGCCGACGCCATTCGATGCTGAAGACGGCCATACAGATGACCAGAAGGAACACGAACACCGTCAGGGGAGACCAGGGGAAGTCGGATTCCACCACCTGTACTCCCGGTGGCACCAGCATCCGACGCTCGTTGACCAGTGGGCGATATTCACCATTGGCGTATATTTGAGCATGGTCGAAATCGTACATCAGGTTGGCTGGTAAGAATTCCTGTTGCTCTCTGGTGGTGGGCAGGTCGGCCCGGATGCCCAGGAGCATGTCGTTGCCGAAGGTGGCCCATGGGTGATTTCGTGTACACTCATGGATCATCTGACGATAGGATGGGGTATAGTCCTCGCGAGCCTGATACTCGAGTTTTCCCTCCAGGCACCGCTCTACCATGTCCCGGGGACGCGTAGAACAGTTGTCGTAGAAGTAATTGTAGCGGTATACCCGGCTGTCGGGCATCAGGTTGACTTTGAGTGCCTCCTGGATACGCATCTTTTCCTGTGGAGTCAGGTTCAGCACCTGTTCCGTCACTGAACTGCCCCATTCCTTGTAGTAGGCACAGAAATAGCTGAGCGGTGATGCTGCCAGTTCATAGTCTGTCAGGCCAAAGACGAAGCGGAGCACGAAGAAGGGAGCGTCGAAACTGAAACTGCCCCAGTTGAAGATGGCATCGTCGCCAGTCCTTAGGTCATGGTAGCGCAGGGCCGTGTGTCCATAGAGACTATAAATCTCCTCGTGGGGTGAGCAGGTAAGAAGGCTCACCTCTACTGAGTCCATATACTCGACTCCAGGGGCATTGTCCGCAACGGCTTCAGTTGACATCAAAGAAGCGGCAAACAAAAGACAAAATGTCCTAAAAATCTTTTTAAATTGTTTCACGATGCAAAATTAACCTATATTTTTCACTTTCCATGCGTTTAGTTCGTTTTTTTTTGATAATTTTGCACGCTGAAATGATTTTCATGAATATAAAGGTACACAATATGAACAAATTCCTGGGCTGTCTGATGATGACAGCCGTATCTACAGTAGCCTTTGCCCAAGGCGGTACTAACTCACCATACAGTCAGTTCGGACTGGGTGAGCTGTCGTATCAGGGCGTAAGCCAGAACAGAGGTATGAACGGCTTGGGCATAGCACTGCATAGTGGCAACCAAGTGAATACAGCCAATCCCGCCAGCTATGCCCACATCGACTCGCTGACGATGCTTTTCGACATGGGAGCGTCTGTCTCACTGACTCATTTCCAGGAGAATGGACAGAAGAAGAATGCACGGACGGGCAACTTCGAATATGCCGTAGGATCTTTCCGACTGTTCAAGAATGTAGGTGCCAGCTTCGGTATTGCCCCTGTGACCGACATCGGCTACGAATATTCCAGTTCGAGTTATCTGGAGGAGGTGCAGAGCAAGATGACCTCCACCTATGTGGGTGACGGAGGTCTCAATAAGCTGTATGTGGGTGCCGGTGTCCGTCTGTTCAACTCGCTCTCACTGGGCTTCAATGTGGGTTATCTCTGGGGAGAATACTCCCGAAGCATCACCCTGGCAAGTTCCACGGCCATCAACACGCTCTATAAGCACTACCATGCCGACATCAGCAACTATATGCTCGACTTCGGTCTCCAGTATGACCTGAAGTTCAACAAGAACGATATGCTGACACTGGGTCTGACTTATGCCCTGGGACATAAGCTGAACTCGGACGTGGAGTGTAACATCATCAATTCCAACTCTACTACCAGTAAGGCCGATACCACCAAGATGGTGGTCAGCAATGGTCTGGAACTGCCGCATAAGTTTGGTGTGGGACTTGCCTATAAGCATGGCAACACACTGACGGTGGGCGTGGATGGCGAGATGCAGCGCTGGGGCAGTATCAGCTTCCCTACAGAAGAAAACGGTACCTATCAATTGAAGAGTGGTGCACTGAAGGACAACTATCGGGTAACGGTAGGAACGGAGTGGGTACCAAAGTACAACAGCCGTCGTCTGATAGACCGTATCCGCTATCGTCTGGGTGCAGGCTATATGACACCTTATTATAAAATAGGTAATATAGACGGCCCCAAGCAGTATAGTGCCAGTCTTGGCTTCGGCATCCCCATCCAGAACCAGATCAACGCCCGTTCCTATGTGAACATCAGTGCCCAGTGGGTGCATCAGGCTGTCGACGGCTTGCTCAAGGAGAATACCTTCCGTATCAACGTGGGTATCACCTTCAATGAGCGCTGGTTTGCTAAGTGGAAAGTGGAGTAAGGAAGATTGAACATTGGAGATTGAACATTGAAGATTCAGCACTATATCCGGAGAGCCAGTGTGGTGGCCATCGTGGCGGCCCACATGGCGATGACGGCCTGTGAGCAGGCGCAAGAGCATACTGCTCCTGCCGTCCACGAGCGTGATTCTGCCTCGATGATGATATCCTATGGCGTGAATACCCTTATCAGCGACTCTGGAGTCATCAAGTATAAGATTGTCACGGAGCGCTGGGATGTGAATACCGTCAAGAACCCGACACGCTGGACTTTCGAGAAGGGCGTGTTTTTTGAACAGTTCGACCAGCAGTTCCACGTAGAGGCTTATGTACAGGCAGATACGGCATGGTATTTCGACCAGCAGAAACTCTGGAAACTGCGTGGAAGGGTGCGTATCCGCAATATCAACGGGCTGATCTACGAGAGCGAGGAACTCTATTGGGACGGTTTGAAGCACGAGCTATACAGCAATGTGTTCTCAAAGGTCACCACCCCTGAACGTACGATGCAAGGCACCTATTTCCGCAGTGACGAACACATGCGCCACTATATTGTCAGCAACTCTAAGGGCTCGTTCACGACAGCCGACTTGGAGAACGATGACCAACAGCAGCAGAACACTGCACCAGGTGATACCACCCAGCAGCAGTCGGAACCCATACTCCGTCCGCAGGCCACGAAGCATGCTCGAACCACACAACCAGACGAATAACCCCATAGTATCAGTATGACTTCACTCATCATAGGACTTCTCATTACTATGCTGTTCTCTGCCTTCTTCTCTGGCATGGAGATAGCATTCGTATCCAGCAATCGTATGCTGGCAGAGATGGACCGCGAAAAGGGTGGGTTGGCCCAGAAATGCATCAGCCTGTTCTATCAGCACCCCAACAATTTCGTCTCCACCATGCTGGTGGGCAACAACATCGCCTTGGTCATCTACGGCATCCTCTTTGCTCAGATTTTTGACCAAACGCTGTTCTATCCCCTCAGCGACGGGATGAGAGTGACTGCCGACACCCTCTTGTCGACACTCGTGGTGCTCTTCACTGGTGAGTTTCTCCCCAAGACCATCTTCAAGAGTAATCCGAACACGATGCTCAATATCTTCGCTGTCCCAGCATGGATATGCTATGTGCTGCTCTATCCCATCAGTCGCTTTGCAACACTGCTGTCGAAAGGTATCCTGCGCATTTTCGGCGTTAAGATGGACAAGAATACTGCCGACAGGGAGTTTACCAAGGTAGACCTCGACTATCTGGTGCAGTCAAGCATCGACAATGCTAAGGATGAGGATGAAATCGGCGAGGAAGTCAAGATATTCCAGAATGCCCTCGAATTCTCTGAAACCAAGGTACGCGACTGTATGGTGCCTCGCACTGAGATTGATGCCGTGGAGAATACGGCTACACTGGGTGAACTGAAACAGGTGTTCATTGAGAGCGGACACTCCAAGATTGTGGTCTACCGTGAGGATATCGATCACGTGATAGGCTATATTCACTCGTCCGACATGTTCCGCCTGAAAGATACCGACACCACACAACTGCCCCCGGCGTTGGTACGTGAGATATCATTCGTGCCGGAAACGATGCACGCCTCGAAGCTGATGAAGACCCTGATGCAGCAGAAACGCTCACTGGCCATCGTCGTCGACGAGTTCGGTGGAACCAGTGGACTCGTGTCGCTGGAGGACATCATGGAGGAGATTACCGGCGAGATAGAAGACGAGCACGACAACAACAGTCATGTGGCCAAGCAGGTGGGCGATGGGGAGTATATCGTATCGGCCCGTCTGGAGATAGAAAAAGTCAACGAAATGTTCTCACTCGAACTCCCGGAAAGTGATGAATATATGACTGTTGGAGGACTGATTCTGCATGAGTATCAGTCGTTCCCGAAACTCAATGAAGAGGTGCGGATTGGCAGCTACGAGTTTAAAATACTCAAGAATACGGCGACGAAAATAGAATTAGTGAGACTAAAAGTGGTGGAATGAGCGTTTTTTCGTGCTTAAATTTTGCCATTTCAATCTTTTATTGTAATTTTGCACGCTGTTTGGGGGTATCCCCAACGAAACATTATTCGTAAATCAATAAATAGTAAAAATATTAAAATGGCAGCATTAGGAAAAATTAGAAAAAGAGGCGTAACGCTGGTGATTATCATCGGCCTTGGCCTTTTCGCCTTCATCGCTGAGGAGGCTTTCCGTTCTTGCGAAGCAACCAAGAACCAGCAGCGTCAGCAGGTGGGCGAAGTGTTAGGTAAGAAAATTAGTGTACAGGAATTCCAGAACCTCGTCGACGAGTACCAGGAAGTTCTCAAACTCACCCAGGGTCGCGATAACCTCTCCGAGGATGAGCTGAACCAGGTAAAGGATCAGGTTTGGAACCAGTTCGTCAATGAGCAGATTATCGCCGATCAGGCTGGCAAGCTTGGTCTGACTGTTACCGACGAGGAAATGCAGAACATGCTCAAGGAGGGTACCAACCCCATGCTCATGCAGTCGCCTTTCGTCAATCAGCAGACAGGTCGCTTCGATGTGTCGATGCTCACCAAGTTCCTGGCCGACTATAAGAAGAATTCTGGCAATGCCCAGGTGGCTGAGTCGTATGAACGCATCTACAAGTACTGGCAGTTCATCGAGAAGCAGCTCCGTTCGCAGACCCTGGCTCAGAAGTTCCAGAGCCTCGTCACCAGCTGTCTGCTGTCTAACCCTGTCTCTGCCAAGATGTCTTACGAGGCTCAGAACATGGAGAACGACATCCTGCTCGCCAGCTTCCCCTACAGCAGCATCAACGACAACGACGTCAAGGTGTCGGATGCCGACCTGAAGGCTAAGTTCGATGAGCAGAAGGAGATGTTCAAGCAGACTGTTGAGACACGCGACATCAAGTACGTAGACTTCCAGGTGGTGGCTTCTGCTGCTGACCGTCAGGCTCTGTTGAAGACGATGAACGAGGCCAGTGACAAGCTCGAGAGCGGTGCCAATCCCGCTGAGGTGGTTCGCAAGGCTCAGTCGCTGATTCCTTACTCTGGCATGGCTGTCAGGAAGAATGCCCTGCCTACCGATATCTCCAAGAAGGTTGACTCTATGAGCGTTGGTCAGACCACACGTCCGTTTGAGACTACTTCTGACAATACCTACAACGTTGTGAAGCTCATCGCCAAGACGATGGCTCCCGACTCTATTGAGTACCGTCAGATTCAGGTTGGTGCCGCTACACTCGATGAGACCCGCAAGCTGGCCGACAGCATCTATACGGCTCTGAAGGGTGGTGCTAACTTCGAGGAGCTCGCCAAGAAGTACAACCAGGAGGGTAAGAGCCAGTGGCTCACTTCTGCCATGTACGAGAACTCTGCCACCATGGACGAGGAGTCGAAGAACTATCTGGCAAGTATCAATAACCTCGCTGTCAATGAGCTGAAGAACCTCGAGTTCGCTCAGGGCAATATCATCATGCAGGTACTCAACCGCAAGGCTGTGGTCGAGAAGTATGACGTGGCTATCATCAAGCATACCATCGATTTCTCCAAGGATACCTATTCCGAGGCCTACAATAAGTTCAGCCAGTATGTCAGCGAGAACAAGACGCTGGCCGACCTGGAGAAGAACGCCCAGAAGTTCGGCTACAAGGTGCAGGAGCGTAAGGATATGTTCAACTCTGAGCACAATGTGGCTGGCCTGCGTTCCACCCGTGAGGCTATGAAGTGGATCTTCGATGCCAAGGAGGGTGAGGTAAGTCCGCTCTATGAGTGTGGCAACAACGACAATCTGCTCGTGGTAGCTATGACCAAGATTCATCCCGTTGGTTATCGCGACCTCGACGGTGTGAAGGATATGCTGAAGCAGGAAGTGCTGCGCGACAAGAAGTTCGAGCAGATTGCTGCCAAGTTGGCTAACGTGAAGAGTATTGCCGATGCTCAGAAGGCTAATGCCAAGGTCGACTCTGTACGTCAGATCACCTTCGGTGCTCCTGTTTTCGTTCAGGCCACTGGTGCTAGCGAGCCTGCGCTTTCGGGTGCCGTAGCTGCTGCCAAGCAGGGTGACTTCAGCAAGGCCGTTATTAAGGGTAATGGTGGTGCATACCTCTTCCAGGTGATCCGTAAGGGTGAGCGTGAGGGTGCCAACCAGTTTGTTGAGAAGGCTGCTGAGCAGCGCCTCCAGCAGCAGGCCATGCAGGCTGCAAGTCGCTTCATCAGCGAGCTCTATCAGAAGGCTAACGTGGTTGACAACCGCTACCTCTTCATCTAAGCCGGAAGCAAGATAACAAACAAAGAGAAGCCCCTGTTCATGCTGATGTGAACAGGGGCTTCTCTTTGTTATTCCTTGCTTAGATGATACCGGCTTTCTTCAGTTCTTCGGCCATCTGCTGCTGCAGCTCCTGAGCCTTCTGGGCAGCCACCTGGGCGAAGTCGTCTTCCTTGGAGGCATAGATGATGCCACGGCTGGAGTTCACCAGCAGACCGCAGTCCTTCGTCATGCCATACTTGCATACTTCCTCAAGGCTTCCACCCTGGGCTCCAACACCTGGCACAAGCAGGAAGTGTGTGGGAGCCACCTTGCGGATATCTTCGAACATACGGCCCTGGGTAGCACCAACGACGTACATCATCTTGTCGTCGCCGGCCCATTGCTGTGAGGTCTTGAGCACCTTCTCGAAGAGTCGCTCACCCTGTGCGTCCTCCGTCAGCTGGAAGTCGTGAGAGCCCTTGTTCGAGGTCAGTGCCAACAGGATGACCCACTTGCCATCATACTCGAGGAAGGGGGTCACAGAGTCCTCACCCATATAGGGAGCCACGGTGAGGGCATCGGCCGTCGCGTCGCCCTCAAAGATGCTCTTGGCATACATCTTCGATGTATTGCCGATATCGCCGCGCTTGGCATCGGCAATGATGAAATGATGGGGGTATTTCTGCTTCAGATAGCTGACGGTCTTCTCGTAGGCATAGAGACCGTCGATGCCGTAGGCCTCGTAGAAGGCCAGGTTGGGTTTGTAGGCCACGCAATAGGGGGCAGTGGCATCGATGATGAGCTTGTTGAAGGCGTAGATGTACATCGACAGGCGGTCATCTTCATCCTCGCACTTGTCGTCGACGAGTTTCTTCACGGCCTCGGGAATCTTGCTGATGTCCGTGTCGAGACCAACGCAGAGAAACGACTGCTTCTCCTTGATTTGCTGAATCAGTTCTTTACGCGTCATACTTATTATTTATTGTACTATTGTCTTTTATCGTTAGAGTTCAGTCTCTTTCATGCGCTCTGCATTCTCGGCAACGGTCAGGGCGTCGATCATCGCCTGGATGTCGCCGCCGAGGAAACCCTGCAGGTCGTGGGTGGTGTAGCCGATACGATGGTCGGTCACTCGGCCCTGGGGGAAGTTGTAGGTACGGATCTTGGCGCTTCGGTCGCCTGTCGAGACGAGACTCTTACGGCGCGAGGCGATGTCGTCCATATACTTCTGGTGCTCCTTATCATATATAAAGGTATAGAGGCGCGAGAGTGCGCGCTCCTTGTTCTTCGGCTGGTCGCGGGTCTCGGTACACTCGATGAGTATCTCCTCCGTCTCGCCCGTATTGGGGTTCTTCCACATATAGCGCAGACGAACACCCGATTCCACCTTGTTCACGTTCTGACCACCGGCTCCAGAGCTGCGGAAGGTATCCCACTTGATCTCGCCTTCGTTGACATGTACCTCGAACTTATCAGCCTCCGGCAGCACGGCCACCGTTGCAGCCGACGTGTGCATGCGTCCCTGCGTCTCCGTAGCCGGCACGCGCTGCACGCGATGCACGCCGCTCTCATACTTCAACGTACCGTATACGTCGGCACCGCTGACGGCAAAGTCGATCTCCTTATAGCCTCCGACGGCTCCTTCAGAGACACTGGTGATGGAGAGGCTCCAGCCTTTCGAGTCGCAGTAGCTCTTGTACATCTTGAACAGGTCACCGGCAAAGAGGCACGCCTCGTCGCCACCCGTACCAGCACGTATCTCCATCTGCACATTCTTGGCATCCTCGGGATCCTTCGGTATCAGGGCAATCTTGATTTCCTCCTCGAGTTTCGGCTGGAGGGCCTCGTTGGTGGCCAGTTCTTCGCGCGCCATTTCCTTCATCTCGGGATCGTCCTCGTTGGCCAGGATATCCTTAGCCTCCTTGATACCGTTCAGACAGGCGATGTAACGCTTGCGGGCATCCATGATGTCGCCCAGGTCCTTGTACTCCTTGGTCAGTTTCACGAATCGCTGCTGGTCGGCTATCACGTTGGGGTCGGTGATCAGGGTCGATACCTCCTCAAAACGTGCCTCCAGACCGTCGAGCTTCTGCAGTATGCTGTTTGTTGTTTCTGCCATATATTAACTATTCACTAATCACTATTCACTATATTTCCCTGTACCCTTGCAGGCATCACAGGTGTAGAGGCCGTCGGGCGACTTGCCCATGCCTGAGCAGACGGGGCACTTGCCTTGCTGTTTTAACTTCTCGCGCTCCTTGGAGAGCTTCTTGTCGTCGCCCTTGTTGCGCTGATGGTTGGTCTGTGCATTCTGCAAGCCTCCTTGCAGATTGGTAGCCACCGCCGGACTCACCCAGTCCTCCACGAACGTAGAGCATCCTGCGAGAGGCAACATAGCGACTATCAGGAGCGTCTTAATAGTCGAACGTGCCATATTCACTCTTGATAGTCAGGCTCTTATTTCCCTCCTCGATGTGTCCGATTATCTGGGCGTCGATGTTGAATGACTTGGATATCTGAAGCACTTGTTCTGCCACTTCCGGACGAACATATATCTCCATTCTGTGCCCCATGTTGAACACCTGGTACATCTCTCGCCAGTCGGTGCCCGAACAGTCGTGGATGGCCTTGAAGAGTGGAGGAACGGGGAACATATTGTCCTTCACCACGCGGCAGTTGTCGCTGACGAAGTGGAGCACCTTGGTCTGGGCTCCGCCCGTGCAGTGCACCATACCATGAATCTCCGGACGCAGTGCATCGAGCAATCGCTTGATGACCGGTGCATAGGTGCGGGTAGGGGAGAGCACCAGCTGTCCTGCATCCACAGGAGAGCCTTCGACAGCATCCGTCAGTTGATACTTCCCGCTATATACGAGTTCATCGGGCACGGCATGGTCGTAGCTCTCGGGATATTTCCCTGCCAGATACTTGGCAAATACGTCATGGCGGGCTGAGGTCAGTCCGTTCGATCCCATACCTCCGTTATAGCGCTTCTCATAGGTGGCCTGTCCTGTCGAGGAAAGACCCACGATCACGTCGCCCGGACGGATATTGGCATTGTCGATCACGTCAGAGCGCTTCATGCGGCAGGTGACGGTGGAGTCTACGATGATGGTGCGCACCAGGTCGCCCACGTCGGCCGTCTCGCCTCCCGTAGGCCAGATGCCGATACCCATCTCGCGCAGTTCGGCGAGCAGTTCGTCGGTTCCGTTGATGATGGCCGAGATGACCTCGCCGGGCACGAGCATCTTGTTGCGTCCGATAGTGCTCGACACGAGGATATTGTCGACGGCACCCACACAAAGCAGGTCGTCGGTGTTCATCACGATAGCATCCTGAGCGATACCTTTCCATACACTGAGGTCGCCCGTCTCCTTCCAGTACATGTAGGCGAGGCTCGACTTGGTGCCGGCTCCGTCGGCATGCATGATGTTGCAGTACTCAGGGTCACCGCCCAGTATGTCGGGGATAATCTTGCAGAAAGCCTGCGGGAAGATGCCCTTGTCGATGTTCTTGATGGCGTTGTGCACGTCTTCCTTCGCTGCACTCACGCCTCTCATCATATATCTGTTGTCCATATTCACTTGTCTTTTCCGTTCCAGAATTCCCACGAGGCAAAGGCCTGCAGGAGTAGCATCTCAAGTCCGTTTTTCACCTCGGCCCCGTGTTCGGCTCCCTTCTGCATGAAGAGTGTCTGGTCGGGGTTATAGATCAGGTCGTAGAGGATGGTGTGGTGGTCCATGGCCTCGTAGGGCAGGGGAGGACATTCCTCCGTATGGGGATACATGCCCACGGGGGTACAGTTGACGATCACATTGTATTCCTTCACGACCTCCGGTGTGATACGCTCGTATTGGATGGTGCCCGGACGCTCGTAGCGGCTGACGTAGACATACTCCAGTCCCAGCGACTTCAGTCCGTAGCTGATGGCCTTCGAGGCGCCTCCCGTGCCCAGTATGAGCGCTTTCTTGTGCCATTTGGGGTCGATCATCGGCTCTATACTCTGAGTGAATCCGATCACGTCGGAGTTGAAGCCCTTCAGGTGCGGACGTCCTCCCTCGTGAGTGACGCGTATCACGTTGACGGCTCCGATGGCCCTGGCTTCTGGGCTGATGGAGTCGAGGAAGTTGATCACTTTCTCCTTGTAGGGGATGGTCACGTTCAGTCCCCGCAAGTTGGGGTTGCGGTCGAGAATCTCTGTGAGCATGTCGATGCTTGGAATCTCAAAGTTCTCATACTTGGCATTGATCCCCTCATCAGCAAACTTCTGGTTGAAGTAGTTGATAGAGAACGAATGCCCCAAGGGATAGCCGATTAGTCCGTACTTGTCCATCTTCTGATCTATGATTTATGGTGATATTATTTCGTTGCAAGGTACATCGTGCAGATGCCGAACGTGAGCCGCTTGAACCGGGCCTGGCTGAAGCCTGCCCTGGTGAGTATCTCTACCATCCGCTCGCCTTGGGGGAAGGCCTCGATGGTGCGGGTCAGATAGCTGTAGGCACTGGCATCGCGGGATATCAGTCTCCCGTAGATGGGCAGCACTGTGTGGGAGTAGATCTTGAACAGTTGCTTCATGGGGAAACTGACGGGTGTGGTCAGTTCCACGATGCTCAGGTGTCCCCCCTTTCTCAGCACGCGCTGCATCTCTCGCAGTCCCTGGTCGAGGTCGGCGAAGTTGCGGATGCCGAATGCTGCCGTCACTGCGTCGAACTGCTCGTCGGGGTAGGAGAGTGCCAGACAGTCCTGACGCTCAAAGGTGATGATGCTGTCGAGTCCGCGCTCCTTCACCTTCTGCCGTCCTATCTCCATCATGCCCTCGCTGATGTCTGAGCCGATGAGCCGCTTCGGATGTAGCATCTCTGCAGCCAGGATGGCAAAGTCGCCTGTGCCGGTGGCTATGTCGAGCAGGTCATGGGGCTTGTGGGGAGCCAGTTGCAAGATGGCCTTGCGCCGCCAGCCTCGGTCGATGTCCCACGACAGACGGTGGTTCAGCTTGTCGTAGGTGGGTGCGATGTTGTCGAACATCTGTTCCACCTGCTTAGCCTTCTCACCCTCATGGTAGGGGTTGATTTGTTCCTGCCCGTACATTTCCTATTCCGGTTTATTTGCTCTTGAAGGCGTTGAGCCAGCTCTTCACGTTGTTCTCGATACGCTGGGCGATGTCCTCATCGCTCGTCTCACGCTCGAAGCGCTCTCCCACGATCTGCTCGTAGAGCTCGATATAGCGGTCGCTTACGCTGTTGGCATACGCATCGGTGATTTCCGGCATCACCTGACCGGGCTCGTTCATGAAGTTGTGCTCGATGAGCCACTGGCGCACGAACTCCTTCGAGAGCTGGCGCTGCGGCTCGCCCTTGGCCAGTTTCTCCTCATAGCCGTCGGCATAGAAGTAGCGGCTGGAGTCGGGGGTGTGGATCTCGTCGATCAGGTACACCTTGCCGTCGCGCTTGCCAAACTCATACTTGGTGTCTACCAGTATCAGTCCGCGCTTCTGGGCGATGTCTTGTCCGCGCTTGAAAATCTTGCGGGTATATTGCTCCATCACGGCATAGTCTTCTGCCGATACCAGGCCCTGTGCGATGATTTCCTCCTTCGAGATGTTCATGTCGTGCCCCTCGTCGGCCTTGGTGGTCGGGGTGATGATGGGCTCGGGGAATCGCTCGTTCTCCTTCATGCCGTCGGGCAGACGCACGCCGCAGAGCTCGCGGCAGCCGTTCTTATACTCGCGCCAGGCAGAGCCGGTCAGTATCGAGCGGATGATCATCTCCACGCGGAAGCCCTCGCACTTCAGACCGATGGTCACCATCGGGTCGGGGGTGGCCAGCTTCCAGTTCGGACAGATGTCTGTAGTGGCATCCAGGAACTTGGCTGCTATCTGGTTGAGCACCTGACCCTTGAAGGGTATGCCCTTGGGCAGCACCACGTCGAAGGCTGAGATGCGGTCGGTGGCCACCATCACCAGCAGATCGTCGTTAAGATTGTACACATCGCGTACCTTTCCGTGGTACACACTCTTTTGTCCCTCAAACTGGAACTCCGTGTTTGTTAATGCTTTCATTGTCTTTATATTGTTTTTATTTATCTTCCGTCTTCGTCTGGTGCTCTTTGTCAAAGGCCTCGTAGGCATTCACGATGCGCGTCACCAGCTTGTGGCGCACGATGTCGCTCCGGTCGAGGTTGACCACACCGATACCCTCTACATTATTTAATATATGCAGGGCCTCTATCAGTCCCGACTTCTGGGAGTGGGGTAGGTCTATCTGTGTCATGTCGCCCGTGATGATCATCTTCGTGTTCCATCCCATACGGGTGAGGAACATGCGTATCTGTGCCGGTGTGGTGTTCTGTGCCTCGTCGAGTATCACCACCGCGTCACTCAGCGTGCGACCTCGCATAAAGGCCAGCGGAGCTATCTGGATGACGTGCTTCTCCATCATGTCCTGCAGCTTCACCTGGGGCAGCATGTCCTCCAGAGCGTCGTACAGGGGCTGCAGATAGGGGTCTATCTTGTCCTTCATGTCACCGGGCAGGAATCCCAGCTTCTCACCGGCTTCCACGGCAGGGCGCGAGAGGATGATCTTCTTGGCCGTCTTCTCCTTGAGCGCCTTCACGGCCAGGGCTATCGAGAGGTAGGTCTTTCCCGTTCCGGCAGGACCAACTGCGAACACCATGTCGTGCTGCTCATAGGCCTCGATGAGCCGCTGCTGGTTCTTCGTACGGGCCTTGATGGGGCGGCCTGACATCGAGTAGACCACCACACCTTCTGGCACGTCCTTCGTACGGTGCCCGCGGATGATGTCGAGTATGTCTTCCTCCTTCAGGGCGTTGAATCGCAGCACGTGCTGGCGCAGACTCTCCACACTCTCCTCGAAGGAAGCCATCTGCTCCTCGTCGCCCAGCACGCGGATCACATTGTCACGGGCCACGATGCGCAGCTTGGGGTAGAGCGAACGGATGATGTGAAGGTTCGCATTGCTGACTCCGTAGAATACCACGGGGTCAATATCCTCTAAAACAAGATGCTTCTCTATCAATCTCGATACAATTTTCTAATTTGCCTGCAAAATTACAAAAAATCTTCGTAACTTTGCGCCCGAAATGAGAAAATTATCGATGAAACTTACAAAAAATCAATATTTGCGCTACTTTGCTGCCGTGGTCCTCATCCTTGCACTTATCCGGTGGACTTTCCCCTCGGTGGCAGAACCCCGTAAAACCTCATCTGACCCTACGCTCAGTGACAGCACAAAAAATGTTCAATATTCCGCTCGGCCGAAGGACGCTTGCTACCAACGGGACGCAAGAATCTCCAATCTTCTATCAGCCCCTCACCGCATCCTCAGTGTCCCCAGCTATGCCGAAGCCTTTCCCGACACCAACAGTGTACAGTTGGCTGCCGCACAGCAATGGGGCGTACCTCCCGTCAAGAACCGCGAGGATGCCGAGATGCGCAAGCGTGAACTGGTCTATATTGGCTCCAATCCGTATTATCACGTCGATCCGCTGTATTCCAGCATTCCGTATCTGGTGCCGCGAGCAGCCGTTTTGCTACAGGATATCGGCCAGGCGTTCTACGATTCGCTCTATGTCAAGGGTGTGCCTCTGCATCAGATGATTGTCACCAGCGTGCTGCGCTCTCAGGAGGATGTCTTTAAGCTGCGCCGGCGCAACGGCAATGCCACGGAGAATTCCTGCCATCTCTACGGCACCACATTTGATATCTGCTACAATCGTTACCGTACAGTCGAGGATCCTGACGGGCCTCGTCGTCATCAGGTTCGCAACGACACGCTCAAATGGGTGCTCTCCGAAGTGCTTCGTGATTTCCGCGAGCAGAATCGTTGCTTCATTAAATATGAAGTCAAGCAAGGTTGCTTCCACATGACCGTAAGATAATTCATCTCTCGGAGGGGAGACGCATTTGTCAATCCATATCTCCTATTTATCATAATGCCGATTCTAATCCAATAGGGATAAAACAAAGTAAAATCCCCCGAAACCTTGCGCAATCCTGAAATTATTCGTATCTTTGCACGCGATATGATAAATAACATTGCTTTCGACCTAGGCGGCGTTGTCATCGCCCTGAGCTACGAATCAGCCGTCAGGCGATTCGAGCAGATTGGATTGCGCGATGCTCGCAGTCATCTCGATGCTTTCTGCCAGCACGGCATCTTTGGCGACCTGGAGCGCGGCGACATCAGTGCTGAGCAGTTTCGCATGGCACTTAGCGAACTGATCGGTCGCGAAATTTCTTCCGGAGAATGTTCATGGGCCTGGCACGGCTATGTAGAAAATGTACCGCAACGGAATCTCGACATGCTTCTCCGACTGCGCAACGAGGGTTATAAAGTCTGCCTTCTGTCGAACACCAATCCCTACATGATGCAATGGGCCTGCAGTCCTGAGTTCGACGGCCGGGGCCATGCCATCAGCCATTATTTCGACCATCTCTACCTGAGCTACGAGTGCCGCATGATGAAGCCTTCGCCCGACATCTTCCGCACCATGCTCCAGGGGCAGCAGTCCTCAGCCGCCGAAACCCTCTTCATCGACGACAGCCCCCGCAACTGTGAGGTAGCCCAGTCCCTCGGCATCCGCACCCTCTGCCCCCATGACAATGAGGACTGGACCCCCACCCTGGCCAGTTTGTTAGGAATGAGAAGGGCATCAGATATTGATGATCATACATTATCATCAATAAGAACAATCTCATAAAGATGCTCAATAAAATAGTCAATGGCATCACGAAGGGCGGACCTCGTCTATTCTTCTACGACTCTAAGCTGCTGTATAGATATTGATGCCATCTTTCTCTATCTGTTGACGAAAAAAAGGACGTAAGTTTTCATGGTCACTTATTAGGTCTACCCTGCAACCGAGTAATTCTTCAAGATACTGGGCGGCAAGTACCAGATTATAAAACTTCGGCGGCATCGTCACAAACAGGTCTACGTCGCTTCCATCATGCTGTTCTCCCCTGGCGACAGAACCGAAAAGACGCATTGACGTAATACCGAACCGTTCGCGCAGTTCCTGCGAGTGGCCTCTGATGATGTCGATGTATTTCATTTGTAGATTTCATGACCTCCTCTAATTTGCGGCAAAGATACGAAAATAAATTGAGTTTTTCAAGCGATTCGACAACTTTTCTATATTAAAAATTGCTAAAGATTCTTGTTTTGGACGATTTTTTTCTTGATGCACTTGGCAATCTCATCTATTCTAATTAATTTTGCAAAAAAAAGAATAAACGACTTAAATCAATTAATAACAAGCATGGATAACGAAGAATTCCTCAACAAACCAGTTTTAGATGCCCTCTACCAGCATGTCATTAAGAATATTGATTACCTTTCCTACCATAATTCCAATCAAATACCATTTTGGAGTTCTCCAATAGAAATGTGTAAAAAGATAGAGAAGGAGCTAATGGCGGTAAACAGTGTTATAAAAGAAGTAACATCCAATACCAATTTTTACAATGGATCCATAAGGTACAGCCATATTACATTAACAAAAGTATATATCCTTTTATATTTCCGTCATCACGATGAGAAGGTGTTTCAAGATGGTGTTTTTAACCTTCTAATACCCGTCATGGGGATCTATGGGAAAACACACTTAAATAATATCAACAGCAAGATTGACTTTGTCATTAGTCTTACGAAAATTTATTCAAGTTACGAGGAAGAACAACGCCAGAAGAGACAAAAGGTAATGTTTCGGCTTGAGGAATTAAGCAGAGCAGAACTGGACGAACTATTTCAGAATTTCAATGAAGAAAGGCTCTTCCGTGAATACTTTGAATTCTACGAGGACAATTGGAAACGTGAAGACCTGATACTTGACTATGCTGAAACGTGGCATAACGCCAAAATAATTGTTCGGACTCTTGCAGCCCTACCCCATCCCGAAACCTACATCAGCCAAATCATGACGCGGTTAGACTCAGATGGTGGATTCCCATATTTTTTTGAAACACAGTATATCATCATCTGTTCATACGTCATGATGCGGTCTGTTAAATCCAACCATTTTTCTGCTGCCATCAAGCGAATTGAGTCTCTCTCCCTAAAAGAGACAGATTATCATATTATCAAGGAGCAGATAGAATCCGTAAAAAAGTGGATTGATGCAGAACTGCCTTTTGACGAATACGACTACACTACTAGCGAGGATACTGAAGCGGAGATGGATGATAAACAAGCAGGCCTGTCAAAGGAGGTAGAGCAGAAAATCGAAACTCTCATGTCTGATATCCAGAAGAAGGATGAAAAGATAACTCAAATGGAATCCGATCTTGCTGCAAAGGATAAAAAAATAGAGGAATTACAAAACTCGATTGTAACCGCCGTAGAACAATCAGAAGAGACCCTATATAAAGATGTGGTTCTTGAAGCCGCGATAGAATTAGGGATTGATGAGCGTATCATATTCTTCACATCTGTTTTAAAATGGGATATCACTAATAATGAATTGAATCAAAGCCAACTTGCCGTCTTTATATGCCACATGACCGGAGACGATAAAGCAGAAAAGCGAGAAACAATCAGACCGCGCATCAACAAAATTGTCAAAATGCAGAGAGAAAAGAAATTCACTGATGCCATAATTCAAGCAGCAAAGAATCTCATCGCATATCTGAATAATTGCTGTAAGAAGGATGTTAATGGTGAAGAGGCCAATCTCACAAATGCTATTAGCGACATCATTGATGACATCGAAAAGACATACGGAGTATAAAAAATCTTAAATAATAGCCCCTTTTATGGGTGTGCAGGGGGTGTGTCACCCAAAATCTGAGGGTGTGTCAGCACAGTTGACTGACACACCCTAATTATATTTGCACTGTAATTACCATCCGGGAACAACACCTGAGCACGGGTGCCCACAGCTCCTGAAATCGTCTATGGGGGCTGAGTGCGAGACATTACTTTTTAAACAAGTATTAAAAGATGGCAACATCATCTATCGAAAAGGCACCAATCCTTTTCAACCTCTTTCAGAACCTGAGCAGCTTCAAGAGCGCACAGGTCAACCTCGACGAGATTGTCAGACTCATTAAGTACGACAACGACGTCAGTACCAAGACCCTGACCTACCAGCAGGTGAAGAAGGCCGTGGGCAAGAAAACTGCCGACGAGCAGGTGAAGCAGAAGACCATACCGGCCTTCTCCGTAGCCGTGCTCTTCGACGGCAACGGGCACAACCAGCTGAACGTGACAGGCTTCACCGCACGTGCCCTCTGCGACCTCGACCATCTGGACGACGTCGAACAGGCCTTCACTCTCGTCACCAGCGACCCGCACACCCTGCTGGCCTACCGCACAGTAGGCGGCGAGGGCCTGCGCATCATCTACAACTACCGTCGTGAAAACGACGGCGACCCTGTCGACGACGCATCCTGGCCCGCTGCCTTCCTGAAGGGCAACAGCCACTATGCCAAGCTTGTAGGCAGTGAGTTCGACGGCCAGTGCGGCTTCTTCAACGCCCTCTCAGGACTGGCTCACGACCCGCAGGTCTATGTCAACCCGGAGGCAGAGCCCTTCATCATCACCGACGAGGAAATCCTCCAGGCCAACTTCTCGCCCGACACCGAGCCAGGCAAGCCTCGCAAGGAGTATGCCACAGGCTCCTTCAGCGAGGGCGTAGACCCTGCCTGGCAGCGCATCCAGCAGCAGCTCGCCAAGCGCCACCTACAGTTCGAGTCCCATCATCACCACGACTACGTGATGCACGCCGCATTCCTCTTCAACCGCTACGGCGTCGCCCTCGACGAACTGCTCCAGTGGGCTTCACAGGAGTGGAGCGCCTACGACGCCAAGCAGCGCGAGGCCACCATCCGCTCCTGCTACAAGAAGACCGACGAGCACGGCACGTGGAAACTCAGCCAACCCGGACGCAGGAAGAAGAACGCACTGGCATCGCTCGCTGACATCGGACAGTGGCTCAAGAGCCACATGCAGCTGCAGTACAACGACGTGAACGACCGCACCTACTACCGCATTGACGATAGTCAGCCGTGGACGGAAGTGGACAACCGAGTCATCTGTACCGTACGCAAGCAGATAGAGTCCGACACGGGCAAGCGCACACTCAAGAGCGACGTCACCGACGTCATCTGGAGCGACTCGGCCACACTCTTCCACCCCATCCGCGACTACATCCGCAGCCTGGCACCCTGGGACGGGCAAGACCGAGTGGGAGAACTCGCCAGCTACGTCACCGTGGAGCCCGTTCTCGAAGGGCAGTCACTCCAGCAGGCACAGCAATACCTGCACTGGGCATTCCACAAGTGGCTCGTGGCAATCGTCGCAGCATGGATGAACGACCATGTGGCTAACCACGAGATCTTCACCTTCATCGGCCCGCAGGGCATCTTCAAGACCACCTTCTTCCGCCACCTGCTGCCACAGCCCCTCCGCCAGTACTTCTGGGAGAACCCGCGCAACAGCTTCCGCTCGAAGGACGACAAGATCTCACTCGCCGAGAACGCTCTCGTGGAAATCGAGGAGGTGGACATCAGCAACCCTGCCGACATCGCCGAGCTCAAGGCACTGGCATCGGCCGTCGCCATCAACGAGCGCCGACCCTACGGCAAGCAGCGCAACCAGAAGCACAAGCTGGCATCGCTCTGTGCCACGGGCAACGAGCAGCACTTCCTCGTCGACGAGACCGGCAACCGCCGATGGCTCTGCTTCCTCATCAGCTCCATCAGCAAACCGCAGGAGTGGACCATCGACTATGACCAGCTCTACGCCCAGCTCTACCACGACTACCGCCAGGGATTCCCGTACTGGTTCGACCTGTCCGACCAGCAGCGCGTGGAACAGCAGAACGCAGCCTTCCGCCAGATGAGCGACGAGGAACAGCTCATCCGCACCCACTACAGAAAGCCACGACCTGGCGACCCCATCAAGCTGCTTAGCTCGGCAGCTATCTGCAAGTGGCTCAACGGAGGCCGACTCGGCTACGGCCTCTCCTCGAAGAAGGTAGGCACGGTGATGAAGAAGCTCGGATTCCAGCAGATACACAACCGCAGTGGCAACTTCTTCAAGGTCTACGAGATACCATACGACCAGATTCAGGCTCAGATATCCGCCGCCACCGACGAACAGAAGCCTGAAGCACCTGCTCCCGAAGAGCCTGTTCTGCCCTTCTAATCTCTAAAGTGTGAAGGATGTGAAGGATAAAATACTAACTTGTCTTATGGAAATGATTTAGTTGCTGACTAAATGTATTTCTATAGTAGAAGTTGTGTTTCAATCCTTCACATCCTTCACATTTCTATCCTCCAGCCCCGCCCCACCCTCCTACCCTCGCCGAGTTTACCGGCACTAAACTCATAGTTTAGTTACGGTAAACTCATAGTTTAGTGCCACTAAACTCCCTGACCCCAAGAAAACTTGCCCTTTTCCTTGGCCGTTTCAGGAATTCTTCGTAACTTTGCCATCGATAAAGAAAGTTCAGAGATATGGAAGACGAGAAGAGATACCCCGTCCTGGAAGAAGAGGACAGTGTGGGCATGGCCAGCGAACCGGTCGGAGGCTATATTGCTACGGGAAGCGGTTACGTATCCACCATCGATGACCCGATGGAGGAAGATGAAGATTGCGGCATCTCTGATGACTGGGACCCGGGCATCGGACCTTACACCATGGAAGAGCTCAACGCCCGCATCGACGAGGCTGATGCAGCTATCGACCGCGCCGAAGCCGGCGACATGAGCGACTGGGTGACATCTGAAGAAATGGATCGCAGGCTTTACGAAAGATTTCCATGGCTAAGATAGTATGGACAAAAAGGGCGGAGTGCCTCTTCTTTGACCGAGTGGAATACGCTTACACGGAGTTTGGCAAGTCTACTTCTCTCAAATGGCAGATAGAACGCAAAAGGATTGAGCATCAGTTGCTTGAGCATCCGGAATCATACACGCCAGAGAGACTACTAAGCGATAAAAGGCGCCTATATCGGAGTTGTCATATCATGCGACGATTTAAACTTGTGCATTATTATGCCAAAACCTCCGACACCGTCTACATCACTGACATCTGGGACATGCGGATGAGTCCAGAGACACTTAAAAAGAGGATCAAATGAAATAAAAGGGCAGGCTTCACGAAAAGAAAACTTGCCCTTTTCCTTGGCCGTAAAAAGTGGCAACTGGCAAAATTTTTATGTAAACTGCAACGACTTTGCAAAAAAAGTTGTATATTTGCACGAGTATTATTAGACAACAATCAAAATGAGAAAGAAAATCTTAAAATTCTGGATGCTCGCCCTGACGATGATGCTGGGCCTGGCATCGTGTTCGGAAAAGGACAACAATTCCGGTGATACCACTCCTGTTGAGGAGAGTTCAACCATCTCCGTGTTCCAAGACTGGCGCAGCTACAACGTGCCCGTATTCATCGATGCTGCCATCAGCGGTGTGGACGAAGACTTTACTGCCGTGCTGAAGAAGCAGTTCCCCACAGCCGCTGACATCGCAACGGCACGGCTGGCCATCGTCTCGGCCGACCACCTGACGGCAGATGCCGCGACGCTGAAGGCGATCTATGACGGCGGCGGCATCATTGCCGTGGTACACCCGACGGAGGCCAAGCTGCAGTCACTGATGGAGACGCTGGGCAACCGGCACTACCTGCCCACTTACAACGGCTATGACATCCTGCTCTATGCCTTCACCAAACACTTCCACCACTACACCCTGCTGGAGGATGACCCCGAACTGGACGCCGACCAGCACAACGAGGAGCGGGCGGTCAGCCAAGAGGACTGGAACGACGTGCTAAAGGGCAGTAACAAGTTGGAGAATGTAAAGGATTTCTTCAGCAACAACAGCCTGCACTACAGCGACAACAATGCGGACTTCAACGAGAACCACTATCAGATACACATCGCACCGTTCGTGAGCTGGGTGGCCGAACAGCTCACCGCCGAGGCTAAGGCATCCACCCGTGCCGCCGACCAGCAGGAGGAGTTGAGCCGCTACTACACGGAATATCGCACGACGTTCCCCATCAAGCTCTACAACAGGATAGACAAGGGCACACTTTGCGACGAAGACCGGCTGGACAAGAACGGCGTGTGCGAGTTGAACTACAAGATCTTCCCCATCTACGTGCTCAGTTGCAATCCGGGCGACGCCCCTGGCGACTACTACATCGTGGAGGGAACGGTGAACGTGCAGAACGACAAACTGTGGGGCCCCTACATGCAGAGCCACGGTGGAACGAATGACCGTGTCATCGGCTACTTTATGAGAAACGCCAAGTTCGACTATCAGCTGCGCAACACTGACGGCTCGAAGATCGACGGCCTGAGATTCTTCAAAGACCCGTCGCCCACAACCACTGAGGGCAGCAAGACCTACACCGTAGGCACGACGTGGAGCATTGGCGGCTCCCTGTCGGTCGGTTGCTCGGAGAAACAAGGAGGTAGCGGTTCGGTCGGCTTCAACTTCGGCTACAGCAAGACAAACACCACGAGCGAGACGCTGAGCGACATCAGGGTGGAGCAGACCGTCGACGGCGCGGACGTAGGCTACAAGTATATCACACAGAACCTCAACCCGTCGGATCGCGACTACGACAAACTCGACCGCGACTATCCCGCCCTGTGCCGTGGCAACTTCATCGCCACCAACACCTGGGTGTGGAAGATACCCTACGGCAAGAGTAACGTCACCGACGGCTCGAAAACACAGTTCCAGATGACCGTCAATTTCACCGGCGAGTGGGGTTCGTACAACTGGTGGCGCGGTGCTTCGTGGGGCTATGACCACACCTTCACCAACGACAATGGCAAGACCCTCTCCTACACGCAGATCATCGGCACCCCCATGCGCCAGCCTTTCGGTGTGTTAGCCCTGAAGAACGCCGCCAACAACACCGTGGCCGACATCAAGATATGGCGACAGGACGATGCTGCCGACGCCCAGCCCTATGCCACCATCCAGTCGTCGTACAACGTCAACGAGGTGGCCAAGGCGAAGCTGGTCACGGGCAAGTACCGTCTGGAGTGGAACACCTACGATGCCAACCAGGGCAACAAACTGACGGGCACCTGGGTATATGAGAACGTAGAAGTCAAGCAGGGTGTCACCGAGCAGGATGCCACTACCGAAATCTCTACCATCAACGCCAAGGAGAAGGAATAAGCATTCCGCAGGGTTGCGCCAAGTTCGCATAGCGTTCGTGCATCTCCCCGTCCTGTAAGCCAAGGGCAAGTTTTCCCGCCGAGGAGAGAAAACTTGCCCTTTTCCTTTGCCGTTTCATTTTTTCTTATTACCTTTGCCCACTGAACACCGCTCTGAAGGCCTGGCAGGCTGAGGGAGAAGCAGCGACTACGCTGCCCCACCCCGCCCTGACCGCGAAGCCCGGCAAGCCGAAGCGACGGCGGCGGTGCGACTTTTGAGGGTAAAACAATAACAGCATTAGCAGTTATTCGGCGTGTCTGAAAGGTGAGATGTTTAGAACACAGCCCATATAACGATAAATGACTAATGTCTGCGCTCAGATAGCGTGGACATGTCACTTATCTATATGGACGGGTATTATCTCACCACCTCAGACACGGATAAGCGTGGTTCACGCTTTTTCCGTGTCTTATTGGTTGGTGATGGTTGTACCTGTAATCCCGATAAGTGCTATGCTCCTAAAGCTATCAGAGTATGGCAAAGAAAATCCAGCTGGGCTACAAGGAGATCGAGGATCGCTTGCAGTCGCTGAAACGTACATCATTATCAGCCGATGAGATCGGCTATCAGTTGCTATATGCCTTTGGCAAGAGTGAGAGGGACATCCAGCGCTATAAGGAGGGCAAGGGTGTGCTCAAGACCTTTGACGGCCTGCTTATCAAGGGTTTGTTCTGTTATCGGGGTACAACAGCCACAAGATTGACTGAGGAACTTGAACGTCTGAAGCGGGACATTCAGGTGGTGAAGGCTGCGCCCAAGATTGTAGCCGTCAGCGATGGACAGACGCTGCTGGCCTATGACCTGCGCGAAAAGGATACGTATGAGAATCCACTTGAGCGAGTGTATTGCGACTTCGCTTTCTTCTATCCGCTGATGGATGTGGAGCGTGTTCACTATGTGGAGGAAAGCCCTGCCGACGTGAAGGCTGCCGAGAAATTGGCCAAGCTGCACGACGAGTTGCGTGCCTACAACGAGTTCCGCTCTGACAGCGACCTGCACGACCTGAATATCTTCATAACCCGACTGCTATTCTGCTTCTTTGCTGAAGATACAGGTATCTTCGAGGGCAATCTGTTTACAGACAGCATCCAGCGGTTTACGAAGCCCGACGGCTCAGACCTCTCGCAATACTTAGACGAGTCGTTCAATGTGATGGATCTCTCGCTACGCCCCATGACCATTCCCAGCATTGTGAAGCAGTTCCCATACGTGAATGGTGGTCTCTTCTCGCGACGCATCCAGATTCCGAGGATGGGAGCCAAGGCCAGGAAAATTATCATCGAGTGCGGTGAACTGGATTGGAAGGACATCAACCCCGACATCTTCGGAAGCATGATTCAGGCGGTGGTGAATCCTGAGGAACGCGCCAATCAGGGCATGCACTATACGTCGGTGCCCAACATCATGAAGGTGATCAATCCGCTGTTTATGGACGAACTGCGAGGTGAGTACAACCGCCTAAATGAGCAGTATGAGCAGAAGCGTCAGATGAAGGAGATCGGAGCCATCACCACGAAGCAATTCTACGAGGAATGTAAGCAGATCAAGAAGCGTGGCGATGCCTTACTGAAGCGCATGAGCCGTATGAAGTTCTTCGATCCTGCTTGCGGTAGTGGCAACTTCCTCATCATCACCTACAAGTGTCTGCGTTTCCTCGAGATGGATATCCTCTCGTTGCAGCGCAAGTGTACGCCGGAGGGTGAAATCCTGTTTGTGGATAACAGCGTCATCATCCTCAGTCAGTTCTATGGAATCGAGTTGCTCGACTTCCCCCACGAGGTGGCCATGCTCTCCCTCTGGCTGGCTGAGCATCAGATGAACACTAAACTCAACGAAAACTTTGGCGTCAACACCAAAGCCCTGCCCCTGAAGAACATCACCCAAATCGTCTGTGGCAATGCCTGCCGGATAGATTGGAACGAAGTTTGTCCGCATACACCGGAGGAAGAGGTCTTTGTGTTTGGCAATCCGCCGTATTTGGGGAGCAGTATGCAAGATGAAAGCCAAAAAGCTGATTTGGAATATGTATGTGGCAAGTTCCAAAACTATAAGAACCTTGATTATATTGCGAACTGGTTCTATCTTGGCACCTTATATATAAGGGGTACAAAAGCTAAGTGTGCATTTGTCAGTACAAACTCAATTTGCCAAGGAGATTCTGTTGCTCTTCTTTGGCCAAATGTATTTAATAATGGTGTAGAGATAAACTTTGCCTACCAGTCGTTCAAATGGTCAAATAATGCAAAATACAATGCGATGGTTATGGTCGTAATAATCGGTCTCTCTATTCAAAGCAATAATTTAAAAACTTTATACAATTCAGAGCAACATTGCACAAAATGTCAAAATATTAATGCTTACCTTTTAGATGGACCAAATATCATCATATCAAGAAATAGCAGTCCTATCTCAAATCTCCCTGAAATGGTTTTTGGTAATAAACCTACAGATGGAGGCTTTTTGATATTGGATAAAAATGAAAAAGATTCTGTAATCAATGAATATCCAGAAGCTGAAAGATTCATAAGAAAATATCATGGAGCAGACAGTTTCTTGTATGGAGATGTTCGTTATTGCTTGTGGATTAAAGAAGAGTTGGCAGGTAAAGCCTATTCAATACCGCCAATAAAAAGGAGACTTGATAAAGTTAGAGAGTTCCGATTAAAAAGTAAAGCAGATAGCACTGTACAATATGCTGATAGACCGTACTTGTTTAAACAAAGAGCACATCAGGATACAGAAGCGATAATAGTTCCTGGTACTTCTTCAGAAAGAAGAAAATATATACCCATTGGTATAGTTGGCAAGGATGTTATATTGTCGAATTCCACACAAGTGGTATATAATGCTAATACCTTTGTTTTTGGGCTTTTGAGCACTAGAATTCATGTTATTTGGGTTGCGACTATAGGTGGTAAACTCGAGACTCGCTATCGCTATACCAATCTCTGCTACAACTCTTTCCCCTTCCCAAAAATCTCTGCCGAGAAGAAAGAAGAAATCAAGCAGGCGGCAGAGGAGGTATTAGTGACGCGTGAGTTCTACCCCGACAAGACCTTGGCCGACCTTTACGACCCTGACAAGATGCCACAGGACTTACGTGAGGTTCACGCCCGACTGGACGACATCGTGGAGAGTTGCTATCCCGGCTACCCCTTCGCCTCAGACGAAGCCCGCCTGGAGTGCCTATTTAAGCTATATGAAAAGATGACGGTGAAGAAATGAATAAAAGATTATTATTTCATCCAGTTTTCAATCTTCAGCCCTGGAATACGACTGAAATGTTCCACATTGCCTGTCACGATAATGAGGTCTTCTTCAAGTGCTGTTGCAGCAATGAACGTATCCATATCGCCAATCTTCTGTCCCTTGCTCTCCAGCAACCAGCGTATCTCGCCATACTTGCGAAGGGATTTTATGCTATATTGCTCGAAAAGATTCATAATTTCCAAAACATCGTCGAAATGCTCCTCTCTTCCAGACTTGTAAGCACCAAAATACAACTCTGCAAGAGTAATGTCAGAAATCTTACATTCATCAACTCCTACCTGCCTGATATGTTCGACTACGCTTGGCAGCCCCTTTATCAGGGCTATGCATGTGCATGTGTCAAGCAAATATCTTCCGTGTGTCAATGGCCGCATACTTACCAAGTTTCTACTTCTTTCACCATTTCAGGCCCTTGCCGTAATTCGTTAGCAATCTCAATAGGACTTTTCTCGCCTCCCCAGTCTTTATGGAAACGGGCAAGTGCAGCGTCTAACATGGCGTCAGAATTCTCTTTCCATGTAGGACGATTACTTGTATACTCCTGCCAAGACTTCTTTGCCTCCTCTTCCTCACGCTTCACCTGCTCAGACATCTGTTCTACCAACCATCGACGGTCATGGCGATCCAGCGTGTTTAGCATAGTGAGCAAGGCATCCATTGGTATCCTTCCTATTGTATTCATACTAAAACATATTTATTTTATCGCTGCAAAGTTACGAATAAAATCTGAATAAACAAATAAATATGGAACAAAACTCAAATAATATCGTTGATATACGCTACCAGCAGACTGGTGAGGCCAGTGCCACCAATGAGTTGGGAATGCGCGAGATGCAGGCCAAGGCATACGAGGCGCGTGACAAGCGGTTTCTGCTCATCAAGGCACCGCCGGCATCGGGTAAGAGTCGCGCCCTGATGTTCATCGCGCTCGATAAGTTGGAGCATCAGGGGCTGAAGCGAGTCGTAGTGGCCGTGCCGGAAAAGAGCATCGGGCGTTCATTCCAGAACACGAAGTTGAAGCCCTACGGATTCTTTGCTGACTGGGAGGTGGCTCCTTACTTCAACCTGACGGACGTGAAGAACGAGAAGGACAAGAAAGGTCGCTTCATCGAGTTCTTCCGCCAGTCGAGGACGAAGATATTGGTCTGTGCCCATGCTACGTTGAGAAACGGCATGAAGGAGATTTCGGACGAGGATTTCAACGACACGCTGCTGGCGATTGATGAGTTCCACCACACCTCGGCTGATGCCAACTCGAACCTGGGCGACGTGGTGCGCCGCGTGATGAATAACTCCACGGGGCATATCGTGGCTATGACCGGCTCATATTTCCGTGGCGATGGTATTCCTGTGCTGAGGGTGGAAGATGAAGCCCGTTTCTATCCCGTCACCTATAACTACTATCAGCAGTTGAATGGCTATAAGTATCTGAAGAACCTCGTGCTGGGCTACCACTTCTATCACGGCTCGTATCTGGATCACATCCAGGAGGTGCTGGACACAACGAAGAAGACCATCATCCATATACCCAGCGTAAATGCCAGGGCATCGACAGGTCTGGGCAAGTACGCCGAGACAGATGAGATTATGAAGAAGATTGGTACACTGGAATATAAGGACTATAATACGGGCATCTATCACATCCGCACTCAGGACGGACGACTGCTGAAGGTGGCCGACCTGGTGGAGGATGATATGAAGGAGCGCAATATGGTGCAGGGCTACCTGCAGCGGATGAAGCGCAAGGACGATATGGACATCATCATCGCCCTCGGCACCGCCAAGGAGGGCTTTGACTGGCAATGGTGTGAGGTGTGTCTGACGGTGGGTGTGCGCGGTTCGCTGACGGAGGTGATTCAGATTATAGGCCGATGCACTCGAGACTGCGAGGGCAAGGAAACGGCGAAGTTCGTCAATCTGATAGCGATGCCGGAGGCAGAGCAGAGTGATGTGAAGGTGGCAGTGAACGACTTCCTGAAAGCCATCACTGCCTCGCTGCTGATGGAACAGGTGATGGCTCCCAGTTGGCACTTCAAGACCGTGAAGGATGATGAAGACGATGATGACGAGAAGGGCAATCCGCTCAGGACGCTAATCGTGGAAGGATTGAAACCGCTGTCGAGCGAGAAGACAAAACTCATCGTGCAGGAGCAGTTGGACGACCTGAAGGCTGCAATCCTGCAAGACGACATGGTGGTACGGGCCATCAGCGGTTCTACGACGGCAGAGACCATCACACAAACCTTAATCCCAAAGGTGATTCGCGAACGCTATCCAGACTTGTCGGAGGGCGAAGTGGAGGAAGTGCGCCAGCGCGTGCTGCTCGACACAATGATCAAGGGTAGTGACATTGTGGACGAGAAGGGAGAGCCGATAGACATGAGTAAGGTGAGTGACGACGATGAACAGGAGAGTGAGGGCAACCGACTGATCAAGATTGCCAATCGGTTCGTGAACATCGACAAACTGAGCATCAATCTCATTGACACCATCAACCCCTTCCAGCGAGCCTACGAGGTGCTGTCGAAATCGGTGGATGCGCCCACGCTGAAGATTATCCAGGACACGATAGCCGAACAGAAGTTCGACTTGACGCTGGAGCAGGCTATTACTATCTTTAAAGGACCGCTGAAGGAGTATGTCAAAGAGCACGACGGAAGGGTGCCAAGCATCGAAGACCCTAACCCACAAGTAAGGGAGATGGCGGCTGCCTTGCAGATGATTAAGAATCTGAAGGCCAGACGGCTGGCAGGACTGGACTATGAGGAGAATTGAAGAATTGAAGAGTTGAAGAGTTGAAGAATTGAAGAGTTGAAGAATTGAAGAGTTGAAATGGAGTGGCCAAAAGAATTGTTAGAGATATTTGATGATCCGTTGCTGGATGGAGTTCGCGCAAAGGTATCGGCACCGACAGCAGATGACCGGATGAGTCAGAAACTTGCTGAAGTCAGAGCGTGGATAGAACGCAATGGACGGGAGCCCCGACGGAACGGTGACCTGAAAGAGAAGATGATGTGGGCATCGATGACCGCCCTCAAAAACAAGAACCTGATGTAATAGAGTATGGACATAGACAAGGAATTAGAAAGCATATTGGACGACCCGCTGCTGAACCTGTCGGAGAAGGAAACAGAACTATTCGATATCCCAACGGATATGCGAAAGGCGATGGCAGCCAAGAACAAGGCAGACTATATAGCCCAGCGCAAACTCTGTGAGAACTTCGAGCAATATCGTCCGCTATTCAAGCAAGTGCATCAAGACCTGAAACAGGGCAGGCGCAATCTGGTGAAGATATCGAAGACCATCAACCTGCAGGCGGGACACTACTATATAGTAGATGGCCAAATGCTATTGCTGGAGGCTATCGGCGAAAAGCACCAGAGCAGCAATGCGCTGCCCGACGGCCGAACACGCTGTATCTATGAGAATGGCACAGAGTCGGACATCCTGCTCCAGACGCTCCGCAAGAATGTGGTGGGCGGCGGCTATGCCGTCACAGAACTACAATCGGAGAGCGACAGCAAGTTTTTCACTAATATGGACTTGACAGAGAAGGACAAGGTGACGGGCTATATCTATGTGCTCCGTTCGCTCTCAGAGAATCCTGCCATCAGCAATCAGAAGGATCTGTATAAGATAGGCTTCTCCACGAACACCGTAGAAGAGCGAATCGCCAATGCCGAGCACGAGCCGACCTATCTGATGGCCCCGGTAGAGATTGTGGCAAGCTACAAAGTAGTGAATCTGCATTCGCAGAAGTTTGAAGACCTGGTGCATCAGGTGTTGCAGGCAGTCCAGTTCCATGTGACGGTGTACGACGACGAAGGGAGGAGTCACGAGCCTAAGGAATGGTTTGTCGTGCCTCTGAACGTTGTGAATGTCATCATTGAGAAGATTATGGACGGCTCCATTGTGGGATACACCTATAACCCCGATATGCAATGTCTGGAACAGCAGATAGTGAAAAGGCAGTCCACCTTCGACACAAAGAACCTGAAGGTGCTGACGCTGAATATCAAGAAAGTGTATTTCGATGAAATCATAGCAGGCAATAAGAAGACAGAGTATCGGGAACTCAAGCAGACCACGCTCAACAAATATACCTATATAGATGAGTCTGATGGCCGACGTTATCTCCGTAGGTATGATGCCTTGCGATTATATGTCGGTTATCACAAAGACCGTGAGAGTGCGTTGGTACAGGTCTTAGACACAACATACTCCGACGGTATCGTGGAATATCATCTCGGCGCAGTCTTGGAGGTGCTTGGGAATTCCCAGTTATGATGCTGAGGATGACCTTGATTCTTATTATGACTGTAGCTGGTGGCTTCTTTATGGACAGAAATAAGATGAGTAAGAAAGGCTACAAGACATTAATATCAGGCGCCTGGCGGGCCTACTTTTAGGGGTGACTTACGCTTTCTCTCCTAAGATTATGGGAATCTTGATTTTGAGCAACTGGCAAAATTTTTATGTAAATTGCAACGACTTTGCAAAAAAAGTTGTATATTTGCAAACGAATAATAAAACAACGATCAAAATGAAAAAGAGATTCTTCAAATTCTGGATGCTCGCCCTGCCGATGATGCTGGGCCTGGCATCGTGCACAGAAAAGGACAACAATTACGGTGGTATAACAAACAGTGAGGAGATTCCAGACATCTCCGTGTTCCAAGACTGGTGGAGCTACGAAGTGCCCGTCTTCATCGATGCTGCCATCAGCGGTGTGGACGAAGACTTTACTGCCGTGCTGAACAAGCAGTTCCCCACAGCCGCCGACTTCTTGACGGCACGGCTGGCCATCGTCTCGGCCGACGACCTGGCGGCAGAATCCTCGACGCTGAAGGCGATCTATGACGACGGCGGCATCATTGCCGTGGTACACCCGACGGAGGACAAGCTGCAGCCCCTGATGGAGACGCTGGGTAACCAGCACTACCTGCCCACCTACAGTGGCTATGGCATCCTGCTCTATGCCTTCACCAAAGACTTCCACCACTACACCATGTTTGAGGGCGACCCCGAACTGGACGCCGACCAGCACAAAGAGGAGTGGGAGATGAGCCAGGAGGACTGGGAGGCCGTGCAAAAGGTCAGCAATAAGCAGGAGGATGTCATGGATTTCTTCAGCAAATACAGCCTGCACTACAGCGACAACGTGGCGGACTTCAATGAGAACTACTATCAGATACACGTCGCACCGTTTGTGGAATGGGTGGCCGAACAGTTCACCGCCGAGGCCAAGGCATCCACCCGTGCCGACAACGTGCAGGAGGAGCTGAGCCGCTACTACACGGAATATAGCCATGAATTCCCCATCACGCTCAACCACAAGATAGACCAGGGCTTCCTTAGCTCCGAAGATCGGCTGAACAAGAGCGGCGTATGCGTATTGGACTACAAGATATACCCCTTCTACGTGCTCAGTTGCAATCCGGGCGATGCACCTGGCGACTACTACATCGTGGAGGGTTCGGTGAACGTGCAGAACGACAAGCTCTGGGGACCCTATGCGATGGACCACGGTGCAACGAACGACCGTGTCATCGGCTACTTTATGAGAAGTGCCCAGTTCGAGTATCAGCTACGCAACCTCGACGACTCGAAAATCGAAGGTCTGAGATTCTACAAATACCCGTCGCCCACAAGCACCGAGGGCAGCAAGACCTACACCGTAGGCACGTCGTGGAACATTGGCGGTTCCCTGACGGGCGGTTTCATGGGGGACCAAAAATCTGGTAATCTCGGCTTCAGCTTCGGCTACAGCAAGACAAACACCACGAGCGAGACGCTGAGCGACATCAGGGTGGAGCAGACCGTCGACGGCGTGGATGTCGGCTACAAGTATGTTACGCAGAACCTCAATCCGTCGAATCGCGACTTCTACAAACTCGAACGCGACTATCCTCTCCTGAGCCGTGGCAACTTTTTCGCCCATAACACCTGGGTATGGAAAATACCCTACGGCAAGAACAACGTCACCGACGGCTCGAAAACACAGTTCCAGATGACCACCCGTTTCACCGGCGAATGGGGTTCGTACAACTGGTGGCGCGGTGCTTCGTGGGGCTATGACCACACCTTCACCAACGACGATGGCAAGACGCTCTCCTTCACGCAGAAGATCGATGCCCCCTTGCGCCAGCCTTTCGGTGTAATAGCCCTGAAGAATGCCGCCTACTACACCGTGACCAACATCAAAATATGGCGACAGAACGATGCTGCCGACGCCGAACCCTATGCCACCATCTCGTCAACGTACAATATCAACGAGGTAGCCAAGAAGAGGTTGCCCACGGGCACGTACCGTCTGGAGTGGACCACCAAAGATGCCAACCAGGGCAACGAACAGATAGCCACTTGGGTGTATGAGAACGTAGAAGTCAAGCAGGGTCCCACCGAGGAGGCTGCCACCACCCAAATCTCTACTGCCGACAACGCCGCGGTGAAAAAATAAGCAAGTCAGCATACCTGCACGCCCGATCTCAATTGTCATGATTCGGGTCGCCCGATTGTGTCGAAGAGCAGGGCAACCTGTTGGGGCGTGAAGTTGCGCTGGCTGGTGCGGTAGCCGAGGGCTGTGAGGGATTCCTGGAGGCCTGGCGTGGCGGCGATGAGGGACTGAAGCCGGCGCCAGGCCGTGCGGTCGGTGGTGAAGGGTGAGTAGATACGGGCCAGTTCGGTGCGGCCGTAGAAGCGTATGGATGATTCTGTATTCATAACTTAACGAGCTTAAAATGATAGTGCAAAGTTAGCAAAAATCCGTGACATTACCAAATGTTACGGACACTAATTGACACTAACGGTCAAAATAACTTCCGAAGGGAAATAAAGTGGTTGAAAACTTGCAGGATTCGGATATTTTTTGTATCTTTGCAATGGAAATCAGTTGAGACGGTGGATGCCGCTGCAGAGGTTGAAAGGGACTCTTCTGATGAACCAAAACGTTTAACATCACAAACACAAACACAATTATGAGCAACCAAGTAAAGAATCCACAGTTTGGAATCGTGCTGCGACAGAATCGCAACTCGTCATCCAGCGCCTACAGCAAGTATTTCCCTGAGGCAGCCAAGCGTAAGACCATCTCGATGCGCGGTCTGTGCGACCACATGGAGGATCACAAGACGATCTACTCGCGCGACATCATCGAGGGTGTAGTGACCAAGGCCGTCTTCTGTATGGCTCACCTGCTGGCAGAAGGCAACCCTATCAAGCTCGACGGTCTGGGCACCTTCTCGCCCGTGGTAGAGAGCGAGAAAGGCGGTATTTCGGAGGCAGACCTGAAGGCCGGCAATTGGAACCCGGAGCTCTACATCGCCGGTGTCCACATCCGTTTCCTGCCTGAGGGTGAGACCGACGACAAGATCACCTCGAGGGCCTTCAAGGATAAGTGCTCGTTCACCACCGACGGTGTGCTGGAGGCTGTAGACCTGACGCCCGGGGAGACTGATCCCAAGAAAAAGAAGTGGGGCTACAAGACCGTGCCCCTGGACACCTGGATCTCCGAGCAGAAGAATGCTGCCAACGGCGGTGGCGGAGAAGGATGACCTCTCTGGCCCGTACCTCTCGCGACCCCTCCCCAATCAGGGAGGGGCTTTTTTATGGCCTGTCGCGCTCCTGGAGCACCTGGAACTTCTGGCGGATATGCTGCAGTCGCTCCATGTCGAGGATGAATGTGGCTGTGGCGGGGCGATTGGGAGGACAGGCTGCCAGCGTCTTGCCAATAGGGCTGACGACGGCACTCTGGCCCCGGTAGTGGCAATACTGGTCGTCGCCCACCCTGTTGCAGGCGATGAGGTAAGCCTGATTCTCGATGGCCCGGGCCCGGGTGAGTATCTGGAAGGCGTTCTGGCGCGACTCAGGCCAGTTGGCCACGCAGATGATGGCATCGAACTGCAGATTGTCGGCATAACGGCTCCAGACGGGGAACCGCAGGTCGTAGCAGGTGAGCAGCAGAAAGCGGAATCCCATGTAGTCTACGATGGTATGACTGTCGCCAGGCTTGTAGTATCGATCTTCGTGGCCGTAGGAGAAAAGGTGGTGCTTGTCGTAACAGGCCTCTGTCCGTGAACGGCCGTCGATGAAATAGTGGCGGTTGCGGTAGGTGTCTCCCGTCAAGATGGCGAGGCTTCCGCTAAAGGCACACTGACGGTCATGGGCGGTCTGCCGCATCCACCGGAGGGCCACGGATTCAGCCTCCAGTTCGGCGATACCATGAGGATCGGTGGCGAAGCCTGTGGCCCACATCTCTGGCAATACGTAGAGGTCAGAGTCAGGGGCTTCTGCCATCAGACACTCTGCCCGGCGAATGTTTTCCTGGGGATTCCCCCACTCTATGTCTGTCTGTAGAATTGTAACTTTCATTGAATATTGAGGATTGGATATTTGAAGCGGTTAACGGATGTAGAAGTCACGCGTGAGTTCCCGGTACCAAGGACTCCGTTCGCCAGAGGAAATCTGTAATACGCAATCGTTAATACTTATCTCATCGACAGGATGTTTTATGATTTCGATTAAGTGACGCTTTGGAGGCTTTTCGGGCGTAGTCCTGACAGACCAGTGGCGTGAGACGAAGAATCCCGCCAGGTGGATCTCAGCCATCAGGCTGCTGAGGCAGTCGTCAGGAATTATCAGTGAGAATCTGCCATCATCTTTGAGCAGGCGGAAGGCCGAACTGATGAGCGAGGCATAGCTCAGCGAGGATGTGTGGCGGGCAGTGGTACGCTGACTGTCGGGACACTCAAGCGATGCCTGGAAGTAAGGCGGGTTGCTGACAATGGCATCGAATCGCTCCTCAGCCGTGAAGTCGGCCACATCGGCCAGAATCACCTCAATGCGGTCGGCAAAGGGAGACTCCTCCACATTCCTTGCAGCCTGCAGACAGGCCTCAGGGTCGATGTCGATGGCCTTCACCCTGCAAGCAGGATATCGCTGGGCCATCATCAGGGCAATCAGTCCGGTGCCGGTGCCGATATCGAGCACCCTCCCCTCGCCTACGGCCATCTCAGCCCAAGCCCCGAGGAGTGTGCCGTCGGTGCCCACTTTCATCGCACAACGGTCCTGCCTGACGATGAAATGGCGGAATTCGAAGTGATCTTTGCTCATTTTGGGTGCAAAGATACTAATTATTTGTTAATTCTTAATTCTTAATTCTTAATTCTTAATTAATATTAGTACCTTTGCACCCGAAAAAATAAAAAATACAAGGTAAAAGGGAAAGAAGTAATAAGACAAAGATGAGTCAAGAGAAAAATACAGCCTTCCAAATGATAGCTGACATAGACGGAGACCTACAAGACCTGCTGAATGAGCACACCCCATCGGTAGTGCCTGTACTGGCCGTACGCAATCTCGTGCTGTTCCCCGGCGTGGTGAATCCCATCCTGATCGGACGTGAGACCAGCATGGCGCTCGTGCAGAAAGCAGAGAAGAAGAACCAGATAATCGGCGTGGTACCCCAGCGTAATCCCGACGTGGACGACCCCCAGAAAGACGACCTCTACGAGACGGGCGTGTATGCCAAGGTGATGAGGATACTGACACTGCCCAACAACAATGTGACGGTCATCGTACAGACCTATGGCCGCCTGAGGTTAGGGCGGCAGCTGAAGAGCCTGCCCTACCTGGAGTTCGAAGTGGAACCGCTGCAAGAACTGGAGCCCCAGAAGAAAGACAAGGAGTTTAAGACCGCTATGCTCGACCTGCGTGAACAGGTGACGCGCTATGTGGAAATCAATGAAGACATCCCCGACGAGGCCAACTTTGCCATCCGCAACATCACCAACGATATCATGGCCCTGAGCTTCGTGTGCACCAGTATGCCTTTCTCGGTGAAGGACAAGGTCAGCCTGCTTCGCATCGACGATGTGAAGGAGCGCCTGTTCAATGTGATGAAGCTCATCAACCGCGACATCAACCTGCTGACGCTGAAGGCCGACATCCGCAACAAGACCCGTGAAGACATCGACGAACAGCAGCGCAACTACTTCCTGCAGCAGCAGATCAAGAACCTGCAGGCAGAGATAGCCCACGGAGAGTCGTCGCCCGAGAAGGCCGAACTGCTGCGCAAGGCAGAAGGCAAGAAATGGACGAAAGAGGTGGCCGACCACTTCTACAAGGAAGCCGACAAACTGGACAACCTGAATCCCCAGAGTCCCGACTTCAACGTGCTGCTGAACTATCTGCAGACGATGGTGAACCTGCCCTGGGGCGAATATACCGAGGACGACCTCGACCTGAGCCGTGCGCAGAAGATACTCGACCAGGACCACTACGGCATGGAGAAGGTGAAGGAGCGCATACTCGAATACATGGCCGTGCTCTCGCTGAGGGGCGACCTGAAGAGTCCCATCCTCTGTCTCTACGGCCCTCCAGGCGTGGGTAAGACCTCGCTGGGCAAGTCGATAGCGGCAGCCATGAAGCGCAAATACGTGAGGGTATCACTCGGCGGTCTGCATGACGAGGCAGAGATACGCGGACACCGTCGCACCTATATCGGCGCCATGCCCGGCCGTATCATCAAGTCGATACAGAAGGCAGGCTCCTCCAACCCCGTGTTCATCCTCGACGAGATCGACAAGGTGACGCAGATGACCCATAACGGCGACCCTGCCTCGGCCATGCTTGAAGTGCTCGACCCGGAGCAGAACAATGCCTTCCACGACAACTACCTCGACGTGGACTACGACCTCTCGAAGGTGCTCTTCGTGGCAACGGCCAACAACCTGAGCACCATCCCCAAGCCCCTGCTCGACCGAATGGAGATCATCGAGGTGAGCGGCTATATCACGGAGGAGAAGATAGAGATAGCAAAGCGTCACCTGATACCCCGCGAGCTGGACAATACCGGTCTGAACATCCCGAAGAGCAAGCCAACGTTCACCAAGCCTGCCATCGAGAAGATTATCGAGCAGTACACCCGTGAGAGCGGTGTCAGACAGTTGGAGAAGATGGTCAACAAAGCCCTGCGCAAGATAGCCTACAAGCATCTGCTCGACGGTACGCCCTCGAAGGTGAAGATCACCCCCGCCGAACTGGAAGACCTGCTGGGAAAGCCCCCCTTCTACCGTGACATCTATCAGGGCAACGACTATGCCGGCGTGGTGACCGGACTGGCCTGGACAAGCGTGGGCGGCGAGATACTGTTCATAGAGACCTCCCTCTCGAGGGGCAAGACCGGTAAGCTGACACTGACGGGCAACCTGGGTGACGTGATGAAGGAATCGGCCATCCTGGCTCTGGAATACGTGAAAGCCCATGCTGATACGCTGCACCTGGACTACCGCATCTTCGACAACTGGAACATCCATATCCACGTGCCCGAGGGAGCCACTCCCAAGGACGGTCCGTCGGCCGGTATCACCATAGCCACCTCGATTGCCTCGGCCCTCACCCAGCGCAAGGTGCGTAAGAACACCGCCATGACGGGTGAGATAACCCTGCGCGGCAAGGTATTGCCCGTTGGAGGTATCAAGGAGAAGATCCTCGCTGCCAAGCGGGCCGGAATCACCGACATCGTGATGTGCCGCGAGAATGAGAAGGACATCCTCGAAATCCCAGACATGTACCTGAAAGGCGTCACTTTCCACTATGTGGAGAACGTGCAGGACGTGTGGAACTTCGCCCTGACCGATGAAATCGTAGATAATCCCCTGAAGTTTGAGATTGCCGAGGAGGACGACAAGAAGAAATGACATTCGAAGTACAGCATAGCGACAATGCCTCAGACGCCCGTGCAGGTCTGATTAAGACTGACCACGGCGAGATACGCACCCCCATCTTCATGCCCGTCGGTACGGTGGGGTCCGTGAAAGGTGTGCATTTCTCGGAATTGCGCCAGCAGGTGAAGGCCCAGATCATCCTGGGCAACACCTACCACCTCTATCTGCGCCCCGGTCTTGACATCCTGCGCAAGGCTGGCGGACTGCATCGGTTCAACACCTGGGACCGTCCGATACTGACCGACTCAGGCGGCTTTCAGGTCTTCTCGCTGACTGGCATCCGTAAACTGCGTGAGGAGGGATGTGAGTTCCGCAGCCATATTGACGGTTCGAAGCACATATTCACCCCGGAGAACGTGATGGACACCCAGCGCGTCATTGGAGCCGACATCATGATGGCCTTCGACGAGTGCCCTCCGGGAGATAGCGACTACCACTATGCCGAGAAGAGCCTCCGGCTGACCCAGCGCTGGCTGGAACGCTGCGTCAAGCGATTCAACGCCACAGAGCCCCTCTACGGCTATCGGCAGACCCTCTTCCCCATTGTGCAGGGCTGCGCCTATAAGGATCTGCGCCAGGACGCAGCCAAGCATGTGGTCGACATGCTCGGCCAGCTGAATGACGGTGGCGGTGTCAGTATCGGAGGACTGGCTGTGGGAGAACCTACGGAGGTGATGTACGAAATGATTGAAGTAGTCAACGAGATCCTGCCTAAGGATCGTCCCCGCTATCTCATGGGTGTGGGTACCCCGCAAAACATCCTTGAGGCCATAGAGCGCGGTGTGGACATGTTCGACTGTGTGATGCCCACCCGTAACGGCCGGAATGCCATGCTCTTCACCTACGAGGGCACGATGAACATGCGCAACAAGAAATGGGAGGACGACTTCTCACCCATCGACCCTGACGGGTGCGACATAGACCGCATACACTCGAAGGCCTACCTGCACCACCTCTTCAAGGCCCAGGAGCTCCTGGCCATGCAGATAGCCTCCATCCATAATCTGGCCTTCTACCTGAGGCTGGTCACCGATGCACGAGAACATATTATAAACGGAGACTTTACCCAATGGAAGCGCTCTGTGATAGAACAATTAGGACAGAGACGATGAGCAGAAAGAAAGACTTTTCGCAAATCAGGGAACACGTAAAGAGATACCACCGCCGGAGATCAGTTTCCAGGGGGTGGAGAGCCTTCTGCAGGTTTATGAAGAAGTGGTTCGGCTGGCTGCGCGTGCTGAAATACCTCAACCCCTTCCGCTATCTGAAACGGCTCGACCAATACATCATCGCCAAGTTTATCGGTACCTACATCTATTCCATCATGCTGATTATCAGCATTGCCATCGTGTTCGACGTCAACGAGAACCTGGCGAAGTTCTCAACCTACGGTGCACCTCTGAAGGCTATCGTACTCGACTACTACGCCAACTTCGTGCCCTACTTCTCCAACCTGTTCTCGCCGTTGTTCGTGTTCATTGCCGTCATCTTCTTCACCTCGAAGCTTGCGGGCAACTCAGAGATCATCGCCATGTTGGCAGCAGGCGTCAGTTTCAGGCGGCTTATCAGGCCGTACATGATATCAGCCGCCCTTATCGCCGTAGTGAACCTGTTGCTCGGTGCCTACGTGATTCCAAGGGGAACAGTGGTCAGACAAGACTTCGAGGCCAAGTACAAGAACTCGAAGAAGAACCTTTCTGCCTCGAATGTTCAGCTGATGGTAGGCCCCGGTATTATAGCCTACATGCAGCAATACGACGACCGCTCGAAGACGGCTTACGGATTCTCACTCGACAAGTTTGAGAACAAGAAGCTGGTCAGCCACATGACGGCATCGCTCATCCGCTACGACTCCATCAGTGAATCGCGCTACCACTGGACTGCGCAGAACTACAAGATCCGCACGCTGAAGGGCCTGAAGGAGGAAATCCAGTCGGGAGTCAAGATCGACACGATGATCATGATGGAACCCATGGACCTGGTATTCTCATCAGGCCAGCAGGAGACGCTCACCTCACCGGAACTGCGTCAGTATATCTCTAAACAGATAGACCGAGGCTCGGGCAATGTGGTGCAGTACGAGGTGGAGTACCACAAGCGCATAGCCACCTCGTTTGCCTCGTTTATCCTGACCATCATCGGTGTCAGCCTGTCCAGCCGCAAGCGCAAGGGAGGCATGGGTCTCTACCTGGGCATCGGTCTGGCCCTCTCCTTCTCCTATATCCTGTTGCAGACCATCAGCTCTACGTTCGCCATCAATGCCGACACCCCTCCGATGCTGGCTGCCTGGATTCCCAACATCCTATACGCATTTATTGCATACTTCTGTTACAGGCAGGCTCCGAATTAAAAATGAAAGAATGAAATAATGAAATTCGAAGAGACATATCTTAATGACAATATACTCGATGCGCTCTACGACATGCGCTTCGATGAGATGACACCAATCCAGGAACGTTGCATACCGGAAATACTCGACGGCTACGACGTGCTGGGCGTGGCACAGACGGGCACCGGCAAGACGGCAGCCTACCTGTTGCCCATCCTCTCACAACTCGACGACGGAGGCTATCCCAAGGATGCCATCAACTGCGTGGTCATGTCACCCACCCGAGAACTGGCCCAGCAGATAGACCAGGCTATGCAAGGCTTCGGCTACTATCTCGACGGAGTCAGTAGCGTGGCTGTCTATGGCGGCAATGATGGCGGGCGCTACGAACAAGAGTTGCGCGGCATGCGTCTCGGTGCCGATGTGCTCATTGCCACACCGGGTCGATTGCTCAGCCACCTGAAGGTGGGCAACCTCGACCTCTCGCGCTGTTCCTTCTTTGTGCTCGATGAGGCAGACCGGATGCTTGATATGGGATTTATCGACGATATCATGAAGATTGTGCAGCAGCTGCCCCGTTCGTGCCAGCGCATCATGTTCTCGGCAACCATGCCACCAAAGATCCGCGAACTGGCCGTCAACCTGCTCCATGACCCCGTAGAGGTGAAAATAGCCGTGTCGAAACCCGCAGAGAAAATCCGACAGAGTGCCTACGTGTGCTATGAGCCCCAGAAGCTGAAGATTGTGAAGCACCTTTTCAAGCAGGGCGACCTGCAGCGCGTCATTATCTTCTCGGGCAAGAAAGACAAGGTGAAGGAAGTCACCCGACAGTTGAAGCAGATGCATATCAACTGCGACCAGATGCACTCCGACCTCTCACAACAGGAGCGCGACGAGGTGATGTATCGCTTCAAGGCCGGACAAACGGACGTACTGGTAGCCACCGATATCGTGGCCCGAGGCATCGACATTGATGACATACGCATCGTGATCAACTACGACGTGCCCCATGATGCAGAGGACTATGTGCACCGTATAGGCCGCACAGCACGTGCAGACCGTGACGGACAGGCTATTACTTTCGTCAGTGATACCGATATCTACCGTTTCCAGCAGATTGAGCATTTCCTTGGCAAAGAGGTGGAAAAGACCCCTCTGCCCGAAGATCTGGGCGAGGCACCGGAATACGTGAAGCGCGAGAAGAAGCGCAATGACACCCGCCGTCATGGCCGATGGCACAGCAAGGGTGACGGAAGCCGTAACAACCGCAAGCGCAGTAAAGGAAAAGGCGGTCAAAAAAAAGGGGGCACCCCAAAGACGGATGCCCCGAAACAATAGAATAATCTCTTATTACTTCACTTTCTTAGCCAGTTTCTCAGCCTTGAGCTGGGCAGCTGAAGCCTTAGCTCTGGCCTTGTCGGCAGCAGCCTGAAGCTTCAGGTCGCCAGGAGCAGCAGCAGCCTTCTCGGCAGCCTTCTGGGCCTTCTCAGCAGCCTTCTCGGCAGCCTTCTGAGCCTTCTCAGCCTTCTTTACGGCCTTATTATGCTTCTCGATCTCCTTCTCCTTTTTCTTGGCTTCCTTCTCAGCCTTCTTACGAGCCTTCTCCTGCTTCTCAATAGCCTTCTGCTGCTTCTTGGCCTCCTTCTCGGCTGCCTTCTGAGCCTCGGCAGAAATCTGCTGCTGAGCAGGATCGGTGATGACGTCCTGTGCCTGAGTCTGGCCTACATAGGCAAAACTGGCGATGATGGCCATAGCCATCGACAATACGATTTTCTTCATAATTTTCTTCTTTTTAAATGTTTAATTAATTAGTTGCTTATGTACATTATCCTCCTTGGACGCTGCAAATGTACTGAAAATATGATAAACGGCCAAGAAAATTTGGAAAAATTAATGTATTCGACGTTCTATGCGAAGAATAGAACACGTGTTTGTCGTCACTTTAAAACGATCATCAGTACGATGACCTACAAGCCAGACGATGCGCCCACAGGCATCTGTTACTACCAGTTGACGGCGCTTCTCCAACAAACTCAACTTGTGGTCTGTCAGGTAATTGCTTACCAGACGAGCCCCCTTCATACCATAGGGTATGAAACGGTCACCAGGCTCTACTGTACGAATAGTCAGAGGAAATTCTACTGATTCTTTATCAATCGTAGCGCAATCAGCTGATTTTGAAACCTCTACGACATCAGAAAACGAAAATGAGAAACGCTGTCCGTCAGACATTCTATATGTACCTGTCTCCGGTATCTTCATCGATGGAATCGCAGTTTCCTTAGAAGCCAATACAAGACGTCCCCGGTCAATCAGCAAGACATGAGAGGGAGACAAGAACTCCTTGCCTGTCTGAAAAGAAGGAAGTGTGGCGATATCGCTGATCTGGGCAGGAGTAAAGCCGTAAGGCGTAAGCCATTTCAACAAGAAATAGCCAGGAGAAGGTTGTGCTGCCAATGCTTCGATAGAGACGGAAGCCGCAGAATAGTCCTTGCTATCACCGTCGGTATCGATGAGATCGGTCATTTGTTCCTCCAGATAAGCATCGAGACATCTGTCAGCCTCCGCCAGATGCAGAGCTGTACGGGCAATGCTTTCCGATGAATTGGGAATAATCTGCTGCATCAATGGCACAAGATACAAGCGGATCTTATTGCGCAGGGCATCATCTTCTAAATTAGTAGAGTCGGTCACAAAGTCCTGTCCGATGGAATGGAGATATTCTTCTATCTCCTGCCGACTGACACAGAGCAAAGGCCGTACAATATGGCCATTGACAGGCCGTATGCCCGTCAGACCGTGAATACCCGTACCGCGCATCAGGTTCATCAACAGAGTTTCCACGGAGTCATCGCGGTGATGCGCCACGCAGATGGCATCAGCCCCCATGTCTTGCCTAAGCTGTTCGAAGTAGCGATATCGCAGATCGCGGGCAGCCATCTCAATGCTAACCTTGTGCAGGGCGGCATATTCCCGCGTGTCGAAATGTGCCAGATGGAGGGGAATGTGCTGACGCTCACAAAGTTGTCGTACGAAGGCCTCGTCACGGTCGGACTCTTCTCCCCTCAGGTGGAAGTTGCAATGAACAGCCTCCAGCCGGTATCCAAGGCTTTGGAGGATGAGCAGCAGTGCCACACTGTCGGCACCACCGCTAATAGCCACCAGGTGAAGCTTCCCAACATCCAGTAAGCTATGCCGGGCAATATACGATGAAACCTTGTTATTCAACATAAAGTACCACCCCCTTCAAGTATTCACCTTCGGGGTGAAAGATGTTGATGGGATGATCAGCAGGCTGATGCAGCTGATGCAAGATACGCACCTTACGTCCAGCCTGGGCAGCTGCCGTGAAGACAGCGTTGCGGAAATGTTCCTTGGTAACCACTTGCGAACAACTGAACGTGAAGAGTATTCCTCCCGGCTGTATCTTCTGTAACGCCTTATTGTTCAGTCGGATATAACCTTTGAGAGCATTGTGAAGAGCTCCCCTGTGCTTGGCAAAAGCAGGAGGATCGAGAATGATCAGATCGTAGTTGCCACCCGCTTCCTCCAGATATTTGAAGGCATCTTCGCAGAAGGCCTGGTGACGCATATCACCAGGGAAATTGAGGGCCACATTGCGGTTAGTCAGTTCGATAGCCTTGGCACTACTGTCGACGGAATGCACCAGTTTAGCCCCACCTCTCATCGCATAGAAAGAGAATCCGCCTGTATAACAGAACATGTTGAGCACAGTCTTATTCCTGGCAAACTTCTCCAGCAATGAGCGATTGTCGCGCTGGTCGACGAAGAAACCGGTCTTTTGTCCGCGCAGCCAGTCTACATAGAACATCAGTCCGTTCTCTATGGCTGTGTTGTCATCGGAACCTCCGAAGATAAAACCGTTCTCCTGACCGAGGTCAGCCTTATAGGGCAGTGTGGTCTCACTCTTATAGTAGATGTTCTCTATTCTACCCTCCATCACCTCCATCAGTTGCTCGGCGATCTGCACACGACTAACGTGCATGCCTACACTGTGAGCCTGCATGACAGCCGTCTTGCCATAGACATCAATGACCAGTCCCGGCAGAAGGTCGCCCTCGCCATGTACCAGTCGGTAGGTGTTGTTTTGCGGATTGTCCGCTATGCCGATACTGCGGCGCATCTCAAGAGCCGACTTCAGGCGGGAATACCAGAATTCACCGTCGATTTCCACATCGCGGAATGAGAGTACACGCACAGCAATAGACCCTATCTGATAGTGCCCTACAGCGATGAAGTCGCCACTGGATGTCACAACGCGTACCACTTCACCCTCCTCAATGCCCTCGTCCATCTGCTGGACAGCACCCGAGAATACCCAGGGGTGGAAACGACGCAGGCTTTCCTCCTTACCTCTTTTCAGCAGCAATCTTTTCATATAACTTGAATTCTTCTTCTATTTCCAGTTCGGTTTCCTCGTCTACCAGCTCGTAGTCACCTGTGGTCTCCAGTCTTATCAGTTCCTCATAGAGTCGGATACAGGCCCAGGCATCAATGGCAGCATATACCTTTTGCTTATCCTGAAGCACGTCGCGCTCCCAGTTCGATAGTCTGTCGGTCTTGCTGATACGCTCTGCAAAGAGGTTGGCATACAATTTCTGCAGGCTCAAATCCTCAATGCCTATCTCACGCATGTGGTGCTGCAGGTCGATGAAATTGCCTGGTTCAAACTGCCCCAGCTCTTTCAGCGAATGGATATCGTCATGCCAGGAAAGTCCCACCTTGGGCACGGTCTTGTCTTCCAGCAGCCTGATGATGTCGGGGGTCAGTCCGGTGTAGTTCAGCCGGAAAAGGAAGCAGTTGTGATGAGTGGCCACCTGAAGCAGCGAGCACTTGTATCTGACATTCTTCGCAAACGATGGACGCGTCTCTGTATCTACGCCAAGGATAGGCATCGTTAGCAGATAGTCGACGGCTTTCCTGGCTTCCTCAGCAGAGACGATGACGAAAATCTTGCCTGTGTAAATCACACGGGGAAGGTCGCTGAGCCACGCTTTGTTGAAACGATTATAAATGATCTTTTTCATTCTAAGGTGCAAAATTACAAAAAAAAAGGGAAAACATGATGAAATGTGAGTTTTTTACGCTACTTTTGCACAAAAATTAGAATAATCAGCGATTATGGCGAAGAAAAAGCAACAAAAGAAAGAACAAACAGCCTCCAGCTTCCTTGATGCGATAGGCTTCAAGAATATATTCGAGAATGAGCGACTGAACTTCTTTATCGGTCTGCTACTATTCATTCTCGCCGGTTATCTGGTGCTCGCATTCATCTCCTATCTCAGTACTGGTGCAGCCGACCAGAGCATGATCGAAGCTCCTCGCGAGGGGGAGTTCCTCAATCAGCACCAGGAGTTCAGCAACAGCTGTGGCAGTGTGGGAGCCTATGCCGCCTGGTTTTTCATCAAGCGTTGCTTCGGACTGGCTGCCTTCATGATTCCGGCATTCCTGATGGTGATGGGCATTCATCTGATGAGGGCTTATCGTGTGAACCTGCTGAAATGGTTCATGTCGACGATGATCATCATGATCTGGGCATCCATCACCCTCGGAAAGTTCCTTTCGCCTTTCTTCATCGACGCCTGCTTCAATCCCGGAGGCGACCACGGACTGTACATCTGCCAGTGGATAGAGAACCTTGTGGGAGCTCCAGGCCTGACAGCCATCCTGGGACTTATCGCCATTGCGTTCCTGACCTATATAAGTGCCGAGACCATCTTTATCATCCGCAAGATACTCAATCCCACGAAGTTTATCGACAAGGTGAAGTTCAAGATCACCAACAACGACCCCACGGAACCTGTAGAGTCGTATGAAACTCAGTTGGAGCCAGCACCTGTATACGACGATCCGGACATCCAGCAGGTGGTATTCCATGAGGATGGCAGTGCCAAGATTATCGACAATGGATATAAAGCAGACCATGCCGATGAAACCGATGATTCTGACCATTCTCCAAAACCGTCTTCCGAGCCTGACACCGATTTCACCGTAGAAGAGGCTAAAATCGAAGAAGTCGCCGAAGGCAGTACGATGGCCACAGCCTTGGAGGATCTGGAACCCTACGACCCCAAGCGCGACCTGGAGAACTACCACTATCCGACACTCGACCTGCTGAAGAAATATGATAACGACGGCAAGCCCTATATCGACATGGCTGAGCAGAATGCCAACAAGAACCGCATCGTGGAAGTGCTGCGCACCTTCGGTGTAGAGATTTCCAGCATCAAGGCCACAGTGGGCCCCACCATCACCCTTTACGAGATCACATTAGCTCCAGGCGTGCGTATCACAAAGATTCGTTCGCTGGAGGATGATATCGCCCTCTCGCTGGCAGCCCTCGGCATACGTATCATCGCCCCGATGCCTGGTAAGGGTACCGTGGGTATCGAGGTGCCTAATGCCAAACCCTCGATTGTATCGATGGAATCGATACTCAACTCCAAGAAATTCCAGGAGACAACGATGGAACTGCCTTGTGCCATCGGAAAGACCATCACCAACGAGGTCTATATGTTCGATCTGGCCAAGGCTCCCCACCTACTCGTGGCCGGTGCCACAGGTCAGGGTAAGTCTGTTGGTTTGAATGCCATCATCACCTCTTTATTATATAAGAAGCATCCCGCAGAACTGAAGATTGTGCTCGTTGACCCGAAGAAGGTGGAGTTCACAGTCTATAATCCCCTCATCAACCACTTCCTAGCCAAGGTGCCCGACGAGGACTCTGATCCCATCATCACCGACGTTACGAAGGTGGTGCGCACCCTCAACTCCCTTTGCAAGCTGATGGACACCCGCTACGACCTGCTCAAGGAGGTTGGTGCAAGGAATATCAAGGAATACAACAAGAAGTTCATCGAGCGCCGTATTCCACCTCGCGGTGGACATGGCTATATGCCGTATGTCGTTGTGATTATCGACGAGTTCGGCGACCTGATTATGACTGCCGGCAAGGAGATAGAACTGCCCATCGCACGTATTGCCCAGCTGGCTCGTGCCGTAGGTATCCACATGGTGATTGCCACCCAGCGTCCTACGACCACCATCATCACAGGTAATATCAAGGCCAACTTCCCTGCCCGTATCGCTTTCAAGGTATCCGCAGGTATTGACTCTAAGACCATTCTCGACCGTACTGGAGCCCAGCAGCTCATCGGACGAGGAGACTTGCTGGCACTTATCGGAGGTGCAGAGCCTGTGCGTGTGCAGTGTGCTTTTGTCGATACGCCCGAGGTGGAGCGAATCAACGAATTCATCGCTACTCAGCAGAGCTACAACATGCCCTTCGAATTGCCAGAGCCAGATACCCCTGAGGCAGATCTGGGTGAAGGTGGCGATAAAGATGTCGACATGCAGCATCTCGATCCCCTTTTCGAGGATGCAGCCCGTCTGATTGTTATCAATCAGAGCGGTTCCACATCCCTCATCCAGCGTAAGTTTGCTATTGGCTACAATCGTGCCGGCAGACTGATGGACCAGTTGGAGAAGGCTGGTGTGGTGGGAGCAGCTATGGGTTCGAAGCCCCGCGAAGTGATGATACAGGACGAAGTCAGCTTAAACAACCTTTTAAACAGCTTAAGATAATGAAGAAGATAGCCATTCTTTCATTGGCACTCCTGTTGAGTGCAGGAGCCTGGGCCCAGAGTGCCCGTAGCATCCTCGACAAGGCCGCAGCCACCGTGAGCAATCCCAGCGGCATACAGGCCCATTTCCAGATGATCACCAAACAGGGGACTACCAGCGGTGACATCTCCGTGAAAGGCAATAAATTCCATGCCACCACTCCAGATGCTACCATCTGGTTCGACGGCAAGACCCAGTGGACCTATATGAAGGGCAACGAGGAAGTCAATGTCAGCAATCCCACTGAGGCAGAACTGCAGGCCATCAATCCCTACAATTTCATCAATATCTACAAAAAGGGATTCCGGCTCTCATCCAGAAGCATCAGCAGATTCTATGAGGTTCACCTGACACCGACAGACAGGAAGCGTAACATTGAAGAGATGTACATCATTGTCGACCAGAAGACCTATCACCCCACACATGTGAAGATGCGCCGCAATGGCAAGTGGAGCGTCATTCTCATCAGCCAACTGAAGTCGGCATCGCTCAGCGACGGCATCTTCCAGTTTAATGCAAAGGATTTCCCCAAGGCTGAGATTATTGATTTAAGATAGAAGCAGATTATTTATCCATTCATCGCTACTTATTATGAACAAGTGGAGTTTGTTCAGACTCTTGCGCAGTCACGTCAACCTGAGTTATAAACGCAGTCCTGCATTCGACCAAAACCGCTGGGCGAAAGTATTGATGTATTTTGGTGGGGCTTTCTTCGCCCTATACCTTATTATATATGGTACGGCCATAGGCGCGGCAGCTGATGGCGAGGCAGGAACTATCATCTCACTGATGGTAGTCATATTGCCCATCGACTTCTTGCTGCGCTTCATCTTCCAGTCAACACCGGCCATGATGGTCAAGCCCTACATCCTCTTGCCCATCTCGCGCTATACGGCCATCGAGTGTTTCCTCCTCTCGTCACATATCAGCGGGTACAATTTCTTGTGGCTCGCCATGTTTGTGCCTTACACCATCATCGTCATTGCAGGCGGCGCTTCCTGGGGAGCATCGCTGATGGTGCTGCTGTCGTCACTCCTGTGCATCATCCTCAACAGCCAGATATACCTCTTCTTCCGCACGCTTGTCAATCGCAACGTGTTGTGGATATTGCCTGGCATAGCCCTCTATGCCCTGCCCTATCTGCCTTTTGCCTTCGACAGCAAGGGCAAACTGTTTAAGAAGATGCTCGACACCGTGCAGGAACATGGGGCCGACTGGTGGATGCTTCCTGCAATACTCTTCCTGCTGGCTGTCCTTTTCTTCATCAACCGCCATTTCCAGTTCAAGTATGTCTATGAGGAGATATCCAAGAAGAAAGAGAAGGAACTCAAGAAGGTCTCAGACTTCAAGTTCTTCAACCGTTTTGGCATCGTCGGCGAGTATCTGAAGCTGGAGCTGAAGGCGAACATCCGCAACAAGGTGATGCGCTCGCGTACCATCATGAGCCTGGCACTGGTTGTGGCCTTCTCTCTGCTGGTAGCCTATACGCCTGTCTATGACAATCCGATGATGACCAACTTCTGGTGTCTCTATTGCTTTGCCATCTATAGTGTCACTTCGCTGATCAAGATCATGGGACAGGAAGGCAACTATATCGACCTGCTGATGGTACACCACGAGAGTATCCTCTCGATACTCAAGGCCAAGTACTGGTTCTATTGCGTCGTGCTCATAGTGCCCTTCATCCTGATGCTCCCAGCTGTCTTTACTGGCAAGTTCACATTGCTGATGCTGACAGCCTACATGCTGCTCACTGCTGGATTCATCCATTTTATCATCTTCCAACTGGCTGTCTATAACAAACAGACGCTCCCTCTGCAGCAGAAGATCACGGGTAAGGGAAATATCGAGAACGGCATGCAAATCGTCATCGAACTCGTCGCACTCCTTGGCCCCGGAATCATCGTCGGAGTGGGCTATCTGACGGTAGGCCTCACGACCACCTATATATTTATGTGTGTCACTGGTCTCGCCCTGGTACTCACATCCTCACTCTGGCTCCGCAACATCTACAACCGTATGATGCAGCGCAGATATGAGAATTTGGAGGGCTTCCATGCCACCAGATAGGCAAAGAACGAAAAAAATAGAAAGAAAAAGCCGAAAAAATTTGGTGGAATGGAAAAAAGTGCGTACCTTTGCACCCGCTTAGAAAAAACAGATGCACCCGTAGCTCAGTTG
>DDQK01000025.1:155608-199850 GCA_002342665.1 Prevotella sp. UBA2444
TTCGAGCCCCTGCGGGTGTACACTTGAAGTTTTCATAATAATTTTTTAGTGGGTTGCCGATATGGCTCAGTTGGTAGAGCAACGCATTCGTAATGCGTAGGTCCCCGGTTCGAGTCCGGGTATCGGCTCAGAAGATAATCAGGATTTTATTTTTATCAAAGTCAATTGCGGAATTAGCACATCGGTAGTGCACGGGCTTCCCAAGCCTGGGAGGCGGGTTCGATTCCCGTATTCCGCTCCACTAATTGATAAACAATCACAATATGAAGAAACTAATTGGTATTACCGCGCTGCTCGTCGGAATGGCGGGTGTCGCCAGTGCAGAAACTGCAACTGAAGTGGAAGAGGTAAGCGAAGCCACAGCAGTACAAGAAACACAGGAAACGACAGGAAAAGCCCCGATAGAACTCCCCCAGTGGGTGAAAAACATCAAGTTCAGCGGCTACGGTATCCTGCAGTACCAAGGAGAAGATACCGAGGGGAACCACACCAACTCATTCAACCTCCGACTGGCGCGTTTCATCCTCGACGGTAAGATTGGCGACTTCGACTGGCGTGCACAGATACAGGGCACCAACAATACTGGCCCCGGACAGCCCACCGTACAGCTGGTAGACCTCTATGCCGAATGGCGCCGTTTCCCGGAGTTCAAGATCCGGGTGGGACAGTTCAAGCGAGCCTTCACCTACGAGAACCCCACCCACCCCATCACACAGGGCTGGTATGCCTATGCGATGGTTATCAACAACCTCTCGGGCTTTGGCGACCGTACGGGTGAGAAATCCTCGGGAGGTCGTGACATCGGTCTCCAGATTTCTGGCGACGTCCTGCCCAATGCCAGTGGTCGCAAGCTGCTCCACTATCAGGTAGGCATCTACAATGGTGAGGGTATCAACGAGAAGGACAAGGACAACAAGAAAGACATTATCGGCGGTCTGTGGGTGATGCCCATCAAGGGACTCCGTATCGGTGCTTTCGGATGGACTGGTACCCGAGGCGACATGCTCGACCCAGTCAGTGGCGACAAACTTAGCATCAGGAAGAATCGCTACGCCCTGAGTGCTGAGTACGACCTTAATGAGTACACCTTCCGTGCAGAGTATCTGCACAGCCAGGGATGGGGTGCTGCCAAGGCCGGCAACAACGTGCGCGAGATTGACTACAGCCTTGGAGACAAAGCCGACGGTTGGTATGCCTTTGGCATCGTACCTCTCATCAAGTCGAAGCTGCATGCCAAAGCTCGTTACCAGACCTATCGCCCGCAGAAGGAATGGGGCACGTCGAAGACCATGTATGAGGTGGGTCTCAACTATTACTTCACCCCGCGCCTGCAGCTCAATGCCGAATATGGTATCGTCAACGAGCGCTCAACCCACAAGAATCATAATTTCGTAGACGTAGAGCTCTCCTTCAGATTCTGAGCACTTTCCTGAAGCGACGCAAGAGCGCTTCCCACAGACGGGTCTTCTGATGCAGTATCAGCAGTGAGAAGAGCAGGCTGACAAGTGTCAGGCCGATGCCGAAGACCCAGTAGACATAGCCGTCGACCGTGATGGTGGTAAAGAATGCCAATAGTCCGATAAGGATATGGATGGCACTATACCGCATCACGGTCGACGATATTTTGTAGCCATAGCGGAAGCGTGCCACAGCATGAATCATCAGGAAGTCGAACACATTAGCCAGTGTGATGGCCACACCTGTTCCGAAGAGCCCCCACTGGCGATAACCAAAGATGATGAGCATCACGAACACCACGAAATAGGCCGACTCCAGGAACAGGTACATCCCTGAGTAGCCCCGCGCCAGCGTGATATAGGCAGCAGGCAGGGTGACAGACTTGAAGAACATGGCCAGCACCGCCACCTGCGTCATAGCTATCACAGGCAGGAACTCACTGGAGAAGAGCAGAGGTATCAGTACGGGCAGGAAGATAATCAGACCTACAAGCATGGGCGACGATATCAGCAGCGATACCTCCATCTGCTTGTTCACCGTCTCGTTGGTAGCATCCACATCATGGCTCACAGCCGACAAACGGGGGAAGTAGTCGCTCTCCATCGCCGAGAATACCATGCTGGCATAGGTGACAGTTATCATATAGCCGGCATTATAGAGTCCCAGCTCACCAAGGTCGCCCGTCACGTTCAGCCACGAGCGGATGAGCATCTCAGCCCCACTCCCCACTATGCCTGCCACCGTGATTGCCACACCCAGGCGTACCATCTCCATACCCTCACCCAGTATGCCTTTCGTACCCCTCAGCTGTAAGGGGAAAAGACGGTACGAATGCCGCACGGTAAGCACCATGGTGACCAATGCCATCAACACGATGACAGGTACGATGGCCGTCTCGCTGAAGAGATAGTATAGCGGCACAGACACCACGAGGGCCGCCACTACCGTCAGCACCTGGATGACTGCCAGCGCACCCAGTTGCCGCATCCCCTTGAGGATGGCCGTCTCACCGCCTGTGATGGCCATCATACCGACGGCGGGAGCCAACAGGATAAAGTGCAGCGTATGGTTGCCCCAGGCGAAGGTCGTATGACTCAGGAAGGGGCCTATCACCACACAGAGCAGCATGCCCAACAAGGCCGTCAACAGGCACCAGCCACGCACCAGCTTCACGAAGTGGGCCGTCTGTGCCTCGTCGCCAGAATCATAACATTCGGAGATATGGCGCACCGCACTGAACGAGATGCCCAGACTGGTGGCCTGTGAGATGAAGTTCACCGTGGTGTTAAAGAGTGTGACGAGACCCATGCCGGCGGGGCCCAGCAGCAAGGCCACAAACTTATTGCGCACAAGGCTCACCAAGATATTCAGGCCCTGTACGCCGCCAAAGACTCCTGTGTACTTCAGCACATGGCCGTAGCTGTCCTTGTCGCGCTGTTCCATTCTTCTCTCTTAATAACGTAGAAATCGTGTTTTTATTATACAATTGATGATTTCTCAATTATTTGTCGTATCTTTGCAACCAGAATGAAAGAAGATAAACCGCTGGTCAGTTTTATCCTGACATGTTATAATCTGCCCGTGGATCTCATCTGCCAGTCTATCGACAGCATCCTCAGGCTCTCCCTCCGTCCCTTCGAACGGGAGATCATCGTCGTCGACGATGGCTCAGACACCAGTCCGATGAACGACCTGCTCCGTTATGGTTCCGACATCGTCTATGTCAGGAAGGACAACGGAGGCATCAGTACCGCCCGCAACCAGGGATTACAGATAGCACGGGGAACATTCATACAGTTCGTCGACGGCGACGACAACCTCATTCAAGCACCCTACGAACATTGTCTCGACATCATCCGCTATCAGGAGCAGGCTGACGTGGTGCTCTTCGACTTCACCCGCGATGCCACCACCCGCATGTCACAGTTCTGCGATGCTGAACCCATCAGCGGTTCCGAGCTGCTGCGCACCCGCAACCTGCAATGTTCGGTGTGTTGCTGCCTGTTCCGGCAGAGCGTACGGGGCAATCTCACCTTCACTCCAGGCATCAGCTACGGCGAGGATGAGGAGTTCACGCCCCAGCTGCTACTGCGCGCCTCCTGCGTGTGGACTACTGATGCCAAGGCTTACTACTACCGCCAGCACGAGGCTTCGGCCATCCACCAGACAGACGCTGCGCACATCGCCATGCGGCTGGATCAGAACCTCATCGTCATCCGTCACCTGAATCAGCTCAGCGATCGTCTGCCCGCTGCCGACAAGCCCGGCATGCAGCGACGCGTGGCACAGCTGACGATGGACTACCTCTACAACACCATCATGCTCACCCGCAGCGGCAGCGCACTCTCACGGCGCATCGACGAGCTGACGGCAGAAGGGCTCTTCCCCCTGCCCGACAAGGACTATAGTGCAAAATACACCTGGTTCCGACGGATTGTCAATAGCGAGAAAGGCCGCAGATTCCTGCTCATCACCCTTCCCCACCTCAAACGCGAACGATGATGGAACAGATGATCTCCGTAGTCGTTGCCACCTACAACCAGGAGGCCACCATCAGCCGGACGCTCGACTCGATACTCTGCCAGCAATGCCACGTGCCGCTGGAGATCATTATCGGCGAGGATTGTTCCACTGATGGCACGCGCGCCGTCTGCGAAGACTATGCCCGCCGCTATCCCGACACCATCAGGCTCATCAGCAACGAGCATAACAAGGGCATCATCGACAACTATTTCGACTGTCTGCTCGCCGCTCGCGGAGCGTATATAGCCGATTGTGCAGCCGATGACTTCTGGACAGACCCGCTGAAACTGGAAAAAGAACTCTGCGTGATGGAGCAGCACCCCGAGGTGACGATGGTAATCACCAACTGGCAGCTCTTCGATGAGACCACGGGACAGACGCGCCCCAGCCAGCAGCGTCAGCACAAGCCCGTCACCCCTGGCCGTGAATTGCTGGAAGCCATACTGACGCAGACTCACATGAGCTGTTTCCACCTCTGCACCTCGCTCTATCGTACCTCTATGTTCCGCGAGGCTTATGAGAGCGACACCTTCCTGTTCCGCAACAAGGATTTCGGCTGCGAGGATATCCAGGTGGCATTCTCGATGGCCCTCCGCGGAGCCATTGCCTATCTGCCCGACGTGACGCTCAACTACAGCGTGGGCCATCCCTCCGCCTCGGCCTTTACGGACGAGAGCCGACAGTTCCGCTTTGTCCGTCAGGTGACGTCGCTCAGCCATTACCTGGCCCGCAAGCACCAGCTGTCCATCGACGGATTCCTCCGCCAGCGCCTGTTTGCCTTAGGCATGCACGCCTTCAGGAGCTACGATCCGCAGCTCTTCCTGCAGGTGCAAACGTGTAAAAAGGAGTGGAATGTCAAGCCGACCCCGAAGAACCGGCTGTTGTTTTTCATCATGCAGCATCCCTGGTTGTGGCGACTGGCTTTGGTAGCACGCCAGCTCTTTGTCAGCGCGAAGCGACTATCTCACTGAAGATAGCTTCCAGTCTCCTGCCCACCACCTCGGGCGATGCCAACTGTCTCACTTGTTCCGAAATCTTCCTGCCGTCAGCCAGATTGCTGCGCCTCGCCATTGTCGCCATCGCGTCAGCCAGGGCGGGCACATTGTCAATAGGTACGATGGTACACCCTCCCTCGATGCGCAGGCTCCGGGGCACGCATTCGGTGGATATCACGGGGATGCCTGTCGACATGGCCTCGAGCAGTACCAGCGGCTGTACCTCGCTACGACTGGGCAGCACCAGGCCGTCGCTTTCGTAGAGCAACTTGCGGACAGCTGTCTTATCGATGCGTCCGAGACTCTTGATGCCTTTCAACTGATACTTTGACAGTTCATTCTTAAACGCTTGGTTGTCAGTGAATAGTCCTGCACATACGACCTCAACGTTCGTACCGCTTTCCTGCATCAGTTGCAAGGCCTTGAACAGCACGTCGTAGCCCTTCCGATAGTAATAGTCAGCCAGGCAACAAAAGCGGAAGCTGCGCCCCTCGCCCCTCTCTCGTGGCTGATAGCCGAAGAAATGCGTATCGATGGTGTTCGACACGTATTGCCAGCGATAGTCCTTGCCATAGTAGCAAGCGATATCCTCCACCAGTTCCTCCGACACGGGAATCACCATGTCGGCCTGCTCATAGGTCTGGCGCAGTAGCGGTATCTGCCAGGCATGGCTGGGTGCCTTGCCGAACTCCCCTTCGAGCAGCATTAGCGGCAGGTGCTCCGTCACCACGTAAGGAATTCCGTTCGCCTGGCTTATCTGCATCGCGGCATAACCTGCCCACTTGCCGCAGTGGGCATGCAAGATGTCGGGCTTGCCGTATTTCCTCACATAGTCATCATACATAGAACGCACGATCGACACCCAACGGTCCACGTTCCACCGTATCAGCCTCGGGATGCCCCGCTGATACGACTGGCAGACGGTGATGCCGTCCATCACGTGCTCGTAGCGACGGAAGGGCAGCTGGAGGTATCCCTTCGCCCCGATCGTCAGTCCCAGCTGCACATTGCTCAGTATACGCACCTCATGGCCCAATGCCGCGAGGGCCTTGGCCTGATCCAGACAGAACAGGCCTCCATAGGGCGGGAAGAAGGAAGGTATCTCGAGAATATGCATTTACGAATGAAGGAATAAAAAAAGAATGAAGGAATGGCTGCAGGAACGATCCCGCTTTCATTCTTTCATTCTCTCATTGTTTCACTTTCTTAAGCTTCTGCAGCAGGAGCAGCCTCCTCGGCGGGAGCCTCGGCAGCAGCAGCTTCGGCAGCCTTTGCAGCCTCTTCCTCAGCCTTGGCAGCAGCCTCGGCTGCTTTCTTCTCAGCCACCTTCTTGGCGATGGCCTCGTTGACGGCCTTCTCAGCCTTCAGGGCCTCTGCGGCAGCCTCCTTCTTGGCTTTCTGCTCAGCCTCGGCGATCTTGGCCAGACCGTTCTGCTTGTCAGCTTTCCAGGCGTCGAACTTCTTCTGGCAGGTAGCCTCGTCGAAGGCACCCTTCTTCACGCCACCTTTCAGGTGCTTCATCAGGTACACGCCCTCACGGCTGAGGATGTTGCGTACAGTGTCTGTGGGCTGGGCACCTACCTCAACCCAATAGAGTGCACGCTCGAAATTCAGGTCTACTGTGGCAGGATTGGTGTTGGGGTTGTAAGTACCAATCTTCTCAGTAAATTTACCATCACGTGGTGCACGAGCGTCGGCGATGACGATGCGATAGAAGGCATAGCCTTTGCGACCGCCGCGCTGCAATCTGATCTTTGTTGCCATTTCTTTTAATGATTTTGTTGTTAAATAAATGAATTTCAGTGCTCTTAACTCGTAAAAGCGGGTGCAAAGGTACTACTTTTCTGTCGAATCTCCAAATTTTTCGGCACGTATTACGCCGTTTACGCGAATTTTTTGTAATTTTGCCCGCCGATGAAGACTATCTCGATACTGATCCCCACCTACAACGGGACTTGCACGCAGCTGGTCAGCCTGTTGCAGCAGCAGGCGCAGGCCTTGCCGATAGACTATGAGATCCTCGTTGCCGACGATGGTTCTACCGACAACGCCGTCGTCTGTGCCAACCGTGCCATCAACCAGCTGCCCTGCTGTCGCTACATCGAGCGGCCTACCAACCAGGGGCGTGCCGCCATCCGCAATTTCCTCGCCCGTGAGGCGCAGTACGACTGGCTGCTCTTCATCGACAGCGACATGTCCGTCGTCCACGACGACTTTATATATAAATATGTGTCCCACCCCGAAGCCAGCGTCATCTATGGAGGGGTAAGCATCGGGGGCGATGCCGAGGCACTCAGGGGCAACCTGCGCTACCGCTACGAGAAGGCCTCCGAGCCCGACCACACGCTGGAGAAGCGGCAGCAGCAGCCTTACCACGACTTCCACACGGCCAATTTCTGCGTCAGCCGCCAAGTGATGCTCTACCACCCCTTCGACGAGCGAATCCGCTGCTACGGCTACGAGGACGTACTCTTCGGCAAGCAACTACGCCACGACCGTATCGCCATTACCCACATCGACAACCCCATGGGCTTCTGTTCCTTCGAGCAGAATCCCGACTTCATGGCCAAGACCGAAGAGGGCCTGCGCACGCTCCACGCCTTCCGCAGCGAACTGCGGGGATATTCCCGCCTGCTCACCCTCGTCGACGGCATCCACCTGCCCGTCGTCCTCGCCGTCATCCGCCTGTTCTTCCGACTCTTCGGCCCGCAGGTGCGCCGCCAGTTGTGCGGCTCACGCCCCAGCCTCCGCCTCTTCTCCCTCTACAAGCTGGGCTACCTCGTCACCCGCTGACCCGTTTTTTGGCACGCTTTTTGCATGTCCGTCAGCAGGAACATTCGAAAACAAGACAATAATATGCAAAAAGGTAACATCGGGGTTACTACCGAGAACATCTTCCCCGTCATCAAAAAGTTTCTCTACAGTGATCATGAGATCTTCCTCCGCGAGATGGTCAGCAATGCCGTCGACGCCACACAGAAGATGAAGACCCTCGCCGCCAGCGGTGAGTACAAGGACGAACTGGGCGACCTCACCGTGCGCGTCAGCATGGATGCCGACAAGGGCACCATCACCATCAGCGACCACGGTATCGGCATGACCGAGGAGGAAATCGACAAGTACATCAACCAGATCGCCTTCTCGGGCGTCACCGACTTCCTGGAGAAGTACAAGGACACCGCCAACGCCATCATCGGCCACTTCGGACTCGGCTTCTACTCATCCTTCATGGTGTCGAAGAAGGTGGAGATCATCACCAAGTCCTACCGCGAGGGCTCGAAGGCCGTCAAGTGGAGCTGCGACGGATCGCCCGCCTACGAGATCGACGATGCCGAGCGCGCTGAACACGGCTCCGACATCATCCTCTACATCGACGACGACTGCAAGGAGTATCTCGACAAGTCCAAGCTCGAGGGCCTGCTACAGAAGTACTGCAAGTTTATGGCCGTACCCATTGCCTTCGGCAAGAAGCAGGAGTGGTCGAAGGAAGAGAGCAAGATGGTAGACACCCAGGAGGACAACATCATCAACGGCGTCGAGCCCCTCTGGACCAAGACACCGTCGACCCTCAAGGACGAGGACTACAAGTCGTTCTACCGCACCCTCTACCCCATGAGTGACGAACCACTCTTCTGGATTCACCTTAACGTCGACTACCCCTTCAACCTGACGGGTATCCTCTACTTCCCCAAGATCAAGTCGAACATCGAGCTGCAGCGCAACAAGATACAACTCTACTGCAACCAGGTCTTCGTCACTGACCAGGTGGAGGGCATCGTACCTGAGTTCCTCACCCTGCTCCACGGCGTGATCGACTCCCCCGATATTCCCCTGAACGTCTCGCGCTCCTATCTGCAGAGCGACCGTGAGGTGAAGAAGATCTCCACCTACATCACCAAGAAGGTGGCCGACCGCCTCAGCTCTATCTTCAAGGAAAACCGAAAGGAGTACGAAGAGAAGTGGGATGACCTGAAGCTCTTCATCAACTACGGCATCCTCGCCGAAGACGGCTTCTACGACCGTGCCAAGGACTTCGCACTGATGAAGGACACTGAGGGCAAGTACTTCACCTTCGACGAGTACCGTAAGCTCATCGAGGCATCGCAGAAGGACAAGGACGACACCCTCGTCTACCTCTACGCCACCGACCGCGACGAGCAGTACTCCTACATCAAGGCCGCACAGGACAAGGGCTACTCCGTGCTGCTGCTCGACGGACAGCTCGACGTTCCCACCATCCAGACGCTGGAACAGAAGTTCGAGAAGAGCCGATTCACACGTGTCGACGCCGACATCATCGACCGGCTCATCGTCAAGAGTGACGCCCCGAAGTCTGACCTCTCCGACGAAGAGAGTGACAATTTGTCAGCCGTCTTCCGCACACAGATGCCCAAGCTCGACAAGGCCGAGTTCATGGTCCAGGTCGATGCCCTCGGCGCCGGAGCACGTCCTGTCGTCATCACCCAGAACGAGTACATGCGCCGCATGAAGGACATGAGTCGATTCCAGCAGGGCATGGGCTTCTACGGACAGATGCCCGACTCCTACACACTGGTGCTCAACGCCGACCACCCGCTGGTGCGTCGCGTGCTCGACGAGAGCAAGGCGGCCACCGAGGAGGCTCTGAAGCCCATCGAGGCTGAACTGAAGGGACAGGAGGCCCGTCTGGCCGCCATCCGACAGCAGCAGGACAAGAAGAAGTGGGACGAGATCACCCAGGAGGAGAAAGACCAGAAGGCTGAGGCCGAGAAGGCCGTCCAAGAACAGAAGGACAAGCGGCAGGCCGTCATCGCCGACTATGCCAAGGACAACTCCATTGTCCACCAGCTCATCGACCTGGCGCTCCTGCAGAACGGCATGCTCCGTGGCGAGGCCCTCGACCGCTTCCTCAAGCGCTCTGTAGACCTCATCAAATAACTCATAACCCCAATACACCAATGAGGGCCTGCAGCATCTGCAAGCCCTCATTTTTTTTATTTCTAAAACTCTCAATCCTTTACTCACTGCCTTCCGAGTGGTACACGGAAGCCTCTAAAGTGGGAATCTACAGGCATTAAAGTGGGAGTTTAGTGCCTTTGAACTGGTTTGCGCCTATAGGCATCATTATTTGCGGCCCGGGGCGCAAATGTTTGTGCCCCTAGGGAATAATATTTGTGGCTATAGGCAAAAACTAAATTCTCTCAGCTGCAAGTGTCGGCGAACTTTAACTCCGGACCTGACCCCGGTGAGCGGCGGAAGTTCCGTATTTCGTCGTTTTCTGGTCTTTTTCGAAGCTTTTTTGTGAAAAATTCATAAATAAAAGGGGGCGTTCTTGACTCTCCCCTTAGTGGAGGTATTATATTTGCAGTCGAGAAAAATGATGAAAGGATTAGACTATGCCAAAGAAGATCAGATTGACCATCGGAGAATTCTCAAAGTTCTGCCGAGTAACGATTAAGACCTTGCGCCACTACGATAAGTTGGGGCTGTTGGCACCTAAGGAGGTGGACGAGTGGACTCACTACCGCTACTACCACGTTTCGCAAATGCAACAGCTGAATGCTATCCTGAGATTGAAGAATCTCGGATTCTCGCTTGAAGAGATACGCGAATTGTTGGACGAAGGTACTCACACTCCAACCATCCCACAAATCGAAGAAAAGAAAAAGGCGACAGAACAGCAAATTGAAGCACTGAAGGCAAAACGAGCCGAACTGCAGCGATTGGGTGATACTATCATGCATATCAGCAATATGGAACGCATCTCTATTCAGAGACTGCCAGCTATTATCGTTGCCTCTCATCGCCGGATGCTTAAACGAAGAGAAGACCTGATACCTCTCTTTAACAACGTCATCAACCCTGAGATCCAGCGCATTGGATGCGTACGAACACTGCCTATCTATGGCTTCACGATGGAACACGAGCCTGAGTATAAGACTGAGGACATCGATACCGAATACTGCCTGCAGGTGGAGGCTATGTATGACGACACTGATATCATCAAGTTTAAGCAGTTACCAGAAGTGCCGAAGGCTGTGTGCCTGAAGCATACAGGAACATACGACACGATCAACGAATCGTTTGCCGAGGTCATGCACTATATTGAGACCAACGGTTACAAGATAGCCGGATTGTACCGCATACAGTTCGAGGAAGGTCAGCACAACCAGAAAGATCCAGATAAATATATCACTATCATACAAGTTCCCGTAACAAAAAATGTACTCCAAACCCCACTTCTCAATGAAACCGATTATCAATAGCACTGAACTGATAGCTGCCTGCGGACTCTATTGCGGAGCCTGCAAGAAATATCAGAAAGACAAATGTCCTGGGTGCAGAAAGAACAGGACGGCCACATGGTGCAACATCCGCAGATGCTGTTGGAAGAATGGATATAACACCTGTGCGGAATGCGAAGTAGATGCCAGTAAGTGCAAGTATCACAATACGTTCATGGGCAAACTGTGTTCGATCATCTTCAGCAGCGACCGCCCCGCCTGTATCCGCTATATCCGGAAAAACGGCGAGGAGGCCTATGCTGAAAGGATGTCGTGGGAAGAGCTGATGACCATCAGGAGGCGTTAGTTTTCTTCGCCACCTCCAGCGTTGTCACCCCCCCTGGCCGAAATTTCCTCCTCGGCGATTACCTCGGCCGCCCCGATTAACTCGGCCACGCCCAAAGCCTCCACCACGACGGAATCCCTGTCCGTTGCCAAAACTGGGGAATTCTGCATCAGGCTGCTTGCCTATATCGATAAGCAATTTGAAAAGCGCACGCCTACGTTGTGACCATGTAGGGAAGTCATCAGCCTGCAATGTGTTAACCTTAAATCCTGGCATCTGTGGCCGTCCCTGCATAAAGTCCATTCTGCTGGTGGTGATGATGCACGGCTTGGTCTTGCCGTCGGCAATGAGACGATCGGCAATGGCATCGGCACCGCCTATCTTGAACCAGTCTTCCATCGTACCACCGGCTTCCGGCACCAGTCGTATCATAACCGGCATCTTCGGCTCTTCAGGCTGAGGTGACATATACCATGCCTCGCCACGTTCCAGGTCATAGCTGACGCGCCCATGAGGAATATCACCCATCGATGCGAAATTGAAAGGCGAGCGGGGATTGTCGGCAATGCTGAACTTGAAACCGCTTGAGGGCAGGATGTACATGTTCTGAGGATCAGTGACATAGGTGCTGTCCATCAGGAAGCAGTACTCGAATGTCTCATACAGATAGCCGGATAGCGTCACGCTCCATACGCCATCAGAATCGCGCTCCATCGGCAATAGGTCTGGCAGCATCTCACAGGCAAGCTTCACGCTGTCAGCCTCTGGAGCCTTGAAGCGGAACGTGATGCCCTCCTCACCGTATTCGGGCGAGATGATTGGCTTGGGGAAGAGGCGAGCCATCACCCCTGGCGTAAACTGCTGTTCTTTTCCCGTGGCAGCAGGAGCTGGCTGGCCAGCCTCCATCGCTGCCTTGGAAGCTTTCTTGTTGAAGAGCAGTCGCAGTGTCTTATCGAGGAAATAGCGCGCATTCATCCACGTATGTCCGAACTTGTCGGTGGTGAGTTCCTTCACGGTTCGGATGCCTTTCTTGTCGAGGAACTCCATATAGTCGCGGGCTGTGCCATAGAGGAAATCATCTGTACCCACGCCAAGCCAGAAGAGATTGATCTTGGAGTTGGTATCTTTGGCATTGTCATAGACGCCAGGAATGTCGGTAGATGTAAACGAGCTGTAGCTGCACAGATAGGAGAACTTATCGAGATGGCTCAGGCCGTTGAACAGTGCCTGATTACCACCACGCGAGAAACCTCCGATGGCCCGATGGTCTGGATCGTTGATGGTACGGTAGTTGGCCTCAACGTATGGCATCAGGTCGTTAATCAGGTCTTGGCTAAATACATTTCCCCCAAAACGGGTCTGAGGCATATTCTGGCCTTCCGGTTGTTTAACAAGCAGCTTGCTGGGATTGCCGTATGGCAGCACGACAATCATCTCCTGAGCAGCATCTTCGGCCAGGAGATTATCGAGAATGTAGTTCACGCGGCCAACCTTATAATACACCTCCTCGGTATCGGTGGTGCCGCTGATGAGATAGAACACAGGATAGTCCTTATCATGGTCACGCATATAGCCAGGCGGCAGATAGACGATGGCATTGTTGGTGCCTCCGAGGCTTTTCGAATAGTAGTGTATGTACTCCATACGTCCGTGGGGCACATTCTTGATGTCGCTAACCATCGGAGCGCTGGGATTCTTGATCTCCAGAAGACTGTTCTTGAAGCCTTCGTTGGGGAAATATTGCGGGTTCATCGGGTCCATGATGCTCACGCCGTCGACCACGAAACAATAGGGATACAAGTCTGGGGCTGCCGGACCCAGAGTGGCTGTCCACACCCCATCCGCATCGCGCTGCATCGGTTTCCTGCCAGCGAACTGTACATCGACCTGCACATTCTTCGCATGTTTGTTCCAATAGCGGAAAGTGACAGTTCCGTCGGCATTACAGACAGTTGACTGTTGCTCCTCTGATGGCTGTGCCCAGCATCCCATTACAACGGCAAGGAGTGAGACCATCGTGAAAATCCTGAAGTTCCTCATAATCCTATAGGTTTTTAATTGTTAGAAAAGACATGGCAAATATAAGAATAAAAACCGAATCCACCAAGAAAAGTGTCAAATATCTGACAAAAGGCATGCAAAATGGCATCTTGAAGTAAGCAGAAGCAGGGTTACCGGCTGAAGACAAGTTTGCCCGGAGCAAAGTAGGAGTTTGCTCCGGGCAAAGTCAGGGTTTGCTCCGAGGAAAGTCTGAGAGATCAGCTGAGCTTGTGGATAACAAGTCCCGAACGCAATTTCGGTTCAAACCAAGTTGCCTTCGGAGGCATGATTTTACCAGAGTCGGCAATATCCATGATCTGCTGCATCGACACAGGGTAGAGTGCCAGTGCGGCACGCATCTCACCTGAGTCCACACGGCGTTTCAGCTCACCAAGCCCACGCAGTCCTCCCACGAAATCAATGCGCTGAGAAGAGCGCAGGTCACCGATGTTCAGTATCTCATCGAGGATGAGTCGGCTGGAGATATCCACATCGAGCACGCCAATGGGGTCGCTATTGTCGTAGGTACCCTCCTTAGCCTTCAGGCTGAACCAGTGCTGGTCCAGATAGAGAGAGAACTCGTGCAGCTGCTGTGGCTTGTAGATTTCGGTTCCCTTGTCTTCCACTACGAAGTTCACCTGCAGTGCAGCCAGAAATTCTTCGGACGACATGCCGTTGAGGTCTTTGACCACGCGATTGTAATCGAGGATGGTCAGCTGGGATGCCTGGAAGCAGACGGCCATGAAATAGTTATACTCCTCATCGCCCCGATGGTTGGGGTTCTGCTTCTGTTTCTCTGCTCCGACGAGTGCTGCCGCTGCTGAACGATGGTGCCCGTCGGCGATATACAATGAAGGCATCTTCCGGAACTCTTCAGTGATGGTCTGCATGTCCTGCTCGTCTGAGATTACCCAGAACTGATGGCGGAACCCATCGATAGGCGCGATGAAGTCATACTCGGGCTCGGTGGCAGCATAGCGCATCAGCAGTTCGTTGAGCACCTGGTTGTCGGGATAAGCGAAGAAAACGGGCTCGATATTGGCATTATTTACCCTGACGTGCTTCATGCGGTCTTCCTCCTTATCGCGACGGGTCAGCTCATGCTTCTTGATACGCCCGGCCATATAGTCGTCGGTATGGGCACATACCACCAGTCCGTACTGCGTCTTGCCGTTCATCGTCTGGGCATAGATATAATAATGTTCGTCAGCGTCCTGGACGAGCCATCCCTTATCCTGAAACTTCTGGAAGTTCTCGGCAGCCTTCTCGTAGACACGAGGGTCATACTCAGAGGTACCTACGGGGAAATCAATCTCGGGCTTGATGATATGATACAGACTCTTCTCATTGTCACCGGCCTCAGCACGTGCCTCTTCAGAGTCGAGCACGTCGTAAGGGCGGCTTTCTACCTGCTCAACCAAATCTTTTGGTGGGCGGATTCCCTTGAATGGTTTTACAATTGCCATGATTACAGATACTGCTTAATTTTCTCAATCATCTCTGCATATTCTGCATCAGAGAGGTATACCTTGCCAGGATTCATCTGGAACGTGCCACCATAATCGGGGCCATCAACGTATTTGGGAGCCAGATGGAAGTGCAGGTGCGAGAGCTTGTCGCTATAGGCACCGTAGTTGATCTTCTCGGGATTGAAAGCCTTCTGCATGGCTCTCGTCACTCGAGCCACATCGGCCATGAAGGCATTACGGTCTTCGTCAGAGAGTTCGTTAAGATCGTTTACATGGTCTTTATAAGCCACGAGACAACGGCCACGATAGGTTTGCTCCTTAAACAGGAAAGCGCGTGACACCGACAGCTGACAGATCTCTATCATCAGGTCGTGGAGTGTCTGATTATTGGTGCAGTAAAGGCACTGCTTGGGATCACTTTGCATAATTATTGTTTTATAGGGTTGTTCTCTTCAAATATCTGCATACGCTCTTCGAGCATATCGTACTGATGTTCTTCGATGAAAGAAGTGCAGACGCGCAGTCCTTCCTGCTCAGAGCCACAGGTTATGAGGCAGATGGCCGAAACGCCATAGTACATCAGTTCGTGGGCCAGTTGTCCACTGGTCATGCCAGGATAGCCTATTGTGAAATAGAATCCGTCTGCTATCGGTTCATCGAGGTCCTTGTCGTAGACCACATAGAAATTGTGACGGCAGAATATCTCCTTCAACTTCCGGGCCCGTTCTCCATAGACACTGATTTCCTTGCGGAAGTCATAGCGTCCCTCATAGGCAGCCTTCAGCATGGCAGCCATGGCGAACTGCGCACTATGGCTGGTGCCGGAGGAAAGAGCATAGAGCATACGAGTGGAGAATACCAAACCGAAGGGAAGACCTTCGTAGCGATTGGCCAAATCTGTGAAGTGGCGATGGAACAGTTTGTCGGAGATACAGGTTACACCGATTCGTTCACCAGCATAACTAAAAGCCTTGGAGCCACTGATGAGCAGCATATAGTTGTCGGTATAGCGGGCAACGGTGGCCTGATATGGGGGTTCGAAGGGGGTACTGAGGTTCTTACGGAAGTCCATGGCAAAATAGGCCAGGTCTTCCATCACAATCGTGTCGTACTTGGTTGCCAGTTCCCCTATCACCTTCAGTTCCTCTTCACGGAGGCAAATCCAGGAAGGATTGTTAGGATTACTGTAAACGATGGCACAAATATTGCCCTTCGAAAGATAGCTCTCCAATTTGGGGCCTAATTTCTCACCGCGGAAGTCATAGACGTCAAACGTCTCATACTTCACGCCCATCACTTGCAACTGCATCTTCTGGACGGGGAAGCCCGGGTCGATGAAGAGTACTGTATCTTTCTGCCTATCGCATTGGGAGCAGGTGAGGAACGAAGCAAACGTTCCCTGCATCGACCCCGTTACAGGCACACAGCCCTCAGGCTGGATGTTAACTCCAATAAAAGCCTTCACGAACTGCGAGGCTGCCTGTTTCAGAACTGGTGCACCTTGAATGTCGGGATATGAGTGTGCAATACCATCCTGAAGAGCCTTGATCTGAGCATCGACACCTACCTGGGCAGCAGGCAGTCCGGGGATGCCCATCTCCATCTTGATGAACTCAACCCCACTCTCCTGCTCTGCCTTGGCTGCCACTTGCTTCACTTCGCGAATCGTAGCCTTGGCAAAATCCTGGATGCCAAGCTGAGCAACGAGGCCGTCTACTATTTCTCTCTTTATCGGAGTGTTCATTTCTGAGCCTCCCTTCCTATGGCCAGTGCCTTGATGTTAGCCTCTACGATAGCTTCACCCTTGCGACCGAAAACACGGCGAATGGCATCTTCCAACTTGTCGTACTCAATGCCCAATGCCTTCTGTGCAGCACCCAGCAGAATCACATTGGCAGAACGGGGCACACCATTGTCCTTGGCAGCCTGTTCTATATCCAAAACGATGACATTCTTAACCGCAGCAAGATCAGCCTTAATCTTCTCTATATCAGGATAATTCGGGATATTGACGAAAGGAGCGCTCGAAGTGATAATCCAGCCGTCTTTCGAAAGGAAAGGTAGATAGCGGAGAGCCTCCATCGGTTCCATTGAGATAATCACGTCAGCACTGCCGAGAGCAATCAAATCGCTGCTGATAGGATTGCTGGAGATTCGCAGGTTGGACTGAACGTCACCACCACGCTGTGACATACCGTGCACCTCTGCTTGCTTGATATAGAGATTCTCCTTCATGGCAGCCTCGCCAATGATGGTCGCGATAGAAAGGATACCCTGTCCTCCTACGCCGCATAAGATAATATCTGTTTTCATACTGTTCACTTTTTCACTATTCACAATTCATTTCTTCTCGGCAGCCTTCTTTTGCTTCAGGTGACGCTGAAGGGTCTGCATGCACTCACGACGAGGAATGATGACACTGACGCCGTGATAGTTGATCTCTTCACGGATAGCAGCAGTGATCTCCGGCATATTCTTGGGAATCGGGTTCACTACTTTCAGATGATCCTCTGAGAGTCCAAGGCCTTTGCAGATAGCCTCAAACTTATTGGTTCCGGCAGAATCCTGCCCGCCAGTCATGGCCGTTGTCAAGTTGTCGCTGATGATTACGGTGATGTCGGCATTCTCGTTGATGGCATCGAGAAGTCCTGTCATGCCACTATGCGTGAACGTGGAATCGCCGATGATAGCAATGGCAGGCCATTGGCCGGCATCAGCAGCACCTTTGGCCATAGTGATGGATGCTCCCATATCTACGCAAGAATGGATGGCCTTGTACGGAGGCAGGAAACCCAGCGTATAGCAACCGATATCGCCAAACACACGGGCATTGGGATATTCGCGGAGTACTTCGTTGAGGGCTGTATAGACATCGCGGTGTCCACATCCCTGACAGAGAGCAGGCGGACGTGGAGTGACATCCTCACAAGGAGCATAATTCTCTTTGCTCTCGATGCCAAGGGCCTTCTTCAGGAAATCGGGATTGAGCTCACCAGTACGGGGCAGTTCACCTGTGAGACGACCCTTGATGATCGCATTGCCGGGCATCACGCCTCTTACCTGATCCTCGATGAAGGGCTGGCCTTCTTCGGCTATCAGCACATACTCACAGTCATCAGTCATGCGACGGATAAGTTTCTTGGGAATCGGATACTGCGAAATCTTCAGCACGGGATATGGACAGCCTTCAGGATAGCACTCCATCAGATAGTTATAGGCAATGCCACTGGCAATGATTCCCAACTTATGGTCATTGGCATCAATATACTTATTATACTCACTGTCAACAGCCATCTGCTCAAGAACGGGCTGCTGGCCCGTAACCACCACATTACGCTTACGGGCAAATGCCGGGAGCAGAACCCAGTTGCTTGCCTGAGCATTATAATTGAGAGCATTCTGTTCACGCGGCGTATCCTTCACTTCCACAACGGCACGGGAGTGGGCCATTCGTGTGGTAACACGCATCAGAACGGGAAGGCTCATCTTCTCTGAAAGATCAAATGCCTTCTCCATCATATCATAAGCTTCCTGCTGACTGCTTGGCTCAAGTGTGGGAATCATCGCAAATTTACCGTAGAAACGGCTGTCTTGCTCATCCTGCGACGAATGCATCGAAGGATCATCGGCCACCAGCACTATCAGACCTCCGTTAGTACCGGTCATTGCAGAGTTGACAAAAGGGTCTGCACAAACGTTCAGACCCACATGCTTCATGCAAACTAATGCACGCTTGCCCATATATGACATGCCAAGCGCAGCCTCCATGGCCGTCTTCTCGTTTGTAGACCAACGGCTGTGAATGCCGCGTTCCTTGGCTAACTTCGAGTCCTGAATATACTCGGTAATTTCGGTAGAAGGAGTACCGGGATAGGCGTAGACACCGCTAAGCCCTGCATCGATGGCACCTTGGGCAATAGCCTCGTCTCCCAATAAAAGTTTCTTCATATACTTTCTATTATTTATGATTTACGTTTTATCGCGCAAAGATACAACTTTTCAATCGAATAAACAAAAAAAAGCGGCTGAATTTGCATTCAACCGCATTTATATTCAAGTTACATTCTAAAAAGTGTATCCGAGAGTCAGAAGCACCTGATGGCGCTTGTTGCTTACATCAGCAGCCTGTACTTTGGCCGCCTGGTCAAGATCGGGCTGGAAGGGATAGAATTTACCATTGGTACCACTATACTGATAGGCCAGGTCAATATTCATGGGGCCTGCCTTGTAGCCCAAGCCACAGGTGATACGGTTAGTGCCCTTCCAGTTGACGTAGTCAGATGTGGAAGCATAATATACACCCAGCGAGTTGATTGTCTGGTCACGTATACCATTTTCTTCGTATGCAGCTGTCACATAGTTGTAGCCCAAGCGAATTGCCAGTTCTGGAACGGGTTTGAATTCTGCGCCAAGCTTTAGGGTAGAAACACCCTTCATCACCTGTTCGGTATTGTGCTTCATCAGCTCGTCAGTGTGAGAGTGCTCATAGTAGGTGTCATAGTACCAATCGTATGAACTACCGTCATTGATGCGATTCTTGCTGGCACCATAGGCACTATACTCATAGCTGGCACCGAGAGCTATACTGGTACCAATAGTATGTCCGAGACTCACACCGAACTTCCAGGGAGTAAAGTACTTAAACTTGTAGGTATTACTGATATCGCCATCTGTCGTGTATCCACCATCAACAAGAGCTCCCATCGCACTCTCATTGCTTATGGCAGTCAGGTTGGAAGACTTCAAGTCATACCAAGTGGGGGTAGAAACAGACAGTCCGATTCTGAACGGCGACGACTCTACAGGACGGAAGATGACACCAGCCTTGATATCGAAGCCTGTACCGTCAATCTTACGCTCATCGCCATAGCTCACGATACCGGCATCTTCTCCATCCATAAAGCGCAGACCCTCGGCATAGCCACTGCGACCCTTATATTTAACAGACTTGATTCCCACGGTCACGCCCCAGAAGAAACGATCGTTAGAGTTGCCACTGATGTTGAAATCGAAATCGGCAATCCAGCCACGATGGGCACGATCGAAATTATAGGTATCGGCAGCTATAGGATTCAAGAAGAGATCTACCACTTCCTTCCCATCTTTAGTAGTCCGTTCTTCATCGGAAAGCACATTGGCATTCAGCCAGTCCATCTGACTGAAGTTGTAGGCTTCAGAGCCTCCCCGAAAACCTATTAGCTGACCATCCTTATTGTAGTCAAGCTTATAGTCACCCCGCTGATCCTTCAGAGCCGTCTGCATGTTCGAAGAGGCATCCCTGATGGCATGGTCAGCCACCGAAAGGATCTGATCGAAGTTGCGGCTTTTATGGTAGTTGAAGGCAAGGTTGATGTACGAACGCCTGTTGGTACGCAGTGAATAGACGAAACCTGCCTGGTCGAAACTCAGGTTGGTTTTTCCCAGTCCGTCGTATTTGTTGACATCCTGCTGCGAAACCAATCCCATAGAGGCGCTAACGGCTGAATGGCGGAAGAGTCCGATACCTGCAGGGTTGGTGGAAATGGTTGAGATGTCAGCTCCAAGAGCTTCCATCGCACCACCCATACCCACATATCGGGCTGTTCCGTTCAAGTCACTGCCCAACAGTCGACCACTCTCATAAGTATCCTGTGCAGCCACTGGCATCACTGATGCCAAAGCGAATGCTGCGAAATATATCTTCTTCATCATAACTTTTTCTGCTATCTATTATCTGTTAATATCAATTCACCTACGGCCGCCGACATGGCCACCACCGGAATGGCCGCCACCACCGCCACCGCTGAAACCACCGCCACGTGAACCTCCGCCTCCTCCGAAGCTGCCACCTCCATAAGAGGAACTGCGAGAGAATGAAGAGTTGTGTGACACAGAAGAACCTCTGCTACGATTGTAAGAACTGTGACTGCCAACACTACGGGATGCTGCACTCGAAGAGCCATAAGCCCTGTGTCCACCTACAGAGCGATTGGTCAATGAACCTACACGTGAAGAAGCAACCCTTCCGCCTCGCCTATAAGACGAACCGCCATAAACCCGGCCATTCATGTTCCCGTGACGAATGGTGCCTGTATGGTTGTTACCATAATGACGACCACTTCCTACATAATAGACGGTGTTATAGTAAGGATATCCCCAATAATGATACCTCCATGCCCAGCGGGAAAGGCTTGGGCCATACCAACCCGTATAACCGTAATACCAGGGATCCCAGACGTAGGGACCATAATACCAGGGATCATACCACCCATAGCGATCGAAATACCACGGCGAGTACCAGCCCCAGTCGTTACGCCCGGCATTGTAGCCTGCCCAGAAAGCATCATTTAAACTGATATCATAGTCGTCAAAACGACTCATCTTCTTAGTCAGTTTGAAATCGTCATCAGCGATAGAGTCAGGATATACACCCCTTTCTGCACTGAAGTCTATCACGTCAGACACCGTAGAGTCTATCTGCTCATAATAACTCGACCTGCGATTATATTCGTCCACGCTCCGGTTGCTCCCCGAGTAATAGGTACCACGAGGCATGGCATAGTCGTCGGTCACATTCTCTACATTCTTCTTTTTAGATACAAAATAGAGATCATCATCCTGAGCTGCCATTCCCAGAGGCATAGCCCCGATGAGTAATGAGATAAGGAGTAGTTTCTTCATATTCTTTACTATTTTAATGATTCACAATGCAAAATTATACTCTTTTTCACTGCAAAATTAGGGAAAAACCCTAAACTACGGTAGGTTTTTCCCTAATTTTTGTAATTTTGCACCAAAATTTAACATCCGATATGAAATATTACGAGGTAAAATTCACTATTTCCCCTTTCAGCACTGATGCCAGCGACATATTGGCAGCATTGGCAGGCGAAGCCGGGTTCGAAACATTCGAAGAGACAGAAGCAGGTCTTACCGGATATATCCAGCAGGCATTATACGAAGAACAGGCACTCAAAGACTGTTTGAACGACTTTCCCTTCGAAGGTACCACTATCACATACAATGTAAGCGAAGCTGAAGACCGAGACTGGAATGAACAATGGGAACAGGAGGGGTTTGACCCCATCGTCGTCAAAGGTAACTTGGATTCAGCCGACAACGCCCCTCGTACCATCGTCATTCATGATGGCCGTCACTTGCCTGACTCTATTTCCGGAGAGACTATCTCTATAGAGATTGATGCCAAGCTGGCATTTGGTACTGGCACTCATGAGACAACACAGATGATCTGCTCTACCCTACTCGACCTCAAGTTGAAGGGCATACGTGTACTCGATTGCGGCACTGGCACTGGCATTCTTTCTATATGCGCCTTGAAACTCGGAGCAAACGAAGCCATCGGCTACGATATAGACGAATGGTCTGTTGACAATGCCCGTCACAATGCTGTTATCAACCAAGTCGACAGTCAGTTTGAATCAATATTGGGCGATTCTACTATATTAAATAAGGTGGAAGGGCAATTCGATTTAATAATGGCCAACATCAACCGAAACATCCTACTGGCAGATCTCCCTGTTTTCTGCCAGAAGATGGCCCCCGGAGCATATCTAATACTCAGCGGATTCTATACTGACGACATCGCTCTCCTAAAAGAAAAAGGTGAGACACTTGGCCTCACCCTTCTATCCCAAAAAGATTGTAGCTCCTGGGCATCTCTGCTGATGCAGAAATCAGTTTAGTCCGAGAAGCGGCTTCAGGTCATCCTCTTTGTAAAGTATCCATGCCGTTGTACCCAGAAATGCAAGGAAAAGGAAAATCAAACACATCTGAGCACGCTTGGGACCAGACTTTCTGACAGGCACCGTAGCACTCTGCAGCGTAGTGAAAGCAGGTGTTTCTTCCTGCACCTTTGCCTCGGCAGCCATTAGCTGTGCAGCAACCTGTGTGAACGCATTGTAATGCAATTGCATCTCATTTTCAAGATCGGTCTGCTTCTGACGCACCGTCTGCAAGATGACATCCTGATTAGCATCGGTAAACTCTGCATACTTCTGGCGGGCTTTTTCATAACGCGCTTTGGTCTCAGCATAGAGTTTACGATTGTATTCCAAATCAACCCGGGCCTTACTTGTACGATAATCCGTGATGAACTTCTGAAGACGATTCTTCACCGTGTCTGCCATGACAGCACATATTACAGGGTCTTGATCCTTAACATTGATGGTGATGACCATTGTCTTCTTATCAACATCACAAACGATATTTCTATCAATTGCCTTCACGATTTCTGTCTGTTCAACTGTCAAACGGAAAGGATCCACGGTGGAATCTTCTTCCGCGCTCTTGCCTCCAAGCAATTCTTTCACAAACGAAATAGCTTGACCGGGAGCCTTCAGAATAAATCCCCACCAGGGAGCCTTTTGCTCGTTCTCCATATAATCATAGTATGAAATAGTTCGGTCTGACTCACCCTTTTCCTTATCGCCTTCTATCGTTACGGGAACAGGAAACAGACTTGTCTTAAAGTCAACACTATTCATCAAGTCAGGATAGAGCGTGGGGAATAGGGCTTCTGTTCCCATACCTCCCATCTTTCCCAGGTTAACGCCAAAACTGCTTGCCAAACTAAGAAGGCCACTACTACCTGAACTTCCACCACTCATTTCCGGGCTCAACTTGACCTCGCAATTATAGTAGTTCGGCAGACTCAGAGAGTAGATAGCAGCCAACAAAAATGCTACTGGCAAAACTTTAACATAAAGTTTCTTATGCTTCAGCAAATCCCGGAAAAGCTTACCAAAATCTATTGATTGCTCTTCCTGTTCTATCATATTGTTATTTTCTTCCATTTGTATTTCATTATTATTTAAGTAAGTTAGCAATGCTAGCAATCATTGTGGCCAAAGATGCAAATGAAGTTCCCAGGCCGACCCATTGCATAATATTTGATGCATTACGCTCCGGCTTAGATGGTACAATCAGTTCACAACCTGGTTCTATTTCGCCTTTCTTAGCCAATGAACCAGTAGCATTCTGATAGATTATGTAAGTCTTTGACTTCTTGGCCCGATGACCAAACCCGCCTGCCAGATTCACATAATATTTATAATTTTTCCCTGGTTTATAGGCGACAGTAATAGGATAAAGGACATTTCCGGAAATCTTTACCGTACCATTATATTCTGGAACAATCAGACGATCTCCCTCACGAAGGACTATGTCAGCATCACTTCCAGGATTAGCCAATGCCTCGTCAAGATGGATACCTACAGGGAAAGACTCACTTGTTTCCAGCATAGCCAGATTTATAGAGTCTCTGCCTACGGCTGTCTGTCGGGCAAATCGGATAGCAGCTTGCATACGAGCCCTTTCGTCTGCCGTCATACGGCGTTCCAAACGAGCTCCACGAACATAGGCCTGATCCGTTATGCCACCCGCCATCTTGATGACGTCGCTAAGACGCTGATTCTTCTTCTCAAGTGTGAAATCTCCCTCAAAAGTAACCTCACCCTCTACTCTGATGTTACGCGGCAAAAGATAACCTGGTGAGCGACGAACCTGAACAATGTCATACGGCTCCAGCACGAAACCTTTAGTACCATCAACCACGAAACCATCCTTCAAAGCAAAACTGTATGTCTTTGAGATTTCCTGCCCTGCCTTTGTAGACTTGGGATCACGGATTCTTCGAGAAACATCGACTTTCACTGTAGATGCTGCATCCGTAAGGCCTCCTGCCTGAAGCACGAAATCCTCCAAAGTCATATTGTCAGCATATTCGTATGTGCCGGGACTCATCACTTCTCCAGTAATCGTCAGCGTTCGCTCGCTTACCCTTTCAGCCTGGGTGGGAATGAACAACACGTCCTCATTGCGAAGGGGTATGTCTGCTACAGTTCCGTTCATAATACCTTGGACGTCTACTGACAATACTTCTCGGGTACGATCATCTTTCATTCGGTTCAGCACCGCACGAGCGGTAAAAGCATCCTCGGTCAATCCATCGGCATGCTCAATCAGCGTCTTGACAGAATTAACGTCTGAGCCCAACTGATATTTGCCCGCACGAAATACGGCTCCAGTAATCTCCACCATATTCTCATAACGGTTCAGGATGCCATCTACCTCTACAGCATCACCATCTGCAACCTTGAATGATGCCATATCAAACTCATTTACATTGAATACGCTATAATGACTTCCTGTCTTACGAACCAAACGGAGACTCTTCTGATAGGCATCGCCTGTGAATCCACCGGCATATTTTACCAAAGTCTTTACAGACTCATTGGGACGCATCTCGTAGAACATCGGACGCTTCACATTACCGTTAATACCGACGAGACAATCGTACGGACCAACCTGGATAACATCATTGTCCATCAAACGGACATTACCAGCTAACCTGCCATGAAGGATATATTCGTAGACATCAACCACTGTTATCTGACGCCCCTGACGGAATACCTTGATGTTTCTCAGCGTACCAAGATTATTAATACCGCCAGCCATATACAGAGCATGGAATACTGTTGCAAAGGCACTAAGCGTATAAGTACCAGGAACTTTCACTTCTCCCATCACATTCACCATGATGGTACGTGTCTGTCCTACAGTCAAGTCGAGATTGCTACTGGCATAACGGGTACCAAGACTGCTGCGTAATTTCTGTTTTGCAGCAGCTACAGTCATTCCACTAACTTGAATTGGACCATAGCCGGGAACCGTGATGGTACCATCGGGACTTACAGTCAATATCTCTGTCTTCTGTGATGCGCCATATATATCAATCACAACTTGATCGCCAGGGCCCAATACGTAGTTTTGGGGTGTAGCAAGATTCATGTTGGGTTCGAACGAGAGCAGTCGGTTGTTGAAGATATCACGTCCGAAGACTTTCAAGTCATCAGGGCCAGCCTTAACCGTTTCCTGATTATTAATGTTTTGCTGAATCTGAGCATAGTCTAAATCAGCCTCCTGTTCAGCTTGGGTTTCTTCCTGCTGCGTATTGCCAGATACGAGGGCACGTTCTTTACGACCATTATCTGCACGCATTCTGCTTTCCACCTGATTCATTGCTGCATCGGCAGAACCTGACAAGCCTCGCTTCTGAATCTGACTCTGATATTGGTTTTTGATACGGCGAATCTGGTCAATCTTCACCCCCCTTTGAATAAGTTTTGTCACAATCTGAGCCTGAGATGTACCAGCCTTGGCTTCTTTCTGAACGAATTGCATTACCTGAGTGTCACTCATACCCTGAGCATACCCACCAAGAAAGCAGGCAAAACAGAGCATCAAAATCAAAATCCTTTTCATCAATTATCTGCTTTTATTAATCTAGCGTGCAAAATTACAAATAATTTTTGATATAAGCAAAAAAAAGACACACAAACGAAAAAAAAGAGCATTCGTTCTACTTTGGGCAAAAAAAGGGACCTGCCCAAACGGACAAGTCCCTCAATTAAACATGTCAGAGTTGACTTACTCCTCCACGGCAGCCTGCGCGGCGGCTAAACGAGCGATGGGCACACGGAATGGAGAGCAACTGGCGTAGTTCATACCAATCTTGGCGCAGAACTTCACGGAGCTGGGCTCACCACCATGCTCACCACATATACCGCAGCGCAACTCAGGACGAACCTCGCGACCGCTCTTCACGGCATACTTGATGAGTTTACCGACACCCTTCTGATCAAGAACCTGGAACGGGTCAACCTTCAGGATCTTCTTGTCGAGGTATACAGGCAGGAACGAAGCGATATCATCACGCGAGTAGCCGAAGGTCATCTGTGTCAGGTCGTTAGTACCGAATGAGAAGTACTGAGCCTCAGTAGCAATACGGTCGGCAGTCAGGGCTGCACGAGGAATCTCAATCATCGTACCAATCTCAAACTCAACCTCAATACCCTCCTGGTCGAATACCTCCTTGGCAGCCTGCTGGATGACCTCTTTCTGCTGTTTCAGCTCGTAGAGTGTACCAATCAGCGGAACCATAATTTCCGGCATCGGGTTCTTACCCTCCTTCTTCAGTTCGCAGGCGGCACCAAGAATAGCCTTGGTCTGCATGGCTGTGATCTCAGGGAAGGTGATACCCAGACGGCAACCGCGATGACCCAGCATCGGGTTGTTCTCTGCCAGAGAGTCTACACGACGCTTGATGTCCTCAACGCTGACCCCCATCTCCTTAGCCATAGTCTCCTGACCAGCAAGATCGTGAGGAACGAACTCATGGAGAGGAGGATCGAGCAGACGGATGTTCACAGGCAGACCGTCCATAGCCTCAAGGATACCCTTAAAGTCGGCCTTCTGGTAGGGCAACAGCTTTGCCAAAGCCTTCTCGCGTCCTGCAGCATCCTTCGAGAGGATCATTTCACGCATGGCGATGATCTTCTTGTCCTCGAAGAACATGTGCTCCGTACGAGTCAGACCGATACCCTTGGCACCGAACTCACGAGCCAGCTGAGCATCGCGCGGTGTGTCAGCATTGGTACGAACCTGCAGCTTGGTGTACTTGTCGCAGAGGTCCATCAACTCCTTGAAGTCACCAGAAAGCTCAGCAGCCTTGGTGGTCACCTCACCGGCATAAACCTGACCTGTAGAACCGTTCAGAGAGATATAGTCACCCTCCTTATATACTGTACCATCAATCTCGACAGTCTTATTTACATAGCTGACGTTCAGTGAGCCTACGCCCGATACACAGCACTTACCCATACCACGAGCCACAACTGCTGCATGAGAGGTCATACCACCACGTGCTGTCAGGATACCCTCAGCAGCAGACATACCTGCGAGGTCCTCGGGTGATGTCTCGATACGAACGAGCACCACCTTGTGACCATCCTTGTGCCACTCCTGAGCATCGTCAGCGTGGAACACGATCTGACCACAGGCTGCACCAGGCGATGCGGGCAGACCCTGAGCGATTACCTTAGCAGTAGAAAGAGCTTTCTTATCGAACACGGGGTGCAGCAGTTCATCAAGTTTCTGGGGCTCGCAGCGCAGAATGGCAGTCTTCTCATCAATTTTGCCCTCGTGCAGCAGATCGATGGCAATCTTCACCATGGCAGCACCAGTACGCTTACCGTTTCGGGTCTGGAGGAACCAAAGCTTGCCTTCCTGTACAGTGAACTCCATATCCTGCATATCACGATAGTGCTCCTCGAGCTTCTCCTGAATGCCGTTCAGCTGCTGATAAATCTCAGGCATGGCCTCCTCCATCGAGGGATACTTGGCTACGCGCTCCTCCTCTGAGATACCTGCGCGCTCAGCCCAACGCTGAGAGCCGATCTTTGTGATTTGCTGCGGTGTACGAATACCAGCCACAACATCTTCGCCCTGGGCATTCACCAGATACTCACCATTGAAGAGGTTCTCACCATTGGCAGCATCACGGCTGAAGCATACACCGGTAGCTGAGGTGTCACCCATGTTACCAAATACCATAGCCATTACGCTAACGGCTGTACCCCACTCGTCGGGGATTCCTTCCATCTTGCGGTACAGGATTGCACGCTCATTCATCCAAGAGCGGAACACGGCGCAAATAGCCCCCCAGAGTTGCTCGATAGGATCATTAGGGAATTCCTTGCCTGTACGCTCCTTGATAGCTTCCTTGAACAATTTAACAAGTTTCTTCAACTCGTCTACGCTCAGGTCCTTATCCAGCTTCACGCCACGCTCTTCCTTCACCTTCTCAATGATTTCCTCAAACGGGTCAATGTCTGTCTTATTGACCGGCTTCATCTCGAGCACCACATCACCATACATCTGTACGAAACGGCGATAGCTGTCGTATACGAAGTGAGGATTGTTAGTCTTCTTGACCATACCCTCAGCCACCTCATCATTGAGACCCAGGTTTAGAATGGTGTCCATCATACCGGGCATAGATGCACGGGCACCAGAACGTACAGAAACGAGCAGGGGATTCTCCTTGTCGCCGAACTTGGAATTCATCAGCACTTCAATGTGCTTCACAGCTGCCATCACATCATCGTTCAGGAGCTCCATAATTTTCTCCTGACCTACCTGATAGTACTCGTTACAGCAGTCAGTAGTGATTGTAAAACCTGGAGGAACAGGAACACCAATCAGGTTCATCTCAGCAAGGTTTGCACCCTTGCCACCTAGTTCCTCACGCATCTTTGCATTACCTTCGGCCTTACCATTGCCGAACAGGTAGACTCTTTTTTGGCTCATAAGTCAGTAAGTTGATATTTTTTAATTGTTTATAAATGTTATGTCCTTTAATTCCGCAAAGTTACTATTTTTTGGGGATAATACAAAGAAAATAATCGAAAAATGCCATACTAACCTTTTATTTTTTGTTTTTTTGGCACGGATTACACGGATTAACACGGATTTTTAATAATTATTTCGTAACTTTGCCACCCAAAACAAGAAATATGGCAAGAAAGAAGAAACCCTTACCGCTTCTAGAGAGCGTAAAGATAGAGGCTATCGCTGCAGAAGGCAAGTGTCTGTTCCACTGGGATGAGCTCGTGGTATTTGTACCTTACTGCGTCCCTGGTGATGTGTGCGATGTTCAGATACGGCGCAAGAAACACTCCTTTGCTGAGGGCGAAGTTGTGAGATTCATTAATTATAGTAATGTACGCGCGACCCCCTTCTGCAGCCATTTCGGAATTTGTGGAGGCTGTAAGTGGCAGAACCTACCTTACGAAGAACAGCTTCGATTCAAGCAGCAGCAGGTTTATGACCAGTTATCGCGCATCGGCAAGATACCCTTGCCAGAGTTTCGCCCTATCTTAGGAAGCGTGAAGACACAAGAGTATCGAAACAAGCTCGATTACGGTTGTGCCAACAAACGGTATCTCACAAAAGAGCAGATCGAAACGCTGCCCTACGATGAGAGTCAAAGTCTTAAAGACGTACCGGCAATCGGATTCCATATTACTGGTGCTTTTGACAAGATACTCCCCATCGACAAGTGCTGGCTTATGGACGACCTGCATAACCAGATACGCAACGAAATATGCAGTTACGCCATCCGAAACGACCTTTCATTCTTCGACCTTAGACAGCAGAGGGGATTACTGCGCGACGTCATCATACGCAACTCGAACACTGGCGAGTGGATGGTCATCATACAGTTCCATTATGACGAGCCTGATGACGAAAATAAAGCGAAGGCTCTCTTACGGCACATCGCTGATATGTTCCCACAGATCACATCCCTTCTCTACCTGGACAACCAAAAGTGTAACGACACCATAGGGGACCAGGAGATTCTCCTCTATAAAGGACTTGATCATATCTTTGAAACAATGGAGGATTTGCGTTTCAAGGTAGGCCCCAAGAGCTTCTATCAGACCAATACAGATCAAGCTTATCACTTATACAGCGTAGCTCGCGAATTCGCCGAGCTAACAGGTTCCGAGCTGGTCTATGACCTCTATACCGGCACTGGCACCATCGCCAACTTCATAGCCCGTGACGCACGTCAAGTCATCGGTATAGAATACGTGCCTGAAGCCATAGAAGATGCAAAAGTCAACTCTGAGATAAACCACATCGACAACACTCTTTTCTTTGCAGGCGACATGAAGGACATACTCAACGAGGAGTTCATTGCCCGATATGGGAATCCAGACGTCATCATAACCGATCCACCTAGAGCCGGCATGCATCCCGATGTGATAAAGACAATCCTGCGTGCTGCTCCCGACCGAATAGTCTACGTATCATGCAATCCTGCCACTCAAGCCCGCGACCTACAGATGCTCGATGAAGCTTACCGTGTTGCTGAGGTTCAGCCTGTAGACATGTTCCCCCATACGCCTCACGTAGAGAATGTCGTACTGCTTAGAAAGAAGTAACACTATCAATTGGAGAGGCTTATAATGGACTTCTTACCGAAAGACCCTGCAATACTGGTTTCTAGCGTCAACATGCTTCTGAGGGATGAAGAGTTTGACACGCTGGAATCCTTGTGCTATAACTTCGGGGCAGAACCAAAGGACATAAAGGACTACCTATATGGACATGGATTCGTTTACAGCGATAAGCAAAAACAATTCCGTCCGATAGGATATAACCAAAAAGAAACGAACGAACTGCGAGAGCAATCGTGCTTGGCCGAAATGCTGAGTCATGAGTGAGGAAGACAAAGTCAATGATAACTAAAGACAGCATTCTTAAAGATATAAAGAAGATTTTACTCTTAGCCATAATTCTCATGATTTCCAACGCCAAGTTTTCCTGACGAGTGCCGTTATTGTATGTGTGATGGTTCGCAAATGGAAACTTTTACCCATCACTATCAACAATACGGCAGAAAGGATGAGCACGATTCCAACGGCAAGCCTTAAAGTAAATAATTCACCGAAGACCAACACGCCGATGGCTACGGCCGTCAATGGCTCCAAGGCTCCCATGATAGCTGTAGGTGTGGCACCAACCTCATGAACGGCTATGGTCATGAATACCAGCGAAAGAACCGTTGGCACCAGCCCCAGCCAACAGGCAAAAAACCACGCACGGGGCGATGGTGGCAACATCAAATGCAAGTCGGGCGAAGTAAATGAATAGGCCAGCAGGCACGTCATGCATATCAGCAACACATAAAACGTGAGTTTCATTGTCGACATACGAATGCTCGACTGATTGACAATCACGATATAGACGGCATAAGTCAGCGAGGACACCATCACCAGAAACACACCCATCATATTGAGTGAGACACCAGTATCGCCCTTGTATAGCAACCCGATACCAACTAAAGCAAGGATAATGGAAGAAATGGTTGTAGCCGTAACCTTCTCTCGGAAGAATGTAGCCATGATTACAGCTACCATCACAGGATAGACGAACAGGATGGTAGAAGCAATGCCAGCATCCATGTAATGGAAACTCTGGTAATAGGTCAGGCTGGATGCCGCCATCAAACCTCCAAGACAGGCCATCGTCGTTAGTTCGGTTCTTGTCACTGCAAAGCTTTTGCGATTAGCTATAAGGACGACACCCAGTATCACCGTAGCTATAGAAAAGCGAAAAAAAAGAACGGATGACGTATTCACGCCCTCTGCGTAGAGCGGCAAGGCTCCTAATGGGTTGGTGCCGTAACAAACAGCTGCTAGTATGCCGCAGATGATTCCCTTATGTTTCACTTGTGTGCCATGACAAATTTTCGTCATTATCGTCTTTATCAGGATTATTCTCTTGCTTTCCTGTGAAAGCATGTGTTGATGTGCCGTTGGGGCCATCAAGAACAGCCTCTTTGTTAAGGCCATCCAAAGGTTCTTTCTGCAGATAATTACTCTCCATATTCTGAATATTATTTAGTCTTCCGCCAAGTCACTGGCAGACATTTGTTCACGTTCCGACTCAACGAGTTTACCGTCCTTCCACTTGTACCGTATGATTTCCACATCATCATCAAGCCGCCAGACACTGACGATACTCTTATTGTCATGGTCGATTGACGGGCTGTAAATCTCACCATCGTACTTCAGCTCCTCGAACCTGTGTGTCTCTTCATTCCAAAGCCATACATCATAGGTATAGTTACCGAATCCGTTCATCGGCCCGGTACACACCTGAAGGTCGGGAATACCGTCGAAGTTCCAGTCATCCTCCAAAATTTCCCCTATGCTGCCCTTATCCCATTGCAATGTGTCTAACGGCTGGGCCTGACTATACAATTCCAGCCGATGTCCCTTGGCGTCAGTCAGATAGACGATGATGGAATCCCAGCGTACTTCGCCATCTTCTGTGATTGTACGCACATCCGAGCGGAAAGAATAGTCGGATCGCTGAGGAACATAGTCAGCATCCTCTGCATTTATCTGAGTGGCGGTAGCACTGTCGATGCTAATACTGTGACCACCATCCTGAGGTGACTTCTTGCCACCTCCGCAGGCCACAAGCATCATAGGAATTAACATACATAATATCTTCTTCATTTTGCTTTGAATGATAAGTTGGTTTATAAAAAGAATCAGAAGCCTTCAGCAGTCCGAACGCCTTGTCGATATAGGCATTCAAATCATAGCCATATGGAAATTTCTCGCTCATAACATTTGGAGTTATAGTTTCAAATCGCTGCAAAAATAGGAAAAAAATGCGAGAAAAACAAGAAGAATGTGAAATAATGCATCTTTTCTCATTTCTATTTCGTATCTTTGCAGAAAATATGCAGATAATCCTAACTTCCGCAAAGAAATTATATATCATCTTCACAAACAATGTCAAATATGGGAACTAATCTTATTGATAATTGCATGAGACTGTAGGCTACGACGAATGATTACGAAGGACAGCATAGAGACCGCATATAGTTTTCTGCATCAGAAGCGGCAGGTCTATATACATTCCCAGCTCGACTGGCAGAAGGATGATATAGAGTATGCCATTGCATCATACGTCGATGATATGAGCCAGGAACTGTATGACATGATAGCCAATGGCAGGAATGACTTCCTCCGTGCTGAGTTCACTGTCACTTTCGCTACCCTCGATACGATGGTGGCTGCTGACTATGTAGGCATCGTCAGCGGCAGGAATACTCCTGACAAGATGCAGAAGACAGGCTGGACTATCGAAAAGGCTCCCAACGTGAATGCACCTTTGTTCCGTGACAAAGCACAGTCACTGGCAGAAGACATTATTTGATAACAGCCTTCACGTCGGTTATCATGTCCTTATGCGTCTCATTAGGCTCTGAGAGTTTCGAGGTGAGCGCCACGTTGCCAGCCTTGTCCTTCGATGAGAAAGAGCCAGTATAGACGATGCTACTGGCCTGATAGAGCGTAGCCTCCACCTTCACGTAGTACTTGCCATCCTTCACCTTCTTGCCCTGCTGGTCGGTGAAGTCCCAAGAGAATGTTTGCTTGCCGTTAGCCTTCGGCGTTGCACCCGTTACGGCATCCAGCTGCTGGTCTGAGAGGCTTTCAGCCTTGACGGTCTTCACCCAAGTCGGAACACAATTAGGACGCTTCAAGTAGCCACGCATCGGCTGTTCGTTGCCTCGCACACGGCCTTTCGTGGTAAAAGAGGTCACGAAGAGTGTCTTCACCACCTCACCCTTCTCGTTCTCAATCCAGACGGCATACTGGTTGGAGCCAGGGCCTGCCTGCTTCAGATAGTTAAAACTCACTTCAAGGGTCTTACCCTTCTTGGCCTGAGCCATTGCAGGCATAGTCAATAGCATAACGGCGATAATCGCCAGGAAATACTTTTTCATCATATAAAATGGTCTTTTGTGTAGGGTTTGTTATAAACAATCAAAAATGTTGGTACAAAAATAGGAAAAATCCGTGAATTATGATTATTTTTGCAGTCAGATTTAAATGTTTTTATTACTAGACCATGGACAGAAGAGATTTTTTCAAGAGGAGAATCTTCCAACTCTGGAAGAGTTCTAACTGGCCTATATGATTATCAAGGATAGTATATAATAAAAGGAAGATGACGAAAGAAAAGACGATATTGTTCCTTCACGGATTTTATGCCAGTGGCCAGTGTGTGCCGGCTGTGGCATTGAGGGAGGCTTTTGAGGGGAAAGCTAATGTGCTGACTCCTGACCTCCCACTCCACCCTAATGATGCCATCAGGCTCATCCGAGAGATATGTGATAAAGAGAAGCCTGACGTGCTCGTGGGCAACAGCTGCGGGTCGTTCTATGCACAGATGATCTCCCCGATTGTTGGCATCCCTGCCCTACTCGGCAACCCGCACTTCAAGATGTCTGACTTCCTCCGCGAACGTATCGGCAGCCATCAATACAAGTCACCACGGGCTGACGGCAAGCAGGACTTCACCATCGGCGAATACCTCATCAGCGAGTTCGAGGAACTGGAAGCACACCAGTTCGACTGCTGTAATATATATAATAAGGATCGCGTGTGGGGACTCTTCGGTGACGAAGACACACTGGCACACTTCGAGCCACTTTTCCTGAAGCATTATATGAACAGCCATCACTTCCCTGGAGGACATACCCCAACGGCAGAACAGTTCAAGACATGGTACTGTCCGCTCATCGAGAAGCTGCTGCTTGACTATCCCATCGCAGAAGACCGGGTACGCTACTTCCAGCACTTCAAGGGAAACAAGTACAAGTTGATAGCATCAGCCTTCGACTCAGAGACACAGGAACGGATGGTAGTCTATCAGGCTCTCTATGGCGACCGCAAGTACTGGGTTCGCCCGGAAAAGATGTTCTTCGAGCAGATAGAACGGAACGGCAAACGCTTCTCTCGCTTCCAGGAAATCGACTAGGAAGAATAGATACAAAAGGCAGCACCAAGGCTGCCTTCCAAACGGGTTGTGGTAATCGACTTGTCGCTTCGCTTGTCGAAGAACTGCGCTATTCGTACCAGCGCTCGGCTTTGCCGCTTGGCTCGTCCAAGAACTCTCCACCGAGTAGCTGAGCGCTTCTTTCGGCTTTATTGCCTGTGGCCTCACGAGTATATTCCTTGTACTGTCGGCCTTGTTCGGTCTCATTAGTTACTACCATAGACTTACCCTTTAAATTCACAATTGGTAAAATGGCTAAAAGTATCTGGGTGCAAAGTTACTGCAAAAGCTTCTGATATGAAATACCATCCGCAAGGCATTTTACATCGCAACAGTTTGGTATTTCGGCAGATTTGACCTGTTCAAAGCAACTAAAGAGGGGGAAATCCCCCCGAATCTTTAGGACTTTACCCCTATCGTTTTAGAGTTTATCCCTTGCAAAACTACTGCTTTATTCCGATCTTTGCACCGTGATTAAGATAATAAATGTTTAACTCTTTAAAGTATAGGAGATAAAGATATGAAGAAGAAGATGATGATCCTGGCAATGATGATGGTCATGACTATCTCGGCCAACGCCGCTCGACCTCTGGTCGATTGCTACCAAAGGGACGCAAGAATGAGCTATAACGCAGCAAAGAACGAAGCCCTCTTCCTCTCTGACAAGATGGCTTACGAGCTCAACCTCACCGCTGCACAGTACGAGGCAGTCTATGAGATCAATCTCGACTACCTGATGAGCCTGAACGGACACGGTGATGTCTTCGGCATCTGGTGGGATCGCCGTAACGCTGACCTCCGCTATGTTCTGAACAGCTGGCAGTACGACAAGTATGTGGCTCTCTCCCACTTCTATCGTCCTGTAGCTTGGAAGGCTGGTAGCTGGACATTCGCAGTGTACTCTCACTACAACAGAGGGCATTTCTACAATGACCGTCCAACAGTGTTCGTGACTTACAAGGGTGGAAACAACCATCGCGATGTCCGCTTCTATGCAGACCGCAAGGTGACAAAGCCCGCTGTACATCATGCACCAGCACCTGCTCCGCATCACCCAAAGGCTCCTGTGAAAGTTGACAAGCGTCACGGTATTACAAACCACACCTTGGCAAACAACGCACCACGCCACGGCCACAGCAACGCAGGTCATTTCGGACGCAGATAAAGAGTACGTTTTGCCTCTATATATGCCTTTCAAAAAGGACACGGGGAGCTCTCAGAAATGGGAGTTCCCTTCTTTTTACATATAAAATACGAACTTTGTTCCCTTCGAGCCTACGCCATCATAGTCAGCAGGAACTGGAAACTGGTTGATAAGCATGTCAACTTCTTCCTCCTCCAGATACTGGGTCAACTCCAGTTCTATGGCCATCCGTCGATCATTATAGCTCAGATTCCAGATACATTCTCCCAGAACAGCATTGACCACCGTCCTGATTTCATCCTGCATGCGCCAGATGGTATCATAATCAGTCATCTTACAATCTTTGCTTTCTGCAAATTGTCAAAGTCGCTCCAGAAATCAGATGCCTCAGAGTCGCTGAAGCCATTAGAGGATAGCTCATGGAGAATGGCATCGAGAAGCTGCACTTTGGATATGTTCAGGTCTGGATCTACGTCGATGGGATAAGTGATGATGTCACCCATCGAGCCGACATGAATATTGGTAATGGTTATCTCACCATCAACCAGCTTCACCTGAATACGCCTATTTGAACCGTATTCAGGCTTGGTCTCACATAGCTTCTGATATAACGGCGATTCGTTGTATTGCTCAGAATCTACAGAGTTTATAAGTTCCCTTAGAGTCATCCTATGCCTAACAATTCAATTTCAAAGATAAGTGTAGAGCCACCAGGGATGCCCGGTTGAGAGAATTTGCCATAGCCAACAGTTATGGCAGTAACATCTTCTGTTACTCTCAATTCGCTCGTATGTTTCAGTCCAATTTCTATCATAACTTCATAAATGTTCCTAATTGTTGGCACAAAAGTAGTCAAATTCGGGCAGAAATGAGTAACTTTGCCCTCAATTACAACAAAGTTTAAGAGAAACAATGGATCAATTTGAAGAAAAACTGCACCAAGATCTGCACCAGTTCCTGCTGTCAATGAAGGAGGTGGATGAACGCTTGCCGGAGTGTCCCGATGTAGAAGACAAATGGGAAGAGATAGCCAAGGCATACATTCCAGATGGCATCCGCGAGTTTCAGGACTATCCCTCGGCCTCGCTCGGATGGATGATGTATTTCGGCATGGCTGTTGCCAAGATGTGGGACACGGAATGGGATATCTATTCCAAAATTGACGACCTCTATGCCTACATGCGCGACAAACGGGGCTACGATTCAATGGACGAATATATCCGTGAGGAAGTCCTGCTGTTGCAAGGTGTTGACTACACCGCTTTGGAGAAGGTAACTGGCGAGTGTGCTTCTCGTGTCTATAACGCCCTGATGCACCAACATATCGAGCCTGGCACCAAGGAGGCTTTCGATGCCTATGTCTCATGCCTTCACCAGCTCTACCTCTTTGGTGCTGCCATGCAACTGAAACGGATGGGCTACCACATGACAAAGATGCAATAGACACCGAGCATTGCAATGAAGAAGAATGATGCAAGAAACCATTGTGTACTATCTGATAATTATCAATATCGTAACATTCCTTGTCTATGGTATTGATAAGTGGAAGGCCAAGAAATCCTTATGGCGCATTAGGGAAGCCTCGCTATTGATGCTAGCGGTACTCGGTGGAAGCATCGGAGCTTGGCTTGGCATGAAAGTATGGCATCACAAGACCCTGCATAAGAAGTTCAGGTATGGCATTCCTGCCATCATCATCATTCAACTTGTAATAATAGGTTATTTCCTTTACATACAATAAAAGCATAAGATATGAGTAACAATTGTCGCAGTCTATGATGCCGTACATATCAGAAACTGACTAAAACCTCAATCACCTTCACCCAGTCCGTCTCTGCCTCGAAGCCGAACTTGTCGTCAATTCCCACGTTGAAATAGAGCTTCACCTCGAAATTCTGGAAACTCGTCTTTCCTACTTCCGGATTCTCATTGGCATAGTCGAAAAGGATGCCCTCCTCGGCAAATCGACTCCTATACATGGCCATCTGCTCATCATAGCAGCCGCTCCAGAGAATCATGCATATATCATCACGGCTGGTCATCAGCTGCAAGGCCTCACGGGCATAAGGATAATAGTCGAAGGTCTCCTCATTCTCATAGCAGGCCCGCAGAATCGTGTCATGAATATCCACCACGACGTAGATCTTCTCCCAGTTCTTCTCCTTCTTCCGTTTGAAGGCAACCTCAAATGCTTTTCCTATATCCATGCTACAGCTTTTCAAATGTACGAATCAGGTGAATCACGGTTCCCCGTAACCTCCTGTGCCGCTATGACCAGCGTACAACAGGCAAAAAAGAGTGCTAACGGTAGTCTCTTCATATTCATTGCTGTTTCTTAATTCTCATTTGATGTCAATCTTGGGTATGCGTCCGTCCTTCATGCGCTGGAACTCGCGATATGCCGTGGTGCGACGGAAGCCGTTGCCACCAGAGGGGATACCGTCGTGATAGAAAAAATACGACTTTCCTTTGAAATCGATGGTGCCGCCATGAATCGTAAAGGAACCGGGCGACTCGTCGGTGATGCGCCCCTCGTAGTGCCAAGGGCCGTGAATGCTCTTCGATGTCGAGTAAGCCCAATGTTCGGGTACACCGCCAGCAGCATATTCCAGGAAATAGGTATCGCCAATCTTATAGATCCACGGAGCTTCCTCAAAGCCAGTCTTCATCACTTTCTTGTGCAGCTGGTAGTCCATCTTCAAACATTTGGGTCCGAACTGTGCCTCGTCATCAAGCATAGGGCGCATATCGCAGATGCCGTTGTTGGCAAAACTCTTGTCTATGCTGATCATATCTTCGTTCAACTTGGCATACCAGCAGCCGTTGTTGCCCCAGAAGAGCCAGGCCTGTCCGTCATCATCGACAAATACAGTGGGATCGATGAAGCCCCAGTCGCCGGGGATGAGCGGTTTGCCGAGAGCATCTGTCCAAGGGCCTTCCGGACGGTCAGCTACAGCCACGCCGATTCCATGCAGGTGCTTGGTGGTGTCCTCTGCAGCTACATACCAGTACCACTTGCCGTTACGTTCTATGGCCTGCGAAGCCCAGGCATTGTCGCCCTGTTTGGCCCACTTGAAGTTGGCGGTGGTCAACACAATACCGTGATCTGTCCAGTGCTCCATGTCGGTAGTGGAAAACACTTGCCAGTCGGGCATACGGAAGTAAGTCGCCGTGTCCAGGTCGTGACCTGTAAACACGTAGAGACGGTCACCCGATACTACAGGAGCCGGATCGGGATTGTACATGTGGTTGTTTACGCGCTTTTGCGCTTGCAAGGTAATGGCCAACAACAGCGTGATGGCTGCGAGAATGGTTCTATTCATATCTTACTAACTTGAGAAGCCCAGGAACTCTTTGATGCGAGGATCGCGTTCGAGATCGGCCCTGCCTACGTAGAAAGAGCCGGGGGTTGCCAAATCGAGATACTTGTTCAGAAACTCTTCCCAACTCAGCTTGAAATAGGAGGCAGGAATAAAGACCGTCTTTGACCCGCCTGCCGAACGATTGCCAGCCGTTACATGAACCGAATAGCCGCCCTTCTCATGCTTCTGAATCTGATAGCACTCCAGGAACCAGTCGCCGCTGCATCTGTTAGAGGCTTCCACATCGATGCGTTCCTTCACGGGATTGGCTTTTTCCAGTTCCCAGTCATGGTCTTGGGTTAGCCTACGGATAAACTCTTCACAGTCCACATTGAGAATTTCTGGACTACAAAACGAGTAATACCTGACATACTGATAGTCATCCCCCACTTTCTCGATACCGAAATTGGTATGCTCAGCTATCATGTCCCTTGTTGCCCAAGGGAAGTCAGCCTTCATCTGCTCGAACGCCTTGTCGATATAGGCATTCAAGTCATAGCCGTATGGAAACTTCTCGCTCATAACATTTTGGTTTATAGTTTTATACCGCTGCAAAATTAGGAAAAATATACGAGAAATGCAAGAAGAATCGGAAATATTGCATCTTTTCTCAATCATCAAAAATATATCGGCCACGACATTTTGTTAAACTCTCTTAAAGTTTTCGATAAATCGCTTGCGATATAAACTATTATTCTTACCTTTGCATCGCAAACGACAGAAACATTTAGAGTCCCTTGATAAGGGACGGCTATCGCTCGGCATCCCGCAGGGTGACGCTTGCTACCATCGGGACGCAAGAATGCAGGGATTCAATATTAATAACTTTGCGCCTACCACTGAGCCTAAAGACTTCGAGAAGGACATTGAGGAAATGCTTGGCTAATAAATAATCGACAATTATGCACGCAGAATTACAGCTTGACAACCAGATCTGCTTCCGCCTCTATACGGCAGCAAGACTCATCACGCAGGCCTATACGCCGATGCTCACGGAACTGGGCATCACCTATCCGCAGTACCTCGTCCTGATGGTGCTGTGGGAGCAGGATTCCCAACCAGTGAACGACATCGCCCACCGGCTGCTGCTGGAAACGAACACCGTGACTCCCCTACTCCAGCGCATGGAGAAGATGGGCATTGTCACTCGCAAGAAGGGTGAACAGGATAAGCGCCAGCAGATAGTCAGTCTCACAAAGAAAGGCCGCGATATGGAGGAAGAAGCCTACAAGCTTATCCCTGCAGGCATGGGTGAAACGTTGAAAGCCTGCCCGCTCCAGATGGATGACTACACGCTTCTGGCCAGTGAATTAGATTCAATCATCGAAACATTAAAGAAATAAAAGAATAAAGGTATGAAGAATTTTATGAAATCATCAGCCCTCGTGCTGACAGGCGCACTGCTCATCGCCGCCTGTGGAAATAAGGAGCAGAAGAGTGAGGAAAACGTCAATGAGAAGCCTACTCAGGAGAAAGTCGAGGTAAAGGCAGTTGAGGGTCGCAAGAACTTCAGCGACAAGGCTGTTATCACACCACTGCCCGCCATCATGATTGCTACATGGGACGAAAACAAGAATCCCGACGTGATGATGGCAGCATGGGGTGGCCAGTGCGGACCGAAGCATATCACCTTCGAACTCTCGAAGCACAAGACCACGGACAATATCCGTCTGAAGAAGGCTTTCACCATCAGTTTTGCCACGAAGGGTGATATTGTCCAGAGCGACTATTTCGGCATCGTGTCCGGCAACGACGTGCCCGACAAGGTGGCTAAGGCGGGATTCACCATCACACCAAGTCCCAATGTCGATGCACCTATCATCAACGAGTACAAGCTGACGCTGGAGTGCAAGGTCGTGACCTTCGATGAAGACGAGAACGGTGGTGCCCGTGTCGTTGGTGAGATTGTCAACATGAGTGCTGACGAGAGCATCCTCGACGAGGAGGGTAACATCGACCTCGGCAAGCTTCAGCCCGTCATCTTCGATTCTGCCAAGAACGAATACCGTGTAGTCGGCGAGAAAGTCGGCACGGCTTGGGGCTCGGGCAAGACCATTCAGGAACGTGAAGTTAAATAATCAACAACTATGTTAGGCAACTTTTCTTATTACAATCCCACCAAACTGTATTTTGGTGATGAGTCTTTGAACTTCCTCAAGGACGAACTAACCCACTATGGCCCCGTCGTGATGCTGAACTACGGCGGAGGCAGTGTGAAACGTAACGGCATCTACGACCAGGTGGTAGCCATCCTACACGAGGCAGGCAAGACCATCGTAGAGAATCCAGGTGTGATGAGCAATCCCACGCTGGAGAAGTTGAACGAGGGTGTCAAGATAGCCCGTGAGAACAGCATCGACCTGATTCTGGCTCTCGGTGGCGGTAGTGTCTGCGACTATTCGAAGGCTGTGGCAGCATCCGTCTATTACGAGGGTGACTACTGGGATCAGTTCTGGCTGAAGCAGCAACAGCCCGCAGCCGATCAGCGTCTGCTGCCTGTGGCATGCATCCTGACGATGGCAGGTACTGGCTCGGAGATGAATGCAGGCACAGTGATAACCGACGCAGAGCATACGTTCAAGGTAGGCCATGTATTCGACAATCGACTGATGCCGAAGTTCTCTATTCTTAATCCGAAGTTCACGATGACCGTGCCTGACAATCAGATGAAGGCTGGCATCTACGACATCATGAACCACATCATGGAGCAGTATTTCAGCGACTTCGATGACAACACCAGCGACTACCTCTCAGAAGGTCTCATGCGCAGTCTGATCACCGCTTCTCGTATCGCCGTGAAGAATCCACAGGACTACGAAGCCCGCTCGAATATCATGTGGACTGCCACATGGGCACTCAACACGCTCATCGGACTGGGCAAGCATGAGGACTGGATGGTTCACATGATCGGCCACTCCATCGGTGCCTGGACACATGCACCTCACGGCTTTTGTCTGGCTTCCGTCTCTATGGCCTATTATCATCGTGCCATGAAGCCCGGTCTGGCCAAGTTCGTACGCTTTGCCAAGAACGTGTGGGATATCAAAGGCGAGGGAATGACCGACGAGCAGATAGCCGAAGCAGGACTCGAGGCTCTGAAGAACTGGATGCTGGAGATTGGTCTGCCTCTGACCATCAGCGAACTTGGAGCCACAGAGGATATGATCCCTGGCATCACCGAGGGTACCATCTGCTATCCTGCCGGATATATGGATTTGAAGCCCGAGGACATCACGGAGATACTTCAGGCTTCGATGAAGTAAATCTAATTATATTTGCAGTCAAATTTAAGTGTTTTTATAAGATGACAAAAGTATTATTAGCAACACTAATAGCTTTCCTATCTGTTGCTTCCCTATCTGCCCAGACAGTCAGGGACAGGAACAACATGAAAATAGGAACCATCGAGAATCAGGGAACAGTCCGCGATGCCAACAACATGAAAGTCGGCTCCATCGATAATAACGGAACTGTCCGTGACCGAAATAACATGAAGGTCGGCAGCATTAGCAATGACGGCACTATCAGAGACCGGAATAACATGAAAATCGGATCAGTCGGCAACGATGGAACCGTCCGTGACAGGAACAACATGAAGATAGGAAGTATCGGAAAAGACGGTACGGTACGGGACAGGAACAATATGAAGATAGGCACTGCCAATGGGGTAAACATGTTCCATACAGCCGTTTACTATTTCTTCAATCTACTTTAATCAACTGCCTGATTATAAAATTGTTAAAGACACCTAAGAATGAAGCAGCATCATTCCTCAGGTGTCTTTCCCAACAGCTAACGGATGGTGATCCAGACGGGCTCACCCCTACCCTTGGCCTCGACGATCTTCTGCTTCAGGCGATGAACCCAGATGCGGCTGTCGAGCACCTTGCCGACTTCGCGGTTGACCTCCGGTCGACCCTGCTCACGCTCGGAAGCCGAAGTAAACTCCGCCTTCTCTCGCTCAATCGCAGGGTTCTTGCCTACGAGGATGCAGCCCTCGGTGTCCTTGGCGGTGTTGCCCGCATGGATGCGGATGCCCTCAAACTTCGGTACGCCGAGCAGGATGGGAAGCCACTGCTTGAACTTGGGCGAGAATGAGATCACCACAGCATAGCGGCCTTCGGGGATGGCCGAACGGCCTTTCACCTTGTAGGCACCGTTGGCATAGTCGCGCCATGTGGGTTCCAGCGTGTCGCAGAAATAACGGTCTTCGTAGCCGGGCAGGTATTCGTCCATCACCTGCTCGCGGATGTACAGACGTCCTATCGTGTAGGTCTTGCGCTTTGCAATGCGTTTCAGTATCAGTTCCATAATCTCGATTGGGCTTAATGTCATTTTGTCATTTTGTCATTGTCATTTTTGTCGCGGATGCCTGCGCCACCTTGTTCCAGCGGTTATGGCCGCTCTTGCCGATCCAGCCGTCACGCTTCCATCGGGAGATAATCTTGATGAGCGAGTTGCGGGGCGTTAGAAATGACTGTCTTGCCCTGAAAA
>DDQK01000015.1 GCA_002342665.1 Prevotella sp. UBA2444
GTATTCAACTACGACGTGAAGATGAAGTCGCCCAAGTTCTATCTGACGACCGACACGCTTTATTACGACAATGCAAACTCCATTGCCCATATCGTCGGACCTTCGCATATCACCTCAGGCAACAGTACCATCTATTCCGAGCAGGGCTACTACGACACACGTAAGGATCAGGCCCGCCTGATGAACCGTTCGGTGCTGAGCAATCGGGGCAAGTCGATGGTGGGCGACAGTGTCTACTATGATAGTAAACAGGGATTTAGTCAGGCTTTCCGTAATGTTATCTATGTCGACTCGGTGAATAAGAATAAGCTGACGGGCAACTATGGTGAATACTGGGAACCGACGGGCTATGCTATCTGTACCGATTCTGCCGTGGCCATTGACTATTCGCAGGGCGACTCGCTCTATATGCATGCCGACACCTTCAAGATTGTTACCTTCAACATCGAGACGGATTCTGTCTATCGTAAGATTCACGCCTTCCGCCATGTGAGGGCATACCGATCAGATGTACAGGCCGTTTGCGACTCGCTGGTCTACAACTCCAAGGATTCCTGCATGACGATGTACTTCGACCCCATCATTTGGAATGTCAATCAGCAACTGGTGGGCGACGAGGTGCAGGTGTTCATGAAGGATTCACTCATCAACCGGGCTCATGTCATCGGCAACTGTTTTTCCATCCAGCAGCTGAAGAGCGACACGACTTGCTTTAATCAGGTGTCGTCTAAGGAGATGTTCGCCTGGTTTGTCGACGGTCAGATTCATGAGACTCAAGCCAAGGATAACGTGCTCATTGGTTATTACTTCGAGGAGGGCGACTCTGTACCTATTATATATAATTATCAGGAGACGACGGAGATGCGCATGTTCCTGAAGGACCGTAAGCTCCAGAGCGTTTGGACACCGAAGACGTCGGGTACGATGTATCCCCCCAATCAGATTCCTGCCGACAAGAAACAGTTGCCTAGTTTTGCCTGGTACGACTATGTACGGCCTCTCAACCGCTACGATATTTTCAACTGGCGTCCCAAGCGGCGTTAGCCTCATTTCTTATTTAGCATTTCTTATTTGCGCAATGTCTGACCTTATCCATTTGCTCCCCGATTCCGTTGCCAACCAGATTGCTGCTGGCGAGGTGATTCAGCGACCGGCTTCCGTCATCAAGGAACTGGTAGAGAACGCCGTGGATGCTGGTGCCAGGAATATCAATGTGTCGGTACTGGATGCCGGACGTACCTCCATTCAGGTCATCGACGATGGGAAGGGCATGTCGCCTACTGATGCTCGTCTGGCTTTTGAGCGTCATGCCACGTCGAAGATTCAGAAAGCAGACGACCTCTTCGCACTTCACACGATGGGCTTCCGCGGTGAGGCTTTGGCTTCCATCGCTGCTGTGGCACAGGTGGAACTGCAGACACGACTGGAGGGTGAGGAGTTGGGCACGCTTCTTACTATCGCTGGGTCCAGGGTGACGGGGCAACAGATGGTGGCCTGTCCGGTAGGGGCTAACTTCAAGGTCGAGAACCTGTTCTATAATGTTCCGGTACGAAGGAAATTCCTCAAGACTAATGCCACAGAGCTCAACAATATATTGACGGCTTTTGAAAGGATAGTGCTGGTATATCCAGATATCCATTTCACACTCCATAGCAATGGTACAGAAATGATGAACCTGCGTCCGGGCAGTCTGTTGCAACGTATCTCTGATGTCTTCGGGCGTCAGTATGGACAGTCGCTTCTGGCTGTAGAGGCCGATACGGCGATGTGCCGCATCAGTGGTTTCGTCGGGAAGCCGGAGTCTGCCAAGAAGAAGGGCGGACAGGATTATTTCTTCGTCAATGGCCGTTACATGAAGCATCCCTACTTCCATAAGGCAGTTGCCACGGCCTATGACCGTCTTGTGCCGGAGGGCATGCAGGTGCCTTACTTCCTTTATTTCGACATCAATCCTTCCGATATCGATGTGAATATCCATCCCACGAAGACCGAGATCAAGTTTGAGAATGAGCAGGCCATCTGGCAGATTATCGTAGCGGCTGTTCGTGATGCTATCGGCAAGTTCAACGACATCCCTTCTATCGATTTCGATACCGTAGGGCGTCCAGATATCCCGGTATTCGACCCAGACCGAGACAATATCCAGTTGCCTAAGGTCAGCTATAATCCTGACTATAATCCGTTCGCCTCTTCCTCCAGCCACTCAGGAAAATCCGGCCAGTCTGGTTCCCACGGCATTTCCCCTGCCGGTACAGCCTCTTGGCAGGCGCTCTATGATGGACTGGAATCATCTTCGTCAGGAAAAGGGGATGCATCTTCTGCCGATCTTTTTGAATTCTCCGAGCCGATGGCCCCCTCAGCACTGCTCGACGAAAAGTCGCCCGTACATTATCAATATAAAGGGAAATATGTAATGACCGCAGTCAAGTCGGGATTGATGATTATCGATCAGCATCGTGCCTCCATCCGTATTCTCTTCGACCGATATGCCGGTCTTGCAGCCTCCTCAGGCCCTTCTCTGTCCGCTCCCTCTGGTTCATCAGACAGTGGCAGTGCCGCTGTACCCTCCGCTCCCTCTCAGCGACTCCTTTTCCCTGAGACTGTACAGTTCTCTCCTGCAGAAGCCGTGGTCTTGGAAAACATCCTCTCTGATCTCAACACTCTTGGCTTCGATCTTAGCAACCTTGGAGGTAATACCTATGCCGTCAATGGCATTCCCGTGGGGCTCGACGGCATTAACCCTATTGGGTTGATACAGCAACTTGTCGCAGAAGCCTCCGATCATGGTGCTTCCATCTCCCCATCCCTCAATCTCTCAATCTCTCAATCTCTCAATCTCTCAATCTCCCGTGCCGCTGCTATACCCTATGGCCAGATATTGTCTGGTGAGGAGATGGAAAGTCTGATCAATTCGCTTTTCGCCTGTTCCAACGTCAACTATACACCCGACGGCAAAGCCATCCTTTGCATCCTTCCCCAGGCAGATATTGAGCACCTCTTGGGCTGAAACAGTTAAAAAACGTCAAGCGGAATCAACTTTTCACTATTCACTATTCACTATTCACTTTTTTTTTGTACCTTTGCACCCGCTTACGAAAATCGGGCGTTTAGCTCAGCTGGTTTAGAGCATCTGCCTTACAAGCAGAGGGTCGGCGGTTCGAATCCGTCAACGCCCACAAAAGGAGCTCCGGAAGAATTTCTGGAGCTTTTTCTTTGTCAGTTCGAAAAAAAGCAGTACCTTTGTGCCGCACAACCCAGAACTAAAGTATTATGATTTGGAATCAAAGCATTGAGTGTATGGATCGCGAACAGCTTCGCGAAATCCAGAGTCGCCGTCTCGTAAAGATGGCAGAGTATGTGTATCACAACACACCGTTCTATCGGAAGAAGTTCCAGGAAATGGGACTCGAGCCGGGGGACATTAAGAGTATCGATGATATCGTCAAGTTGCCGTTTACCAACAAGCTCGACCTGCGTGACAACTATCCTTTCGGACTGGCTGCCGTGCCGATGTCGCAGATTGTTCGTATTCACGCTTCTTCCGGAACTACCGGAAAGCCGGTTGTCGTACTGCATACACGGAAGGACCTCGCCATGTGGGCTGAGTCTATATCCCGTGCCTTCAGGGCCTATGGTGCCACGAAGGATGATATTTTCCAGGTGTCCTATGGCTATGGTCTCTTCACCGGAGGTCTTGGTGCTCACGACGGAGCCACGAATATCGGAGCATCCGTCATCCCGATGTCGTCGGGCAATACCCAGAAACAGATCACACTGATGCACGACTTCGGTGCTACAGTCCTCTGCTGTACTCCTTCTTATGCCATGTTCCTTGGTGAGGCTTTGGGTGAGTGCGAATGGCCTCGCGAGGAGTTCAAGTTGAAGATTGGTGCTTTCGGTGCAGAACCCTGGACAGAGAAGATGCGTGTCAAACTGGAGGAGAAGTTGGGCATCAAGGCTTATGATATCTACGGCCTCTCGGAGATTGCTGGTCCTGGCGTCGGTTTTGAATGTGAATGTCAGCACGGCACTCACCTCAACGAAGACTATTTCTATCCAGAGATCCTCGACCCCAATACGGGTGAGCCGCTGCCGGAAGGAACACTGGGTGAACTGACCTTCACGCATCTGACAAAGGAAGGCATGCCGCTGCTCCGTTACCGTACCCACGATCTCACCGCCCTGCATTATGAGAAGTGTGAGTGCGGTCGTACCCTGGTTCGTATGGATCGTATCCTTGGCCGTTGCGATGATATGCTCATCATCCGTGGCGTCAACGTGTTCCCCTCGCAGATCGAGGATGTCATCCTCAAGCAGAAGGAGTTCGAGCCTCACTTCCTCCTTATCGTCGACCGTGTCAACAACACCGATACCAGCGAGCTCAAGGTGGAGGTCAAGGAGGAATATTTCACCGACGACATGGCTACGATGGTCGGTCTGCAGAAGAAGCTCGAAGGCGAGCTCCGCAGTGTCATCGGCCTCGGTTTCAAGATTCGCCTCGTAGAACCCAAGGGTATCGAGCGCTCTACCGGAAAGGCCAAGCGTGTCATTGATAATCGTCAGATCTAAAAATATACCATTATGAAAGCAAAACAACTATCCGTTTTCCTCGAAAACAAGTCTGGTCGTCTCACCGAGGTGACAGAGACCCTCGGCAATGCCGGTATTAACCTTTCTGCCATGTCGATTGCCGACAACTCCGATTTCGGTATCCTGAGGTGCATCGTTTCCGATCCCGACAAGGCTTATCAGGTACTTAAGGAAGCCCATTTCGCCGTGAAGCTCACCGATGTCATCGGCTTCATCTGTCCCAATACGCAGGGCTCACTGGCTGTGGTGCTCAAGGAACTGTCGGCCAAGGGCATCTTCATTGAGTATATGTACTCCTTCGCCAATGGCAATGTGGCCCATGTGGTCATTCGCCCCTCAGACCTTGACTATTGCGACAAGGTATTGGCTGACATGAAGGTGGACCTCATCGCCGCCAACGACCTCTACCAGCTGTAAGCTATGGGAATCTGCAAAATTTTCCCTGGAAAATTTTGCAGATTCATTTTTTATCCGTACCTTTGCAGCCGCAAAAACGAGAATTAGGGCGTTTAGCTCAGCTGGTTTAGAGCATCTGCCTTACAAGCAGAGGGTCGGCGGTTCGAATCCGTCAACGCCCACATGACACACTACGTAGTAGAGAAAGAGAACAGATAATTATCGACAGTTTAATTTAAGAAATGGACTTATCATTATTGACAGCCATCTCGCCTATTGATGGCCGCTACAGGAGCAAGACGGAGCCCTTGGCAGAGTATTTCTCGGAGTATGCACTCATCCGCTATCGCATCCGGGTGGAGATTGAATATTTCATTGCCCTGTGTGAACTCCCGTTGCCCCAGTTGGCAGATTTCGACCATAGCCTATATGAGCCACTCCGCAATATCTACCGCAACTTTACCGTAGAGGACGCTCAGCGTGTGAAGGACATCGAGAAGGTGACCAATCACGACGTGAAGGCCGTCGAGTATTTCATCAAGGAGCGCATCGATGCCCTCCGCCCAGTAAGCAGCGGTAATACCGCCGTCCCCTTCAAGGAGTTCATCCACTTCGGCCTCACATCCCAGGATATCAACAACACTTCCGTGCCCCTTTCCATCAAGGAGGCACTCGCCGATGTCTATATTCCCCTCCTGGAGGAACTCATCGAACAGCTCCACGACTATGCCGAGCAGTGGAAGAATATCCCCATGCTTGCCAAGACCCATGGTCAGCCTGCATCGCCGACTCGCCTCGGCAAGGAGGTGATGGTCTATGTCTACCGCCTTGAAGAACAGCTCCGCAGCCTGAAGGATACACCGGTCACTGCTAAGTTCGGTGGAGCCACCGGCAACTTCAACGCCCATCACGTGGCTTACCCCGATTACGACTGGCGTGAGTTCGGCAACAGGTTCCTAAGTGAGAAACTGGGACTGGAGCGCGAGCAATACACCACCCAGATCAGTAACTACGACTGGCTCGGAGCCATCTTCGATGCCATGCGCCGTATCAATACCATCGTCATTGATCTCGACCGCGACTTCTGGATGTACATCTCCATGGACTATTTCAAGCAGAAGATCAAGGCTGGAGAGGTCGGCTCCAGCGCCATGCCCCACAAGGTGAACCCCATCGACTACGAGAATTCCGAGGGTAACCTCGGTATTGCCAATGCCGTACTTCAGTTCCTGGCTGCCAAGCTCCCGGTGAGCCGTCTGCAGCGCGACCTGACTGATTCAACCGTGCTCCGTAATGTCGGTGTGCCGATGGGACATGCGCTCATCGCCTTCCAGTCCACCCTCAAGGGACTGCGCAAGCTCATCCTCAACGAGCAGCGCCTGCAGCAGGACCTCGACAATACCTGGGCCGTCGTGGCAGAGGGTATCCAGACCATCCTGCGTCGGGAGGGCTACCCCAACCCCTACGAGACCTTGAAGGCACTCACCCGTACCAATGAGGGTATCACGGCCGACACCATCGCCAGCTTTATCGATACGCTCGATGTCAGCGAGGCCGTCAAGGCTGAACTGAGGGCTATTACGCCCTCTACCTATACTGGTATTTAATACATATATAATATATAATAAGGTATAAGAAAAATATAATAGCAAAACTAAAAATGGATATCGAAAACAAAGACACCAACACTCAGCAAGAGCCTCAAAAAGATGGTTTTCAGAGAGAACAGAGAGAGATTCGTCCCGGACGCTCACCGCGTCCCCGTATACATAATACCACTCGTCCCACTTACCCAAGGCATGATGATGAAGGCAGTTTCCGTCCCGAAGGCTTCGGTGCCGGACTGACCAACAATGGACCTCAGCGTCCCAGCTATCGCCCCCGCAACAACTATGGCGGCGGCTATCAGGGGCGTCCGCAGGGTGGGGGATACCAGCAGCGCGAGGGTGGTTATCAGAAACCCTACAAGCCCTATAAGCCCTACAATGCCGAGGGTAGCGAGGGTGGCTACCAGCAGCGCGGCGGCTATCAGCCCCGTCCTCAGCAGGGTGGCTACCAGCAGCGTGGCGGTTATCAGCCCCGTCCTCAGCAGGGTGGCTATCAGCAGCGCGGTGGCTATCAGCCCCGTCCTCAGCAGGGCGGTTATGGCAAACCCTACAAGCAGGGTGGATATGGCAAGCCCCAGCGTCCCGGTGGCTTCCGTCCACGTACGGCCGATTACGATCCGAACGCCAAGTATAGCATGAAGAAGCGCATTGAGTACAAGGAGCAGAACTTCGATCCCAATGAGCCGATTCGCCTGAACAAGTTCCTGGCTAATGCCGGTATCTGCAGTCGTCGCGAGGCCGATGAGTTTATCCAGGCCGGTGTCGTCTCCGTCAATGGCGAGGTGATTACCGAACTGGGTGCCAAGGTACTCCGTACCGATGAGGTGCGCTTCCACGACCAGCCTGTCGTCATCGAGAAGAAGGTGTATGTCTTGCTCAATAAGCCGAAGGACTATGTCACCACTTCCGACGATCCGCAGCAGCGTAAGACGGTGATGGACCTTGTCAAGGGTGCTTGTCCTGAGCGCATCTATCCTGTGGGACGTCTCGACCGTAACACCACAGGCGTGCTACTGCTCACCAATGATGGCGACCTGGCTTCTAAGCTTACTCATCCCAAGTATCTTAAGAAGAAGATCTACCATGTCTACCTCGACAAAGCCTGTGCTGCCCACGACCTGCAGCAGATTGCAGAGGGTATCCAGCTTGAGGATGGCGAGATCAAGGCCGATGAGGTGCAGTATGCTCATCCCACCGACAAGAAGCAGGTGGGCATCGAGATCCACAGCGGTAAGAACCGTATCGTGCGCCGTATCTTCGAGTCGCTCGGCTACAAGGTGACTAAGCTTGACCGCACTCAGTTTGCCGGACTTACCAAGAAGAACCTCAAGCGTGGCGATTGGCGCTACCTCACCGAGGAGGAGGTCGACCGTCTCCGCATGGGAGCTTACGAATAACCTCGGGAAATCCGGAAATAATTCAGAATAACTGTAATCATGAAACGTACAAAAATCATCGATGTGCTGAAAAGCACCGAATATGGCAAGGAAGTCTGCGTCAAGGGCTGGGTGCGAACCCACCGCTCTTCTAAGGCCGTCGACTTCATTGCCCTCAACGATGGCTCTACCATCAAGAACGTCCAGATAGTTGTCGACCCTGAAAATGTTCAATGTTCAATGCTCAATGCTCAATGTTCATTGAAAGACATTACCACCGGTGCCTGCATTTGCGCCGTCGGTACGCTCGTCGAGAGCCAGGGAGCCGGACAGTCCTCCGAGATACAGGCCACGTCCATCGAGATCTACGGACTTTGTGGCAATGACTATCCCATGCAGAAGAAGGGACAGTCGTTCGAGGCCATGCGTAAGAATGCCCACATGCGTCTCCGTACCAATACCTTCGGAGCAGTCATGCGTATCCGCCACAACATGGCCATGGCCATCCATACTTATTTCCATGAACATGGATTCTTCTATTTCCATACCCCGCTCATCACCGCCTCCGACTGTGAGGGCGCTGGCAACATGTTCCAGGTGACCACCAAGAACCTCTATGACCTGAAGAAGGACGAGCAGGGCAAGATCATCTACGACGATGATTTCTTCGGTGAACAGACCTCACTGACTGTCAGTGGTCAGCTTGAGGGTGAGCTCGGAGCCACGGCCCTCGGTGCCATCTACACTTTTGGCCCGACATTCCGTGCCGAGAACTCCAACACGCCGCGCCACCTCGCAGAGTTCTGGATGGTGGAGCCCGAGGTGGCCTTCCTCAATCAGGAAGAGCTCATGGATCTTGAAGAAGATTTCATCAAGTATTGTGTCCGTTGGGCACTCGACAATTGCAAGGACGACCTGGCCTTCCTCAACCAGATGATTGACAAGTCGCTCCTCGACCGTCTCGAGGGCGTGCTCAAGGAGACATTCGTCCGTCTGCCCTATACCGAGGGCATCAATATCCTCCAGGAAGCCATCAAAAAAGGTAAGAAGTTTGAATTCCCGTGCAACTGGGGTGACGACCTGGCCAGTGAGCACGAGCGCTACCTCGTCGAGGAGCATTTCAAGAAGCCTGTCATCATGACCGACTATCCTTCTGCCATCAAGTCTTTCTACATGAAGCAGAACAGTCCGGTAAACGGAGGCGGTGCCTCCGTCGGCTATCACGGCTCCATCGCTCCCGGCCCCACCATGCAGGGCACCGATGTCCTCTTCCCGCAGATCGGTGAGATCATCGGAGGTTCCGTCCGTGAGGAGAACTACGACAAGCTCATGTCAGAGGTCGACAAGCGACAGATGGACAAGACCCATCTCTGGTGGTATCTCGACACCCGCCGCTGGGGCACCTGTCCTCATGCCGGATTCGGTCTCGGCTTCGAGCGTCTGATTCTTTTCGTCACTGGCATGCAGAACATCCGTGACGTCATTCCCTTCCCCAGAACCCCGAAGAATGCAGACTTTTAGCAAAAAAATGCCTTGATTTGTTTGTTTTTCAAAAAAAAGCATTAACTTTGCATGCAAAATGAATAAAGAGTTCGGTAAATGGCTGCTTGATATCGCAAAATATGTGACAACTGCTGTCATAATATCTACATGGTTGAGTGGCTTCGAAAATTGGGAATGGTATTACATCCTACTTCTCCTCGGAGTGATTGCAGTCGTCGTCTGGTGGGGATTGTCCTTGATAAGGAAGGATGAAATGAAAGAAAATAGAAAAAAGAAAAGATAAGGAGGTAACGATGAATAATCCAGAAATGAGGATGTTGCTTGCTCTAGCAGGTTTACTTTTTATAGCTTTCCTTGGAACAATGTACATACGTTATGTTGAACGTCACAGTAGCCAGGGAAGTGAGGAGAATTCTTTAGTTTAATCAAACCAATAATATAATAATATAATAAGGTATAGGAGGACCTTGACTACGAAACAGAAACAATGATGAACGAAAGTGTGCAAACCCCGATAAATAAAGAGATTTTTGCAGCAAATTCACGGATTTTTGGCTAAAAAGGCCCTAAAACCGCAAGATTTTAGGTTTTTTTTAAAAAAATATTCGATTTTGTTTGCAAGTTTTCAGAAATATGTCTATATTTGCACCAAAAATGTAACTCCGCGCAGGAGAAATAGTGCGCCGAAGTGTGCCTGAGAGTATGCCGAGCGCGCTGGATTTG
>DDQK01000038.1:0-155 GCA_002342665.1 Prevotella sp. UBA2444
TTCGGCGACTTCATCTTCCGCGACCCGCATACGAAGGAGGAAATCTTCCGCGTGTCGTCGCTGAAGGAACTGCAGGACAACATCTTCAAGATACCGGCCGACTCGCTGTCGCGCCACATACGCCGCAATCACATGAGCCGATGGCTGACGGCCCG
>DDQK01000038.1:226-843 GCA_002342665.1 Prevotella sp. UBA2444
GCCATCGTGCAGTACCGACGGATGAAGAACATCGGCGTGGTGGCCGTGTTCGACCGCCTGAAGTTCGACCGCTATGCCCACTTCGCACGCATCGGCGACGGGTCGCTCGGCGGCAAGGGGCGCGGACTGGCATTCCTCGACCGCATCATCAAGCGCCACCCGGAACTGAACCAGTATGAGAACGCCCAGGTGTCGATCCCCAAGACGGTGGTGCTCTGCACCGACTTCTTCGACGAGTTCATGGAGAAGAACAACCTCTACCCCATAGCCCTCTCGGATGCACCCGACGAGGAGATACTGAAGCACTTCCTCCACGCCCAGCTGCCCGACTCGCTGATAGCCGACTTCTTCACCTTCTTCGACGCGGTGAAGAGCCCTATCGCCGTGCGCTCGTCGTCGCTGCTGGAGGACTCCCACTACCAGCCGTTCGCTGGTATCTACTCCACCTATATGATACCCTATCTCGAAGACAAGTACGAGATGCTACGGATGCTGGCCTGCGCCATCAAGGGCGTGTATGCCTCCGTCTACTACAAGGACTCGAAGGCCTACATGCTGGCTACGCAGAACGTGATAGACCAGGAGAAGATGGCCGTGATACTGCAGGAGGTGGTGGG
>DDQK01000038.1:892-48253 GCA_002342665.1 Prevotella sp. UBA2444
ATCGGCGACGAGACGGCAGAGGAGGGCATTGCCAGCCTGGCACTCGGACTGGGCAAGTATATCGTGGACGGAGGACAGACGCTGCGCGTCAGTCCCTATCACCCCACGCAGGTGTTGCAGACCTCGGAGATGGAGACGGCCCTGCGCGACACGCAGACACGCTTCTACGCCCTGGACATGAGCCATGTGGGCGACGACTTCAAGGTGGACGACGGGTTCAATATCAAGAAACTGCGTGTGAAGCAGGCAGACCAGGACGGTTCGCTGAACTACATCGCCTCGACCTTCGACCCGACGGACCAGGTGATTCGCGACGGCATCTATGAGGGCGGGCGCAAGGTGATTACCTTCTGCGGCGTGCTCCAGCAGGGCATCTTCCCGTTGCCGGAACTGTTGCAGATGGCTCAGAAATACGGTGCCGAGGAGATGCGCAGGCCGGTGGAGATAGAATTCGCATGTAATCTGAACGACGACAAGACCGGTGAACTCTACCTGCTCCAGATACGTCCCATCGTGGACTCGAAGCAGGTGCTCGATGAAGACCTGCAGCAGATACCCGACGAGCGGTGCCTGTTGCGCTCGTGCAACTCGCTGGGGCACGGCATATCCGAGGACGTGACGGACGTGGTGTATGTGAAGACTGGGGAGGACTTCACCGCAGCCAACAATCCCACCATCGCCTACCACATCGAGAAGATCAACCAGAAGTTCCTCGACGAGGGGCGCAACTACGTGCTCGTGGGTCCCGGCCGATGGGGCTCGAGCGACTACTGGCTGGGCATCCCCGTGAAGTGGCCGCATATCTCCGGGGCGCGCGTCATCGTAGAGACGGCGCTGAAGAACTACCACGTGGACCCCTCGCAAGGCACCCACTTCTTCCAGAACCTGACGAGCTTCGGCGTGGGCTACTTCACCATCAACACCTATACGGGCGATGGCATCTTCCAGCAGTCGGTGCTCGACCAGATGCCTGCCATCGAGGAGACGGAGTACGTGCGCCACGTGCGCTTCGAGCGTCCGCTGAAGATCATGATGGACGGCAAGAAGCAGACGGGCGTGGTGCTGATGCCTGATTGAAGATTGAGAGATTGAGAGATTGAGAGATTGAGAAATTGAGAAATTGAGAGATTGAAGAATGAAGCAGACAGAGAAGCCTTTGGTACCACGCAGGTACCTGCTGACATTTATCCTCATCACGTCGCTGTTCGCCCTGTGGGGATTTGCCAATGACATCACCAACCCCATGGTGGCGGCCTTCCAGACCGTGATGGAGATTTCGGCTGCCAAGGCCTCACTGGTGCAGTTCGCCTTCTATGGAGGCTATGCCACAATGGCTGTGCCTGCCGCTCTCTTCATCCGTCGCTACTCCTACAAGGCAGGCATCCTGCTCGGACTGGCACTCTATGCCACGGGAGCCTTCCTCTTCATACCCGCTGCAGCATGGCAGGAGTTCACCTTCTTCTGTCTGTCGCTCTATATCCTCACCTTCGGACTGGCTTTCCTCGAGACTACGGCCAACCCGTTCATCCTCTCCTTGGGCGATAAGGAGACTGCCACGCGACGGCTGAACATGGCGCAGGCCTTCAACCCCATGGGCTCGCTCTGTGGCATGGCCATCGCATCGCTCGTGGTGCTGCCACAGCTCATCTCTGACCGTCGCGACGAGGCCGGAGAGATTATCTTCTACGGACTCTCGGAGGCAGAGAAGGCAGACATCAGGTTGCACGACCTGGCCGTGATACGCGACCCCTACGTGGCCATCGGCCTGGTGGTGCTCATCGTGATGGTGGTCATTGCCCTGACGAAGATGCCTAAGACGGAGAGTGATCACCGTCCCCGTGAATACCGGGCTGGCGAGACGCTGAGGAACCTGTGGCACAACCCCGTCTACCGTGAGGGTGTTGTGGCCCAGATGTTCTACGTGGCTGCCCAGATCATGGTGTGGACATTCATCATCCACTATGCCGACAACCTGGGCATGAACAAGGCTACGGCACAGATGTACAACATCGCGGCAATGGCTCTGTTCCTCTGTAGCCGCTTCATCTCCACGCTGCTGATGAAGTATGTGGACAGTCGCAAGTTGCTGGCCATCTTTGGCTGCGGGGCAGCTGTCTGTACGCTGGGAGCTATCGGCATCGTGGGCATGGCAGGACTCTACTCGCTGGTAGGCATCAGCTTCTTCATGTCGCTGATGTTCCCCACCATCTACGGCATCGCCCTGCACGACGTGGATGCACGAGACACCAATCTCGGTGCGGCCTTCCTGGTGATGGCCATCGTGGGAGGAGCACTCATGCCACCCCTGCAAGGTATGATCATCGACATGCAGACGGTGATGGGACTCCCGGCGGTCAATGCCTCGTTCGTGCTGCCACTTATCTGCTTCCTGATCATCATCGTTTACGGCTACCGTTCCTATCAAAAATCAATATCATTATGAACTTACATCTGACAGACAACATCAAGATGCCTGACCACAAGCTGAGAAGGCAAGTCATCGACCTCTGCAACAAAGTGGACAAACCCCTGCTGAAACTCTCGACGAAAGACTACGTGGACAACGGACTCGGTCAGCTTGTGGAACAGTTTCAGGGACAGGCTGGCCTGGTGAACATCGAGGTGTTCAACGAGCTGCAGCACACCATCACAGGATGGCCCGGAGGCAAGCCCAATGCCGATGACTCCACTCGCCCTGAGAGGGCGTTGCCCTATCCGAAGCGGGTCATCGTATTCTCGCCACATCCCGACGACGACGTGATATCGATGGGAGGTACCGTCAGACGACTGATGCAACAGGGGCACGACGTACACATTGCCTACGAGACCAGCGGCAACATCGCTGTGGCTGACGAGGAGGTGCGGCTGTACATGCACTTCATCAACGGGTTCAACAAGCTCTTCGCCAACGGTAGCGACGAGGTGATCAAGATACGCTACCGTGAGATTATGACCTACCTGAAAGAGAAGCAGGAGGGCGACTGGGACAATCGGGCCATCCTCACCGTAAAGGGACTCATCCGCAGGGGCGAGGCTCGCAACGCCTGTGGCTATAACCATATCAAGAAAGACCATATCCACTTTCTCGACCTGCCCTTCTATGAGAGTGGCAAGATAGAGAAACTGCCTGTGGAAGAGCGCGATGTCAGGATTGTGCAGCAGCTTATCAGCGAGATACAGCCACATCAGATATACGTGGCGGCAGACCTGGCTGATCCCCATGGCACCCACCGTAAGTGTACGGACGTGGTGCTGGCTGCTATCGAGGAGGAGAAGACAGCCAATGCCGAGTGGCTCAGCGACTGTAGGGTGTGGATGTATCGCGGGGCATGGGCAGAATGGGACGTGGCCGATATCGAGATGTGTGTGCCGATGAGTCCCGAGGAGTTGCGTGAGAAGCGCAATGCCATCCTGCGCCATCAGAGTCAGATGGAGAGTGCTCCCTTCCTGGGCAACGACGAGCGGCTGTTCTGGCAGCGTGCCGAAGACCGCAACCGCGATACGGCACGCAGGTATGACCAGTTGGGACTGGCGTGCTACGAGGCAATGGAGGCGTTTGTGGAATACAAGTTTTAGGAGTCGGCGGCTTGGCTGATGGCCTTTGCTACGGTGTAGGCCGTTGTCCAAGCAGCCTGGAAGTTGAATCCGCCGGTGATGCCGTCGATGTTGAGCACCTCGCCGGCAAAGTAGAGGTGAGGCACATGACGGCTCTCAAGTGTCGCTGGGCTGACGGCTTCGAGGGAGACGCCTCCACAGGTGACGAACTCATCCTTGAAGGCAGCACGCCCTGCAATGTCGTAGGTATCGTTGGCGAGGATATTCGTCAGACGGTTAATCTCTTTCTGGTTCAGGCTCATCCATGGACTTTGCGCCCGTTGGCCCAAGGCCTTGTTGAGCAAATAGGTCCACAGTCGGGTGGGGATTCCCTCGGGGTGAAGGCTCGCCACTTGTTTCCTGCCGCCTTCGATGGTGAGGCGCAGCAGTTGTTGCTTGATACCCTCATCGCGACTGCTGAGCCAGTTGATGGCCAGAGATTGTCGATAGTCGTGTTCCGCCAGAAGTTGGGCTCCATAGCTGGAGAGTTTCAGGATGGCAGGTCCGCTCATGCCCCAGTGGGTGATGAGCAGTGGTCCGCGGGCTTTCAGCTTGGTGCCGGGAATGAGTGCCGTGGCATCCTCGACGACGGTGCCCATCAGTGACTGCAGGCGTTCGTCGTTGATGCGAAAGGTGAAGAGCGATGGCATGGGAGGTGTGATTTCATGTCCGAGGTTGGCAAGCCATTGCAGTCCCTCTGGCTTCGGGCTGCCTCCAGTGGTGACGGCGATGAAGTCGTAGCCGTCCAGTTCGCTGAGTGTGGTGATGCGAGTGCCCGTACTGATCTCTATTCCATGCCTACGGGCTTCAGCCATGAAGCAATTGATGATGGTGTGTGAGTCCTGTGATGCAGGAAATACGCATTGGTCATCCTGTGTCACCAGCCGCACGCCGTGATGCTCAAACCATTCGTAGGCCTCGCGTTGTGAAAACCCTTTCATCAGCCGTTTCATCAGTCGGTGGCCTCGCGGATAGACGGCAGAGAGGTCGCGTACCTCAGCAAACGAGTTGGTGCAGTTGCAGCGTCCTCCACCGGATATCTCCACCTTAGCCAATACCCGTTGACTGCGCTCGAAGATAGTTACCGTCATCTGCGGGCACATCTCCTTCAGGTTGATGGCCAGGAAAAATCCTGCAGCACCTCCTCCGATAATCGCTGTCTTCATCCCTCTCAATCTCTCAATCTCTCAATTTCTCAATCTCTCAATCTCTCAATTTCTCAATCTCTCAATCTCTCATTGTCCTCCGAGCCTTGAGAAGTATTCGGCAATGTCATCCCAGGTCTTGAAGGTGTCAGAGCCGAACTGGATGAGGGCACCCATGCCTTCCGTCTTCTCGGCATCAATGAGATAGTCGCCGTAGAGCAGGTCCTTGCGCTGGGTGAAGATAGTGTGAGCGTAAGCGGGGAGGTTGATGTAGTCATATAACCACGACACTGTCGTGGTGTACTGGGCGTTTTCGGCAGGAGCGACGAAGTAGAGCTGATAGGTCTCGAGGAGGGTGCGGATGGTCTTCTGACAGGAGCTCTGGGGCTTGCGCCACTGGTCTATCAGCGTGTTGACGTCGATGTAGACGATGGGGCGCTCACGTCCTTGCTGGCAATCATCTATCCAGCGGATGACAGGCATCACGGAGTGCATGAAGCTCTTGTCGTTCATGCGGTGCTCGCCGTGGAAGCGGATGGCCGTGGGGTAGTGGCTGTGGAAGAGATCGTAGGTGTCGACAGTGGTATCCTCATCGCCGAAGAGTCCCCACACACGTCGCCTTTCCTCATCGTTAATGCCTTCGAAGCAGTGGTCTGTCATCTCTTTATATTCCTTGACCAGAGCCTTCGTCACGATGAAGTCCTGGATGCCGTCCTGACGGGGATTGGAGAAATGCTGTGCCCCAATCATCCCGTGCTCCTTCATGGTGTCGCCCATCTGCAAGGCGGGATTCACCAGGATGCGGTCGTAGCCTCTGAGCATCTCTGCATACATGCCACCCATCGAGGTGCCGATGATGAGGTCGGGCTGTTCCTGAGTACACACCTTATTTAATAACTCTATGGCCTCCTGCGGACGGATGGGCAGGTCTGGGGCTGTCACCGTGGCATTGGGCAGCACCTCGCGGATGCGGGTCACCGTTCCCGATTGTCCTGAGGATCCGAATCCGTGGACGTAGAGTATCTTTTTCCCGTTGAACAGTTCGGGAAACTGCTTGATGTATTGATTCGTTTGTTCCATTGCGGCTACAAAGATACTATTTTTCTTGCAAAATGTTTGGCTGTAAAAAGAAAAAATGTTAACTTTGCCCCCAAATACAGGAAAAAATAAGGAAATAGCGATCAATAAACCATTATCATAAACATTAAAACTAGTTGAGATTATGAAAAAGTATTATGCAGAAATGATTGGCACGTTTGTGCTGACTTTCCTCGGTTGCGGTGCAGCCGTGAGTCTGAATTGTGGTGTCGACACGGCATCAGTAGTAGGAACAGCAGTAGCTTTCGGTCTGGCAGTGGTCGCCATGGCCTACACCATTGGTGGTATCTCGGGATGCCACATCAATCCAGCCATCACGCTGGGAGTATTCCTTAGCGGACGTATGAACAGCAAAGACTGTGGTATGTACATGCTCTTCCAGGTGATAGGCGCTATCATCGCTGCTGCCCTGCTGGCATTCCTCGTGTCTACCGATCCTGGCTTGGCCCGTGGTACGGCTACAGGTGCCAATGCTTGTGCATCAGACAATGTGATCAACGGTCTCGTGGCAGAGATTGCCCTCACTTTCATCTTCGTGCTCGTGGTGCTGGGTGCTACAGCCAAGACCAATGGTGCTACCAATAATTTCGCTGGTCTGGCCATCGGCCTTTCGCTGATCCTGATCCATCTCGTAGGTATCAACTATACAGGCACTTCCGTTAACCCTGCCCGCTCTATTGGTCCCGCTCTCTTTGAGGGTGGCAAGGCTCTGAGCCAGCTCTGGGTGTTCATCGTAGGCCCCTTAGCTGGTGGTGCACTGGCTGCATTTGTATGGAAACTCATCGACACCGAAGAGAAGAAATAAATGAACAACCCCAAAAACGGACTATTCCGCTCGAACGGCACCAACTATTTGGTGCCGTTCATACTCATAACCACACTCTTCTTTCTCTGGGGATTTGCCCGTGCTATTCTCGATGTGCTCAACAAACATTTCCAGAACGAGCTGAACATCTCTATCACAGAGTCGTCGCTTATTCAGGTCACCACCTACGTGGGCTATTTCCTGATGGCTATCCCCGCCGGTCTCTTCATCAATCGCTTTGGCTATCGCCGGGGCGTGGTGTTCGGACTTATCCTCTTCGGTATTGGCTCGCTGCTTTTCGTGCCAGCCACCGAGGCAGCCACTTTCTATGCCTTCCTCTTCGCACTCTTTATCATTGGCTGCGGACTGACCTTCCTGGAGACAGCTGCTAATCCGTATGTGACAGAGCTGGGAGCACGCGAGACGGCCTCGAGTCGTCTGAATCTCTCGCAGTCGTTCAATGGCATGGGCTGCCTGTTTGCTACCTTCGCGGTGGGGCAGTTCCTCTTCCAGAATAGTGGCGACGGCTTGGGAAATGTGGCTCTGCCCTACATCGTACTGGGCGTTGTAGTGCTCGTCATCGCCTTCGTCTTTGCCAAAGTGCGTCTGCCTGAGATGGAGCACGACGATGCGATGGCAGTCAAGGCCAAGTACGGACGAGAGCCGCTGAAGAAGGTGTGGCGTCACAAGTTCTTTGTCTACGGACTGATAGCTCTGCTGGCTTACGAGGTGGCTGAGATATCCATCAACAGCTACTTCATCAATTTTGTCACAGGACAAGGGTGGATGGACGATGCCACGGCCTCGATGTTACTTACGGGAGGACTGGCTTTCTTCATGGTAGGTCGCTTTGGGGGCAGTATGCTGATGCGTCGCATCCCTGCCGAGTGGATGCTGCTCTACTGTGCCGTGGGCAGTGTGGTCTGTACCCTGCTGGTGCTCCTCGACCTCGGACGTGTCTCGCTGGTGGCTCTCATGGGTATCTACCTCTTTGAGGCCATCATGTTTCCTACCATTTTCTCCCTGGCCCTGCGCAATCTGGGCAGTCTTACCAAGACGGCCTCTTCGCTCCTGATGATGACCCCAGTGGGTGGCTGCGGGTTCTTGCTTGTTGGTATCATAGCCGATGCCACCAATCTCGTCATCCCCTTCATCATTCCCCTTGTGGGCTACATCCTTGTGGGCCTGTATGGCTTCGGACTCGTGGTACACTACCGTGAGAAACCTGAGTAAAGATGGAAACATGTTATCTGCGTTTAGCAAAAATGCCTTCTTGACGACGGCTATGTGCAAATAAACTTAAAAAAATCTTTGGCTGCAGCATTTTTCTCTTTTCTCATTTCTCTTTTCTCATATAAAAATCGTATCTTTGCATCCGATTCCGAAAGTATCACTTTTTAAAAATTATAGATATTATGGTAAATTACAAGGATTTAGGTCTCGTGAATACCCGCGAGATGTTTAAGAAGGCAGTAGCCGGTGGCTATGCTATCCCCGCTTTCAACTTCAACACCATGGAGCAGATGCAGGCCATCGTTCAGGCTGCAGTAGAAACAAAGTCTCCTGTCATCATGCAGGTTTCCAAAGGTGCCCGTAACTATGCTAACGCTACTATCCTGCGTTACATGGCAGAGGGTGCTGTAGCATATGCTAAGGAGCTGGGTTGCGAAAAGCCTGAGATCGTGCTGCACCTCGACCACGGTGACAGCTTCGAGCTCTGCAAGGACTGTATCGACATGGGCTTCTCTTCAGTGATGTACGATGGTTCTTCACTGCCCTACGAGGAGAATATCAAAATTTCTCGTCAGGTGGTAGAATATGCTCACAAGTATGATGTTACTGTTGAGTGCGAGCTCGGTGTGCTCGCTGGTGTTGAGGACGAGGTAGCCTCTGAGGTAAGCCACTACACCAAGCCTGAGGAGGTCATCGACTTCGCTACCCGTACAGGCTGCGACTCTCTGGCCATCTCTATCGGTACTTCTCACGGTGCCTACAAGTTCAAGCCCGAGCAGTGCACACGCGACCCGAAGACTGGCAAGCTCGTTCCGCCGCCACTCGCATTCGACGTGCTGGCAGAGATTGAGAAGAAGCTGCCCGGATTCCCCATCGTGCTTCATGGCTCTTCTTCTGTTCCTCAGGAAGAGGTTGACACCATCAACCAGTATGGCGGCAAGCTGCCCGATGCAGTTGGTATCCCCGAGGAGCAGCTCCGCAAGGCCGCTAAGAGTGCTGTCTGCAAGATCAACATCGACTCCGACTCTCGTCTGGCTATGACTGCTGCCATCCGCAAGTATCTGGCAGAGCATCCCGATCACTTCGATCCTCGCCAGTATCTGAAGCCCGCTCGTGAGAACATGAAGAAGATGTACATCCACAAGATTGTCGATGTGCTCGGTTCTGACGGAAAGCTTGGCTAATTGCCATCAAGGAATTCCCCAAAAAGAGAGGGTGCGCCTGATTTAGGTGCACCCTCTCTGCGTTCGTTTATTGTGCGCGCGCATAAAATATTGTGCTTTTTGCGTATTTTTTTTAGTGAAAAGGTTGGATATGTCGGAAATTATTCGTAAATTTGCAGCATCGACTGATTAATCACGAGTGCGTATGAACGTAAACCGCCTTCTTGCAGGGCTTCTGCTGCTGGTATCCACCTTGACTCTCTACGGTACAGAAGCCGAAGAGATCAGGAAGCAGTTGCCAAGTCTGAAAGGCGAGCAACGGTTGGCGGCGTTGGGGCGGCTTTATGATTTGAGTTTGGAGAATGATGGGTTCAATGAGCAGTTGACCTGCCTCTACGGCTATCTGAATGAGGCGCAACTTCAGGACAACAAGAAGAGTGAAGGGGAAGCGCGGAAATTACGCATCATCCTCTTCTACAATAACGACCAAAACGATTCACTGATATATTACGCCCCTGATGATCTCAGCTTCCTTAGGGAAAACAAGCAATGGGAGATTTACTATCGTGTGTGGAGCCTGTTGGTGAACACCTATGTCTACGACGGTTCCGTGACGCTGGGTATGCAGGAAGCAGAGAAGATGTATGCCGATGCAAAGGAACGTAATGATGAAGCAGGGTCGGGACTGGCCTACAGCGTGATGGGCAATGCCTACTACAACATGAACAACATGCAGGAGGCTGCCGATGCCTATCAGAAGTGTATCGACCTGTTGATGCATATACATCCTGTATCGATGGATCTTCCCAATTTCTTCTCGTCCTATTGTGATGTGCTGGAGCAGTTGCATAGCTATCGGCAGCTTCGCGCACTCACCGCCAAATGGAAGGAATGTCTTTCGCAAATACTAATCGACTGGAAGATTCCTGAAGACCACCCCGGATACCGCCCCCTATTGGCATATTACCATATTGCCTGTGCCCAGGCAGCCATCGGATTGGGCGATGCTCCTACAGCTGCCAAACAACTTGAAGAGTCGCGTGAGTGTATCCTTTCTGAAGAGGAGGACGTCTACCGCTCATGGCTCTTTTACATGGCACGGCTTAGCCAGCGAGAGAATCGACTACAGGAAGCCCTCTCATATAATAACAGACTGACAGTGCAGACGGCCGGTATTGATGACATGGCCGAGTTGGTGCGCGTGAAGCAGCAGCGGGCTGAAATCATGATGAGTCTAGGCAAGACTGGCGAAGCAGCAGTCCTTTACAAGGAGATGTATCAGATCAACGACTCCATCAATCGTCATGACTCGAAACGCAAACTGGCAGAGATGAACACCATCTTCAAGGTCGACGAGCTGAAGATGAGACAGGCCCAGGAACAGGCCCGCTTGAAGATGGAACAGGCAGAGCAGCAGATGCGCAGCATCATCATCATCGCATCGATCGTCGTGCTGGCTCTCATCATCTTCAGCTATTTCCGCTACCGCTCTGCCAAGCGACTGAAGGCTGCACACACCCAATTGGAGGAGACCCATAGCCAGTTGCTCACAGCTTATGACCAACTCGAGGAGACCACTACTGCCAAGGAACGTATTGAGAGTGACCTGCGTATCGCACGAAATATCCAGATGGGCATGGTACCACATACATTCCCTGACCGTGAGGACGTGGATCTCTATGCCTCAATGACACCAGCCAAAGAGGTGGGCGGCGACCTTTATGACTACCTTGTCATCGGCGACAAACTCTTCTTCTGTCTTGGTGATGTCAGTGGCAAGGGCGTGCCTGCATCCCTCTTTATGGCTATGGCGCGTAATATGTTCCATGTGTTGGCGCAGCAGGACCTTTCGCCTGCAGAGATAGCAACCCGACTGAACAATACACTCTCTGAGGACAATGAGTCGAGCATGTTCGTCACCATGTTTATTGGTGTGGCAGATTTGAAAACAGGGCATCTTGGCTTCTGCAATGCAGGTCATAACCCGCCTGTGCTGCTGCATGACGGTACCTCAGAGTTTTTGGAGATGATCCCCAATGCACCCATCGGCTTGTGGCCGGGGATGGAATACGAGGGCGAGGAGATTGCAGATATCGCCAATCGCCCACTGTTTGTATATACTGACGGCCTCAATGAGGCCGAGAATCGGCAGCAGGAACAGTTCACTGACGAACGACTGCTGGAAATTCTGGAGAAGACCCCGTTTGAGAGTTCTAAACAGACCATCGAGCTACTCAAGAACGAGGTAGAGAAACATCGCGATGGTGCCGAACCAAACGACGATCTGACGATGCTATGTGTGAAAGTGATAAAATGATAACAGAAAACCTATAATTATGAGAAAGGAACTTCGCATTAAGAATCAAATCTCGGAATTGGAGCGTGTTGCCCAGTTCATCGAGGAAATCGGAGAAGAACTGCATCTCGACATGGAGATGCAGATGAACCTGAACTTAGTCATGGAGGAGATGGTCTCCAACGTGATCTTCTATGCGTATCCCAAGGGGTCTGACTCCGAAATCGAGTTGTTGGCCAAGAGCGACGGCAAGAAGCTTACCTTCGTGCTCAGCGATCAGGGAAAAGAGTTTGACCCCACGGCGAAGGAGGATGCCGATCCCGATGTGAATCCTGCTGAGCGTGAGATAGGGGGTATGGGTATCTTCATCGTTAAGAACATCATGAACCACGTCACCTATCAGCGACTCGAAGGCAAGAACCTGCTGACGATGACGAAGAACATTGAACAATAAAAACAATAACCAAATAAAAAATATTAGATTATGACACAGATTTTGAAAGAAGGTGGCAAGACCATCATTAAGACAGGCAGTCGTATCGACACGATGAATGCAAACCAGTTTGAACAGGACATCCAGCCCGCACTGAAGGATGGTGGCGTGGATTTGGAGATGGACTGCTCCGAGCTGACTTACATGGCCTCTTCAGGCCTTCGCATCATCCAGAAGACCATGCGCACGGTGATGCAGTTGCGTGGACAGTTCAAGATGACCAATGTCAGCCCGGAGATTTACAAGGTATTGGCCATGACGGGATTCACCAAGTTTATGAAGGTTGAACAGAAGAAAGCGTAAGACGGTATGACGATTGCAGTGATTATTCTCGTGATAGTAGTGATAGTGCTCTCCATAGCACTATTCCTGCAGGTGAAGGCTGCTAAACAGCAGGCCGAAGAGGGCCAGCAACTGCTGGCAGACTATCAGCGTCGCGTAGACGAACAAACTCGTCTGCTCGAGGACTACAACTCTCTCTCAAAGAACTTCGAGAACATCGGTAAGGGTTACGAGCAGGCTCTGCTCTTGTTTGACAAGATGGCAGATATCCGTCATAACCTCGAACTGATTACCAAGGCAGATCAGGATCCCGCCAGCGTGGAACGCCTGAATGCCCTGCTCCAGAAGTTTGATAAGTTGCAAGGATGACGTCATCACCCTAACCATATCATGTAATGAAAAAACTCATTAATCAACCATATTTGTTGACCCTTTTCCTGTTGGCATCGGCATGGCTGATGCCAATGGGGGCGTGGGCAGAAGCCTTGTACTTTATGTATGCAGCAGGTGGTCCTCAGGTGACTGAGAAAACAGTCACTGTGGATGACTACAATAATGGTAACATTAGCTGGCCAGTTGCATATTATAATGGTCAAGCATTAGGTTTGATATCATATTCTTCCTCTGATGAAAATATAGCAGCAGTTAATTCTTCTACAGGTGATGTGACTATCAATTCTCCAGGAACTGTGACTATCACTGCTACTTATACAGGTACAGATCAGGTAATAGATCCTGCCAGTTATTCGCTGAAAATAGAAGATTATCGCTGGGACTTCGATCGTGTTTTCAATATAACAAGTTTGATAGCAGAATATGGCGATGGTCAAACAGTGGAACTGGAGTTAGGTGAATTGACGTTTGACGATATAAATTGTGTTTCTTCAAATCCGGATGTAGCTGTGGTTACTGCTGTTGATGATCAAGAATTACGCGGATATAGAGTCACTACCGCTGGTACTGGAGAAGCCACGATAACAGCAACCTTTGAAGGTAATCCTTGGATGAAGCCGGGTATAACTTCATGTGCCATAACAGTCAATCCAAAGCCGGTGATTGTCACTGGCATCACAGCCAGCAACAAGGAGTACGACGGCACTACGACAGCAACACTCAGTTATAGCAGTGCTGCTATTAAAGATGATAATGGCGAACCTGTGAGTGGTGTCAGCGTTAGTGGTGCTACAGGTATCTTTGCCGATGCCAACGTGGGTCAGAAAAAGACCGTTACCATCAGTGGCATTACACTGAGCAGTGCTAATTATACCGTGGCATCCACTGGCAGCCAGACATCCGCCACTGCCGACATCACAGTCCGGACGGCTGCGCTGAGTTGGAGTGCGACGGAGTTCACCTACGATGGCCAGACACATGCTCCCACTGCCACGGTGTCGAACCTCGTCAGTGGCGATGCCTGCACCGTCACTGTGACGGGTGAGGCCTCGGCCGTAGGCACCCATACCGCCACGGCCACGGCCCTAAGCAACAGCAACTACTCGCTGCCGGCCTCGGCCACCCAGAGTTTCACCATCACCGCAGCGACGATGACTGGCGTATCGGCAACAGGCTATACCGGTACTTACGACGGTTCTGCCCATGGCATCAGCGTGACGGCTCCCGAGGGTGCCACGGTGACGTATGGCGAGAGTGCCAGTGCTTGCACGGCTTCAGCCAGTCCCACACTGACGAATGTCGGTGAGAAGACCGTATATTATAAGGTGTCGAAGACGGGCTATACAGACGTGACCGGCTCCCAAGCTGTGAAGATCACAGCGAAAGAGGCCACGCTGAGCTGGAGCGACACTGAGTTCACGTACGATGGCCAGACACATGTTCCCACGGCCACGGTCTCTAACCTCGTCGGTCAGGATGCATGTACGGTGACGGTATCAGGTGGTGCCTCCGCTGTAGGCACGCATACTGCCACGGCTACGGCCCTGAGCAACAGCAACTATTCGTTGCCCGCTTCTGCCACTACCAGCTTCACCATCAATGCAGCTGCCATGACAGGTGTATCGGCAACAGGCTATACCGGCACTTACGACGGTGCCGCCCATGGCATCAGCGTGACGGCTCCCGAGGGTGCCACGGTGACGTATGGCGAAAGCGTCAATGCTTGTACGGCTGCAGCCAGTCCCACTCTGACGAATGTCGGTGAGAAGACTGTATATTATAAGGTGTCGAAGACGGGCTATACAGACGTGACCGGCTCCCAGGTTGTGAAGATCACAGCGAAAGAGGCCACGCTGAGCTGGAGCGACACTGAGTTCACGTACGATGGCCAGACACATGTTCCCACGGCCACGGTCTCTAACCTCGTCGGTCAGGATGCATGTACGGTGACGGTATCAGGTGCCGCCTCTGCTGTAGGCACGCATACTGCCACGGCTACGGCCCTGAGCAACAGCAACTATTCGTTGCCCGCTTCTGCCACTACCAGCTTCACCATCAGTGCAGCTGCCATGACTGGCGTATCGGCAACAGGCTATACCGGTACTTACGATGGTGCCGCCCATGGCATCAGCGTGACGGCCCCCGAGGGTGCCACGGTGACGTATGGCGAGAGTGCCAATGCTTGCACGGCTGCAGCCAGTCCCACGTTGACGAATGTCGGTGAGAAGACCGTATACTATAAGGTGTCGATGACGGGCTACGACGATGTGACCAGCTCTGCAGCTATCACCATCACGGCCCGCGAGGCTACGTTGAGTTGGAGCAATACGTCGTTTACCTACGATGGCCAGACACATGTTCCCACGGCCACGGTCTCTAACCTCGTCGGTCAGGATGCTTGTACTGTGACTGTATCAGGTGCCGCCTCTGCTGTAGGCACGCATACTGCCACGGCTACGGCCCTGAGCAACAGCAACTATTCGTTGCCCGCTTCTGCCACCACCAACTTCACCATCAGTGCAGCTGCCATGACTGGCGTATCGGCAACAGGCTATACCGGTATTTACGACGGTTCTGCCCATGGCATCAGCGTAACGGCTCCCGAGGGTGCCACGGTGACGTATGGCGAGAGTGCCAGTGCTTGCACGGCTTCATCCAGTCCCACTCTGACGAATGTCGGTGAGAAGACCGTATACTATAAGGTGTCGATGACGGGCTACGACGATGTGACCAGCTCTGCAGCTATCACCATCACGGCCCGCGAGGCTACGTTGAGTTGGAGCAATACGTCGTTTACCTACGATGGCCAGACGCATGTGCCCACAGCCACGGTGTCGAACCTCGTCAGCGGTGATGCCTGCACGGTGACGGTGACGGGTGGAGCCTCTGCCGTCGGCACGCATACCGCCACGGCGACTGAGCTGAGCAACGCCAACTATTCGTTGCCCGCCACGGCCACCACCAGCTTCACCATCAGTTCGGCTTCGATGGATGGTATCTCAGCCACCGGTTATACCGGCACATACGACGGCCAGGCCCATGGCATCAGCGTGACGGCTCCCGATGGTGCGACGGTGACGTATGGCGAGAGCCCAAATGATTACACGGCAACTGCCAGTCCCGAATATAGCGATGCTGGCACGTATACGGTTTACTATCGCGTGTCGATGGATGGCTATGTTGACTATACAGGCAGTGCTGTTGTAAGCATCGAACAGGATAGAGGCTATGTGGCATTTAGCAGTGCAGGTGCTACTATCGGCAGTGCAGGTTTGACATTCACTGCTACGATAGGTGAACCCTTCACGCCTCCCACCGTGTCTGTCACTCCCAATGATGCTACACTCTATTATGAGTCATCGGATACCAATGTTGCCACTGTCGATGAGTCTACAGGTGAGGTTACTCTGCAGGGGGCAGGTACAACTACCATCACCGCTACATTCGCGGGCGATAAAAATTACACCAGTGACTCCCACTCTTACAACCTAATTGTAGTAGTGCCAGAGATAGTCCCCATCACGAAGGAGGTGGAATACTCGATGGATGGAACAGCTTTCCTGAATGCCGATGGTACGGAGAAAGACCTCTCGAATGCAGTGGTCAACAACATGCTCTTCACGCTGAAGGATCAGGATTCTCCAGAGGGAGATGGCTATGACCCAGACTTGCAGAGCATTGTGCTTAATACAGAACAGAGTACAGCCGCTGTAGAGAAACTGATTGCTGCTGGGGTGAAACCTGGCACTAAAGAGTTTGCCGAAAACTTCACAGGTATCACCTTCCTGGTGCCTGCAGGGGAAGGCGTTATCATTATCACTTCGCTGGAACTCAACGGCGCTAATCTGATGGCGAAGGTGGGCAGTAATGCTCCTGTGGCTATCAGTATGTCAGAGATGGGCGACTACAGCATCGAGTATAAGAGTGATCATGAGACCTGGGTCTACTTGTGGAATGGCGGACAGGGCGGTATCGAGAGCATTCGCACTCGCGGCAAGAAGACTGTTGCCAATATCAGGGTGCAGAATGTTGCCTACAAGGCTAGGTCAAATGCGCCTGACGGCATTCTGTCAGTGGATGTAGATGACGATGACTCTGATGCCCGTTGGTACAACCTCCGAGGTCAGCGCATAGAGAAACCCAAGACGAAAGGACTCTATATTCGAAACGGACAGAAGGTAGTTGTCCGATAGTTAATAGTAAACAAAAGGGTGGTTTCTCGTTATGAAACCACCCTTTTCTCGTTATACGATTTTCTCACTTTTATTTCGGCTGCTCAGCCTCCAGACGCTCCACCGCTCCTGTGACTGGGTTGAGCCAGAGATGAGTGGCATAGCGTTTGTTGAAGAGTGCACCACTCAGCAATTCGATATTTCCGAATTGAGCGGCAGGCAGTTCTGTGCTGACAAGTGGCTCCACGGCATCGAAGATAGTCACCTTCATCTTGCCGGGTACATTGATATACAGCCCTGATTCCTGTTTCTTCTTCTTACTATCCTCTTCGGGCATAGGAACGGCATGGAGATTGACCACTCTAATATAATAAGGTTCGCCCGCGAGGTCATCATCCTCTACAAGGCCCAGTTTCTTGGAGAAACGGAAGAGCAGTTGGCGCTCTGTCTCCTTGACGGGCACAATGGTGATGATATGCTCCGTTGTGTCGCGGATGGTTGTACCAGAGAAAAGGCTGGTAAGCGAGCGGTCCTGTGCTTCGAGTTGATTGAGCATCAGGCGCAGCTGCTCTCCGTCCTGTGGCATGTTGTCAGCTTGTCCGCGAACAAGCAGCTTGCGGCTCTCACGTATCTCGTAGATGTCCTGAGCCGTTAGTTCTGCCATTTTGGCTGTGCTGCCGGCAGCGAGAATCTCTTCACTCATGAGTTCTCTGGGATTCAGGAGCCTGGGCCGTGGCGCAGCTTTGAAAGGTGCTTGCAGTTGTAGTGGGCTGGGGGTAGCATTGACAGCAAGAAGCACACCATCGTCAGAGAGCGCGATGTTGGCAGCAACCGTCTTGGGGTCGAACTTCACGCTGAACCCCTTGGTCGTGTCAGCCACACCGATAGCCTCCTGCCGGATATTGGTGATACGATAGTCTACGGATGCTTCTGTTGACACATTCTTCAGTCGCAGGTAGCGGTCAGCATACTTGGCAAACTCACCAGGGCGATAGGTGGTCTTCTCTATCTGTAGGGTGATGCGTACGGCGGTCTTTGGAAGGAAGTATACCGCTCCCTCGGCATTGACACCAGGTTGATAGCTGCTTGTAGAAGTCTGAGCGAAGCTAAATGATAAATGACAAATGGCAAATGATAAACCTAATAAGACTCGTTTCATATCTTTCAATCTTCAATGTTCAATCTCTCAATTTCTCAATCTCTCAATCTCTCAATCTCATAAACGCTTGTGGTAGATACTGGATAATGTCGCTGGCGATGAGGCTTTCCTCACCCATCTGGCGTGCAGCGATGTCGCCAGCCAGTCCGTGGAGATACATTCCCAGGAGACAGGCTTCGCGTTGTTTGTAGCCACGGGCGAGCAGTCCGGTGATGATACCGGTAAGTACGTCACCGCTACCGGCTGTTGCCATGCCCGCATTGCCTGTTGAATTGAACATCACGTGTCCGTCTGGCAGACAGAGGGCGGAGTGATGCCCCTTCAGAATGACAAATGCCTGTAGTCGCTCTGCTAACCGACAGGCCTTGGTGAGCTGTTCGTAGCCATCGGCACTATGCCCTTCCAACCGTTCAAACTCCTTGGGGTGGGGGGTCATGATGATGCCCTTGGGCAACTGTTGCATCCAGGCTCTGTGGTTGCCCAGTATGTTGATGGCATCGGCATCAATGACGATGGGGCACTGGGTGCGTCGCAGTTGTGAGATGACGGCTACGGCGGTCTGCTCGCTGGTGCCCAGTCCCGGTCCGATGGCGAGAGCATCGTAGTCTTCGGCATCTACGGCCTCCGAGAAGACCGTTTCGTCGCGGTCCAGTTGGATGATGGCCTCTGGTATGCTGATTTGCATGATGACATTGTTCTGCTTGGGCGTGTGGGCCGTCACTTTTCCGGCTCCTACACGGAGACAGGCCTTTGTGGCCAGTACGGATGCCCCTCCCATGCCGTAGCTGCCGGCAATAATAAGGGCATTGCCCATATTCCCTTTGTGGACATAGGGACTACGGTGCTTCATCAGTGGGCGAATGTCGTTCTCTTCCACCAGGGTGTATGAGGCGTCAATCTTCTCAACGCCCTCTTTGCTGAGACGAATGTCGAGTACCTTCAGCCGTCCGATGAACTGCTGGTTCTCTGGAAAAAGGAAAGAGAGCTTCTTCTGCTGGAGCGTGAGTGTCAGGTCGGCACGGATGATGTTAGCGCGGATGTTGTAGGTGTTGTCTTCCGTCATCAGTCCCGAAGGGATATCGATGCTGACCACCTGCGCTGGCGAGGCATTGATGTATTTCACGAGTGAGGCGAATCCTCCAGCAAGGGGCTTGTTGAGTCCAGAGCCGAAGAGACCGTCGATGATGAGCATGCCTTCCTCCAGACGTGGAGGCTCAAACTCGTCCTTCACTTCGATGAGCGCCTTGCTCTTCTTGTCTGCCAAACGTGCTTTGTTGGCTTGGCAGTCGTCGGAGAGATGACTGGTGATATTGAACAGATAGGCAGTCACATTATAGTTTTGCTCTATCAGCATACGTGCCACGGCCAAGGCATCGCCGCCATTGTTGCCTGGTCCGGCAAAGACGATGACGGGAGTAGCAGAACTCCACTCGTCGGTGATCGCTCTTGTCAGGGCTCTGGCAGCACGCTCCATCAAATCGATAGACTTGATAGGTTCGTTTTCAATCGTATATTTGTCCAGTTCATGTATCTGGGCACTCGTGAAAATCTTCATATATGGTGCAAAGGTATGAAAAAGATTTGGTCAATCCAAATCTTTTTAGTAATTTTGCCGAAAATTTTAAAGAAATAGTATCATGAGTACCATTCAAGTGAGGGATAAACGCTTTGGAGTTTCCATCCCGGAGGCAGAGATAAAGAGGAGAGTGAAGGCGCTGGCCGAGAGGATCAGTAAGGACTTGGAGGGAAAGAATCCGTTGTTCCTCAGTGTGCTTAATGGCTCTTTTATCTTTACTGCCGATCTGATGCGTGAGATGACTATCCCTTGCGAGGTTTCGTTTGTAAAGCTCGCCTCCTATGAGGGCACTACCTCTACGGGTAAAATCAAGGAGGTGATAGGTATCAATGAAGACCTGGCAGGGCGCACGGTGGTGATTGTTGAGGACATCGTGGAGAGTGGTACCACCATGAAGCGTATGATAGAACAGTTGGGCACCCGTAATCCGGAGTCGGTGCGTATCTGTACCCTCTTCTTCAAACCAGAAAAATTGAAGGAAGATCTGAAGCTTGACTATGTGGCTTTCGAGATACCCAATGACTTTATTTTAGGCTATGGCCTCGACTACGATCAGGCGGGCCGTGGGCTGAAGGACGTTTATACGCTTGCGAACGACTGAATAGCAAATAGTAAAATCGAAAATAAGAACTAGATGAAGAACATTGTAATTTTCGGTGCCCCTGGTTCAGGCAAGGGCACCCAGAGCGACAAACTGATAGAAAAGTATGGTCTTAATCATATCTCCACGGGTGACGTGCTTCGCAGTGAGATTAAGAAGGGTACGGAACTGGGCAAGACGGCCCAGAAGTATATCGACCAGGGCCAGTTGATTCCCGACGACCTGATGGTATCGATTCTCGCCTCTGTCTATGACTCCTTTGGCGAGCACAAGGGAGTAATCTTTGACGGCTTCCCCCGTACCATCCCGCAGGCAGAGGCCTTGAAGCAGATGCTCCGTGAGCGCGGCGACAAAGTGGCAGCGATGATAGAGCTCGACGTGCCGGAGGACGAACTGATGAAGCGCCTGATACTGCGTGGACAGCAGAGTGGGCGTGCTGACGATAATGAGGAGACAATCAAGAAACGCCTCGTGGTGTATCACACCCAGACGCAGCCCCTCATCCAATGGTACAGTCAGGAGGGAATCCACTATCATATTGACGGGCTTGGTGAACTGGACCGTATCTTTGAGGATATCTGCAAGGTAATGGATCAGATTTGATGGAGAGCAATTTCGTAGACTACGTGAAGATCATGTGCCGCTCTGGCAAGGGTGGCAGGGGCTCGATGCACCTGAAGCATGTGAAGTATAATCCCAATGGCGGACCCGATGGCGGCGACGGTGGCAAAGGGGGTAGCATCTATCTGCGTGGCAACCACAACTACTGGACGCTGCTCCACCTGAAGTATGAGCGCCACATCTTTGCTGAACATGGTGGTAACGGTGGCAAGGACAAGTGTCACGGCACTGATGGCAAGGATGTGTACATCGACGTGCCATGCGGAACGGTGGTCTACAATGCTGAAACGGGTAAATATGTCTGCGACGTCACTTACGACGGTCAGGAAGTGCTGTTGCTCAAGGGAGGGCGTGGAGGACTGGGAAATTTCCAGTTCCGCTCAGCCACCAACCAGGCTCCCCGTTACGCACAGCCCGGAGAACCCATGCAGGAGATGACCATCATCCTCGAGTTGAAACTCTTGGCTGATGTCGGTCTCGTGGGATTCCCTAATGCCGGCAAGTCCACGCTGGTGTCGGCCCTTTCCAATGCCCGTCCAAAGATAGCCAACTATCCATTCACTACGATGGAACCATCTTTGGGCATCGTTGGCTATCGCGAGGGTAAGTCGTTTGTGATGGCCGACATCCCCGGCATCATCGAGGGGGCTGCTGAGGGCAGGGGCCTTGGCCTGCGTTTCCTGCGCCATATTGAGCGCAACTCATTGTTACTCTTCATGGTGCCTGGCGATACCGACGACATCAAGCGAGAGTATGAGATATTGCTCAATGAGTTGCGCCAGTTCAATCCCGAGATGCTTGACAAGCACCGTGTGCTGGCCATCACCAAGTGCGACCTGCTCGACGAAGAACTTATCGGTATGCTTCGCGAGGAATTATCGGGATTATCCGTAATGTCCGGAAAATCCGACGAATCCGTGATGCGCAGCTCCGGCATCCCCATCGTATTCATCTCCGCTGTCACTGGCTACGGCCTCGAGGAACTGAAGGACGTGCTCTGGGCAGAGCTCAATGCTGAGAGCAACAAGCTGGCAGCGGTGATGGCCGAAGACACGCTGGTGCATCGCGACAAGGACATGACGCGTTTTGCTGAGGAAATGGCAGATGAGGGTGAGGACGAGGATATCGAATACATCGATGAGGACGAGATAGAAGACCTCGATGATTTCGAATATGAGGAAGAAGATGCTTGAGCCGCAGCTATTATATTATAAAATAGGTGAAGGTGTGACAGCCTTCAGCACTACCCGTCACGGAGGCTACAGCGCGGGCAGTCATGGCGAGTTTAATGTGAATCGCTATTGTGGCGACACCTCGGAATCTGTCGCTAAAAACCGCGCTTTACTGTGTAAGGCACTCAGTGTCAGTGACGACCATTTGCTGATGCCCCATCAGGTGCATGGTACAGGCATCACACAAATAGGCCGCACCTTCTTCCTGTTGTCGGAAGAGGCACGCCAGGCAGCCCTTGAAGGTATCGATGCCCTGATGACCAATTTGCCGGGTGTATGTATCGGGGTCTCAACAGCCGACTGTATACCTATTATTATATATGATGCCGAGCATCATGCTGCCAGTGTGATACACAGTGGCTGGCGGGGTACGGTAGCCAATATCGTCGAAGCAGCTGTGGCTTCGATGCAGAGAGCCTATCACTCCCATCCCGAGGCTTTGCGGGCCGTGATAGGTCCGGGTATCTCACTCGACAGTTTTGAGGTGGGCGACGAGGTGTATGAACAGTTCTCCGAGGCAGGCTATCCTATGGAGCAGATAGCCCGGCGCTATGAGAAGTGGCATATCGACCTGTGGCGTTGCTGTCAATTACAGCTTGAAGCGGCAGGAATTCCTGCCGCCCAGATACAGACGGCTGGCATCTGCACATTCCAGCGTTCCGACGACTTCTTTTCTGCGCGAAGACTGAGTGTCGACTCTGGCCGTATTTTGACGGGTGTTGTACTGAAATGACCAAACGCAAGTATTTTTACCTTTTTTAAAAAAACTTGCCGTTTTATAACATAGTATCGAAATTTTTGCTTACCTTTGCAACCGAAATATAGCTAATAGGACGAGAGTCCGTTTTAATTAATTAACAACAACTTAAAGATTATGCAGAAAAGATTATTCTTTCTGGTTGTCATGATGTTAACGCTTTCGCTAACAGCCATGGCTCAAATCACGACTTCAAGTATGGCAGGTAAGGTGACCCTCGACGATGTCAACGGCGAGGAGGTTATCGGTGCCACTGTCGTTGCTGTACACGAACCTTCGGGAACGCGTTACACTGCCGTGACGAACACATCTGGACGCTTCACCATCAATGGTATGCGTACGGGTGGCCCCTATGAGGTGACAATTTCCTACATTGGCTATCAGCCAAGAATTGTCAAAGGGATTATCCTGCAACTTGGTGAGACTTACAATCTGCCCGTCTCTATGTCTGAGGATGCTACTGAATTGTCAGAAGTGATCGTCAGTGGTAGGGCTTCGAAATTCACGACAGAGAAGACTGGTGCCTCAACGAACATCACCAACGCCCAGATTGTCAATCTGCCTACGGTGAGCCGTAGCATTACCGACGTAACCCGTCTGTCTCCTTATGGAGGTAACGGTATGAGTATCGCAGGTACTGACGGACGTACCGCCAACTTCACCATCGATGGTGCCAACTTCAACAACAACTTCGGACTCTCCGACGGTCTGCCTGGTGGCGGTAACCCTGTGTCACTCGATGCTATCGAAGAGCTGCAGGTGGTGGTTTCACCCTTCGACGTTCGCCAGACCAACTTTATTGGCGGTGGTATCAACGCCATTACCAAATCGGGTACCAACACCTTCAAAGGTTCTGCATATATCTATCACCAGAATGAGAACCTGCGTGGCGACGCCATTGACGGCGAGCAGATAGCAGGTGCCCGCGACAAGGATCGCAAGACCACTTACGGTTTCACGCTGGGTGGTCCGATCATCAAGGACAAACTCTTCTTCTTCGTCAACGGTGAGATGGCCAAGATTCCTACTATTGCCAACCGTTGGAGAGGCTCAGATAATGGTGTGGCCGATCCCGACAACTACGTGTCGCGCACCACTAACAGCGATTTGGAGGCCGTATCGAACTATGTGCTCAATAAGTATGGCTATGACACTGGTTCATGGACCAGTTTCCCTGCTGACGAGAGCAACTATAAGATTTTGGCACGCTTGGACTGGAATATCACCGACAAGCATCACCTGGCCCTGCGCTACAACTATACGAAGAACAAGCGCTGGAGTTCTCCTAACGCCACGTCAATGGATGGTGGCACCCGCATGAGTGGTGCCCGTACCTCGCAGTACTCCATGTCGTTTGCCAACTCGATGTACTCGATGGACAACCTCGTACACTCGTTCTCGCTCGACCTGAACAGCCGATTCACAGAGAACCTTTCCAACCAGTTCCTGGCCACCTTCTCGAAACTCGACGATATCCGTGGCACGGAGTCCGGTACTTTCCCCTTCATCGATATTACGAAGGATGGCAACAACTACATGGCCCTCGGCTATGAACTGTTCACTTGGAACAACGCTGTCCATAACACTATCTGGAACATCAAGGACGATGTGACCTACTATCTTGGCGAGCACAAGATCATGGCTGGCCTCACCTTCGAGCACCAGATGGCTGACAACCAGTATATGCGTAACGGTACGGGTTACTATCGCTACAACTGGGAGGACGGCATGACCATCGACCAGCTGTTCAACCAGACACCTGAGGTGTTCTGTATGACCTATGGCTACGGTGGTGAGTCAAAGCCTGCTGCCCGCGTGCAGTTTAACAAGGCCGGCATCTATGGACAGGACGACTGGAACATCACAGAGAAATTCAAGCTCACCTACGGCCTGCGTATCGATGCTCTGTTCTTCAACAACGGTGATCTGATGACCAACAAGGCCATCTACGACCTCGACTACGACGGCCGTCATATCGATACGGGTAAGTGGCCTAAGAGCAGCGTCACCTTCTCGCCGCGTGTGGGCTTCACCTACGACGTGTTCGGCGACAAGTCGCTGAAGATCCGTGGAGGTTCGGGCTTCTTCTCCGGACGTCTGCCCCTGGTGTTCTTCACCAATATGCCTACCAACGGCGGTATGGTGCAGTATCAGGCACAGATCAATGCGGCCAACGCCAAGAAGAACGGCTTCTCGATGGATGAGTTCGCCGGTGGCCCGATGACCGATATGGGTGCTATGATGAAGAAACTGGAGAGCCTCGGCTATCCCATGACCATCACTCCTGAGGCTGGTTCGAAGCCCTCTGCCGTGAATGGCGTCGATTCCTCCTTCAAGCTTCCCCAGGTATGGAAGACTTCACTGGCCGTTGACTATCAGTTCCCCGTCAGCTTCCCATTCAGCGTGACTGTAGAGGGTATCTTCAATAAGATGATTAACGACGTGAGCATCTCCGACTGGAGTATTCCTTCTGTAGGCGGTTTCTCACGTCCCAATGGTGCTGACAACCGTCCCCTCTATCCCGCAGGCTTCCGTACCAATACCAAGGCCTTCATGCTGGAGAACACCAGCAAGGGCTACGGATGGACGGGCAATGTGACCATCAACATGCAGCCCGCCGAGTGGGTCAACCTGATGGCTGCCTACACCCACACCGTGAAGAAGGAAATCACCGGTATGCCGGGTTCTGCTGCTGAGTCGGCCTTCACCTACGTTCCCACGGTGGAAGGACCTAACAATATCAAACTGCACAACTCGCAGTATGTCACTCCTGATCGTTTCGTTGCCAGTGCAACACTCCACGACAAGAGCGGCAACCACTACAGCTTCATCTACGAGACCTGGCGTGGTGGCTACAATTACTCCTATATGCTGAGCAACGACATGAACAGCGACGGCTATGCCTACGATGCCCTCTACATCCCCACGGACGGTGAGGTGGCCAATCAGCAGTTCCGTTTTGTCAGCGAGGATGACAAGCAGCGCTTCATGGACTTTGTTCACAACGATGGCTATCTGAGCAAGCATCAGGGTGAGTACGCTGAGGCTTACAGCGTCTACTCTCCATGGGTACATCGCATCGACTTCAGCTACAAGCATGACTTCAAGCTGAATGTAGGTAAGACCAAGCACACCCTGCAGCTGAGCTTCGATATGAAGAACGTGCTCAACCTGTTCAACAACTCGTGGGGTGTCTCCAAATATCTGAATCCTGCTATCGGTTCAGAGGCTCGCATCCTGAAGTACGAGGGTGTCGACGCAGAGGGCTTTGCCACCTTCTCCACACCGCAGTCTATCAGCGGCAAGACCGAGACCTGGACGCTCAATCACGCCATTGGCCAGTGCTGGTATGCTTCTATCGGTATCAAGTACATGTTTAATTAAGAGTTAAGAATTAAGAAATAAGAAAATATGAAACTAAGATATTTCATTCCGACACTCATGGCAGTCGTAGCTGCTGTGTTCACAGGCTGCTCTGACGATAAGGATCCCACCTATCTCGATGAGATTCGGGTGTCGTCATCCTATGTCGCAATCAGTACTGCTGGTGGCTCTACCAGCATTGACCTGACTGCATCTGGCAGTTGGCAGTTTGAAAAGATTTTCAAGGTGACCACCAAGGATGCTGAAGGCAAAAATGTGGATAACTACTATGAGACTCCCTCATGGCTCACCGTAAGTCAGACATCCGGTGCAGCAGGCGAGAGCCATCTGGTGTTCACTGCTGAGGCCGGCGAAGGTCGCAATTGCGAGTTGATTATCTCTTGCGGCGGAAAGCAGCAGCGCATCAACGTTATCCAGGGCCTTGCCACCGTTTCCACTGCTACTTGCGCAGAGGTGATTGCGGGTCCAGACTCTAAGTCGTACCGCGTAACGGGTACTGTCAAGTCGATTGCCAACACGACTTATGGTAACTGGTATCTGGAGGACAAGACTGGTGAGATCTATATCTATGGCACGCTCGATGCAAAGGGCAATGAGAAGAACTTCAGCAGCCTCGGCATCGAGGTGGGTGACGAACTGACTGTAGAGGGTCCGAAGACCACCTACAACGGCACCGTTGAGCTGGTGAATGTCACTGTGGTGAAGATCAACAAGTCACTCATCAAGCTTGATTCGCTGACCGTGAATGATATCGTAACTCCCGAACTGCCTCTCGAGGGTGGCGAGATTGTGGCCCACCTCACCTGCAAGGGTACGGGGGTGGCTGTAGAGATTCCTGCCGATGCACAGAGCTGGCTCGGCGTGGTGAGCTCTACCGTGGGCACAACGCCTACCGTTACCTTCCGTGCTGCTCCCAATGCCGGCGGCGACCGCAGCACCACCGTGGTATTCAAGACCACCGACGGCAAGAAGGACTACACCGCACAGGCTACCATCAGCCAGGAGGGTGCCATCGTCGATGTCAGCGTGGCTGAGTTCCTCGCTGCTCCCGTGGGCGATGCTCAGTACCGCATACAGGGTGTCATCACAAAGGTGGCCAAGGCAGAGTACGGCAATGTCTACATCAAGGACTTCTCCGGCGAGACCTACGTCTATGGCATCGGCTCGAAGGGCGACTTCGAGAAGGCCGGCCTGAAGGTGGGCGACATCGTCACACTTGTTGGTAAGCGCGGCGAATATAAGGGCGATGCACAGATGACCGGCGCACAGTTGGAGAAGGTCATCCCCGTGACGGAGATCTCTATCGCCGACTTCCTGCAGAAGCCCGATGACAAGAACACTTGGTACATGGTCACTGGTGTCATCACCTCGCTCAAGGACAATAAAGGCAGGGACAACGACTACGGTAACCTGTATCTCTCCGACGGCACCAACGAACTCTATGTCTATGGCTGCTATCCTGGATGGGGTGCTACTGGCGACAATCGTAAGTTCTTCATTGCCGACAACGAAATCGAGGTGGGCGACAAGCTGACCATGATTGGTTACAAGGATACCTACAACGGACTCGTTGAGCTCTGCGGCGGCGTATGCTTCGGATTCGCAAAGGCCAACGCTGAGTAAATATCTGTTGATAGAATATCTTAATAACAAAAATTTTCAAAAATCTGACATAAATCTCTTTCATAGTGATTATTTGTGTTAGATTTTTGAAGATTTTTGTTCCTTTACTAAAAACCATTAGCATTATGAAACGACTTTCCGCAATACTATTCACTATTCACTGTTCGCTATTCACTTCTCTCGCCCAGCCTGCAGCCAACTACTATCTGGCGGCTGATGGCAAGAAAGGTGCAGAGTTGAAGACGGCCCTATTCCAGATTGTCAGTCCGCATGAGGTGCAGACTTACACGCCCGGCGTATGGGATGCCATCAACAGCTATGATATCCGTGAAGACGGCAAAATATGGGAAATCTATTCCGGCATCTCTAACTTCACTCCGAAGACGGATCAGGACAAGGGTGAGGAGATCGACGAGGAAGGCGTGGTCTACAACCGCGAGCACGTGTTCCCCAAGAGCTGGTTCAATGAGACGACGAACGTAGACAATTACAGCACTAACGTCTATCCCATGTACACCGACCTGCACCACCTGTTCCCCACCGACCGTTTTGCCAACTCGCTGCGCTCCAACTATCCCTACGGCGAGGTGGGTGACAAGGTCACCAAGCAGTCGGAAGGCGGATTCTCCAAGTTCGGACGCTGTACCGATGAGCTGGGCTACAAGAATGGTGGGCTCAACGGACGCGTATTCGAACCCAACGACGAGTACAAGGGCGACCTGGCGCGCGTCTATTTTTACATGGCTACGGCCTACGAGTCGTATAAGAACGAGAAGGGTCAGGAGCGCAGTCCGAAGAACTGGAAGAGCGATATGCTTACCAGCGACGTCTACCCCTTCTTCACCGAGTGGGCACTGAAGATGCTCCTCCGCTGGGCGCAGCAGGATCCCATCAGCGAGAAGGAGATCAAGCGCAACGAGGCTATCTATCAGATTCAGAAGAACCGCAATCCTTTCGTCGACTATCCCGGACTGGAGCAGTATATCTGGGGAAGCAGCATGGATGTGGCTTTCAGCTATAACAATTACACCGAGCCTCAGACCACGGGTATCTCACACTTGCACCGAATGGTGACTCACGACGATGCCGTATACAGTATCAGCGGCCAGCGCGTGGATGCCACTTCACTCAAGAAGGGTGTCTACATCCGTGGCGGAAAGAAGTTCATCGTGAAGTAGGTCTCCATGGAATCGTATGGAGCCTTCATGGAATCGTATGGGGCTTTTATGGAATCGTATGGAACTTCCATGGAATCGTATGGGGCTTTCATGGAATCGTATGGAACTTCCATGGAGTTGAATTCTATAGTCTTTTCACTCCATATCCTCCCTATATATAGTAGCTTAACGTTTTTTCTTCCTACACCTCCTACACTTCCTACACCTAAGCATTTCCGTTTCAGGTGTAGGAGGTGCGGGAGGTGTGGGTTGTTTTTTGATTTCCTAACTATACGCGCGCGCGTGTATGTGCGGATGCGAAGGAAATACGGCCTATCAGCCATATTCATAAAATAAGTCCCGAAAAACTTTGCATATCCGATTCTTTTGCGTACCTTTGCATCGGAATTATGATCAACTAATAGAGAAAGAATGAAAAAAAGATTGTTTATGATGGTCCTCGTGCTGCTGATGAGCACCGTGGCAACCATCGCTCAGGTGACAACAGCAGGAATAACAGGACTCGTGACAGCCGGCGGCGAAGAGGCCATCGGTGCTACCGTCACTGCCCGTCATACAGCCTCCGGCTCCGTCTATCGTGCCGTGACCAACATCGACGGTCGCTACGTGATGACCGGCATGCGTGCCGGCGGTCCCTACGAGGTGGAGATATCCTATATAGGCTTCCAGACGGCCAAGTTCTCGGGCATCCAGCTCGCACTGGGCCAGAACTACGTGCTCGACGCTACGCTCGGCGAGGGTTCGGAGCTGCTGCAGGAGATCGTGGTGACGGCTCAGGCCAACAATACCATGCGCAGCGACCGCTCTGGTGCCGTGACCAACCTCAATGCCACAGATATGGCAGCCATCCCCACCGTGGGTCGCTCCATGACCGATATTATGAAGATGACCCCGCAGTCGAGCTCGGCCAGTGGTATGGCCATCGGCGGCGGTAACTATCGCCAGTCGAGCGTCACCATCGACGGTGCCTCATTCAACAATGCCTTCGGACTGGGTGCTTCTCCTCTGCCCGGAGGTGGCACGCCTATCTCACTCGAAGCCCTCGAGCAGATGACCGTCTCGATCACTCCTTACGACGTGCGCCAGAGCGGATTCACCGGCGGCGGCATCAATGCCGTGACGAAGAGCGGTACCAACGAGTTCAAGGGCTCGGCCTACACCTATCTGACGAGTACCTCGCTGCGCGGCAACCGCGTGGGCACTACTACGCTGGGCGTCGACGACGGACATACCAACACCTACGGCCTCTCCATCGGAGGCCCCATCCTGAAGGACAAGCTCTTCTTCTTCGTCAACGGCGAGATAGAGGACAACGTGACCACTGGCCCCGCTGCCCGCGCCGGCGAGGGCTACACCCCCTACACCGTGACCAACCGCCGTCCGCAGATAGAGGAACTGGAGAGCCTCTCCAACTATATGCAGAACACCTGGGGCATGACCACCGGCCCCTGGCAGGCCTACAACGTGAAGACGCCCGCCTATCGCATACTGGCCCGCCTGGACTGGAACATCACCGACAACCATAAGTTCAACGTGCGTTTCACCAGGTCGAACCGCAAGGTGTCGAACCCCGCCTCGGCCTCGCGCTCCATCGGCAGCAGCCGAGCCAGCATCATCTACGGCGGCGGACAGAACGACTACGGCTCCAACACCAACTACGGCATGTCGTCGCTCTCCAGCCGATACTACGCTGAGTTCCGCTTCACCTCCGTCGCTGCCGAGCTGAACAGCACCTTCGGCAAGGTTCACAACACGCTGCGCGGCACTTATTCCTTCCAGGACCAGCCCCGTAGCACGGAGTATGGCGACTCCAACCCCGTGGTGGAGATTGTGATGAACGACGGGCAGGATCACTACCCGACGTGGGCTCTGACGGGTGACGTCTTCACCTACGGCAACCTGGCACAGACGAAGAACACCGTCATCACCGACGAGGTGAACATCATGCTCGGCAAGCACAACCTCTTCGGAGGCATACAGTTTGAGCACAACTTCGCCGCCAACGGCTACGCTCAGGCCGCTGCCGGCTACTACGCCTTCGCAGCCACCCCTGAGCAGGTGGCCAAAGGCGACTGGGCATCGGTGTTCACACCGGCCAATACACGCCTCTTCGGCATCACTTACGGCAACAACGAGGGCCACTCCATGTTCACCTCGGAGATGTCGACCAATCAGTGGTCGCTCTACCTGCAGGATAACATGAGCCTCTCCGACCGTCTGCGCCTCTCAGTGGGTGTGCGTTTCGAGCTGCCCTCCTATCCCAAGCTGAAGAACAACTTCAACGAGGACTACTACAACATCGACTTCGGCGGCCAGCACTTCCGTACCGACAACGTGCCCGATGCCAGTATAAGCTTCTCACCGCGTGTAGGCTTCAACTGGGACATCACGGGCAACCGCAACCTGATACTCCGTGGTGGTACGGGCCTGTTCGTGGGCCGCATGCCGTTCGTGTGGCTCGTCTCCGCCGTGGGTAACTCCGGCATGGGACAGACGTCGTACATCGCCTCGCAGACCAAGGGCACCATCCCTGCCTTTACCACTTCGCAGGAAGATATGCTGAAGCAGATAGGGGCCACCAGCTCGACTACCATCCCCAGCAGTCCCACCATCCTGAGTGAGGACTTGCGCATGCCGAAGACATGGAAGGCTTCGCTCGCCTTCGATGCCAAGCTGCCCGGCGACATCGACTTCACCCTGGAGGGCATCTACAACAAGGACCTCAATCCTGTGGTGGTCTCCAACCGCGATATCTACTGGGACGGCACCAGCACTGTAGACCTCGGTCACGGAGACATCCGTCATAAGATGGCCTACTATGATGCCAACCACTCAGCCTACGTGCTGGAGAATGCCGGCTCGAAGGCCTACTATATGTCGCTGACCGCTCAGCTGCGCAAACAGTTCGACTTCGGACTGAGCCTCGGCGCCAGCTACACCTTCTCCAAGGCCAAGAGCTATACCGAAGGCATCGGCGACCAGGTGTCGTCGGCCTATAACAACTACCGCAACTCCGTCAATGCCGTCAACGACAACGAACTGGGCTATGCCACCTACGTGGCCCCCAACCGTCTGCTCCTCTCGGCCAGCTACAAACTGCAGGAGTCGAAGTACACTTCGTCGACCTTCAGCCTCGTCTACGACGGTTATCAGTACGGTTATCTGGGTGACTATAGCTACAGCCGCTACAGCTATATCTTCGCCAGCAATGTCAACAACGACGCCCTGGCTCCCGGCAACCTCATCTACGTGCCTGCCTCACGACAGGAACTCGATGGCTGGGACTTCGCCGAGAGCACCTATGGTACGAAAGATGACCCCAGGGTGTACACCGCCGACATGCAGCGCGACGACTTCTGGGCCTACATCCAGCAGGACGACTATCTGAAGAGCCGCACCGGACAGTATGCCGAGCGTGGCGGCGCCAAGATGCCCTGGCACCATCAGCTCGACTTCAAGTACGTGCGCGACATGAGCCTCAAGATAGGCAGCACCCGCCACACCCTGCAGCTGGGTCTCGACATCCTCAACCTGCCCAACTTCCTCTGCAAGGACTGGGGACTCTTCAAGCAGGTGCAGAGCAACTCTCTGCTCTCCTACAACAAGGGAAAGTACACGTACAACACCGTCAACGGTGCCCGTCACCTGGAGACTTATCAGAAGATGCTGAGCACGGCCTCCACCTACCAGATCATGTTCACCATCCGCTATCTGTTCAACTAACTGATTAGACCAGCCCATATCGTCATGATGGCACTCCTGTCGGCAACAGGCAGCTTGAGTGTCATGGCCGCTGAGCGGGGCGACACGCTGCGGCGGCACGTGGGCTTCACGGTGTTTGCACAGCCTGCCTGGCAGATAGCCATGGACGAGTATGAGCGGAGTTGGTTGCGCGGGAAGCAATCCTTCGTCGCTGGTGCCGAGCTTCACTACAGCGCACTGCCGCAGGATAGCGATGCTTTCGCCGAGGACTACAACTACCCCACACTGAGCGTCGGCCTGAGCTACAGCCTGAACCACGGGGTGACCATGCGCCGCACGGAGAACCCCGCCTGGGGCATGGCAGAGATGGTGGACTACGATTCGCGGCTGGGCAATGCCCTGACGCTCTACGGAGCCTTCTCCCGACCGCTACTGCGCAGAGGCCGCTGGCAACTGGACTATGCCTTGAAGGCCGGCGTGGGCTACAATTCACATTATTATAATAAGACAGACGCCATTGACAACGAGCTCATCGGCTCTGCCTTCACCATCTACTTCGGTGCCGGCCTGACGGTCGATTATCAGCTGAGTGACAACTGGGCGCTCACCGGCGGGCTGCTCTACGGGCACCATAGCAATGGGGCACTGGCCAGGCCCAACAAGGGTGAGAACCATTTCGGACCCTTCCTCGGCCTGAGGTATGCACCCTATGACAAGGCTGTCAGGCACCGGCAGCACTGGAAACCGCAGCCCTTCGACAAGTACTGGTATGCCATGCTGAGGCTCGGACTGGGAGGCAAGACTCTCAACGAGGACTTCCAGTTGACGCAGTTCTATACCGACCCTTCAGACCCCGACTACCGAACTGGTGATTTCCGCCTTTATGCAGCCTACTCACTGCAGGCCGACGTGATGTGCCGATATGCCCGGCGGTGGGCATCGGGCATCGGGCTGGATGTGTTCTACGGAACTTACGATAAGCGCGTGGCAGAACTCGACGAGGCCGCTGGCTTCTATGAGCGCCATTCCCCCTGGTCGGTGGGCATTGCCGCCCGCCACGAGGTGTATTACCATAACCTGTCGCTCGACATGGCTCTGGGTGTCTACCTCTATCGCCACATGGGGGCCAATGCCCGCGAGGTGGAGCAGCCCTATTATGAGCGCATCGGCATATTCTATACCTTCCCACGACTGGGGGGACTTAGGATTGGCGGCAGTGTGAAGGCCCACCGCACCAAGGCCGATCTGACGGAACTGATAGTGGCCTTGCCCTTCCGGCTGACAAAATAATAAATCCTCGCCAATCGGCGAGGATTTATTCTGGTAGGGACACCCGGGCTCGAACCGGGGACCTCTGCAATGTGACTGCAGCGCTCTAAACCAACTGGGCTATGCCCCTATCTTTTTGTTTGCGGCTGCAAAGGTACAACATTTTGTCGAGAAACACGCAAAGTGAGACGGGATTTTGCCTCCTGTTGAGTTTTTTTAACGCTTTCCCCGTCCCCATCCGTATCCCTGAGGTCGTAGCAGACGCTGAGCGTGCGCTCCCGCATGTCGTCGGTTACGTATTTCTCTACCATGGCACGGCTGCTCTCATATCTGGCTAATTTTGTGTAGACTTGATTGGCCAGATCGCCCTTTTCCCCATTCAAAAGGTCCTTTATGGTGCTACGGACGGAAGTGGCCGATTACACTCCACCTCGGTCAGTCCATAGGCGGGATCGATACCCAGGCCTCTGAACCACGCCACTAGCATAGGCGCTTGTCAAGTTTTGTCATGATTGTTCGGCCCCCTCCGAGATATGCCGGAAGCGCCCAGAAACGGGGGCCCTGACTTTCCTCGGAGGAAAGTAGAGGTTTGCTCCGGGGAAAGTCCGACTTTGCACGGAGCAAACTCCCAGTTTGCCCGGAGGGGGCTCGGAAGCCTTTTTCAAGTGCTGGGGGTATGTAAAGATATTTGGTTTAGAGCTTTTTCCCCCGTAACAATACGCGGTAGGAGTGAATTATTGCAGATTTCATGTAAAAATCGGGAGGTTATGATGTTATTCCAAAAAAAGTTTGTAACTTTGCCGCATATTATGATAACGATTGAGAATATCCGAAAGAGTTTTGGGGCACTGGAGGTGCTCAAGGGCATTTCGCTCCATATAGAAAAAGGAGAGGTGGTGAGCATCGTGGGGCCGTCGGGCGCCGGCAAGACCACGCTGTTGCAGATTATCGGCACGCTCGACAAGCCCGACTCGGGGAGCGTGGTGGTGGACGGTATCGACACCAGCCGTTTGTCGCAGAAGAAGCTGAGTGACTTCCGCAATCAGCATTTGGGCTTTGTGTTTCAGTTCCATCAGCTGCTACCGGAATTTACAGCGCTGGAGAACATCATGATTCCGGCCTATATTGCCGGTGTCTCGCAGAAAGAGGCAAAAGCGCGTGCCAAGGAGCTGCTCGAATTCATGGGCCTGAGCGATCGTGCGAGTCATAAGCCCAGCGAACTGTCGGGTGGCGAGAAGCAGCGTGTGGCTGTGGCCCGTGCATTGGTGAACCATCCGGCCGTGATACTGGCTGACGAACCTTCTGGCTCACTCGATACAAAAAACAAGGAGGAACTGCATCAGCTGTTCTTCGACCTGCGCGACAAGTTCGGTCAGACATTTGTCATTGTGACCCACGATGAAGGACTGGCATCGCTTACCGACCGTACGATACATCTGAAGGACGGTCTTATCCTGGAAGATAGTGGGAAGAAGAGGCAGGAAGAAGAAATGGCTTTAAACGAGGAGGACAAGGACGATGCTGAAATTAGGGGATTATCAGACGTTGAGGATTAAAAAGCGTACGGACTATGGTCTGTACCTCGACGGGGGTGACGAGGGGAACATCCTCTTGCCCAACCGCTACGTGACGCGCGACATGAGAATAGGTGACGAGATAGAGGTGTTTATCTATCTCGACCAGGACGAGCGTACCATCGCCACCACAGAGCACCCGATAGCCAAGGTGGGCGAATTCGCCTGGTTGGAGTGTGCCTGGACGAATGAGTACGGTGCCTTCCTGAACTGGGGACTCATGAAAGACCTCTTTTGTCCCTTCCGTGAGCAGAAGCAGCGCATGGAAAGAGGGAAGAAATACTATGTCTATATTATGGAAGACGAGAAGACTCACCGATTGATGGCTACTGCCAAGGTGGAGCGCTATCAGAAGAAGACGGCTCACGAGTTGGCACTCGATTTCTCTGAGCAGCTGTTGCGCTATCTCTATGAGCACGACGGGCATTGCGACTTAGGTGACAAATCGTCGGCAGAGGAGATAGCTGCGCGCTTTGGAGTGTCGAAAAAGATTTATAAACAGGCGGTCGGCGACCTCTACAAACGAAAGCTTATCAATATCGGCGAGGATGGGTTGAGCCTTGTTTAGCCCCTCTTCCTGTGAATCAACTGCGAGATCATCGTGTAGAGTGATGTCTCCTCATGGTGCTGGGCTTCAGTGAAGCTCATGTGGTCTTCCTTCGGGTCGCCGTACTGATCGGGGAAGATAATCATCAGATTCTTGCCAGAGAAATATTGCTGCAGTTCGTCGGGAAGCCGTTCGAGTGCATTCTTGTAGGAGATGGTACCCTTACGGGCAGTCACCACCACGAAGAGATGGTCCTCTTGGATGGTGGAAGCCAGACGTGGCAGTTCATTCCAGTGGACCATGGGCGTGTATTCGGCACGTACACTGGGATGACGGTTGTTGATGTATTCGGCGATAAGTACGAGCGACTCCTGACGCCCGTGGAACTGGATGCGACAGTCGAGCTGACCTGCCAAACGGCTGATGCGCTCAAGCCAACGGTGGAAACCTGGCTCGAACTCCGCACGGGAGGGTACTGCCACTTGGATGCGTCGCAGCGTGTTGAGTGGTTGTACGAAACGGATGAGCATAATCTGGCGGTTCAACCCGTTGTAGAGGCTCTGTATGAAGTCACCCCAGAATTTAGGGTTGCGCTCAGTGTGGACATGCATGCCCATGACAATCTCAGAACAGTTGAATTCGCGGAAGGCGTGTTTGATGCCATTGGCAATATTCGAGGCCAGGCGCACCTGAGTCTGCATTCCCACCTCGGCTGCAGCGGCCTGTCGTTGCAGTTGCTCGAGCAGTTGGAGTCCCGTATCACGATTGCGTGCAGACTTTTCGTCGTCGTAGACCACGTTGAGGGCCACCAAACCGCGATTCAGTCGTTGGTTGCGGGTGAGCAGCGCCATACTGAGCAGTTGGGGTGCTATCTCGTGATATTTCACGCAGAGCAGTATCTTCTCGTCGTCGACGGGCGGGGCTGTGGTAGTAGTGCCACTCTCCGGACTGGGTATCTCAGGATAGGAGAGACTGTCGCGGTTCTGTGCCAATATGATTTGCCGTGAGGCATGGTCCGTCATGAGAGTGGAAATAACGCAGGTGACGAGAATCATCATCACTACGCCGTTGAGCATGTTGTCGTTGACCAGATAGACGCCAGGTGACAATTCGAGGCGCATGCCGACCATGACCATGGCGATGGCTCCTGCAGCATGGGCAGAGGTGAGGCCGAACATCATGTTACCGTCGCGCTGCGGCAAACGGAACAACAGGCTCGAGATATAAGCAGCCAGGGCCTTGCCGAAAGTTCCAAAGAAGGCGATGAGCAGCACCACCCAGGCCACGTGCCATGAGGTGAACACGGTGCGCACGTTGATGAGCATACCGACACCGATGAGGAAATATGGTATGAAGAGGGCGTTGCCGATGAATTCGATGCGGTTCATCAGGGCAGATACCTTAGGGATATATCTGTTCAGGATAAGGCCGGAGAGGAAAGCACCGAAGATGCCCTCGAGACCGATGGCAGCGGAGAGGGCAGCGGAGAGGAACATGATGGCGAGCACGAAGATGTACTGCATGACTGCATCGCTGTAGCGGCGCAGGAAATAGCGGGCCAGATGGGGGATGAGCCAGATGCTTCCGATGATGAATAAAGCCAGGCGCAGGATGAACCAGAGCCAGAAGAGAATGCCTGGCGTATCATTGTAGCCTCCGAAGGCCGCTGAGAGGGCGGCAATCATGACCAGTGAAAGGGAGAGGGAAATCATCGATGAGCCCACGGACAGCTGTACGGAGGGATGCTTCTGCAGTCCATAACGGCTGATGATGGGGTAGGCCACGAGGGTGTTCGAGGCCATGATGCAGCCCAGGAGGAAAGCTGCCGGGTGACTGTAGCCAAGCATGGTGCTCGCCATGATGTAGGTAAGTACCAGGGGCACAAAGCAAGTGAGCAGGCCGAACACCAGAAACTGGTTGGAGTTGCGCTTCACGCTTTCTAAATCCATCTCCAGTCCTGCGAGGAACATGATGTAGTAGAGGCCCACGCTGCCGAAAATCTCGAACGAGATGTCGCGCTCCAGGATGTCGAAACCGTATTGACCGATCATGACGCCTGCCAGTACCATGCCGATGATATGGGGGATGCGCAGCTTGCTCATGATGATAGGGGCAAACAGGATAATCAACAGCACCACGAAGAAAATCAACGTGGGATCGGTGATGGGCAGGTATGAGGCCAATATTGTCATCTTGGGTGCAAAGATACGATAATTTTCCAACACAGAGACACGGAGACGCAGAGATTTTTAATAAAAAAACAAAAAACTCTGCGTCTCCGTGTCTTTGTGTTCCATATTTTATATAACTTTGCAGCAAAATTCGAATTTTAAAGGTAAAAAGAGAAATGAAAGTAGCTATTGTTGGCGCAAGTGGCGCCGTGGGGCAGGAGTTCCTGCGTATTCTCGAAGAGAGAAATTTTCCGATGGACGAACTGGTACTGTTTGGCTCTGAGAGGAGCGCAGGCAGGAAATACACTTTCAAGGGTAAGGAGATTGAGGTGAAGCTATTGCAGCACAACGATGATTTCAAGGATATCGACATCGCCTTTACATCTGCTGGCGCCGGCACTTCGAAGGAGTTTGCTGAAACGATCACTAAGTATGGTGCTGTGATGATCGACAACTCGAGCGCCTTCCGCATGGACAACGACGTGCCTCTGGTGGTGCCTGAGTGCAACGCAGAGGATGCCCTGAACCGCCCGCGTGGTATTATTGCCAATCCTAACTGCACGACTATCATGATGGTCGTGGTGCTCCAACCATTAGAGCAGCTGAGCCACATCAAGCGCATCCACGTGGCCTCTTATCAGAGTGCCTCTGGTGCAGGTGCTGCCGCTATGGCCGAACTGCAGCAACAGTACAAGGAGATGGTTGAAGAGGGTGAGGTGAAGACCGTGAAGAAATTCCCCCACCAGCTGGCCTACAACGTGATTCCCCAGATCGACGTGTTCCAGCCCAATGGCTATACGAAGGAGGAGATGAAGATGTACAACGAGACGCAGAAGATCATGCACACCGATGCCAAGTGCTCGGCTATGTGTGTACGTGTCTCTTCGCTGCGCTCCCACTCGGAATCCGTTTGGATAGAGACGGAGAGGCCCATCAGTGTAGAGGAGGCGCAGAAGGCCATTGCCGCTGCTCCTGGCTGCACACTGAAGGACGATCCCTCGACCCTCACTTACCCCATGCCTCTGGAGACTGCAGGCAAGGATGATGTCTACGTGGGGCGTATCCGTAAGGATCTCTCCGACGATTGCGGCCTGACCTTCTGGCTCTCTGGCGACCAGATTCGCAAGGGTGCAGCCCTGAATGCGGTGCAGATAGCTGAGTATCTGGTAAAGGTGGGTAATGTTAAGTAAGCGTTTGTTTTACAGGGCAGCTTGTCTGGCTGCCCTGATATTTTTTGCTTCCTGCGGCACTGGCGATGACGACGGCAGCAGGCTGGGGGAGCAGATTGTTGGTACATGGCAGCGTGCCGACCTTCAGATAGAGGGCGATACCGACTTTGCACCGGAGGACTTTAACAATGACTTGTTCATCTTCAACGGCGACGGCAGCTACAATGGGATGGTGAGGCAGGGCACCTGCAGCAGCATCAGCCGGTATGGCACCGTCATCTTTGAAGGTGAATATAAGTGTGACAACGCTAACCTGCGCATCGAGTTTGATGAAGATGGCACAAAGCGTAAAATCCTGGCACAGGTGGTGTCGTTCACCGACACAACGCTGCTGCTACAGTATAAGGATGATGATTACAACATCACCGTCCGACTGCTACTCAACTATTTGGGGAGGGACTATTCTGCGTCAGATACCTCAGACGAATAATAGACATAGTTGACCACCGTCTCGCCATAGGCTGAGAAATATCCCAGGCACCCACCCGTGAAGTTCGCAAGCGGGTTGGTGCCTGTTGTATCCATCACCTGCATCGAGTAGAGGTAGTCGTAGGCCCGTTGGTTGATGGCTCGTATCTCTATTCGCAGTTTGTCACCGTCGTGGAGCACGTCGCTGCCACTTTCTCCCTCACGGAAGAAGTTGAACAGCTGCTGCAACTCCTTGTTGGGGTCGTTGCGGTCGCTCATCACTGCCCAGCGGTAGCCCACGTTGTTACGGTAGATGTGCATAAAGTACCAGTTGTCTTCGTTGGCCTGATCCTGTATGCGCAGATCGCCCATCTGGAACCACTCGGTGGTGATTTTCTTTCGGATGGTTTTGAAACTGTTCACTTTCGGGGCGCTCTGCATGGTGGAGGTGGAGGTGAAATGATGGCCGTCGACCGTGATGTCGATGGTGTATTCCACGCCTGGCGTGCCCTTGGCAGCACTGCGGTAGAAACCGTTGCGGGTATAGTTGAGCGTCTGGTGAGAGCCGTCGCTGCCTGCTATGGTGATGTCGGCCTCGCTGATATCGCTGCTGCCTGAGTTGTCGTCCATCGCATTGGTTGTACTCACGCGGGCCATCATGCCCGTGGATGTGACGGATGCTTCAACCACGTATTTGGGTTCGGTCGTGTGGTAGTCGATGTCGATGTCCTTCTCGCAGGAGGAAAAAAGCATCAGGGGCAGCAGGAGTCTGTATAGTGATGAGCGCATAAGCCTTAGAATTTGATGTTAAACGATACCGACGGCACAATGCCGAAGAGTGAGTATTGCTTGGCACGGGTTCGTGCGCCATTCTCGCTGTCTTCAAAGTTGATGAGGAAGGGATTGTAGCGGTTGTAGAGGTTGTAGATGCCGAACACCCACTCTGTCTCTACCTTTCTTTTGCCGCCTTCCGCATTTCTCTTTCCGCTTTTCAGCACGGCACTCACGTCCAGACGATGGTAGTCGGGCGCGCGGTAGCCATTGCGTTCGGAGTAGTAGTATATCCAGTTGTCGATAATCTGGTACTTGCCGCTTGGGGCAGTGAAAGCCTGTCCGCTGTTGAATACCCAGGCAGCATTGAGTGTCCATCTTTTGCTCAGACGGTACTGTGCCACGATGTTGATGTCGTGCCGGCGGTCATTGTTGGCATCGTACCACTCGCCTCCATTGATACCGTCGATACGGGTACGCGACCAAGCGAGGGTGTAGCCAATCCATCCCGTGAGGCGTCCAATGTTCTTGCGGGCCAGCAACTCCACACCATAGGCCTTGCCCTCGCCTGGCAGCACGAGTCGTTCGATCTCTATTTCACTGCGGAAGGTCTTGCCGTCACGGTAGTCGAGCACGTTCTTAATCTTACGGAAGTAGCCTTCTAGTGAGAAGTCGTAGGTCTCGTCGGGTGTCATGGCGAATATACCAGCACTCACTTGGTCGGCTATCTCTGGTTCTACGATATTGCTGCTGATGGTGAAGCGGTCGAAGGGGGTGGTGGTGCTCTGATTGCGCAGGGCGTGGATATTCTGAGAGGTACGGGCGTAGGCCACTTTAAGATTGAGTAATGGAGAGATTGAGAAATTGAGGCTGGCTCGGGGCTCCCAGGTGATGTGGGTCCTGACAATTTGGTTTTTCTTGTAGTTATAGTACCAGTCGATGGAACCGTCGGGAGCGATGTCGTAGTAGAGAGAGCCTCCCAGGGGTGAGAACGCATTGAAACGCAGGCCTGCCGTGGCTGTCAGCCAGGGCCCAAGCTCGAAGGTGCCGTTGAGCCAGACTGCATTTTCCCAGGCGCGGCGCTGCTCTTTCTCATAGCGGCTAAGTACCTGATATTCTGCCGACTTGACGTTCATGAGCGATGACTGTAAACCGGCCTTTAGTTCTTGCTGCCCCATCTGGATGTTGAAATCCTGACGGAAGGTGCCCTGACGGATATGTCCCTTATACCAGAGGTTCAGGCCCAGGAAGTCTACGCCATTGTCATTGTCGTACCCACTATATAATATGGTACTCTGAGCATTGGATCCGCCGTTGAAGTGATGGAGCCACTTCAGACTGGCCGTCAGGTTGCGCCACTTGATGTCGACCATCTCCTCTATAGCTGTGCGGTCTTTGCCTGTGAAGAAGGAGAGGAACAACTGGTCGCGTCGGCTGATGTTCCAGTCTATCTTGGCATTGATGTCATAGAAGTAGAGCGTGTTGTCCTTGAAGTCTTTCGACAGTTTGAGGAATGCATCGAGGTAGGTGCGACGAGCAGTGACGAGCATCGAGAGCTTGTCCTTCACGATCGGGCCTTCCAGTGTGGCTTTGGCAGAGAGCAGTCCAATGGTGGCGCCTCCATGCCATTGCTGCTTGTCACCCGTGCGGCCGCTGATGTCCAGTATAGCCGAAGAGGCACCTCCAAACTGCGCAGGCAACAGTCCTTTGTAGAGGGTGGCACTGCCGAGGGCATCGTCGTTGAAGGCGGAGAAGAGTCCTGCCAGATGGCCCACGTTGTAGACGGGTGCACCATCGAAGAGCACCATGTTTTGTGCCGATGTGCCGCCTCTTACTTGGAAACTGCTCGAAGCATCGCTCTCTGCCTTGATGCCTGGCAGCAGTTGGATGGAGCGCATGATGTCGTTCTCGCCAAAAAGCTGTGGGGCTGATGTCAGGTCGTCCAGTTGCAGCTGCTCTGCACCTGTCTGTATGTTCTGTAGTCGCTGGCGTGCGGAATTGGAGGTGACAATGACCTCCTCCAGTCGCTCGGTGCGAATGGTGTCTGTGTCGCCAGGGGCCGACAGAAGGGCTAAAAGTAGGATGTTTCCTGCAAACATGGGTGCAAAGGTAATCTTTTTTTTGGAAGTTTCCAAAAAAATCCTTACCTTTGTCGCTGTTTTACTAATTTATGTGCTTATGAAGAAGATTTTTGTAGCCCTCGTGGCTTTGGTGGCACTTGGTGCATGCAGCAGCGAACCTAAGAAGTTTACTTATCGTGGTATACCAACCGATGTGCCATTTCAAGCATTCATCGATTCGCTGTCGGCCCGTGGCTTTGCCATCGATTCTGCCAAGAGTGATTCTGCCATGACACGTGTGGTGATGGCCAAGGCTGGCGAGCTCTACCGTCTGATGTTAGCCCAGAAGAATGGCAAGTTGCAAGCCTTGCAGGAGAATTACAAAGTGTCGACCAACGATAGCACGCGTCAGCTCTGGCAACAGATGCGCGACCAGTTTGAGAAGGAACTGGGTGCCTGGCCCAATATGCCTAAGCACGGCGATGACCACAAGATTGCAAAGTTCGAGGCCGATGGCGGCTTCATCACCCTCACACTGGAGAATACCTATACACCCACTCTCCAGGTGCTATACGAAATAAAGTAATCAGAATAGCGTCAGCGTATACAGATACACCACTGCTGCCGGTATCGCCATCAGCGACGAGTCGAAACGGTCGAGCATACCACCGTGGCCTGGCAGTATGTGGCCGCTATCCTTGATACCCAGCGTGCGCTTGAAAAGCGATTCTGTGAGGTCGCCCCATGTTCCGAAGATGACAATCACGAGACCCAGGCCTGCCCATTCAAGGGCATTCAACTGGATGTCGTTGACGTCATATTTCTCTGTCAGATACCATACCAGCACGGCCACGGCCATCACAAGTAGTCCGCCGCCGATGCTGCCTTCCCAACTCTTTCCCGGCGATATGCGGGGGAAGAGTTTGTGCTTTCCCAGAAGTGAGCCGCAGATGTAAGCCCCAGTGTCGTTGATCCAGAGGAACACGAACACGGAGAGCGGCACCAGGTAGGTGTATTGGATGTCGATGCCTGTGGAGCGGAATGCCAATACGTTGAGCAGTGAGAAGGGCAGGGCGATGTACATCTGCGAGAACATCGTGTATGCCCAGTCGTTGATTGGGTTCTCCTGTTTCAGATATAGCTCGGCTATCATCAGGTATATGATGCTCACCAGATAGGGGATGAACACTGTGGCTGGCGTCAACCCGCTGTTGTAACCTGCCATGGCCAGGAAGAAGTAGACGCCTGCCACTGTCGAGATCATTCTGTTGACAGTGGTGCTGGGCTGATGCTCATTCACCAGTCCTGTAAACTCCCAGATGGTCATGCCTGTCACCAGTGCAAAGAGGAATACCATCGCTCTGGGATTAAGGAAACACGTGACAATGGCTGCCACGAAAAACACTGCCGTAATGGTTCTGATGATGAAGTTCTTCATGCTTTTTCCTCCTTATCCTTTGATTCTTGGCCTTGTGCCTCGAGTTCCTTGGCACGTTCTTCTGCCATGCGTTCTGCATCGGCACGCATCTGCGCCTCCAATAACTCCTCGGCACGGCTCGTCCAGGGACGCTTGCCGAAGATACGCTCCACATCTTCGGCGAAGATCACCTCACGATCTATCAGCAACTGTGCCAGCTGTGCGTGCCCCTCCTTGTGCTCCGTCAGTATCTTTTTGGCTCGTTCGTACTGCTCGTTGATCATGCGCAGCACCTCATCGTCCATGATCTTCGCTGTGGTCTCAGAGTAAGGCTTCTGGAACTGATATTCTGCGTTGTTGTAGTAGCAGATATTGGGCAGCTTGTCGCTCATGCCTGCAAAGGCAATCATGCCATAAGCCTGCTTGGTGGTACGCTCCAGGTCGTTCATGGCACCGGTGGAGATGGTTCCGATAAACAACTCCTCAGCAGCACGGCCTCCGAGTAGTGAACACATCTCGTCGAGCATAGCCTCCTTGGTCTGCAGCACGCGCTCTTCAGGCAAATACCATGCAGCACCCAGAGCCTGGCCACGAGGTACAATAGATACCTTTACCAGCGGGTTGGCAAACTCGGTGAACCATGAGATGGTGGCATGTCCTGCCTCATGGATGGCGATAGAGCGTTTCTCCTGCTGTGTCATCACCTTGGTCTTCTTCTCCAGTCCACCGATGATGCGGTCTACAGCATCCAGGAAATCCTGCTTGCCCACCTGTGGCTTGTCGTGCCGGGCTGCTATCAGGGCAGCCTCATTGCATACGTTGGCAATGTCGGCACCCGAAAAGCCTGGCGTCTGACGGGCCAGGAAGTCTATGTCTACGCTCTCGTCAATCTTCAGCGGTTTCAGGTGTACGCGGAATACCTCCTTACGTTCGTTCAGGTCAGGCAGGTCGACGTGTATCTGACGATCGAAGCGTCCTGCACGTAGCAGGGCTGAGTCGAGCATATCGGCACGGTTGGTGGCTGCCAGGATGATGACACCCGAGTTGGTGCCAAAGCCGTCCATCTCTGTCAGCAGGGCGTTGAGTGTGTTCTCGCGCTCGTCATTGCCACCCATGGCTGGGTTCTTCGAACGGGCACGCCCCACGGCGTCTATCTCGTCGATGAAGATGATACACGGGCTCTTGGCCTTGGCCTGTTGGAACAGGTCACGGACACGACTGGCTCCAACGCCTACGAACATCTCTACGAAGTCGGAGCCCGACATCGAGAAGAATGGTACACCGGCCTCACCCGCCACTGCCTTGGCCAGCAGCGTCTTACCCGTGCCCGGAGGTCCTACGAGCAGGGCACCCTTGGGAATCTTGCCGCCCAGGTCGGTGTATTTCTGTGGGTTCTTCAGGAACTCTACAATCTCCTGTATCTCCTGCTTGGCACCGGCTTGTCCTGCCACATCCTTGAACGTGATGCCCAGATCGCCGCCCTTCTCATACATCTTGGCCTTCGACTTGCCCACGCTGAACACGTTGGCACCGCCCATGCCCATGCCGCCGCCTCCCATCCTGCGCATGAAGAATATCCAGGCACCGATGATGATGACGAAGGGCAGTATGTTATAGAGCAGCATGTTGAACATCTCGCTCTCGCGTTTGTTCTCGTAGCTAAACTCGCCAGAGAAAGTCTTAGCATCCTTGGCCTCCTCCACGAATTTCTCCACTTGGTCTACGCTTCCGAACTCCACCTCCACGTAGGGATTGGCACCTGTCTGTTGGGCTCCTTGATGGAACACGTCGCGGATATGCTCCGGCTTCACGTACATCTTCAGCGTGCTCTGTGTCTTGTTCACTACGATCTTCTGCGCATAGCCTTTGGCTACCATCGCCTTGAAATCGCTATAGGTGGCATGCTTGGCCACGCTGCTGTTCTGGGGACCGCCACTGGAGAAATAGAGCAGCGCCAGGGCTGCGATGGCGATGGCGTAGATCCAGTTCATGTTGAACCGTGGCATGTTCATCTTGGGGTCGTTGCCCCCGTTGTTATTGTTTGTCTGGTTGTTGTCCATATTTTCAGTCCAAATTAGGGATGAAAGTCAGTTTTGCGTCCTCCCAGAGGTGCTCCAGGTCGTAGTACTCCCTGACGTCAGGAAGGAAGATGTGCACCAGCACGTCGGTATAGTCCATCGCAACCCATTGGGCATTCTCCAGTCCCACCACGTGGGTGGGTTTCTCCCTGAGTTGCTCCCGTGCCATGTCGCCGATAGATTCTGTGATGGCTTCCACCTGAGTGGGTGAGTTGCCCTGACAGATGATGAAATATTTGCAGATGGTGCTCTCCATCTTCGTCAGGTCTACCACGACGATGTCGGAACCTTTCTTCTCTTGGATGCCCTTTGTGATGACTTCAACTAGTTGTTTTGTTTGTTCCATTAAATATAATTATGTGTAAAGCCCTGCAAAGGTACTGCAAATTGAGCGAAATGCAAAATAAATAGAGAAAAATTGGCGATTTTTATAATTTTTCTCCAAAAAATTTTGGTAGTTCGAGAAAAAGTAGTACCTTTGCACCCGCAAATACAAACAAGGCGTTTGGTTGCAAAGGCATTGGGGTATGGTGTAATGGTAACACTGCAGATTCTGGTCCTGCCTTTCCTGGTTCGAGTCCGGGTACCCCAACAGTTTAATCCGCTAAGTCACTGAAAATCAGTACTTAGCGGATTTCTTTTATTCCAAATTGGCGTGTTTTTGGCGTGCTAGTTATTGTTTTGGCGTTCCTTGACTCCTAATTTTGCAGTTTGCAATCTCAGAGTTTGCAGATAGTGGCTTTAGTATTTGGGGATTCTATATTCTCTGAGATTGAGCCAGACCATTAAGCCTATTGAACAAACAAAGAACAAAAACACTAATAATGGAAACCACAGTCTCTCCCATAACACATCCCATAAGCATCTGTTGAATGCAGCATATATGGCATAACCTACACTGGTTATTGCCATTATAATCATTGCCCAGAAGTTCCACCAAGAAAGATAGATACCCTTGTTGTTAAGCACCTTCTTTAATTCCTCAGTCTTCTTGTCACATGTTCCAGTGAGTGATTTCATCGAAGATACGGTTTGCTTGTCTATGTCCTCTTTTACTTTCTGTCCTGCCTCTCCTACTGTCGTGGCAACATGTTTGTTGATTGTTATAGGAAGGGCAGACAACAGATTCTTGTCATCTTCAGAAAGACTTACTTTTATATTCTTGCAGCCCTCCAGACGTATAATAAGCCTTTCCATAGACTCCAAAATTTTTTCGTTCTGCTCCTGCTGTCTGTCAAAATTCCGCTGTATTTGTAGGATTTTCTCCAGATAGTCAGCACTAAACGTTGATTCTCCCCCGATAGGAACTGGTACGTTCTCATTTTGAGAC
>DDQK01000016.1:0-120 GCA_002342665.1 Prevotella sp. UBA2444
CGGCAACTGCGGCGTATGGCCATCTGCCAACGGTAGGAAGGCTTCGGGCCAAACGCACATCGTTCCTGCCCCCGTGTGCTATTATTGGAGCTGACGCACGGGGAAGGTGAAGTAAGTGTC
>DDQK01000016.1:257-15244 GCA_002342665.1 Prevotella sp. UBA2444
AAGTCAGGATGACTCTCAGGACCAAACCAGTCGAAGGTGCCGCCCATGTCGAGCTCTTTCTCAGTAGCCATATCGAAGAGCGTCAGGTCGACGGTGGAGCCCCGGGTGTGGCCGCTCTTCTCATAGATATACTCCTGCTCGAAGAGGACGCTCTTGTCGAGGTCGGGATAGAAGTACTGCTTCATCTGCGTGGCAGAGAGGTCGGCAGCCCAGCGCACGAAATGGTCGACGGCCTTCTGGGGGCGATAGGCATCGTAGATTTTCAGCCGGTAGCCCTGCTGGCGCAGGTCGTCGCTGATGGCGCGGAGACTGTCGGCAGCCTTCTTCGTAAGCAAGGCCGTGGGCTCCAGATAGCCGTCGATACGCTGGCCCACGAAGTTGTAGGTGCCGAAATAGCGAATCTCGAGGATGGCGTCGGGCACGGCATCAGTCAGGGTGACAAACTGACTGCTGTCGTCGGTGGGCGACACTGCCACGGGATTGTCGTCGCTACTGTTGCTGCAGGTTAACACAGCGGCTCCACAGACAACGAGGAGAGCGATAGTAGAAATCCAAAGAAATTTCCTGTTCATAATCAGCTAATACTTAATTTTTGCATGCAAAAATACACATATTATTCCATATACGCAAAGAAACAAGGGCTAAAACTTGCCGTATCGCAATTTTTTTCTTATCTTTGCACCAAATATTACAACCTACATATCACACATGGAAAAGAAACTAAGGCAGGGTTCGCTCTGCGTACAGGCCGGATATAAGGCCAAGAATGGAGAACCAATAGAGTTGCCCATCGTCCAGTCGACGACATTCAAGTACGACGACTCGGACGAGATGGCGCAGTTGTTTGACCTGAAAAAGGAAGGCTATTTCTACACCCGTCTGCAGAACCCGACCAACGATGCCGTGGCGGCGAAGATAGCAGCACTGGAAGGCGGTGTGGGAGCCGTGCTGACCTCAAGCGGGCAGGCAGCCAACTTCTATGCACTCTTCAACATCTGCGAGGCTGGCGACCACTTCGTCACCTCGAACGAGATATACGGCGGCACGTTCAACCTCTTCGGCGTGACGCTCAGGAAACTGGGTATCGAGTGTACCTTCGTATCGCCCGAGGCCAGCGACGAGGAGATACAGGCTGCCTTCCGTCCCAACACGAAGGCCCTCTTCGGAGAGACCATCACCAACCCGGGCTGCGCAGTGCTCGACATCGAGAGGTTTGCCAAGATAGCCCATAAGAACGGTGTGCCCCTGATCATCGACAACACCTTCGCCACCCCCATCAACTGCCGGCCCTTCGAGTGGGGAGCCGACATCGTGACCCACAGCACCACCAAGTATATGGACGGACTGGCCACACAGGTGGGCGGCTGCGTGGTGGACAGCGGCAACTTCCCCTGGCTCGACTATGCCGGCAAGTTCCCCGGACTGTGCACGCCCGACGAGTCGTACCACGGCCTGACCTACGTCAAGGCGTTCGGCAAGATGGGCTACACCACCAAGCTGGTGGCACAGCTGATGCGCGACCTGGGCTCGATACCCGCTCCGCAGAACTCATTCCTGCTGAACCTCGGACTGCAGACCCTGCACCTGCGCATGGCCCAGCACTGCCGGAACGCACAGCGGGTGGCAGAATTCCTGCACGACTGCCCGAAGGTGGCCTGGGTACACTACTGCGGACTGAAGGACGACCCCTACTATGAACAGGGACAGAAATACCTGCCTCAGGGTTCGTGCGGCGTCATCGCCTTCGGACTGAAGGGCACCCGCGAGACAGCCATCAAGTGGATGGACTCGCTGGAGATGATCAACATCGTGACCCACGTGGCCGATGCCCGTACCTGCGTGCTGCATCCGGCCAGCCATACCCACCGCCAGCTCAGCGACGAACAGCTCAGAGAGGCCGGCGTGGCCCCCGACCTGATCCGTCTCTCCGTTGGCATCGAGGACGTGGAGGACATCCTCGACGATATCCGTCAGGCACTGGAGAAAATTTAACCTTTTTAATTATAAAAGCTTATGGAAGTAAACAAAATCATGCATGACCTGGAGCTTAAGCATCCAGGAGAACTGGAGTACCTACAGGCAGTAAGAGAAGTACTGGAATCCATCAAGGATGTGTATAACCAGCATCCCGAGTTTGAGAAGGCGAAAATCATAGAGCGCATCGTGGAGCCCGAGCGTATCATCACCTTCCGCGTGCCCTGGGTCGACGACAAGGGCGAAGTGCAGGTGAATCTGGGCTACCGCGTGCAGTTCAACAGCGCTATCGGCCCCTACAAGGGCGGACTGCGCTTCCACTCGTCGGTGAACCTGAGCATCCTGAAATTCCTCGGCTTTGAGCAGACCTTCAAGAATGCACTCACCACGCTGCCCATGGGTGGCGGCAAGGGAGGCTCCGACTTCAGCATACGGGGCAAGAGCAACAACGAAGTGATGAAGTTCTGTCAGGCATTCATGACCGAGCTCTACCGGCACATCGGTCCCGACGAGGACGTGCCCGCCGGCGACATCGGTGTGGGAGCCCGCGAGATAGGCTATCTGTACGGACAGTACAAGAAACTGACCCACCAGTTCCAAGGCGTGCTGACCGGCAAGGGCCTGGAATGGGGTGGCTCCATCCTGCGCCCGGAGGCAACGGGCTACGGCGCACTCTACTTCGTGAACCAGATGCTGACGGAACACGGCCTCGACATCAAGGGTAAGACCGTTGCACTCTCCGGCTTCGGCAACGTGGCCTGGGGTGCTGCCAAGAAGGCCACCGAACTGGGAGCCAAGGTGATCACCATCAGCGGCCCAGACGGCTATATCTACGACCCCGCCGGACTAGATGCCGAGAAGATTGAATATATGCTGGAGCTGCGCGCCTCGGGCAATGACGTCTGCGAACCTTATGCCGAGGAGTTCGACGGTGCTACATTCTATAAGGACAAGAGGCCTTGGGAACAGAAGGCTGACATCTATCTGCCCTGTGCCACCCAGAACGAGCTGAACGGCGAGGATGCCGACAGGATACTGGCACACAAGCCTCTCTGCGTGGCAGAGGTGTCGAACATGGGTTGCACGGCAGAGGCCGTCGAGAAGTTCGTCGCCGCCCGTCAGCTGTTTGCACCGGGCAAGGCGGTGAATGCAGGCGGCGTGGCTACCTCGGGCCTGGAGATGACGCAGAACTCTGAGCGCATCTCATGGACTGGTGAGGAAGTAGACCGCATGCTGCACCAGATTATGTCGAACATCCACGGCCAGTGCGTGAAGTACGGCAAGGAAGGTGACTACATCAACTATGTGAAAGGTGCCAACGTGGCTGGCTTCATGAAGGTGGCCAAGGCTATGATGGCACAAGGCATCGTATGAGGTGGAGCCGGTACATATGGCTACTGGCTATCTCTATTAGCCTTACCACTCTGGCACAAGTCCAGAGTGGCAAGGCTTCATTCTATCCAAAGAAGTTCTCCGGCCGCAGGACTGCCAGCGGCGAGCGCCTGCACCACGACTCGCTCACCTGTGCCCATCGCACCTACCCCTTCGGCACAAGACTCAAGGTGACCAATCCCGCCAACGGACAGAGTGTCATCGTAAGAGTCACCGACAGAGGGCCATACGTGAAAGGGCGTATCATCGACCTCTCCGTGAGGGCTGCCAGGGAACTTGGCATTATCTCGCAGGGCATCGCACCCGTCATCGTCGAGAGATTCAGTCCGGCAGTAGTGCCCTTCGCACCTGACGAAACCATCGAACTGCCCGACTTCGAGATCAGTACCAACGAAGGTGCCGACAGCAAGCCCATCTGGGTGGAGATGCGCGAACAAGAGAAGCGCAAACAACTACAGAAGCAGCTGGAACAGGAACAGCTGAAACGCGAAGAAGAGGCAAGGGCTGCCATGATGCAGAAACATCAGGAACAGGAAAAGCATACCGTCATTGAGACACATAAGAAAGACGACACGCTGGACGAGATTAACAGCAGTCCCAACAAGTCGAAAGCATATATGAAAAGAGCAGCCACCCACCATAACCGAAACAAGCGATGAGAATGATTCCCATCGCTTGTTTCAGTTATAGCGGTTGCGACATCAGTGCTTGCGAGTCGTAATAGGAAACTCCCGTGCCTGGGAGGAAATTTCCTTGTTGGCCTGCATCACCCCAATGCGGATAACGGCCTCGCCATCGCGCAATCCGTTGTCTGCCTTGATGGTGGCAGTATAGCGGATGCCCTTGCCTGGCAGGATGCTCTCCACCATCACATTCTGAGACACGTGGATGTGCTTATTGCCGGTCACCTCTGCCACAGTCGGCAGCACGCGGTACATTGGCTTCGAGGAATTGTTGTATATCTCGAACACCATACGGGCCTCTTCTCCGCGTACCAGCACGCCGTCACGGCTGGCATCGACCAGACGGGGATTGCGGATCTCAGGGGCAGAACGGATCTCGAGGGTTGTGGGAGCTTTGGTATTCTCTGTTGAAGAGAAATCCTCGCCGAACCCGTAGAGACGGTCATCACCGCCATTGTTGGCATCGAAACCACTATCGTCACTGCTTTGTGGGGTGTCCTGCTGATACTGATAGTCACGCTCCTGCTCAGAACGCTCCTGCATGCGACGCTCACGGGCTTCCAGACGGCGTTCACGATACTCCTCATACCGCTCTGCCTGGGCCTTGTCGGCTGCAGCACCGATAGCAGCACCTACCGCCGCTCCGCCAGCCATGCCTATCAATGTACCGACATCGCTGCCTCGCCAACCACCAGAGATGCCACCAACGGCTGAACCAATGATGGAACCAAACATACCGCCGGCATAAGCACCAGAGCCAGTATACGTGCCACAGCTGCTCAACAAGAGCACTGCGCCCACCGAGATAACAAGAATCTTCTTCATAATCGTCACCTTTTAATGTTTCACGTTGCAAAGATAGACAATAATTTGCAAACAGCCAAAGGGAAAATCCCCAAAACTGAATAGGGAAAACCCTTTTTGCTACAACCGAAAGAAACAAAGAAGCCCGCACCTCAAAGAGATGCGGGCTCACCATATAGAGTAGATTGAGCTTATTCAGCCTTTGCCTCCTCAGCAGGAGCAGCCTCCTGAGCAGGAGCTTTCTCCTCGGCGGGAGCCTCTGCCTTTGCCTCCTCAGCGGGAGCAGCCTCGGCCTTTGCACCGCCACCACGACGGCTACGACGGGTCTTCTTCTTACCAGCGTCCTTAGCCATTTCGGGATCGAAGTCTACCAGCTCGATGAAGCACACCTGAGCAGCATCGCCCTGACGAGTACCGAGCTTGATGATACGGGTGTAACCACCGGGACGATCGCCAACCTTCTCAGCCACCTCACCAAAGAGAAGCTTGATGGCTTCCTTGTTCTGCAGATAGCTGAAAACTACGCGGCGCGAATTGGTAGAGTCGTCCTTGGCCTTCGTGATAAGAGGCTCGACGTACTTCTTCAAGGCCTTAGCCTTGGCAACGGTCGTAGTGATTCTTTTGTGCGTAATCAGCGAGACGGCCATGTTAGCAAGCATGGCACTGCGGTGACTGGCAGTACGACCGAGATGATTGAATTTCTTATTATGTCTCATTTTTCTTGTTTCGTTTTATTGGGCATTCGGCATGTCCTCACAGACTTACTCCTTGTCCAGTTTATACTTTGAAATGTCAGTTCCAAACGACAGATTCAGACTCTCGAGCAAATCATCAAGCTCCGTGAGCGATTTCTTACCGAAGTTGCGGAACTTCAGAAGGTCGGTCTTGTTGTACTGCACCAGATCACCGAGTGTCTCAACATCAGCAGCCTTCAGACAGTTCAGCGCACGAACAGAGAGGTTCATGTCGACAAGACGTGTCTTGAGCAACTGACGCATGTGCAGAATCTCCTCATCAAACTCCTGGTTGCTCTCCATTTCAGAAGCCTCAAGCGTGATCTTCTCATCAGAGAACAGCATGAAGTGATAAATGAGAATCTTGGCAGCCTCCTTCAGGGCGTCCTTCGGGTGTATGGAACCGTCCGTCGTCACTTCCAGCACAAGCTTATCATAGTCGGTCTTCTGCTCAACACGATAAGGCTCTACGCTGTACTTGACGTTACGGATGGGGGTGTAAATAGAGTCGATTGCGATTACGTTCACATCGGTGCAGAACTCGCGATTCTCATCAGCGGGTACATAGCCGCGACCTTTGTTGATCGTAAGGTCAATCTGCATCGAGGCTTTGGAATCTAAATGACAAATCACCAAATCGGGATTCAGCACCTCAAATCCAGTCAGATACTTGCCGATATCACCGGCTTTGAATTCGGTAGAATTCTCGACCGTGATACTGACTTTCTCGTTCTCGAATTCTTCTACTACTTGCTTGAACCTAACTTGCTTCAGGTTCAAGATAATGTTGGTCACATCTTCCTTTACGCCGGGTACGGATGAGAACTCATGCTCAACACCACCGATCTTGATGGTATTGATGGCATAGCCCTCAAGCGACGACAGAAGAATGCGGCGGAGGGCGTTACCAATGGTCACGCCGAATCCTGGCTCCAAGGGACGAAATTCGAACTTGCCGAACTTGTCGGAAGCCTCCAACATTACGACTTTGTCAGGTTTTTGAAATGCTAATATCGCCATTAATTTAATGATTTAGTTCTTAGAGTACAACTCAACGATTAACTGCTCCTTGATATTCTCGGGGATGTCAGCGCGCTCCGGCTTATGCAGGAACTTACCGCTCTTAGAGTTCTCATCCCACTCGATCCAAGGATACTTGCTGTGGTTGAAACCAGCGAGAGCGGCCTCGATGACCTCGAGCGACTTAGACTTCTCGCGAACGGCGACAATCATACCGGGCTTCACAGCGAAAGAGGGGATGTTAACCACCTGACCATCAACAGTGATATGCTTGTGACCAACAAGCTGACGGGCAGCAGCGCGGGTGGGAGCAATACCAAGACGGAACACTACGTTGTCGAGTCGACTCTCAAGGTTCTGCAACAGAACCTCACCGGTGATACCGTCGGCCTTGGCAGCCTTCTCAAACATATTACGGAACTGACGCTCAAGCACACCGTATGTATACTTGGCCTTCTGCTTCTCTGCCAGCATGACTGCGTACTCCGACTGCTTGCGGCGACGGTTATTGCCATGCTGTCCCGGGGGGAAGTTCCTACGGGACAAAACTTTGTCCGGGCCGAAGATGGCTTCTCCAAATCGGCGGGCAATTTTTGATTTCGGTCCTAAATATCTTGCCATAATCTTTTTTAAAAATGGAAGAATTGAAAGATGGAAGAATTGAAGTCTTCCTTCACTCAAACAACTTCCTGTTAAATTTCAATTTTTCAATTCTTGTTTTTAGACACGACGACGCTTCGGGGGACGGCAGCCATTGTGAGGCAGCGGCGTTACGTCGACAATCTCCATTACCTCAATACCAGCACCATGGATAGCGCGGATAGCACTCTCACGACCGTTACCGGGACCCTTCACATAAGCCTTAACCTTGCGCAGACCCAGGTCGTAAGCAACCTTTGCACAATCCTCAGCAGCCATCTGGGCAGCGTACGGCGTGTTCTTCTTAGAACCGCGGAAGCCCATCTTACCAGCAGAAGACCAGGAAATCACCTGACCCTCGTCGTTAGCCAATGAAACGATGATATTATTGAAAGAACTGTGTACGTGGAGCTGACCAATAGCATTCACTCTCACGTTTCTCTTCTTAGAAGCGACTGTTTTCTTTGCCATGATTCTTTTAAACTTTAAATTTTAAACTTTAAGCTTTACTTTGTGGCCTTCTTCTTGTTAGCAACAGTCTTCTTCTTTCCCTTACGGGTACGAGCATTATTCTTCGTACTCTGACCGCGTACGGGAAGGCCGTTACGATGACGGACACCACGATAGCAACCAATATCCATCAGTCGCTTAATATTCAACTGGATCTCGCTACGGAGATCACCTTCAACTTTGAATTCAGCGCCGATAATTTCACGGATTTTGGCTGCCTGATCGTCAGTCCACTCGTTGACCTTCAGGTCGCGGCTGACACCGGCCTTATCCAATATCTTTGCTGAACTACTTCGACCTATACCATAGATATAGGTCAATGCGATTTCGCCACGCTTGTTTTGGGGCAAATCTACTCCAACAATTCTTATTGCCATTTGATTAAATAATAAAAATAAATTACCTAAAAAATTTCGAAATCCTGCTAAAAAGCATGCAAAGGTACGAAGATTTTCTCAAACCTCCGCACTTTTTATGCTTAATTAACATTAACCCTGACGCATTTTGTACTTAGGGTTCTTCTTGTTGATAACGAACAGGCGTCCCTTGCGACGGACAATCTTGCAGTCCGGAGTACGCTTCTTCAATGATGCTCTTGTCTTCATATTGTTGTTTATTGATTATTTGTATCTAAATACGATTCTACCCTTCGTCAGATCGTAAGGACTCATCTCAACCTTCACCTTATCACCTGGCAGGATCTTAATATAGTGCATTCGCATCTTGCCCGAAATATGGGCGATGATGGGCACACCATTCTCCAACTCCACTCGGAACATGGCGTTCGACAACGCCTCGACTATCGTTCCATCTTGCTCTATAGCACCTTGTTTTGCCATGCTTACCTTTTAATATAGTTTACCTTCTATTTGTTCTACTTCCTCAAACGATGACAGAATCTCGGCCTTCCCCTTTCGGATGGCAATGGTATGCTCAAAATGAGCAGCCGGCTTGCCGTCGCGTGTCCGGATAGTCCACCTATCGGTGTCGAGCCAGATATCACGCTTACCCATCGTAACCATCGGCTCTATGGCTATGCACATGGATGCCTTCAGCATCACGCCATTGCCACGACGACCATAGTTGGGCACCTGTGGGTCTTCATGCATCTCACGACCAATACCATGACCGGTAAGCTCGCGAACGATGCCGTAGCCATGGGCTTCGCAATGCGACTGTACCGCTGCACTGATATCGCCCAGATGGCGTCCTGCCTGAGCTGCCTCAATTCCCAGATAGAGAGACTCCTTCGTGGTCTTGAGCAACTCTTTCACATCGTCGGCAACCTCTCCTACACAGAACGTGTAGCAGGAATCGCCGTTAAAGCCGTTGAGCAGTGTTCCACAGTCGACAGAGATGATGTCACCATCCTTTAACACTGTCTCCTGATTGGGAACTCCATGCACCACCACATCATTGACCGACGTGCAGATGCTGGCAGGAAACGGACCGCCATAGGGATTCGGGAAACCCTTGAAAGTAGGGACAGCACCATGGTCACGAATGAACGTATCGGCTATCCGGTCCAATTCCAGGGTCGTTACTCCCGGCTTTATATTTCGAGCCAATTCGCCAAGCGTTTTACCAACAAGTTGGTTCGCTTGGCGCATTAGTTCTAATTCGTCTTCAGTCTTCAGAAATATCTTCATAGAAGATTAGTAAGCAGCCATGCCTCGGCCGTGGATACGACCGGAGCTGAGCAGACCGTCGTAGTGACGCATCAGCAGGTGACTCTCAATCTGTGCCAGTGTGTCAAGCACGACACCTACAAGAATCAACAGCGAGGTACCACCGAAGAACTGAGAGAAAGCATCTTGCACATTCAACAGGCTGGCAAGAGCCGGCATCACAGCAATGAAGGCAATGAACAGAGAGCCTGGCAGGGTGATGCGTGACATCACGGTGTCGATGTACTCTGCGGTATCCTTACCAGGCTTGACACCGGGAATGAAACCGTTGTTGCGCTTCATATCCTCAGCCATCTGTGTCGGGTTGAGCGTGATGGCTGTATAGAAATAGGTGAATGCTATGATCAGTAAGGCGAAGACGATGTTGTAAGTCCAGCTGTGATGATCGAGCATCGTGCGGACAAACCAACTAGCATTCTCCGGAGCTGAATACTGAACGATGGTCAGCGGGATAAACATGATGGCCTGTGCGAAGATGATAGGCATCACATTAGCTGCGAACAACTTCAGCGGGATATACTGACGGGCACCACCATACTGCTTGTTACCAACAAGACGCTTGGCATACTGTACGGGAATCTTACGAACACCCTGTACCAAAACGATGGATGCACATACAACTGCATAGAGTATCAGGATCTCAACGAGGAACATCACCAGACCACCACCTGTGATAGCGGTGAAGCGTGAAGACACTTCCTGAATGAAAGCCTGAGGCAGACGGGCAATGATACCGACCATAATGATCAGCGAGATACCATTTCCGATGCCCTTATCCGTAATGCGCTCACCAAGCCAGAGGATGAACATACTTCCCGCCGACAGGATGATGATGGCCGGAACCATGAAGGCAGACCAGGAAATACCTGATGCCAGGGCGGCGCCCGACTGTACCTTCAGGTTGATCAGATAACCCGGAGCCTGGAACAGCAGGATACCCACTGTCAGATAACGGGTGTAAGCACTGATCTTCTTACGGCCGCTCTCGCCCTCGCGCTGCATCTTCTGGAAGTAGGGCACAGCGACTGCGAGCAGCTGCATTACGATAGAAGCAGAGATGTAAGGCATGATTCCCAACGCAAAGATCGATGCATTGGAGAAAGCACCTCCTGAGAACATATCGAGCAACGACATCAGGCCGCCGGCAGTCTGTGACTGCAGTTTTTCCAACATGGCCGGATTGATACCAGGAAGTACCACAAACGAGCCAAAACGATAAATTGCTACGAACAGGAGCGTAATGAGGATGCGCATGCGCAAGTCCTCAATCTTCCAGATGTTCTTCAGTGTCTCTATTAACTTCTTCATCTTTGTTTAGATTGTAGTTGCATTACCACCGACAGCCTTGATAGCCTCTTCAGCTGTCTTCGAGAAAGCATTTGCTTCAACATCGATCTTAGCCTTCAGCTCACCGTTGCCCAGGACCTTCACAAGCTCCTTGCCATTGGTGAGACCGGCAGCCACGAGTTCTGCGATGCCGATCTTGGTGAGATTCTTCTCCTCTGCAAGCTTCTGCAGGGTAGACAGATTCACAGCAAAGTACTCCTTATGGTTGATGTTCTTGAAACCACCCTTCGGGAGACGACGCTGCAACGGCATCTGACCACCTTCGAAACCAATCTTTCTCTTATAACCAGAACGAGCCTTGGCACCCTTGTGACCACGGGTAGAAGTACCGCCCAGACCAGAACCGGGTCCGCGACCAATACGACGACGTGAATGGGTTGAACCTTCAGCCGGCTTTAAATTATTCAGTTTCATAATCGAATCTTCTTTTAATTATTGTTATTAGTCGATAATGGTCACCAGATGATGAACCTTGCGAAGCATACCACGGATTGAAGGATTGTCCTCTACCTCAACAACCTGTGAGATCTTGTGCAGGCCGAGAGCCTGGAGCGTACGCTTCTGGTCTACGGGGTAACCGATCTTACTCTTAATCTGCTTAATCTTAATTGTTGCCATAGTCTTGTTCTCCTTTATCCGTTAAATACTTTCTCCATACTGATACCACGGGTACCTGCCACGGTATAGGCGTCGCGCATCTGGCTCAGAGCCACGATGGTTGCCTTCACCAAGTTGTGAGGGTTGGAAGAACCCTTCGACTTAGCAAGCACATCCTTTACGCCCACACTCTCAAGTACGGCACGCATAGCACCACCAGCCACCAGACCGGTACCGGCAGCTGCCGGCTTCAGGAAAACCTGAGCGCCGCCGAAACGGGCCTCCATCTCATGAGGGATGGTACCCTTGAGCACGGGAACCTTCACAAGATTCTTCTTGGCTGCCTCTACACCCTTGGCGATGGCTGCGGTAACCTCGCCAGCCTTGCCCAGACCCCAGCCGATAATGCCGTTGCCGTCACCGACCACGACGATGGCTGCGAATGTAAAGGTGCGACCTCCCTTTGTAACCTTCGTTACACGGTTGATGGCAACCAGTCTGTCTTTCAACTCTACGTCACTATTTACTTTAACATTTTTCATTGCCATAATCGTTTAGAATTTAAGTCCACCTTTACGAGCAGCATCTGCAAGCGACTTTACACGACCGTGATACAGATAACCGTTACGATCGAAAACGACTGCGCTTACACCGGCTTCCTGAGCCTTCTGGGCCAGGAGCTCGCCGACCTTCTCAGCCTGCTGGATCTTCGGCATGGCCTCCAAACCCAGTGAACTGGCAGATGCAAGTGTTTTACCTTCCAAGTCATTGATTACCTGAGCATAGATCTGCTTGTTGCTGCGGAACACGCTCAGACGAGGACGCTCGGCAGTACCGAACACACTCTTGCGAATTCTATATTTAATCTTAATTCGTCTTTCTACTTTCTTTGTTGTCATAATCTTCAATTCTTTAATTTTTCAATCTTTCAATTCTAAGATTACTTAGCCGATGCTGACTTACCCGACTTACGACGGATAACCTCACCCTTGAACAAAATACCCTTTCCTTTGTAAGGCTCAGGCATGCGGAAAGAACGAATTTTTGCGCAGATCAGACCGAGCAGGGCCTTGTCGCAAGACTCCAGGATAATCTGTGGATTCTGGTTACGCTCCATCTTAGTCTCAACCTTCACTTCCTTAGGAAGCTGGATGAAGATGGGGTGCGTGTAACCAAGCGAGAACTCGATGATGTTACCCTGATTCGACACACGGTAACCGACACCAACGAGCTCCATCTCCTTCTTATAACCCTCACTCACACCAACAACCATATTGTTGACCAATGCACGGTAGAGACCATGGAAAGCCTGCTTCTGCTTGATATTAACAGGGCTGTTCTCATCAATCTCAAATGTGACATGGCCGTCCTCGACCTTCATCTTAATCGAACCGTCAACCTTCTGAGAGAGTTCACCCTTGGGACCCTTCACGGTCACGATACCATCCTTGTCCTGAGCCACTGTGACACCAGCGGGAATACTAATTGGCAATTTACCTATTCTTGACATAATGCTATCCTCCAATTAATATACAAAGCAAAGCACCTCGCCGCCAATCTTCAGGGCAGCAGCCTCTTTGTCTGTCATGACACCTTTGGACGTGGAAAGTATGGCTATACCCAGTCCGTTAATAACTCTCGGCATGTCTTTGTAGCCAGTGTACTGGCGAAGACCTGGTGTGGATACGCGCTTGAGGCACTTGATGGCATTTTCACGCGTGGCAGGGTCATACTTCAGGGCTACCTTGATAGTACCCTGAGGACCATCCTCAATGAACTTGTAGTTCAGGATGTACCCTTTTTCGAAGAGGATCTTGGTGATCTCCTTCTTCAAGTTTGACGCAGGCACCTCTACGACACGGTGATGTGCCATAATGGCGTTTCTGAGCCTGGTCAGATAATCTGCTATTGGATCTGTCATAAAATAATGTTTTTAATTGATCGGGACTACCCCGACAATATTAATAAATAAAAAGTATCTTCCTTTGACCGAAAGCTTACCAGCTGGCCTTCTTCACTCCGGGGATCAGACCGCTTGATGCCATCTCACGGAACTGGATACGGGAGAGACCGAACTGACGCATATAACCCTTCGGACGACCAGTGATCTTGCAACGGTTGTGCAGACGGATGGGGTTGGCGTTCTTGGGAATGCTCTGCAGCTTGCGGGCTGCCTCATAGGCTGCCATAGCGCCCTCTTCTGTGTTCACATCGGCAGTAGCGATGATCTTCTTCAGGGCGGCACGCTTCTCTGCATAGCGGGCGACGAGCTTGGCGCGCTTGACCTCACGGGCCTTCATTGATTCTTTTGCCATATCTCTTAGTCTTTATTGTTCTTGAATGGAAGACCGAAAGCCTTCAGCAGTGCGAAGCCCTCCTCGTCGGTCTGTGCAGAGGTGACGAAGGTGATGTTCATACCCTGAATACGGTCCACTGAATCGATATTGATCTCGGGGAAGATAATCTGCTCCTGAATACCCAGTGTGTAGTTGCCACGACCATCGAACTTGCTCTCGATACCCTTGAAGTCACGGATACGGGGCAGTGCGATGCGGACAAGCTTCTCCAGGAACTCGTACATACGCTCGCGACGGAGTGTCACCATCACGCCGATGGGCATCTTCTTACGCAGCTTGAAGTTGGCGATATCCTTCTTCGAGTAGGTAGCCACAGCCTTCTGGCCGCAGATAGCGGAAATCTCGTTGATGGCCACATCGATGATCTTCTTGTCCTGAGTAGCGTCACCCAGACCCTGATTGACAACAATCTTCTTCAGGGCAGGAATCTGCATTGTAGAACTGTAGTTGAACTGCTTCTGCAGGGCGGGAGCAATCTGCTCCTTGTAGACCTGCTTTAACTGTGCTGTATTTGCCATTACTTAATCTCCTCCCCTGACTTTTTAGCGATACGAACGACCTTCTTGCCCTCGCGCTTGATAGCCACGCGGGTAGCCTTGCCGCTCTTCGGATCGATCAAACTAATATTTGAGATGTGAATCGGGGCCTCTACCTTCTCGAAGCCGCCCTGAGGATTCTTTGCACTCGGCTTTGCGCTCTTGTTGATGATGTTCACACCCTCAACGATGGCACGCTGCTTCTCGTGCAGTACCTTCAGCACCTTGCCAGTCTTGCCCTTGTCCTCACCGGCCAGGACGATGACTGTATCATTTTTCTTAATATTGAACTTTGCCATTTCTCTAAACTATAAACTTTAAACTATCAACCATTAAAGTACCTCAGGTGCCAAAGAAACGACCTTCATATTAACAGCACGGAGCTCACGGGCCACGGGGCCGAAGATACGGCTGCCACGGAGCTCACCGGCATTATTCAGCAGCACACAGGCATTATCGTCGAAGCGGATATAGGAACCATCGGCACGACGAATCTCCTTCTTTGTGCGAACAACCAGAGCCTTTGATACTGCACCCTTCTTCACGTCACTTGTAGGGATCGCGTTCTTGATAGAGACGACGATGATATCACCTACGCTGGCATAACGGCGACGGGTACCGCCCAGTACACGGATGCACAGAGCCTCACGGGCACCGCTGTTGTCAGCAACAGTCAATCTTGTTTCTGTCTGTATCATAATTACTT
>DDQK01000019.1 GCA_002342665.1 Prevotella sp. UBA2444
TGACAGTTGAAACCGTCCGAAATCCTGATGTAGCGAGAGTGAACTAGTCTGAAAGTCCATCAGCCCAGGCATCTGATTTGTTGCGCCGCTGATACTAAGATGTCCTCTACGCCATAGGTTAAATGAGTTTACGCCCATTGGTGTATGTTGTCGAGTAAGCACTACGCCATGCGTCGCTTTGTCTTTATAGGTATTCAGGTAAGAAAGTCCGGAACTTTCCGTAGGTGTCGGCAGTAAGTTCGGCTTCATTGCATCAATGGCATACTTCGCCGAGTCTATCATCAGGTGGTTGACAAATCCCATAGTCTGTAGGGCAGCATCATTCCCCGACAAGATTCCCTTGTCGTCCTGCTCTGTCTGCGCATTGGCTTGTAATGCACAGACCATGAGCACAAAGAATAACGCATCACGTTTTTTCACTCTTGTTCTTTTTTATGTAACGGATAAGAGGGAAAAGTATTGCAAATGCTATGGCATAAATGACAAGCTTCATCCAATTCTGAATGTCACCACTCAACATCCAAACTGCTATGCATATAATCAAACAGATAAATGCAAAGAGCACAAAATTTAATATAGTTCCCCAATGTTTCATCAATGTCATTTCTAATAATACTAAGCCCGGACCTCCCATATTATCTCATTTCATATTCTGCCATAAGGGTGATATTTTTCCCGTTATGTGTGATGGGATATAAGAATCGGTAGCGGGTGCTTGTGCCGCAACCCCTATGGGAATAAGGGCTGCGATTGTTAGTGTGGATAATTTGCTTGCCATATTGATTGCAGATTTTATAATCGGTTCTTTTCATCGTTTCCTGCACCCGTTCCTTTGTATTTCGAGCGGGTAGTGTTGAATTTGTAGCGAAGGGTAAGTACGAACTGGCGGCTGTCGTACCAACTTATCTGCTCGGTCTGCATGGAGCCGGCGTACATCACCGTGCCATGCTTCTCGGTGTGTAGCAGGTCTGCCCCCTTCAACTGAATGGAAAGGCGGTCTTTCATCAGCGACTTTGTAAGACTGAGGTTCACCGCGCCCGCCGTGCGAACAAAATAGAGATTCTCACTGTGTCCTTTGGTAACGAGGTAGGCATCAGCAGAGCCTACCCATCCATGTCCGAAGTTGAAAGAGTTGTCGAGGTTGAACTGGAAGATGGGGGCGTTCATCTTGTAGGTGGCAAGGTCGGTGTGGAGCGTCATCCATTGCTTCAGCATCACAGCACTCAGTTGTGGCGACCAGATACCGAACTTCGGAGCGGCCACCACTTGGACGGTGAGGTTCTTCAGCGTGGGAATGTTTTGGTAGGATATGCGCGATACGGCACTGTTACCCGCCTGTTGCTCCACCCAATAGATGATGGCATCGCGTCGGTCGCTATAGGCCAGTACCACTTGCAGATACTTATAGACTCCTATCAGTGAAAGGCTGTGAATGTACTCGTGATCCAGAAACGGATTGCCCGACTGCATCAGAAATCGGTTGCCATAGGAAACATTGTTGCTCAGTTGCTGGTAGGTGGGGCGGCGCGTCTTGGCTGCATAGCCCAACTGGAGATAGGTATTCTTTATCTGCGTGGAGAGCGTGAGGCTTGGGAACAGGTTTCCGAACGAGCGGCTTTGCTCGTCAAGGTGGCGGCTGTTCTCATAATAATCGAAATCCACCCACTCATAGCGAAGTCCTGCCGTGAGTTGTAGCCGTGAAATCTGTCGGCTATACTCCACAAACGGGGCAATGTGTGTCTCTTTCAGTTCGGCAAATGAGGTTGGCACGTACTGTTCGGGATTGATATAGTCATCGTTGCGGTTGGTGTGGGTATATTCTGCGCCTCCCGTCAGCCTGCCGCCCAACAGCGGATAGTCGATGCTAAGTTTGGAGGCCAGCAGTTCGTTGCGCTCGTTGTTCTCTGAATTGACTATGCGGCTATCCTTGTCGCTACTCAGTTCGTTATAGACCGATTGGGCATTCTGGCGGTTATACAGATAGTCGGTGTTGAAGTCGATGTCGGCCTTGCCCACCTTGCCCTTGTAATAGATGTTGAGCAGATGGTCGGGGCGATAACTGATGCGCGAGGTAATGCGGTTGTCGATGTGGTCGAAGTATGCGCCGTTTGCTGTGATGTCGCTATTGAGCAGGCTGTTGTTCTTGGCATCGGGGCGCAGGGTGAAGGTGTATTGGAAGCCGATGGAGTTGTTTTCGTCAAAAGCATAGTTGGTGCCGACGACATTGCGCGAGGTCTGCCGCTTGGGCTTGTAGTCCTGTGCGAAGTTCTGCTGCCAGAGGGTGTCGGCTTGCACAAGGGTGGTCGAAGTTCTTTGGTTGTGGCTATTGTCGAGGGCATAGTGGAACGTGCCGAACACGTCGAGGCTATTGTGGCGGTAGTTCCAGTTCAGTTGCTCCACGAGGTCGGTATTCTCCGACTGGTAGTAACTGGAGCGCACATCGAAGCCAAAGCCTTCACCCTGCGGCATCTTGGTGCGAATCTTCACCACGGCCTTCACGCTTGCGTCGTACTTGGCACCGGGATTGGTGATGAGTTCCACGCTCTTGATGTTCTCCGATTTCAGTTGGTCGAGTTCCGAGGCATCGCGCATCAACCGCCCGTTGATGTAGATGAGCGGTGCACCCTTGCCGAACACCTCAAAGGCACCGTCTTTCTTCGTGATACCAGGCACATGGGCCAGCACGTCCTCGCCAGTGCCGAGTTTGCTCAATACGGTATTCTCTAAGTTGGTCTGTATGCCCTCGGTGGTCATCCGATAGGAAGGAACGTGACCTTTCACCACCACCTCACCCAGCGTCTGATTATCGGGCCGCATCTGTATGTCGCCCACGTTTCCCTTTCGTGCTTGGATGTATTGGGTCTGATAGCCTATACTTGACACTTTCAGCAGTTCGTCGTTGCGGTCGGTCTCAATGGTGAAAGTACCGTCATCCTTCGTCACTGCTCCCACGATGAAAGTGGAGTCGGCACGATTGAGTAGCACGACGTTGACAAACAGCATCGGCTGTGATTGCTCGTCAATCACTCGGCCTGTAATGTTACCCTGTGCTGCTACCCCCGTTGTTGTAAAAGCAAGCAGCATAGTAATGATGATCTGTTTCATTTCTGTTCCTATTTTAATTGAGATGCAAAGGTACTGAAATAGCGCGAGGCATTCAACGATTTTCTCAAAATGGTGGCCTTTGGGGGCGTTTCGCGGAAAAACGGAGCTATTTTATTGAATATCAATAGTTTTGCATAACGATTGACGGACGTTTCGACGAAAAAACAACGGTTTTGCGAGGCCGTGAAACGGTTAAAACGGGTGGCAGATGGGCCGGAAATAGCAAAATAGTTGTAACTTTGCACCCAAAATTCGACATGATGACAGGAAAGAGAATAGCATGGTGGTTGCCCCTCGTGGCACTGCTCATAGGCTGTGGTGGAGGGCCGACGGCAAAGACACTGGTGGAAATCGACTCGCTGCTGGCGGCAGAGAAGAACGACTCGGCCTACCAAATTATATCCTCATACGACGCGGCTTCGTTCAAGAAAGAGGCCGACCGCGCCTATTACAATCTGCTGATGACCCATGCTGCCGTCGTGTCGTACCACTGGCCCGCGTCAGACTCGCTGATTAACGAGGCCATCCGCTATTACAAACGGACGGGTGACAAGGAGCGGCTGACCGACAGTTATTACTATCTGGCCAATCAGTACATGCACCAAGAGGATTGGCAAAAGTCGATAGAGACACTGAAACTGGCTGAGGAACAGGTGGAACAGACGGGGAGCGACTGGCTGAAATGTAAGGTGTACGATGCCTTAGCACTTGTAAACGAAAGGACTGCCAACTATCAACTGACGCTGGACTACGAAAAGAAAGCCCTCGGCTATGCCCTGCGTGTTGGCAGAAGGAGTACGATAGGTTATGCCTATTCGGAAATAGCCCAGGCGTTTGCTTTTATGGAGCAGGTGGATAGTGCCGCCTACTATACCGATCAGATGATTCCCTATTTGGATGACCTCATCAGAGTGGAAGGCGAGAATTTTAGTCCAATCTTCCTGTCAAACATCGGCTACAACTATATGTCCGTAGGGCGTTACGAGGAAGCCGAGGATTATCTGGCACAGTCGCTGAAAATAAAAGAGACCGCTGTCGCTTATGAGGACCTGGCATGGATATATCATAAGAAAGGTGACGCTGAGTATGCTAATTTGCTCAGATTAAAAGCGAACGCGATAAACGACAACTGGCCGAAGCATAAAATCCTGTATCATCTGTTGCAGTACGACATTGAGCATCAAAAC
>DDQK01000005.1 GCA_002342665.1 Prevotella sp. UBA2444
ATGCAACAACGGCTGCGCGGCAACATGATGCGGCGCATGCGGTTCACCGTCGTCACACGGCTCATCATGGGCTGCGCCTTCGGACTGGGCTATCTGCTGGCCTTCGTGTGGGGCGGCATCGGACTGCGCAACGGCACCATCACCTTCGGCGTCATGACCTCGTTCCTGCAACTGGTAGGCATGATACAGCACCCGATACTGCAATTGTTGAACATGGTGCCAGGAGTCATTCACACGACGGCTAGCATCGACCGACTAGAGGAACTGTCTGCAGAATCGCGGGGACAGGTCCATGATCGCTCGACACGAGCGAATCAGGCGACCTGTCCCTGTGATTCTGCCATCCGCTTCGACGACGTGAGTTTCCGCTATGCCAAGGGCGACAGGGAGATACTTTCCCACTTCACGCATGAGTTCAAGGCAGGCTCCAAGACCGCCATCATGGGCGAGACGGGCATCGGTAAGACGACGATGTTCCGACTGATACTTGGATTTATCGAGCCGACAAGCGGACAGGTCTCTATGGGCGGTGAACTGTGTTTCGTGCCACAGGGCAATACCCTGATGAGCGGCACCATCCGCTATAACTTGCAATTGGCAAAGCCCGATGCCACAGAAGACGAACTGCGACAGGTGCTGCATACCGCCTGTGCTGACTTCGTCTTTGACCTGCCCGACAGCATCAACACCGAACTGGGTGAGCGCGGCAGCGGACTCAGCGAGGGCCAGGCGCAGCGTATCGCCATCGCCCGCGGACTGCTCCACGGTGGCGACATCCTATTGCTCGACGAGATCAGCAGCTCCCTCGACGAACCCACCGAGCGCGAACTGTATCACCGTCTCTTTACGGCATACCCACAAAAGACCATGCTTTTCATCACCCACCGAACAACTGTCAGCGAGTTATGCGACGAGGTGATAGAATACTGCAAGGATTATTCATGGAAGCTTTCGTTGATGCCATCCTTGTAAATCTCTCAGTCAAAGATAATGCATCAAAAAAAGGAGCCTATCTTCACAGACTAACTCCCTTTCAAAAAATGGAAAATGATAAATATAGATTAAAATTACTAGTTATCGCGTGCAAAATTAGAAAAAATCTGGGATAAAAACAAATTTTCGGAGAAAAAAATTGTTATTTCCCAGATTTTATTCCATTTAGAACATTTTTAACTCATTATATATACGCTGAACGGGCAGTCCCATCACATTGAAGTAGCTGCCTACCAGGCCCGTGACGCCGACGTAGCCTATCCACTCCTGGATGCCATAGGCACCAGCCTTGTCGAGCGGACGGTAGGTGTCGACGTAGTAGTTGATCTCCTCGTCGGTGAGCTCCTTGAAGGTGACATCAGTGGTGACGCTGAAGCGCCGCTCCTTCTGAGTGGTCATCAGACAGACGCCGGTGATGACCTGATGGGTGCACCCGCTGAGGGAGCGGAGCATGCGGCGGGCATCGTCGAGACTAGAGGGTTTGCCCAGCACCTCACGCCCCAGCACTACCACGGTGTCGGCAGTGATGATCAGCTCGCCGGGCTTCATCGTGTCGCGGTAGGCTGCTGCCTTCTCCGCAGCGATGTAGAGGGGTATCTCGTCGGCGGGCAGGCCGCTGGGATACGACTCCTGGATGTCGGGCAGCACCCGCACCTCGTAGTCGAGGTCGAGGCCACTGAGCAACTCGCGCCGGCGGGGGGAGTTGCTGGCCAGTATGATATGATAGGGCGTCACCATCCGAAAGCCTTGGCATTCATGACCCACTTGCCCTGTGAGCGCAGGGTCTGTTCGATAACATCGCGCCCGCAGCCATGACCGCCCAGGCAGTGGCTGACATAGAGGCTGACCTCACGGATCTCAGGACAGGCATCCTTCGGGCAGACGGGACATCCCACACGGCGCATGATCTCAAGGTCGGGGATGTCGTCGCCCATATACATCACCTCGGCGTCGGTGAGACCATACTTGGCGAGGAAAGCCTCGTAGGTCTCGATCTTGACGGCACAGCCCATATAGATATCCTCTACGCCGAGCCCTTCGTAGCGATGGCGCACGCTCTCGGTACGGCCACCCGTGAGGATGACGATGCGCAGGCCCAGCTTCATGGCCAGCTGGATGGCATAGCCGTCCTTGATGTTGACCGTGCGCAGCGGCTCTCCCTCGGCAGAGAGGGTGATGGTCTCACTACTCAGCACGCCGTCGACATCGAAGATGATGGCCTTGATCTGCCTTAAATCGTAATTGATCATCGCGGACTAGAACTTGTTCAGATGGACGTTCTCCCACTTCAGGCGGTCTTCGGCCTGTGGCTTGCGCTCGTCGGCCCAGTGGCCCACGGCGAGGATGCACAGGCAGGAGAGATTCTCGGGGATGTCGAGGATGCCACGGATGACGGTGTCGGCAGGGGTGCCGTCGTCGAGCCCGCGGCCCCGCATCTGGATCCAGCAGGTGCCCAGGCCCAGGTCCTCTGCCTGGTACTGCATCGAGACGGCAGCGATGGAGCCGTCCTCCACCCAGCAGTCATTCTGCAGGGGATCGCCCAGTACGGCAATGGCTACGGGGGCATCCTTGAGGAACTGGCTGCCCATGTTCTTGGCATCGGAGAGCTTCTCGAGGTCGAGCTTGTCGTCGACGACAACAAACTGCCAGCCGCGCTGGCCCTTGGAGGTGGGCGACATGAGGGCGGCACGGAGGATCAGCTTCAGATCGTCGGCATCAATCTCCTGCTGGGTAAACTTACGGTGGGAACGGCGCTGCTGCGCCAGGTCTTTGAAACTTGTCATACGCTATCAATGATTAATGGGTGCAAAGATAGTGATTTTCGGCCACAGACGGCACAGATTAACATGGATTAATATTTTTTTCCGGGAAAAAGATTGATATCTGTGGCTTTTTTCGTATATTTGCCGCGTGAAAGGGATTCAGACCACCATCTACACCAAGCTGGAGAAGTTGCCCGAGGTCAGGGAAGAGAACTTCTTCCACAGCCGCCTGCTGTTCGACATCAGCGCGCGGACTCCACGGATGAAACCCTATATGACCGTATGTACCGACGAGACAGGACGGACAATCAGTCAGCTGCTGGCCATCGTGCGCTACCGCACCTCTCTCCTCCCCCCCTTCTTCTTCATGCACTGCCGCATCCTGGGCGAAGGCGAATATGCCGAGAGCGACTACCGCAGGGAAGAGCTCTTCGGAGAGATGCTGAAGGCCATCACCCAACGGCTGAACAAGACGGTGCTCTACATCGAGGTGAGCAATCTGGAGCAGAAGATGTTCGGCTACAGGTACTTCAGGCAGCAGAGCTACTTCCCCGTGCACTGGATGAGCATCCACAACTCGCTGCACAGCCGCACGCCGGAGGAACGCATCAGCGAGAAGATGCAGAAGCGCATCGACACCACCTACGCCAGAGGGGTGACCACCAGCGAGGTGGACGGTGAGGACGACTTCAAGGCCTTCACAAAACTGCTGCGAAAGCACCACTGGCTGAAGCCGAAGCGCTACATCCCCGACAACCAGTTCTTCCGCGAGGCGATGAAGACGGATGCCTGCCGCCTGTTTGTCACCAAATATCACCAGCACGTGATCGGCTGCGCCGCCTGTGTCTACAGCCAGGGCAACGCCTACCTCTGGTATGCTGCCTTCCGACGGAAGACCTGGCTACCGATGCACCCTGACACGATGACCATCTGGCACTGCATCAAATATGCCCACAGCCATGGCTATGAGCATATCAACTTCATGGACGTGGGACTGCCCTTCAGGAAGAACCTGTTCCGCGAGTTCATACTGAGTTTCGGGGGAAAACCCGTAAGCACGCTCAGGTGGTTCCGCTGCTCGATACGCTGGGTGAACGCCCTGCTGTCGTGGGTCTACCGCGACTAATGGGAGCCGATATAGAGGAACAGCATGCCGAGCAGCACCAGCGCCAGGTCGACGACCTTGGAGCGAAGATTCTTCTCATGGAAGAAGAGCGCGCCGAACATGAAACTGACCACCACGCTGCCCCTGCGAATCATGGAGACGATGGAGACCATGGCATCGGGCAGGCTCAGCGAATAGAAATACATGAAATCAGCTGCCGACAGGAAGAGACTGACGCCAACGATGGACCACGACCAATGGAAAGGAGTGGTCTCGCGGTGTCTGGGCCACCACAGCAGCCACAGCATCAGCCCCATCATGACACACTGATAGACATTATACCACGACTGGACCATCATCCGGTCGAGGCCTACACCTCCACTGCCTACGGGGGCCATCAGGTATTTGTCGTAAAGACCACTGAGGGCGCCAAGTGCTGCTGACCCGACGACCATATAGATCCAGTGGTCGTGCTTGAAGTCGATACCCTCCTTCTTGCCACTACGGCTGAGCATCAGAAACGAGGCCACCGCCAGCAAGACACCTATCCACTGCCATCCATTGAGACGCTCGCCGAAAACAAGCAAGGCTCCCACAAGCACCATCACGGGGCGCGTGGCATTGATGGGGCCAACGATGGTGAGCGGCAGGTGCTTCATGCCGAAATAGCCCAGGATCCAGCTGGAAAGCACGATGACAGCCTTGAGCACAATATAGCGATGCATCTCCCAGCCACCGGAGGCAACGTGGAAGATTCCGCCGTCGAGAACGCTGGATGTGCCACTCAGGACGATGAAAGGCATAAAAATGAGGGAAGAGAAAAGAGTGTTGAGAAACAGTACGGGGATGACGGCATTGGCCTTGAGTGCCTGCTTCTTGAATGAATCATAGCAGCCTAACAGGGCTGCTGACATAAATGCTAATATTAACCACACGATGGAATTGGATTATTGAGAGATTGAGAGATTGAGAAATTGAGAAATTGAGAAATTGAGAAATTGAGAGATTAATAAACAATATCTTCGAGGAACAGGGCGTGAGCGGGCATCGACTCGCCAGCCTCACTGCGACGCTTACCTTCGATGACACTGCGATACTCATCGAGACTAAGCCGCCCGCGCCCCACATCGATGAGCGTGCCTACCACGGCACGAACCATGTTACGCAGGAAACGGTTAGCACGGATCTCGAAGTACCACGTAGTGGGCGACGTCTGGTGCCACCCGGCTGACATGACTCGGCAGAGGGTGGTCTTGACGTCTGCCCCACTCTTGCAGAAGGCACCGAAGTCTTCGTAGCTGAGCAGCAAGGCTGCCGCCTCGTTCATGGCACTGAAGTCGAGCGGATAGTGGATCTCGCAACTATAGGTGCGCAGGAACGGGTTCTTGGTGGTATGAATATAGTAGCGATACATACGGCTGACAGCAGAAAAACGGGCATGCATATCACTGCTGACTGGCTCTATACCGCTGACGGCAATATCCTGGGGCAGCAGACGGTTAAGCTTGTAGGCCAGTTGCTGGCAGTGGATGCCATCAGGCAGCTCGAAACGGGCGTCGGTGTCGAAGTGGGCCACCATTTTACGAGCATGCACGCCGGCATCGGTACGGCCTGCACCTGTGACGCTGATGTCATCGCGCAAGAGGGTGGACAGGGCCCACTGCAGACGCTGCTGGACAGAGTCGCCATTGGGCTGTATTTGCCATCCGTGGTAGCGCCCGCCATCATAACTGAAAGTCACGAAATATCTCATGTATATCAATCTATTTAAAGCCAGAAGACGAACCTGAGCGACTCGACAAACTGCATCGCCAGGATATATAGGATGAAGAGGGGGGCCCCACGGCGAATGCCTTCGGAGAGCGAGTCGAGGACATCAGTCAAGGTTTGCAGGCGCCCTGACATCAAGCCAAAAGTGACGGACAGCAATACAAGCCCGAAGGCAATGACTGCCACCAGGGAACGCGAGAATGGCGAAGGCAGGAGACTGCCCGTGGACGACAGCAAAACGGCATGGGGCATCGCCGTGAGCAACAGGATGACGACGATGTAGATGACAAGGAAGGCGACAGCCACACGCAGGGCCATACGGTCGCGATAACTCTGCTGGCGACGCAGTATGCCACTGCTGCGCATGGAGCCTGCAGCAATGAGCAGCAGCACCAGCCACACCAGCACGGGGGAGCCCATCAATTCGGTGAAACAGCCAAAGAACCACCTGACGCCCTCGCCAGAAAGCAACGAACGCACGTGGCCCGTCATCGTCGCAGAGAGAATCCACGAGATGAGCACCAGTGCGGCCTCTGCTATCAGAAGCCCTGCGCCAAGGATGGCCAGCCTACTCTTCATCAGCGACCAGATTGTCGATATCGAGGATATGAAGCTCTATAGCGCGCACCACCAGACGAGTGGCATTGATATTCCCGACGGAATCGGGAAAGAGCTTCTTGATGAGTTCGTTCTGACGCTTCTCAAGACTCTTCACACCGAACGGCATGCCACGCAAGCCGGTGATCTGCTCCTTGGTGTAGCCAAGGGCCAGATGGCGGAGGAATCGCTCGTCATACTCGTCGATCTCGTAATTGACCACAGACTCCTGCTTGGCCAGCTGTCCGCTGACGGCGTGCTTGAACCGCTCCACAATCTTCTCGAGTATCGGCTCGTTGAACACCAGCTGCTTGCCTTCCATCACAGCATTGACATCGCGGCGTGTCAGCAGTTCGCCAGTCTTGAGGATGATACCGTCGGCACCTGCATCAAGCACGTCCACCCAGAGCTTCTCGTTGAGGATCTCACCAGTAAAGATAAGTACCTTGATGCCAGGATGCATCTCCTTCGTAGAACGGCAAATCTCTACTCCGACGGTGGTGGAACCACCTAAGCCGAGGTCGAGCAGCACGAGGTCAGGTTTCTGTTGTTTCAGAATCTTCCAATAGGCCGGTTCTGAATCGGCCGTCCCAATGACCTCCGCCTCGGGTATTTCGTTCTTAATGATACCAAGCGTACCTTTCATCTCCAGTGGCACGTCTTCTACGATGATAACTTTGAATTGTTCCATATCTAGTTCATTTTTTAATTATTTCTTTTTTCCCATCAGCCGGGAGGATGATACGCACCTGCACATGACCGTCGTTATTCTCCCCCCAGATGCCACAAAGCCGGCGATTGGTGGCTTCACCATGATCCCTCACAATCTGGCGGCAGAGCAGATAAGGGATGTGTTCTGCAGAGGGATTAAAGAGATTCTGAGCCTGACTGTCTGTCAGATGAAGCGCAGGCATGGTGACAATGATCTCCATGTATTTGTCATCTTTCCTGCGGATTGTCTTCTCCCCCCCACCCTGTTTGCGAAGAATAGAGAAGAGGTAACTGATCAGATTGGCATCGCCGAGGATACCATTCTCGAGGGACTTGAGATGCAGTTGTATGCGTTCCACCTGGCCCATGGCCTGAGAGGAAAGGATGCCGTAGAGTTCACGGTAATAATCCGTCACTTCACGCAGTGACTCAGTATCGCCCTGATCCACCAGCTGACGGATACGGGAAGGATAGTACATCGTCTCGTGTTTCAGTGTCGAAAGACAATTGTCGAGTACGGCATTGGCCACGTGAAGATTTGAAGTCTCGAGCTCGATGCGGCGCATTTCGTCATCCATCATTTCAAGTGTGGACTGCTGCTCTCGCTCCACGTAGAAACGCTGATAAAGACGATGGCGGTAGTAGAGCAGATAGTAGGCAGGAACGATAGAAAGCAGCATCAGGATGAGCAAAATGACTGCGATGCGCTTGTTTGTCTCCGACTGCTCCATCTTACGACAATAGTCAGCCAGGGTATTATCGGCAGAGAGTTCCTTATAGAGTTGAGTATATATCTTGTTGTTGTAGCTGTAGAGCTGCCACTGATGGAGGGCCAGCGCTGCTACGGCACTCTCGTTGCGAATGTCGAGGATCACATTGTAGTTAGTCCTGAGGGAGTCGTGAAGCCACTTGATTTCGGGTGCTACAAGAGAAGGATTGCCCTTACGCAACATCAGATAGTTGCCTTTGGGACGCAACATCTTGTAGTGCCGGTTCAGATAGTACCTGCAGGAGTCGGCAAAAAGCAAGGTGCGCTGGTAAGTGCCGCTGATATTGGAGAAATATGCCGAATCGGCATAGTTGCTGGCACGAGAGAGATCGTCATTCGCAGTAGCATTTGCTCCTAATACGGGTAGTTGGATCGTAAACAACAATAGGAGCAAACGTACGATACCTTTTGGCAGTCGGAACCAAAGTCGAGTGCCCTTGCCAAGCTCGCTCTCTGCACCGATGCTGCACATGGAGAATATCTGTGACATCTTGCGATATTTCTCTATGATACCCTTGCAGTTGAGCAGTCCGAATCCGTGAGATGTCTGTGATTTGCCCCCATCCACAATAGGTTTGGTATCGAAAAGGTGATCAAGTGTCTCAGGAGTCATCCCCTCTCCCGTATCACTGACGGAAATCTCAACATACTGCTCATTCTCAACAGCCGAAATGTCAACACGTCCGTCGCGGGGAGTATATTTACGAGCATTGTCGGCCAGGGTATTGAGCATAAAAAGGGTCAATACGCGATCGGCTTTGACCAATGCCTCTGTGGGGGTAACATTCAGCACGATGTCCTTCATTTCAAAACTGCGACGACTCTTACCGACGATGTCAAACAGCTGCTGGAGGGGGAAGCTTTCTATCTTCAGGTTCAGTTCACCACGACGGAGCTGTATCCAGTGAGTAAGTATGTCGTTGTAATCGTTGATCTGGTCAGTCAGCTCGCGGACGTAGTCCATACCGTCGTCTGTAGGTCTCGAAATGGCATGCCGGATCCGGTCGATGAAGGGAGTGATGGTGTTCACCAGAGATATTTTGGCCCGCTGCTCCAGATTCAGACGTTCGTTGTCTTCCAAGCGCAGACGACTCATGGCCACCTCATCGCGCCGTTGTTCCAACAGATCTTCCATCGCGGTATCCTTTTTTTGCTGCTTGTTGAGATGGTTGAAGAGCCACAACGAGAATAGTAACAGAACAATGGCTACACCGACGGCCACAAGCATCCAATTCAGTTGGGTCACACTCCGCTCATAGTGACTGGCACGAGCCTCCAACTGACGATCCTGTCGGGTGTCAGTCATCAGATCTATATAGATATTGCGGTTGAAGTCGCTCTGAGGTTTGTCGTTCATTGCAGAATAAGCCACACTGAGCTGTTCTCGGATGGAGGCTACAAGGTCCGGGGCCTGATAGATAGCAGAATCAGAAAGAGCTTCCTCCAAATTATACAGTGCCGACTCGTAATCACCTATCTGACGATAACAAGAGGCAAGCGTACGATAGGCTCCTGCTATCTGATAAACGTCACCATAGTCGGTAAACATCCATAGCGAGTTCTCTGCCAACCAGCCAGGTAACAAATCCTCATCTACGGCTTCAGGGTTGATAAACTTCATGGCAGGAAGGTTCTCGTCAATCAGTTTTCGACGATAATCCTTGTCCATCATGTGCTCAGAGAGGGCTTCCAGGGCATTGGCTGCAAAGAAGGGATATCCTCCCTGACGCGCCAGCATAAAGCAACGCAACAAGTGGTCAAACTCACGTTGATTGATATCTTCCTGAGTACCATCGGTGAGTATACCACCTGCCCCGACATTGTAGAGATAGTTGAGATACTGAGCCGTATCACGCTGAATCTCATTGAGATCTATCTGACGTAAGGCTTGGATGGACTGTCTCTCCAATCCGACATAATAATAATAGGTGGAATTAACGATTGCATATTCCGTCAGGGCATAAAGCAACTGCGAAGATTCGCGCTGAGATTCATCATATCGTTGTTCCTCACGAATTCGATTTAAAGCACCGTCTGCCAATTGCCGGTACTCGTAAAACTCACGGTTACGCGAACGGCGCTGACAGAGCCGCATCTGTTGTACATAGGCAATTAACAACTGATACTGATTGTCGGTGGTTTCCACCACCTCGTCGAGCAAACGTTCCGCCTCGTCGTACTCCATCCTGACAATACTGACAAAGGCAAGGTTGTTAAGAGCCTCCGCACGGCCTTTGTCATAGTGAGCAGACAGTTCATAGGCCCTCTTTGCAAAGGTCTCAGTGGAGTCGATATTACGGTAATGATAGGCGTATGATTGAGAATTCAGCTTGTCCACCGTCTGTCTATCAGTCGGTGAACAAGCTGAAAAAAGAATTACAAGTGAAAGGTTAAGCGCGAGCTTTAGCCACATAACCCAGTGCCTCCTTGCACTTGTCGGTCACGTACTGCCAGTCACCAGCCTTCACCTTGTCTGAGGGGAACAACTTCGAGCCCATGCCTACACAATAGACACCAGCCTTGAACCACTTTGTCAGGTTCTCCTCATCAGGAGATACACCACCTGTCACCATAATCTTTGACCAGGGCATCGGAGCCTTCAAGCCCTTCACCATATTCGGGCCAACGACATCGCCAGGGAATACCTTTGTAAGGTCACATCCCAACTCCTGAGCCTTGCCAATCTCACTGACTGTCATACACCCAGGGCAATAAGGCACCAGACGACGATTGCAAACAGGTGCAATATCAGGATTGAACAGAGGACCTACCACGAAATTAGCACCCAACTGGATGTAAAGAGCAGCTGTAGGAGCATCCACCACAGAACCAATACCCAGAGCCAGTTCCGGGCACTCTTTATCAGCCCACTTTACAAGTTCCCCGAATACCTCCTGAGCAAAGTCACCACGGTTGGTGAACTCAAATGCACGAACGCCTCCCTCATAGCAGGCCTTCACAACATTTTTGCAAGTTTCAAGATCCTTGTTATAGAAGACGGGCACCATACCAGTGTCACCAATCTTCTTCATCACAGCGATTTTATCAAATTTTGCCATAACTATAATCTCAATTTATCGATTGTCAATTATCTCTGAACACGTCCACTGGCATTACCACCTGCAAGGCTCTCAACCTCGTCAACACTTACCAGGTTGAAGTCGCCATTGATAGTGTGCTTGAGAGCTGATGCTGCAACAGCAAACTCCAAGGCTTCACCCTGTGTCGGCTTAGTCAGCAAACCATGAATCAAGCCACCAGAGAATGAGTCACCACCACCAACACGATCGATGATCGGATTGATTTCGTAACGCTTAGACTGATAGAACTCCTTACCATCGTAAATCAGAGCCTTCCACCCATTGAATGTGGCCGAGAACGACTCACGAAGTGTAGAGACTACATACTTGAAGCCAAACTCTTCCTTCATCTGTTTGAAGATACCCTCATAGCCACTTGCATCTGTCTTACCTCCTTCAACATCAGCATCTGGTTTGAAGCCCAGACAAAGCTCTGCATCCTCCTCGTTACCAATGCAGACGTCAACATACTGCATCAAAGGACGCATGATAGAAATAGCCTTCTCTGAAGTCCATAACTTCTTGCGGAAGTTCAAGTCGACAGACACACATACACCATGACGCTTAGCAGCCTCACAGGCCAGTTTCGTCAGCTCGGCAGCCTTGTCTGAGATGGCAGGTGTTATACCACTCCAGTGGAACCATGCAGCACCCTCCATAATCTTATCAAAATCGAAATCTGAGGGATCTGCCTCTGCAATAGCACTGTGAGCACGATCGTAAATTACCTTTGAGGGACGCATCGAGGCACCTGTCTCTGCATAATACAGTCCGACACGGTCACCACCACGAGCAATAAACTCAGTGTTAACACCATAGCGGCGCATAGCATTTACTGCAATCTGGCCAATCTCGTGCTTAGGCAGCTTGGATACGAAATAAGCCTCGTGACCGTAGTTGGCCACTGAGATAGCAACGTTAGCCTCACCACCGCCAGGGATGATGCGGAATGATTCACTCTGGATGAAACGATCGTTTCCCTGCGGGGAAAGGCGAAGCATAATCTCGCCCAATGTTACAATCTTTGCCATTTGTTTTTTGCTTTTGTTTTATAGATTAATACTAATAAATCATTTCGAACGCAAAGGTACGTAATTTTTCCGATACCACCAAATAATTCACCTAAAAACCTGCAAAAACTCCCGAAATCGATTACGGCAAAATAAGAAGCCCCGAATCACCAGTCGTGACTCGGGGCTTCGATTGAAAGATGG
>DDQK01000010.1 GCA_002342665.1 Prevotella sp. UBA2444
AGTAGGAGGCCGCCATCTTTCAAGCGAAGCCCCGAGTCACGACTGGTGATTCGGGGCTTCTTCGTTTATTATCGAAAATGTCTACGCATAGATTCTCTGTTTCTAGGTGGCCTACTTCCTCTAGAGCTCCTTGGGCGAAATCCTGATGGAGAATTGTTACGATACCCCTTTGGTGGAAGATTCTGTCGAACAGAATTATGTGTTTGTATTTCATCACTATAGGGTTCGTTATCATTGACTGTGTTATCATCTCGATTCAGCATATTATTGATGGCCGCCTGTGCTTGCGCTCGATGACGCCCATTTGGAAATGTGTTAAGATATGACTGGAAATCGCCAATAGTTTGGCATGCATAAAAAACATCGTCTTCATTAAGATTGCTCTGTTGTGTTGTTTTGGGGGTTGGGTTGTTATTGGCTGATTCAAATAAGATTCGGTCATCAGCTTTCTTTTTTTCTTGGGTAACTTGGGTAGGCTGTTCAATTTCTTGGATTTTCTCTTTAATTATAGTCTGTATAGGTGCTGTTCTTGTTTTATTGGGAATTGTTTCATGTGAAGGCTCAGAGCTCTTTTGGGTAGATGGCTGTATTGTTTCGATACGTTTGCGAGCGACTGATACATAGGAAGAAGAGGGATGCTCCTTGATAAACCTCTCAAAATCTTCCTTTGTTTTGCATGAAAGGAAATCTTGTTCTTCTTCTATAGAATTATGAAAGTACATGACTCCAACTCCTATGATAATAACTCCTACTATTGCAGCGATAGCTAAGAGTATTCTCTTTGAGAATGTACCACCTTTTGTAAATAGGGAAGAAGAGGATTTTTGGGGGATATAGACTTTTGAGGGAGAATAGTCTGTTTTCTTCCCTCCAGAAATAGTAGGTGTAGTTGGGATTTGATGATTCACTGGAACCGATAACTTCCTAATTTCTACGGTCTGTGTCTCATTCTTATTTGATTCTTGTTCTGACAGCGGTGGAAGTGGCATGCTCCGCATTTTTGCCGAAGCATAATCGTAGATTTGCTGCGCTGTCGGTCGATTCCAAGTTTCTTGTGAGAGACAGGCCTTGACGAGTCTTGACAGTTCAGGCGAAGTAGAGATAGCTGGAATACGGGCTCCGTTTAGTTGTACGCATCCCCCCATACCTTCCCATAGAACATCGCCAGAAATTATCTCGTAGAGTGTCATTCCAAATGCCCAGATGTCGCTAGCCAATATGATCATCGGATTTTCTGAGAACCGTTCTGGCCCCATGTATGCAAGAGTCCCAGAACTATTGACCTTGTTGTTGGTACGGCTCATTTGGGTACGGAAACTACGGCTTATACCGAAGTCAGATATAACATATCGACCATCGCTGGTGATGAGAATGTTGTCAGGCTTGATGTCCTGATGTATTATGGGGGGATTTTGGCTATGAAGAAAGGCAAGGCCACAACTTACGTCATGTACGAACTTCCATATCTCGCATTCTGGTAGCTTTCCGATCCGATGACTAACTGAGCCGTTCTCACAGAAAGGCATCACGAGATAAGGACAATTCTCAAATACGTCGAAATGGCTGATATTGAGTAGGTTGGGGTGGTGTAGCCGATAGGCGATTTTGAATTCATTCCGGAAGTCTTCAATACCTTTCTTGTCTAACGTGCCATAGAACTTGATAGCCACATCAATATCGGCCAACATGTTGTGTGCTAGCCATACATCTCCGAAGCTGCCTTGCCCGAGTTGTTTTTTCAGTACGTAGTGTTCAGCAATGATGTTACCTTCCTTGAATATCATAGTCTTCACCTGTTGAAATAGCCGATCAATTTATCCCACAATGGGGCTACGGCAGTCGAAATAGACTGCCGAAGCGTTTCACAGTCTTTTGACAGATAAATGTATGCTCCAGCTGCTATTATAAGTAACAGAATAATGAGCATCAAATTGCGGAATTTGTGGGAACGTCGTCCGATGACCTCAGTACGGATGGTGCTGGAGAGTTCCTCTTCGCTCTCCCCTTCCGTTACGCTTTCTCCCTTCTCGTCTTCTTCCTTACTGTTCGTATCTTCCTCGACATCCTCTGCTTCGTCAATTTCGATGTTGGCAATGGCAACAGTTACATTGTCGTATCCTCCGCTAGAGAGAGCTGCAGAAATAAGCTCGTTTTTGCACTCCATTGGATCTTCGTGATATTTGATCATGACGTCGAGTATCATATCGTCGTGGCAAAGACCGCAGAGTCCGTCGCTACAGAGCATAATAATGTCGCCGTTGTGCAATTGGTAAATACGGGTCTCTGGAATGGCACGATTGTCAACATCTCCCAAACAGCGAGTGATGACGTTCGATAATGGATGATCGTGCATCAATTCAGGAGAAAGTTCTCCTTTGTCGACGAGTTCTTGTACGTAGGAATGATCTTTGGAGAGTTGTATCAGTCCGTTGCGTTTATTGAGAACATAACAACGGCTGTCGCCACACCAGCAGACGTAAGCTTTGTCGCCTAAAAGCCAAGCCATGACAATGGTGGTTCCCATGCCTTGTGTGCTTGGATCCTCCTTGCTGCGCTTCAGAATATTGAGGTCTGCTTGTTTAACGACCTCTTTCATATACTCCTGCGCACTTTTGTCATCGCTAATCACTTCCTTAAGAAGTTCCGGGGAAAATTTGTCCTGAATGGTTTCGACCGCGATGGCCGAAGCCACCTCACCGGCATTGGCACCACCCATACCGTCGGCTACGACAAGCAGGGCACCAAATTCCCCCAGGTCGGTATAGGGGCCGACCTGGGGGATGAGCCATTCAGAAGTGCTGAGGTCACTTGATACAACGAAATTGTCCTCATTGTTCTGCCGGATGAGTCCGACATTCGTGCCTGCAGCAAGCTTGATCTTTACTTCTGACATGTATTAATAATCTAAAACTCTAAATAGTTATCTCACTCTATGAATAGGAACAACGCGTACTTCGCCACCAAAGTTACCGACATTGACACCCACTACACGATAGCTGCCATTACTCTCTTTAAAGAAGGCAGGTGAGCCTGTGAAGCCCCAGTTGGATGATGCATCCTGAAGTGTGATGAAGCGTGCAGCCAGGCGTGATGTACGGCTGGTGAAATACTTCACGTAATTTGAGAGGGCTTGAATGTTGGTGTTCCCGGAGAAGCCGGCAATGACTACTTCCTCGCTACCCTTGAGACTTTGAGCTGTAGGAATATCGACAGGCAGACCACCAGGAGCACCAAGTGCCAGTGAGGCTGCATTATGAGAACCGTCAGTGTAGTAGGTTACTACAAACTTATCGCGCGTACTCTTCTTATACTCGATGTCGACGCCCCAGTTCTTAATGCGTTTGATGATATCCTTCCGGATTTCAACCACCTCTTTGCCATCATATGCTTCGAGTGATGCTAGGTCGAACTGCGTGTTGCTGAAGCGAAGCGGATGACCCGAACCACGGGTAGAATAAGCCTCAAAGTCAATGATGACATGGAAGCCTGCTGCCACATATTCTGCCAATAGACGACGCCAGTCATCGGAACGATAGACATTACGATATACCCAAGGCTGGAGGTTACTACGGGCTGTGATGAACTTACCGCCCACTACGAAACCAGTACCAACTACCAATTGGCTAGTTGCAATACCAGGATCGTAAGAGTTGCCTCCGCGCTCAAGAGTGATACGCTTCACCTTCAGAGAGTAGATGTCGTTGTAGTAGTTGACGATGTTATCGGAAGCCCCAGCTGATTTCTGTGCAGACTCCTGAATAGTCGGATTAGACTTGTCGACGAAGTCGTTCACATTGCCAGGATTGACAGCTGTACCCTGAGTGGCTACAACGTCCTGTTCAGAATTGTCCCAACGCTCCTCGCCATCAGTTATCGGACCATCTTTGCCAAGTCCTGCATTTCCACCTGTGGCAGCTGCAATCTCTGCTGTCGGACCACTGCCTTCAGCCTCGTCCTCATCCTCATCGTCATAGCCGTATTCTGCCAATTTCGACTTGGTGTCAGCAAGTTTCTGTGATGCTGTGTTATATGCATAAACCACACGGACGCGCTCCTGCTGTACCTGTCCGAGCTGTTGCTTGATTTCCTGGTTGTTGGGATCTGAAGCCAGTTGGGTTGTCAATTGCTGTTCCAGGTTCTCCAGTTCAGCTTTCTTTGAGCCAAGTGAGTCAACCTGTGCTGCATAGAGAGCCATCTCCTGGCGGAGTGCCTGGTTGTCGAGATGGAGTTTGTAGTTCCATCCGCCGAATCCTATGATGACCAGCAACAGAAGACCTGCCAGTGCCCAGATAGCGCGGCGATAAGGGCGGAGAGCCTGCTCACGGAACAGATTCATGCGCTCGGTGAGTTTGATGCTCGAAGTTAATCCCTGTTTGCCTTGTGGCTGGATGAAACCAAGGCGAGGGCCATTGACAGAAAGTTGAATTTCATCACCTGACTGCAGGTAGTAGGTGCCCTGGATGGGGCGTCCGTTGACCAGCGTGGGGTTGGAGGTGGACAGGTGGATCAGCTGCCAGTTGTTTCCATCGCGAACAATGGCAGCATGCTTGCGGCTGACGGTGTCGAACGACTCGTCATAGCGTACTTGGCAAGATGCATCACGGCCAATCTCGATCTGGTCGATGATGATTTTTTGTGACTCACCAGCACTGTGATACTTAGAGCTGGTCTTGTGTTCCAGAATGTAATACGTACGTCCTGAACCGTTGAAGATTGCACCAACGCCAGCTCCGACTGAGCCAGCAACCGTGCGTTTGTAATTGTTTTGAGTTTCCATAAATTTATAATTAAAGGGTTAATAATTTTCGAATCTCAGGGTGACGTCGCCGATGGCGATGATATCCCCTGCCTTGAGAAAGTAACCGTTCTGGTTGACGGGTGTTGAGTTAACATATGTTCCATTACTGGAGTTCATCCACTGGCGATAGTCGTTGCGCCACTGACCATCGCGTATGGCCCACTGGTTGGGACCAGCCATTTCTATCGTGCAGTGGAAACGAGACATAAAGTCGCTGAAATCTGACTTGATATAAATGCTGTTGCCCTGTTGTCGACCAACTGTTAATAAACGCCGCCCTTGGCTGACTAATTGTGTCAGGTTATACACCTTTCCGTATTCCTCTCCTTGCAAAATTCGCAACAGGTAGCCATTGGTCTGTTGTTGAGGAGCATAGGATTGTACCATTCTGACAGGTTGTGGTGTATAGCCGCCTTGCGACTGGGGTAACAATCGGAATACATCGTGAACAGATTGCAGACGCTGTTTGAAGTCCGGGTGTAGGCAACCCTCTATCAGCCGTGCCCATTGTTGGCCATTAGGAATGTTCTGCAGAGCACCACGGTTCCAGATGCCGTCCTTGCCCCGTTTCTGATACTCTGCTAAGTCGTTATGCGACTCAAGTGTTCCGAAGGGCAGCTGGTTTGTAAGCAACTGAAACACAAGTACCCCAAATGAGAAAATATCAGTAGTGGGGAGTACGGTGGCTCCTCCACGTGCCCTTGTAGCCTGTTCTGGTGGCATGTAGGCATAAGTACCGAATATCTGGTTGGGCTTTCCGAAGATGTTACGCTGAGTCATACGGTGTGTTCTGTCACCAGCGATACCGAAATCCGTTAGTGCAGCCTTACCATTCTCCTTAAAAAGCACGTTCTCTGGTTTTAAGTCGCGATGCACTTTTCCCCTGTCATGAAGGGCGTTGAGTCCAATGAGAATGTCCTGGCAGATTTGCGGTGTTCGTGCATCCACCTTTCCTAAAAGTGGTTCAAGGTCACCACCCGGGCAGAACTCCATAATGATATATGGATTGCCGCCTACGGTGCCATAGGCCAATGAGCGTACCAAATTGTCACAATCTATCTGACCTGTGTTAAATTCCATCTCAAATCGGTCCATTAGGGGTTGCCGAATTTCTGCTGGAACTTCCCACAGACGCAGGAGTTTAAGGGCATATTTGCCGCCCCTTCCGTCTTCTACCAGATACACGGCTCCAAAAGAGCCTTCGCCTAAGGATTTCCTGACTGTGTACCTGTTGTCAACGATGTCTCCCGCACGGAAGTCGCATCTGTCAACGACTTGGTAAGTGCTCACGCAATTTTAATTTAATTTATCAATCTATTCCAAACTTACTCAGCCTCAAACTTGAATCTTCTGTCACCCAGTACGATGATGTCGCCCGGTTGAAGTTCCAGTTTTCTGCTGGCTTCGAGATAGGTAGACCCCAATTCGCTCTTGTTCTGTAAAAACCATTTTCCATCCTCACAGCTTAACTCTGCCTGTTCCTTTGAGGTTATCGTGCGATTATTGGGTTCGGTGTTTTCTCTGGTAAGAATGACCGACGGACCTTCATAGTCTTTTCTTGCCACATCGAGTTGCTCATCTTCTTCAGGTATGAGTGTGAGATAGCAATGTGGTTTAGGAGGTGCTATCGGCTTGTGGCGTATAGCACGGACTGTTGGCAGGTGGATACGTTCACCACACTTCGGGCAGAAGGAGAATTCGATGGATACGTCAGTCCCGCATTTGTCGCACTTGACAGTCTCGCTGATACCAAACTCTGCCAACTCACTAGCGTTAGGCTTGGCCTGGGGTGGTGTCTGAGGGGCATTCATCATGGGTGCAGCCATTGGCTCTGCCTGACCAGGACGCTGGATGGTGGTAGGTCTTGGGTCGGGATTGGATGCAGGAGACACACTGGCTCCACAGTTAGGACAACTCGTGAAATTGCCCATAACAGGATAGCCACAATGTGGACAATTACCTGGCGTCTGCGCGACAGTTGATTTCAACTGAGGGGCCTGCTCAGGAGCATTCATAGGTCCGTTCATCGGACCATTTACAATTCTTGTTGGTCTTGGTGCGGGTTGCTGTACTTGAGCATTGATGACAGTCGGGCGTGGTTGTGCCTCACCTCCTTGATTGTAATTTGGTACATTGACACCCTGATAAGGGTTATTGTTGTACCCGGCATTACCGATTAGTTGATGTCCGCACTTTACGCAGGAACTGACTCCCGGGGCATTGTCCCAACCGCAATTGTTGCATCTCATAGGTTCTTCGTTTTAAGTTATTATTATTGGTAAGTGATTCTATTTCTGGTCAATGCGGATGATGCATTCCTGGCTCTGACTACGTAGGATGATATCACCAGTACGGCCGGTCTTGTAGTATGGATCCTTCTTTACCAGAGGGTCCACGTTCAAAACGAGGTTAGTGCTGGTGCCCTCGGCGTTGCACCACTCAGGAGCTTTTTCTATGATCCAGTTGTAATTATTGTCATAGATGGTGTCGCTGTTGCAGTTGATATTGACAAGCATCTGACCGCCTTTCTTCTTAAATTTGATAAACAACGTGCTGGGAACAAGTTCTACGTCTTTTCCTGCCTGAGCCACGTGAACGGTTCTGGTGAGCTTGTCATATACTACGGAAATGTCGGCAGAGCGAACAATCGTCTTGTCTGTAGGTTCTGCCTTCACAACGAGATACTTACCATCCATCGACTTCGACAATTCCAGCCAACTGGCGTTACCGTTGATAGTGGCGTTCCAATCGTTGCTTTCGGGCGTAGTGTCAATCTGCACGCCGAGTTCATTCTCTGGATTGGCAGCAACATAAAGCATTGGATGAGGAATCACGAGCGACTTCTGCAGAGCTGCGGGAGCTGCGGCTCTGCCCTTATTCCTCTGTAGCTTTTGACATTTGGCTATTTGGGCCTTACACTTCTTGACGTTGGCAGCACTCTTGTTGATGGCCATGGATGCCTTAAAGCTGGCAATGGCTCCAGCATAGTCCTGCTTCTTCATCAGGGCCATTCCGTTGTCATAGGATTCACTGGCACTTTGCGCATAGGCATAAGCCGATGTCAGGGTCATCAACATGACGACCGTCAGTATTCTAAATATTCTAATCATCGCTATTGTCGTTGTCGTTAGTAATCAGGTCTGTAATGTATGGTTTGATCGCTTCGGCGCGTGTTGCAGATTCTGTCGCGCCATCTGTGAGTCCAGCTTCTTTTAGACTATTAGCCAGTTCACTCAAATCTTTGTAGATGGAAAACAGTTTATTGGCAGCAGTACTCTTCTGTATCGTAGCATCAGAGACTACGGCTGCGGAAAGACTGTCCTTATTGGCGAGAGCTTCTTCAAATTTCTTGAGGGCACTGAGGTACGTATCTTCCACCTTATTATATTTAGAATCAAACTTGTCCTCCTCATGGTTGTTCATAAAGGTGTCAGCCTGTTCCAGCAAGGCCTTGCCGTCTGCGATGCTGACCTGTGCCAATGAGTCGAAGTTGATAGCAGGAGCCACCTCTACGACTTCAGCCACAGGGGGCTCGCTCTCTTTACCTCCGCTGCACATGGCGATAATACCACCCAAAACCACGATGGCTGCCACGGCGGCAATGATAATCGTCTTGTTGCTACCTTTCTTAGGAGTAATAGGTTGTGACTTCTTTGGGGCAAATTCGGTAGCTTGTTGGGGAACCGGTTCTGCAGGTATTTCTTCTACTGGTTGGTCTGTCACAGTCGCAGCCTGCGGGTCGTTGACAGCCTCCTTAGTTGGTGACTTTGCTATAGGGTCTTCTGCTGCCGCTTCTGTAGTGTTAGCCTCTTCCGGATTAATTACGATACCATGTAGCTTATTGTAGGTCATTTCCTCAATCTTCTTAGCCGACGGTCTGTCCCAAGTCTCTTTGGCTAGGGTAGAGTAGATAATGTCCTTCAGTTCTTGCGAATAGTCTTCCTCGATGATAGGTATGTCAGCTCCATTCTTCTGTAGCATTCCACCATGATTGCCGAAAGGAGGAGTGCCGGTCATCAGCTCGTACATCATGGCGCCGAGCGACCAAACATCACTGGCCATGATGGGCTTGGGCTTGCTACTGAAACGCTCAGGTCCCATATATGCCAGGGTGCCGCCACTTTGTTCTGCAGCCTGGGCTCCGCGGATGGTGCTGCGCACTCGGGCACTGATTCCGAAATCGGTAATCAGATAGTGACCCTCGTCGTCTATCATAATGTTATCGGGCTTTATATCCTGATGAATCAGTGGCGGAGTCTTTTCATGCAGGTAGGCAAGTCCAGCTGCCACGTCATGCAGCATTTTCCAGCATTCATCTTCAGGGATGTTTTGCCCCTCGGTAAGATACTTGAAGGCGGAGCCATTCTTGATGTAAGGCATGATCAGGTAGGGTTGCTGATTGAAAATGTCGTAATGTGTGGGCCTTAACAGATTGGTATGGTTCATATCAAATACCACGGCAAACTCCTGTGTGAAGATTTTAATACCGTTTTCATCCAGACCAGCACCTGGGGCATATACCTTTACAGCGACCTGTACGCCCGTTTTTGTATCTTCTGCAAGCCATACCTCAGCAAAGCCACCTCGGCCTAACTGCTTGATAAATTTATATCTGTCAGCAAACACCAACCCTTCGTTAAGCATAATATTTTAATTGTTTTAAGTTCTTTATTTCCATTTATCAGTTACAAAAGTACTATTATTTATTTAAAAAATGTACAAAAAAAGGTTCTTTAACATAATTTTAATATAAATGGACTGTATTATGCTCTATTCCCGTTCGTCTAGTCTTCCTCCCAATAGCTAATGGTGCGGGTTTGTTTCACCCGCATGTTCTGGGCTTGGCGGCCTTTCTCCCAGTAGATGAGTTTCAGGTCGTTTTGGGTCCAGTTTCCGTTTGCGTCGTGTTCGGAATATTCATTTTTGATATTGATGGAGAGGATACATTCGCCACTCTTGTCGAACACCTTCTGACTCTGACTGCTGATCTCGCCGTCATCATTGTATTTGTATTCATTGACCGACTTGATTTGTTCTGCAACATTCGTGAGGGTTCGCTTGACGAGTTGGCAGTATTCGTCATATTCGAATTCAAGGATGCTTTTCTGTCCAGTAGGTTCTGGCATGGCTGCTTTTATGAGATAGCCGGCGGCATTGTATTCACGGTCGGTGATGTCGGCAGTTCCATTTTTCCCGTTGGAGTCATAGTGCTCCACCTGTGCCTCCGTGACGGGGTTCTCTGTTATGATTTCCTGCACGTTTCCCTTCAGTCCGATGCTGAGTGCATCTTTGTAGTATGGCACGGTGTTCAGATAGAATACTTGGATTGTACGTGATTTGTTTTCGTGTAGGATGTTTGATATTTTGATATATCCCAAGTTGGTCATTGTGTGCAAAGAACCATCCCCCTTGGCATCAAAGTTCCCATATTGACGCTGCAGTTTCAGAAGAAAATATCGATGGTTGCGGTCGAAGAGGGCAAAGGTACGATAGGGGCCTGACGTTACTAATGCCGACGAGAGCATTTTCGTCTTTTCATCTACGTTGATAGTCAGGTTTGACTTAATGCCGTAGTAGTCACCTCTGAAATAGTAGGTGTCAGGCTCGTCATCCTCGCTGACGATACGTTCAAAGCCTGCTTGTTCGAAGGCTGGTATGAAAACGCTGTCGGGTCCTTCGAGGGGTACCCCCATCAAGTCGAGGCATCTCGTATCAGCGGGTCCTTTGTAGGTGGGCTGTTCCTGCATGATAATCTGTGCCTTCATTGGCAGTAGTACTGACAGCAACTCGAGTAGTATGATGGTTGTCTTCTTCATTATAGTCCGTATCTTTCCAGAAATTCGTCTTCGTTGACTATTTCGATACCCAGTTTCTCGGCCTTTTGCAGTTTCGACGGGCCCATGTTTTCTCCGGCCAGAATGAAGGATGTCTTTCCGCTGATGCTTCCTACGTTCTTGCCGCCGTTCTGCTCGATGATGGCCTTGTATTCGTCGCGGCTGTGGTGTTCGAATACACCGCTGATGACGATGGATAGCCCAGCCAGTTTGTCGCTGGTGGCTGTCTGTTGTCCCGTGAGGGCCATCTGTAAGCCGTAGGCTCGCAGGCGTTCCACAATTTCTCGGTTTCGGTTGTCGTGGAAATAGGTGATAATGCTCTTAGCCATCACCTCGCCGATGCCCTCTATCTCTTGCAATTCCTCTAGTCCGGCATTCATTAGCGCATCGATGTTCTTGAAATGGCGAGCCAGCAGTCGGGCTGATGTTTCGCCGACGAAACGGATGCCGAGGGCGAATACCACGCGCTCAAAAGGTACTTGTTTTGAGGCTTCTATGCCGTTGACGATTCTTTGGGCCGACTTTGTGCGGGAGCCGTCGCCGTTGATTTGCTGCACTTGTATGTCGTACAGGTCAGCCACGTTCTTGATGAGTCCCTGCCGATAATAATCGTCGATGGTCTCTGGGCCGAGCGAGTCGATGTTCATGGCTCTGCGTGAGATAAAGTGCTCAATGCGCCCCTTGATTTGTGGTGCGCAACCCGTATCATTGGGACAGTACCAGGCAGCCTCTCCCTCATAGCGGACGAGTGGCGTGCCGCATTCCGGACAGCGCTTGATAAAGCGTACGGGTTGGGCAATGATGGGGCGTTGTTCTATATCCACACCTACAATCTTTGGGATAATCTCACCGCCCTTTTCCACATAGACGTAGTCGCCGATGTGTAGGTCGAAGCTCTTTATAAAGTCTTCGTTGTTGAGTGTTGCACGCTTCACCGTGGTACCTGCCAGCTGGACGGGATCCATATTTGCAACAGGGGTGATTGCTCCGGTGCGGCCCACCTGATAGGTCACCTCATTCAGTCGTGTACAGACGCGTTCTGCCTTGAACTTATAGGCGATGGCCCAACGAGGACTTTTGGCTGTAAATCCTAGCGACCGCTGTTGGCGCAGGCTGTTCACCTTCAGTACAATGCCGTCTGTGGCCACGGGAAGATTCTTGCGCTCCGTATCCCAGTAGTTGATGAAGTCGTAGATTTCCTCCAGTGTCTTTACCTTCCTCATGCCCTCGGATATCTTGAAACCCCATTGGCGGGCTGCCTCCAGGTTCTCATAATGCCCCTCGGCAGGTAAATCCTCGCCAAGCAGATAATAAAGATATGCATCGAGTTGCCTAGATGCCACAAGGCTCGACTTTTGGCTTTTCAGTGTGCCGCTGGCGGCGTTTCTGGGATTGGCAAACAGGGGCTCCTCGGCCTCTTGGCGCTCCTTATTCAGACGTTCAAAGACGGCCCAGGGCATCAGTATCTCACCTCGAATCTCGAATTCTTTAGGATATCCTTTGCCAGGCAACACGAGGGGAATGGCGCGGATGGTCTTCACATTAGCTGTCACATCGTCGCCCCTGACACCATCACCACGGGTGACGGCCTGAGTCAGCCGCCCGTCCACATAGGTCAGTGATATCGACAGTCCGTCGTACTTCATCTCGCAGCATACCTCGAACTCTTCTCCGGCCAGGCCTTTCCTGACGCTCTCATACCAGTCGCTGACATCCTGCTCATTGTAGGTGTTGGCCAGTGAGAGCATCGGGTATTTGTGCTCCACCTGCTGGAACTCAGCGTTCAGGTCGCTGCCCACACGTTGCGTTGGAGAGTTCTCGTCAGCCATCTCCGGATGCTTGGCCTCCAACTGCTGCAGCTCGTGCATCATGAAGTCGAAGTCCTGGTCGCCGATAGTGGGCTGGTTCAGCACGTAGTATCGGTAGTTATGTTCATGCAACTCCCGTCGGAGCTGGATGATTCGTTCTTTCTCGTCCATATCGAATAGAATTTCGCGACAAAGATACGAAAAAAAAATGAAGCATCCGCTTTGATGCTTCACTTTTATCGTTTTTTTACCATCCGCCAGGACGCCCGCCGCCACCTTGCATGCCTCCGCCCATGCCTCCGCCCATCGAGCCGCTGACACCTGTGGAGGCTGTCACATCCACGCTCTGCGAGCCGCTGCCGATGGTGCAGCCTGTAGTCAGATTGTAGAATGAGGTCCCGCCAGAGATTGTGCAGCCTGCCCTAAGGGCGTAGGTCGATCCGCTCTGCATCGAGGGCGATGAGATTGTAAGCGATGTGCCGCTGTTCGAACTTGGAGTGGTGTAGCCCAGAATGGCCGTTGAGCCTGAGAGCAAACCAAGTGTGGTACCCTGTGACACGCTGACAGCGATACAGGCTTGTTTGGATGAAGAAGATATTTCCTGCATACCGCCGCCAATGGCTATCACCGTACCACCGTTGATATATGCTGTGTAGCCCTCTGCTGCGTCTATGCCGCACTCCGGCTGCTGTCCACCTTCTGCAATTACCACGCCGCCGTTGACGTAGAGGTTCTTGTTCGAGTCGATGCCGTCGTTGTTCAGGGCACGTGCATATACATAGCCTCCGTCGATGTAAAGGTTGCCCTTTGAGTTGATGGCGTCATCGTAGCTGTAGCACTCCACGGTACCGGCTTCAATGTGTATCTCGCCCTTGCTCTCCAGAGCCTCAGTTCCGTCGCCAGTACCTTCCAGGCGTATTTGGGTCTGTCCACCGTTAATAGTAATGTTGCCATCGGCCTTGATGCCCTTGGGTGACACGCTGCCCTTGGAGTCCTTCTGGCGCTTGCCGGTGGTGATGACGCGGATCACGCCGTCGTTGATGACGATCTGCTTGTCGGAGTTCAGGCCTTTGCCGCCAATACCCGTTGACTTGATGTTCAGCTCGCCGCCGTTCATGGTGATCAGCGAGTCGGCCTTGATGCCCGAGCAGGCTGAGTAGTCGCTGTCTTCGTCATCCCATTCGTAGCCACCACTGGTCAGAATGGTGGTGCGTCCACCATTTATTTCGACGTAGCCGTCAGTCGAGATGCCCTTGTCGGCTGTTCCCGTGATGTTCACATTGATCACACCACCTGTCACGATTACGGCGTCGTTACCCCGAATACCGTTGCCTCCCGATGCATCCACGTAGATATTGGTCTTTGGCATCGTTCTCACATAGTCGTCACTGCGGATACCTGCCTTGCAGTTGGCGTCCACTTCCAGATAGCCAGAGCCGCTGAACACAAGCTGTCCCTCAGAGAAGAGGCAGGCCTTCATGTCCTCGCTTTCGACGGCATCGTTGTAGTTAGTCCCATCTGTCAGGTAGTTTTTTGTCCCGTCGTTGACGACGATGAAGGTCCGCTTCTTACTCTGGTTGTTGATGGCGGCTCCGTCGGGGTTGTTAATGCTGACACCGTTGAGCACGATGGCCTGCTTCTTTGAACTGTAGAGCTTGAAGAATCCGTCGTTGGTGGTGCCTGTCAGTACGTATCTGACGGCATCGCTGCCCGTGTAGTTGGCTGTCACGTCGTTGCCGCTGATGCTGACGATGCCCTCGTCATCGCCGCTCACGGTTGCATCGCCCGATGTGCTGTAGGTGATGGTGATGGTCTTGGCAAAGGTGGTGTTCTCGATGTAGTCATCATCGTTGCTGTCCACACTTACTGTCTCCGAGAGGGCGTTCTTGTTGAAGGCCACACTGAAGGTCGTCACGTCGCCATCGCTCGACACACCGCTGACTACGTTGTCGGCCGTGCCCGAGGTGGTTGAGTTGTTGTCAGAACTACCTGACGTCTGACTGTTGTTGCTGTTGTTGCCGTTGTCCCAGCTGTCACTCTCTGCCGTACATGCTACGATGGCGAAGAGCAGCATCAGTAGCATCCAAAATTGATTCATCTTCTTCATAATCTTTCTTTTTTTATGTTTGAATTCTGTTGCAAAGGTAGGCAGAATGTGCCTTGCGGACAAAAATATTCGGCGAATGCCCCAATTTCTTCAGCAAAATCTCAACTCTCAAATAGTATTCGTATCTTTGAGCTCCGCTCTATGATACTCTCGCTCGGAAATAATCAAATAAATTTGGTATTTCTCTCGCTTATTCGTATCTTTGCACCCGAAAATGTGGATGATGTTCCAAGTGCTGCCCATCATGTGGCGGGCTGTGCGACCCAGCCGGATTGCCGACATGCCTGCCCAGGTGAACACCTTCTGGCTCCGTAAGGGCTATGAGGGGCTCACCTTTTTCGGACGTATCCTAACGCCGACTCAGGAATTGGCAGACAGTTTCAATAGCGGACCTTCGTCTCTGAAGACCCATGAGATGATACATCTACGGCAAGCACAAGCCTGCGGCGACTCTTGGCTCCGCTTCTACCTATTATATATATGGTATTGGCTGAGGGCTCTGCCTATGAACCGTCGGATGAAGCATGGTGCCTATCTGTTGAACCCTTTCGAAATCGAGGCCTATCGACGGATGTACGACACCGGCTACCTCAGCCGATGTCAAGAGGGTGGGGCACAGGAGTGGCGGCGCTACGCCAGAATGTCGCTCGAGGAGAGGCTCGCACTCTTTAAGGGAAAAGTGAATAGTGAATAGTGAAAAATTCGCTTCTGCTCAGATAATGTTCAATCTTCAATTTTCAATGTTCAATGAATAAGAAACTCCAGGCGCACAGCGCCATCTTCCTTGCCAACACAATTTTCGGACTTGGCGTACCTGTCACCAAACTACTTCTCGATTCGTGGGTAACCCCCATGGGCTACATGGCTTCCCGCTCGCTTGGCGCTTGCATCCTCTTTTGGATTATCGCAGCCTTCCTGCCTAAGGAGAAAGTCGAAAAGCGCGATCTGATCACTATACTCTTTGGCGGCCTGTTGGGGTTTGTCATCTCACAGTCACTCACGGCCTGGGCCCTCGACTATACCAGCCCCGTATATTTCTCACTGATAGCCACGCTGACGCCTATCGCCGTGATGCTCTGTGCTGCCCTCACCATCGGCGAGCGCATCACCCCCAAGAAGTCGGTAGGCGTGTTGTTGGGTATTGCTGGTGCCGTGCTGATGGTTCTGATGAGTCAGAGCCTTGGTTCGGGCAAGAACGACCTGCTGGGCATCACGCTGGCCATCCTGAGCGTGCTTACCTGGGCTATATACCTCATCATCACACGCAATGTAGCTGAGAAATATTCGCCAGTGACGCAGATGAAGTACGTGTTCCTCATCTCAGCCATCGTCACCGTACCCATTGCCCTGCCGGAGTTGCCGCTCAATGCACTCTATACCTCTGCATGGGGATGGGACGGCGTTGCCGAGATGCTATTCATCGTGGTATGTGCCACCGCCCTCGGCTATTTCCTCATTCCCTTTGCCATGAAGTATCTGCAGGCCACTACGGTTAGTATCTACACTAATCTGCAACCTGTTATTGCTTCCTTTGTGGCCATCCTGCTGGGGCAGGACCTGCTCACCTGGGACAAGCCCGTAGCCGGCATCTTAGTGCTCCTCTCGGCCTACATCGTCACCCAGGCATCGTCCTGCGAGACTAAAGCTTAACGAGTGGGATTGAGCTCCTGGCTGATTTTTCATATACATATTTATTATAAGTGTTTATTTCCTGACGATGACACTACCGCTGGCCTGATGAGTGGCGAGGATGAGCACTTCGGCTATCTGTACGTGGGCTGGGGCATTGGCGGCATAGACGGCCACATCGGCGATGTCGTCGCCAGTTAGGGGCTTGATGCCCTGATAGAGTTTGGCGGCGCGCTCTGTGTCGCCCTTGAATCGGATGTTGCTGAAGTTGGTCTCCACGAGGCCTGGTTTGAGATTCGTGACGCGTACGGCGGTATCGGCCACGTCGATGCGGAGCCCGTCAGTGAGGGCCTTCACTGCTGCCTTGGTAGCACAGTAGACGTTGCCTCCGGCATAGGCTGCATCGCCTGCCACACTACCTATATTAATAATGTGTCCACTGTTGCGCTTTACCATCTGGGGCACGATGAGGCGGGTCATGTTGAGCAGTCCCTTGATGTTGGTGTCGATCATGATCTCCCAGTCGTTGAGGTTGCCTTCGTATTCGGGCTCCAGTCCGAGTGCCAAGCCGGCATTGTTGACGAGCACGTCAATCTGCTGCCACTCCTGAGGCAGGCTTTCGATGGTCATTCTGGCAGCCTTGCTGTCGCGTACGTCGAAGGCGAAGGTTATCACTTGGGTGCCTTTCTCAGAGAGTTCCTTACGGATGGACTCCAGTTTCTCGGCGTTGCGGCCAGTGAGTATCAGTCGGTCGCCATTTTCGGCGAACTTTCTGGCGCATCCGAGGCCGATGCCGCTGGTAGCGCCAGTAATGAGTACGGTCTTTTGCATCTTACTATCCTTCCAATGGTGCATTCTTCAACTGTTCCAGTGCGCGGCATAGCTGGTCTGGGCAGCTGGTGCCCTTGGTACCGCAGCGGATGCCGTCGATTTTCTTGATCACGTCGTCAATCTTCTGTCCGCGAACCAGTTGGCTCACCCCCTGCAGATTTCCATTACATCCACCCAGGAAGAACACTTGCTGGATGACATCGTTCTCGTCGGCAGTCACGTCGATTAGTCTCGAGCAGGTGCCGTGAGTTTCGTATTGCACATGTTTTGTTTTCATTTCCTTTTATTGTTTAGCGTTTGATATTTGGTGGCAAAGTTACGAATATTTTTTGGAAAAACATCATAACCTTTCGATTTTAAATGGTAAAAAATAGATAAATAGAGTGGATAATTGAATTTTATTATGTATCTTTGCATTCCTAAATGAAGTAAAAAGATACGTAATATCAATGAAACTGCCGTTCAATATTATTCAACTGCTGAAGACGAAGTCTGGAAATATGCTTCGACAGCCTTCTGATTGCGAATACCTCTCTCTCGATATCGAGAGCAAAACTGGTGTTCGTATCGGTGCCACAACGCTCAAGCGGCTCCTCGGATTTGCTCAGGATGAGCGTGAGCCTCACACCAGCACTCTCGACGGCATTGCCCGCTATCTCGGCTATGCCCATTGGGAAGAGCTGTCGCAGATAGAAGACGAGGGCAACTCGGACTTTGAGGCAGCTGACGAGGAAGTGCGTTCTGCCAGTCTCCGCATAGGAGCATTTGTAGAGATGACCTATCTACCAGACAGAATAGTCAAGATGCAATACCTTGGCAATCAGCGATATCGCGTCGTTGAAAGCGTAAACAGCAAACTCCAGAAGAATGATGAGGTGGAGATCCTGAACTTCGTGCTTCATCATCCACTGTTGGTGCTCAATGTATGGCGCGATGGAACGTCTTTAGGGCAGTTTACGGCAGGCAGAGTCTCTGGACTTTCATCCATTAAAGTGCTGTAGTAGATGGAGTCGTCGCAGTTTTCCAACAGTCAGTCGCGTTTCGAGAGTATCGAACAGTTGGACACACAGGGAGCCACTTGTGATGCCTTCCGTGTGAAACTCTATGGCAAACTGCATTTCCTGAAACGGTTGAGGCCTGAGTATGTTGGTGACATCCGTTATCAGGAAGCGTTGCGCAAGGAGTTTGAGACGGGCTATCAACTTGAGCACCCTAACTTAGTGCGATACATCTCACTCGACGCCGATAGCATCCTGATGGAATATGTTGACGGGGAAACTCTAACTCAAAGACTTGCCACCCATCCCGATTATTTCAAGAATCGGAAAAATGCAGACAGGTTCGTTCGTCAGTTGCTGGATGCCATCAGTTATCTGCACAGCCATCAGGTGCTCCACCTTGACCTGAAGCCAGATAATATCCTGCTCACCCGCATCAACGACGACGTGAAACTCATCGACCTCGGCTGTTGTCGCACAGACACCTTCGTTGATACCCCAGGCTACACTAGTCGCTATGCCGCTCCAGAGCAGTTGTCAGGTGGCGAAGTCGATGCCCGTACCGACATCTACGCCATCGGTAAAATCATCGGGCAGCTACCCAACCATTCCAGATATAATAAGGTGATAGCCCGCTGCACGGCACAGAATCCGGAAGAACGCTATCAGTCAGTTCTTGATGTCAGAAAAGCCCTGCCGAGTGCTATGCCCAAGTTAATGGGGGTGATCATGCTGGCCATACTTGTTGTCGTGGCAGTGGCAGTGTTGTTATGGTATTCTTCTAATCAGGGTTCTGACGAGAAGTCTCAGCCTGATGCGAACGTGCCAGAAATGGAAGTCGCACCATTAGAGCCAGCCAAAGACACGGTTAAGACAGTCCCTTCAGCCCCCATAGTCCGTACACCCCAAAAACCTTCCACTCCCACTCATGTAGAAGCACCGTCTGCTATTGATACGATAGCACAGCTTAGAGCCGATATTCGCAGTCTGGTTCTGCCTAAGTTCAATCAGACGATAGGTGCCTTGCCTGATTCAGTGGAGGTGGGCGGGCGAGCATGGTACGATGCTTGCAATGCATTTGAACCCATGATCCCACAGTTGCTTCAGGAGGTCATCGTCTCGCATCAGTCCGTCCCTATGGAGACCGTCGCAAAAGAGTTTAACGACTATGTTCAGTCACTCCTAACCCTCAAGATGAACAGGGTGCAGACGGTGCAAACAAATGCGCCCCGCAAATGAGGAGAAAATTGATACGAACAGGCTGAACCGAAGGAAAAGTGACTATTTTTGCAAAAAATAACGGGTCACGCTTGAATGTTTGCAAAAAAATGCTTATCTTTGACCTCGAATTAGCAACAACTTTAAATTTTCAAGATTATGAACGACATTCAAAACGACAGCAAAGGTGAGATCGTGATGTACCAGCCCGACGAGACTATTCGTTTGGAAGTGAAACTTGAAGATGATACTGTTTGGTTAACTCAGCAGCAGATGTCTTTGTTATTTTCTGTCAAGGAAAATACAATCACCTATCATATTAAGGAAATTTATAGAACCGAAGAGTTGGAAAAAGAGGGAACTGCTCGAAAAATTCGAGTAGTTCGAAAAGAAGGAAATAGAAGTGTTAATCGCACAATCGATTTTTATAATCTTGACATGATAATCTCTGTTGGATACAAAGTGAATTCCAAACGAGGCGTCAAATTCAGACAATGGGCTTCGAAAGTTTTGAAAGATTACTTGATAAAGGGGTATTCTATTAATAAAGGCTTGCAAGAAATACGTGAATGTATTGATTCCCACGACCGTTTCCTCATCATCGACGATACGGTCTATCTCTTTGGAGCCTCCCTGAAAGACGCTGGCAAAAAACTTTTCGCCTACATCAAGATGCAGGAGACATCAGCTGCTGATTTGCTGCACCGAATCAGGTAGGGTATAGATGCGGAGCACCGCAATAACCAACAAATATGACCCTCAAATGAAGAAAAGTCGATACGAAGTGGCTGAATCTGAGAAAATGTGACTATTTTTGCAAAAAATAACAGCTCACGTTTGAATGTTTGCAAGATTTTGTTTATCTTTGCACCGTTAACATTCTAAAAACGATAAACATTATGGAAACAACCAAGAAAAGAACCCGCGAGGAAGTTCGTGCAGCCTTCAGGGCTTTCATGCGTGAAAGAGAACAAGAACAGTTGGCTGCTCAAATGAGACATCCACATCCTTCAATGGTGGCAGAGCGAGTATAATACTGCCACCTTTTATGACCTTTAAAGCTATGAATACATTAAATATTGACAATATTAATAGGAAATCACCTTATCTGGTAACCCGTGAGGCCGATAGCGTTTTTTATTTTTATACAGACCACGGAGTAGGCTATAATATAGTTATTAAACCCAATGACATATTTCTTCCTTCAGGCGCTTTTGTCCTTGATATTATTAATATCTGGAATGTCACTTCGCCTGGTGATCCGAAGCTTAAGCAAACGCTAATAGCGATTGTCGAAGAATTCTTCAGTCAGAATAATGATGTGATGCTTTATGTGACAGAAACGAAAGATAAGAAACAGGCCTTCCGGAATCGTCTTTTTCTTCGTTGGTTCAACACATACGAAAACAAGAAGTGCTTCTTTATAAAAACGGCAGAGGGAAAAATGGATGGCAAGGTGAACTTTATGGCAATGATATCCCGTAAAGATAACCCAAATCTACAGATGGCAATTTTGGAGTTTGAAGATACGGTTTCTTTCTTGTTTGATTAGCTGGATTGCCTTTGAATTAGCAACAACTTTAAATTTTTAAGATTATGAACGACATTCAAAACAGCGGCAAAGGCGAGATTGTGATGTACCAGCCCGACGAGACCATTCGGTTGGAAGTAAGAGTTGAAAATGATACTGTCTGGTTGACGCAGGCCCAAATGGCAGAATTGTTTGATGCTACAAAACAGAATATCAGCCTTCACATTATTAATGTTTATAGTGAAGGCGAATTAGACGAATTGTCAACTGTCAAGGATTACTTGACGGTTCGTCAGGAAGGACAAAGAATGGTCAAAAGGCATGTCTTGTATTACAATTTGGACGTGATAATCTCTGTGGGATATAGGGTGAAGTCTCTAAGAGGTACTCGCTTTAGACAATGGGCAAATAATGTCCTAAAGCAATATATGTTGCATGGTTATTCTATTAATAAGCGCTTTGAACATATTGAGCAACGTTTGGGGATTGTTGAAGGGAAGGTGGATTTCTTCGTCCGTTCCTCACTGCCTCCTGTGGAGGGCATCTTCTACGATGGTCAGATCTTCGACGCCTACGCCAATATCGTCAGCCTTATCAAGCAGGCCAGACGCTCGATAGTCCTGATAGACAATTACATCGATGAATCTACCCTCATGATGCTCAGCAAACGCGATGCTGGTGTCTCTGCAACCATCTATACCCGCCAACTCTCACGGCAGCAGCAACTCGACCTCCAGCGCCACAATCTGCAATACCCACCTATTACTATATGCGCCCTCCAGCACACCCATGACCGTTTCCTCATCATCGACAGCACGGTCTATCTCTTCGGTGCCTCCCTGAAAGACGCAGGCAAGAAATTCTTTGCCTATATCAAGATGCAGGAGACATCAGCTGCTGAATTGTTGGGCCGAATCAGGTAAGGCAAAGATGCGAAGCATCCCCAATCCTAAAATCCCAGAATCCTTAGAATAAAAAAAGTGAAATGGAAGAAATGGTCGCGCCGTTTCTTTCATTTTTCACATATTATCCGTATCTTCGCCGCTGAAAAGAGTGTATAACAATCAAATATTACGAAGGAATGAAGAAAAATTCGATAAGAAGTGGCTGAATCTGGGAAAAAGTGACTATTTTTGCAAAAAATAACGGCTCACGCTTGAACGTTTGCAAAAAAATGCTTATCTTTGCCCTCGCGACGGAGAATCCGCCGCAGACATGACATTGGAAGCGTTAAGCTTTCTCCGTAGTGATGAACTTGGACACTCATCAGAAAGTAATGGAGAGGTTACGGCGTTCTTCCCTTGGTTGTGATAGTATAGGTATATCCCTACGTCATACAAGGGTGTGAGCTGTTTTACTAATCTGTACTTTCGGGCAGTCCAAGGCCTATCACTAGGATTAGCGATAGGCTCACACTTCTTATTGTATGGCTATTAATTAACAAATATTGAGTTGAATATGGATGAATTATTAAAAATGATTGAAGGCTTGAATCTTTCAGAAGAGGAAAGAGCGCATTGGGAGTACGTAATAGCAAAATTTTTAGAATATCATATGCCGCCATCAAAAATGAATAAAGAGGATTTGAGATTTCTAAAAGAGAATGGATGGTATCCCTTTTTCCGGAGATTATATTTTGAAAAGAAAAGTGATTAATTATTTGTATCGCCCAGAATGGACTTGTGGTAGATATGACGAACAATATAGGGTCGCCATATTTTACAATCTAATCGAAGGAATGGCTTATTTCTTTGAGGATGTTTCTGCAGATGTGATTTGTGAGATATTATCTGTCAAAAAGAATGAGACTATAAGTATTAGTCATATCCTAAAGAATGTTGGTTTAGTAATGGAAGAACTAAATCCATTTCTGTCAGTATTATTAGATCGTGGTCTTATCACAACAAGTATACCAAATCAAGATGATATTGCCGAATATCGTAATAATGTGCGATTGAAGAAAAGACAACATGTAGAGTCGGCGCGGATAGAATTTCAAGAACAGTCTGTGATAAATACAACAGATGCAGAGCGTTTGTATACAGAAAGAGTTGAAAGTATTACCAGCGTGATGTTTGAACTGACATATCGTTGTAGTGAAGCGTGTATTCATTGCTATAACCCAGGAGCGACAAGAAACGGTGAAGAGACTAATGAAAGAGGTAAGAGAATAGAACTTGGGATAAATGATTATAAAAGAATTATAGATGAACTATATGATCAAGGTCTTGTAAAAGTTTGCCTTTCTGGTGGAGATCCTTTCTCTAAGCCAATTGTATGGGATATCCTTAATTATTTGTATCAAAAAGGAATAGCAACAGACATATTTACTAATGGTATTAGCATTTATAAGGATGCTAAACGTTTGGCTGCCTATTACCCTAGGACTATTGGTATTTCTTTTTATAGTAATATCCCTGAAGTTCATGATTCTATTACCAGAGTGAAAGGGTCTCACGGAAAGACTCTGAGTTTTATCAAGGAGTGTTCTCAATTGGGACTTTCAATGTATCTTAAGTGTTGCATTATGAAACCCAATGTGAAATCTTATTATACGGTAAAGGATGTCGCTTATATGTATGGAGCCTTACCTCAATTTGACCTCAACATTACCGATTCAGTAGAAGGAGATGTTTGTGCTTCCACAAACTTGAGATTAAATAATGAAATGATGGAAATTGTTCTTAGAGATAAGGATTTACCATATTATATTAGTGCTGTCGGTGATGTACTTGAAAACAGTCCCAAGCCCGATGGAAGTGGAAAAATGTGTAATGCAGGTTTTACGTCAATATGTATCACTCCAGAAGGAAATATACAACCATGTTGTGCATTCCCAATGAAATTTGGAAGTGTAAAGCAAGGAAAAATAGTGGAAGTGTTGAAAAATAGTAAACCTTATATGTGGTGGAGATCAAAAGTGTTATCAGATTGTTCTGAATGTCACCAACATCCTTATTGTGTTTTTTGCCAGATGTGCGCTGGCAATAATTACATAGCAAATGGAACTCCATTAAAACCATCAAAGAATAACTGCACAATAGCGAAGGAAAGATATTATTTGGCATTGAAAATGAAAGATGGATATGATCCATTACAAGGAAAGAGCCTAGAAGATAGACTTGCAGAATTAACAGTCGATATACCAGTATTATATAGAAACTTCTCAAAGAATTATCGTGATATTTATGGGGTAAATGAGGTGTCCCAATAATAACAATCTCTATAATCTAAAATTAAAGTAATATGAAAGAGACAGTAAAACTGAAGACTTTGAACATTTCATGTGCTTCAAATGTAGTGGCAATGTCCGCATGTGCTTACCAAAGCTCTTGCCCCACTGTTCTTGTGAAGTATAATCAGTAACTGTTCAACGGGGATTGTCAATATGGATTGACAATCCCCTCAAATGATAAATATGATAATGAGAAGATTTCCGGCTAAGGAAGTGCAATATAAGATATTGTGTTGTAATGCCTGCTCAGAAAGGGTATATCCATATATAAAAGATGAGGGAGGGGATAAAAGTCTCATATGCGTGAGTCCAGTTCACGGTAGAAGTTTTGTTGTGTCACATGACGGATCACAACGCTGGATTGTTTCTAAAGGAAATGGCTTAAGTTATTCTAATCATTCCTTTCTTGATGTTTCTGAATTCGATAATTACGTTTGGGGAGCATTGACAGCAGAATGTGCTACTCGTGATTTTCATATAGGAATAGAGGTGAACAAACTTGGTATTAAGACGAATATGATGCAATATGTAATAGAATTAGATTGCCAATTAGTCGATAAAGATAAAGTTATTAAACCATGTTTGCTGCAATATGAGGTAGAATGCCCGTATCGTTTATGCGATTTCCCCTTTATTCCACATGATGAACAAAAGCGGATATATAGTTACTGGGAAAACTTTGATACTACCGGTAAAGAACGTTATCTTGTAGCTGCAAATATTTTAGTAAAGAATCTTTTTATTTTGCATACAAATAACGTTATGCATAATGCCTTGCATGTACAAAATTTTACATGGAAGTTAGAACTTTTAGACTTTGAATCTTCAAGGACAGATAATTTCCCATACGAAAACCATGGTTACGAGGAGAATGTTTTGATGCTGATGAATGGTGAAATAATGAAAACTTATGAGATTATTAATTATATAGCTTGGTGTTTTGGCGAAATAGTTGATTATGCAAAAGTAGATGGTGTTTTCTATGATTATGGTTTTGATTTGAAGAAATATAGAGTATTATATGAATAATTGGATTCCTTGTATGTGCTGTGGAAGGCAGTATCCGACTAACAGCCGTTGGTTTGTATGCGATTCTTGTGGCTATCGTATTTGTCCTCACTGCTTAAGCAAGCACAGTGGACGATATGGCTCAGGCTATAAGTGTAGCCAATGTATGTGGGGGAAGATGCAATAATGATTTTAAGTGTTATGGTTTGGATTGCGAATTTATTATTGACTATCATAGCATCTATTTGGGGGCTATGGGTATGCGGATGGGGACGTGCTGAATGGGATTCTCTTTTCATAAAATGGTTTTTGATTTGTTGGAACGTAAAAGAAAAGAGTGGTAAAGTTGCGTGGAATGAGTTTCTTGCTATCATGAAGTATTTAACTCTCCATTACATACAAAGGCCCGAGGCTGACCTTTTGTATGAGTATGAGTCTTTTGTAAACATGACTCCGCTCTATCCTAATAATCATGGCCGTTATTCTGATGAGGAATTGGAGCAATTGGCTTATCAACTTTATGGTGTTCAAAATGAACCAAGCATAAACCATGATAATAGTGAAGTGGCTTTTCATGCTGCGTCTGGTGGAGAACGATTAACAGAGACAGAAACGAAGAATAATGAGCAGCTGACTCAAGATGGTGTAAAATGTGTCTATTGTGGTGAGATAATCGAAAAGGATAGCTCATTCTGTCCTTACTGTGGGAAATCACAGTTGCAGGAGAAAAAGGTGGAAGAACCCCAGGCTGATGCAAAGCAAGAGCAGATGCCGTCGGAGCAACCTGTATCGGATCAGCCTTCTAAAGAAAAACCGACATCCATTCTGCAAGAAGAGGAAACGGTTGCCGAATTGAAGGAGAAGAAGAAGCCAAAGACTTGGCCCTGGATAGTATTGGCAGTTCTGCTGGCTGGAGTTGGTGCGTGGTATTTCCTCCAAAGTCAGGATCAGGAGATTCTGCCTGAGCGTGAAGTAGAGGCTGAGATAGCGGTTTTGCCAGACTCAATATATACAGAGGAAGAATATGTGGCAGAAGAGGAGGTCACAGGCTATCATTCATTTCTGGAACAGTTCTATAAGAATTATGAAGATGAGACGTATCTTCTGTCACATATCACGGTGAATGTGAAGAACAAGTTAAAGCGTGACTATGGCTACGATTGTCCATCAGGAGAGTGTCTGGCAACATGGGAATTTACAGCCCAACCTACAGGGGCTGACTTAGGGTTGGAAGAGGGACCGATAATTACTGCAACAGATGAGGAGGGCAAGTTTCAGGTTGATTTCAAATACTCTGGCTATAATGGAGAGAAGAAAGAATATCAAACAATGACGGTGTTCCTGACCGTTACTGAAATTGATGGCAAATATTTGATTTCGGATTATGAATTAAAGGCAGATGCCGAACAGGGGCAGGATGAAACTCTTGATGATGACTTATATCAAGATGCTGGTGAGCTTGAAAATCGTTCTTCTGAGAATGGTCAACAAGAAGATAAAATTAAACAAACTTATGAGATTCTTCCAAATCCAGTTTTCCCTGGTGGTGATAGAAGCTTAGGCGAATATCTGAACAGAAATCTCAGATATCCTGTGGTTGCTGAGGAGAATGGCGTTCAAGGAACCGTGACTGTACAGTTTGTTGTTGGTAAAGACGGTATTGTGTCGAATGCTCGCGTTGTAAAATCTGTTGATCCTTCCTTAGATAGAGAAGCTTTGAGATTAGTGAATAATATGCCAAGATGGACACCCGCTTCTAACCAAGATGGCCCATTTGCGTCGCAACAAACTATTACAATTAACTTTAAAATAAAGTAATAACCAGTGGCACAGATAGAGATTTATAAGAGTTTTGTTATCAACAATTGTGCATATGAGACGGTTCATTCAGCATCCAGACAAAATGGTGGGCTATCTTTGCCTGAAGCCGGAGGTGACGGGGCTAGCAATCGATGTGTTTGTGGATGACAGCGCGGCTTATGTCAGGGACGGGCATCCGCTGCTGGCATTTGTAAGGAATGGGTATCGGAGTCGTGACGATAAGTTCCTTGCAATAGCGGTGGAGGACGGTCAGGAACTTCTGAGTGCGGATTTCTTCATCGAGATACTTGAAAGGGATGCGCTCGCAGTTAGACAGTTTCTCAAGGAGAATCAGGAACTGCTGAGGGCGTTGGCTGACGGAAAAATCGCTCAGCAGGAGTTTATGGAACAGATGAAGATGTTTCGCCTGGAGTCGATAGCAGATGAGTTTGGAGGCATTTATGCTGATGGCGGAAAGCGGCTGCTGAAGTGCCCCGATGTGAAACGATACAGGATTGCAGAGGGTTGCAAGTGTATCGACATTGGCGCGTTCATGGACTGTGACAGTCTGGAGTGCCTGTATCTGCCATATACGTTCAGCAAAAGGATGGTGGACTTCACCTTTGAGAATATGCCCGTCGCCATTGAGCATTTCTGTGCGTGGGACAGGCCCTACGTGGAAGAGGTTTTCGATGTGAATGAATTCTGGTGCGACGAGGACAAGACGGAGACCGACGAGTATGGGGTGGTGTACGCCAACGAGGGCCGGAGGCTGATACGGATGACGAATCCGTACCTGATTGGCCAGGAGTATCGGGTGCCCGATGGCGTGCTGACGATTTGCGACGGGGCGTTTATGTTCTGCCATGACTATCTGGGACTGTCGCTGCCCAGGAACATCAAGGTGATTGGCGACTATATTTTCGGAAAAGAGGGAGGAAAGATGGTAATACGCGATTAATATGGAGGATGTTTTTCTGTTTGAAATAGGACTCGGGTATGCTTCCGATGTGATCATCTCTGTGGAGATCCCGATGGAACTCCACGACAGGATCAGTCAGTATGTCGGTGAGGGGCAGTTGGCGAGGTTTGAGTTCGGCTTCCATTTCCAGGAAGTCATACAGCGGCAGTTCCCAAAGCTCGACATGATGATTCATGAGAAGATAGACGAATGGATAAGTGAGCACTATCTGGACGGGTATAGCGAAGAGGTATTGCACCAATATAGCCTCCAGTCATCGTGGTTTGAAGATTAAAAGCGAATATAATAGGGTGTAGGACTATTCCCTCCCTGCCGATGTCATGAAGTTCATTGATTATCTGAGATAGATAGACGATACACTCACTTGGAAAGAGTGGAATAGAACGTTAATCCTGAGGGGGCTCATGCCTTACGCTGCTGTGCTTCATCTGGCGGGGAAGGATCGCTGGGAGGAGTTCGAGGCGAGCGCGTTCTTCCTGCTGGCGGATTTCTCTGAAAGGGAGAATCGCGTATATCCTTTTTAGAGTTTTCAGATATACTCTATATACACTTATGCACTAAATGTAGGTAACTCTCTAAAATAAAGACTATTACGATATTTTTCATATACACTAAACGTTCACTTTATATACACTACACGTTCACTACTTGTTCGCTTTCTCATAAGATGGGGGCTGTTTCTCGGTAGGAAAGTATGGGTTAGTCGGTAGGAAAGTGTGGGTTAGTCGGTAGGAAAGTATGGGTTAGTCGGTAGGAAAGTGTGGATTTGCCCGGAGTAAAGTCGGACTTTACTCCGGGCAAAGTCGAAGTGGTTGGTAGGAGGCTACTTTCGGGAAAAAGTAGCCTCCAAATTTTTCTACGGAGCCTAGTTTTAACAAAGAGGTGCCTCCATTATCCGGAAAAGAGGCTACTTTTGGCGTATAAATAGTCGGTTAGTGTATAATCAGTGTATATAAAGTGTACGTTTAGTGTATATAACTTTTTCTATAAGCAATTGATTATAAGTATCATTAGCTCATTTTAGTGTATAAGTGTATATGACATTATCAAATTTTAGGCGAAAAAGATACGGATGATCAGGAAAGGAGATTGTATATTAGCAGCGCGAAATTTCAGTGAAGATATAGTATTGCATTACTTTTTGTCTTAGCCGAAAGTAGGGCCCGTTTCAGAAAAATAAAAGAAAAATCAGTTTTCTTTTGGTTTTTCGCTCGATTTACACTACCTTTGCACCCAATTTCGAAATTAAAGCATTTTTTTTAGGATAAGATTATGGCAAAATTGAAAGGTGCCATCGAGGTGAATACTGAGAGGTGTAAGGGATGCCAGTTGTGCATCATCGCTTGCCCGCAGAAGGTCATCGCCCTGGCCAACAAAGTGAATCTGCACGGCTACCCCTACGTGGAGGCTGTCCGCGAGGAGGCCTGTGTGGGCTGCGCCTCGTGTGGCATCGTGTGCCCCGACGGCTGTATCACCGTGTATCGTAAAAGAGTGGAGGACTAAACTATGGCAGAAGAAAGAGAAGTTGTGTTGATGAAAGGCAATGAGGCTATTGCCCATGCAGCCATTCGTTGCGGATGCGACGGCTATTTCGGCTATCCCATTACTCCGCAAAGTGAAGTGATTGAGACGCTGGCTGAGCTGAAGCCCTGGGAGACCACTGGTATGCAGGTGGTACAGGCTGAGAGCGAGCTGGCATCTATTTATATGGTATATGGTGCAGCCGGAGCCGGCAAGCGCGCCATGACCTCCAGTTCGAGCCCTGGTGTGGCTCTGATGCAGGAGGGTATCACCTACATGGCTGGTGCCGAGGTGCCGGGCGTGTTTGTCAATGTGCAGCGCGGCGGTCCTGGTCTGGGCACGATTCAGCCCTCGCAGGGTGACTATTTCCAGGCTACCCGTGGCGGTGGTAACGGTGACTACAAGGTGATCGTGCTGGCCCCGAACTCGGTGCAGGAGATGGCTGACTTCGTAGACCTGGCTTTCGAGCTGGCCTTCAAGTATCGTAATCCTGCCATGATTCTCTCCGACGGTGTGATCGGACAGATGATGGAGAAGGTGGTCCTGCCTCCGTTCAAGCCCCGTCGTACCGATGAGGAGGTGATCAAGCAGTGCCCCTGGGCCTCTACCGGCAAACCGAAGGGTGGCCGTGAGCGCGTGGTCATCACCTCGCTGGAACTGAAGCCCGAGATCATGGAGCAGCGCAACCTGGCCCTGCAGGAGAAGTACCGCAAGATAGAGGAGAACGAGGTGCGCTACGAGCAGCAGTTTATGGATGATGCCGACTATGCCATCGTGGCTTTCGGTTCGGCTGCCCGTCTTTCGGAGAAGGCTATCGAGATTGCCCGTGAGCAGGGTTTGAAGGTAGGCCTGTTCCGTCCCATCACGCTGTTCCCCTTCCCCACGAAGGAGATTGCTGAGCTGGCCAAGACCAAGAAGGGCATCCTCGTGGTGGAAATCAATGCTGGTCAGATGGTGCAGGACGTGCGCCTGGCCGTGAACGGCAAGATTCCCGTGGAGCAGTTCGGACGTCTCGGCGGTATCGTGCCCGAGCCCGAGGAAATCGTTGACGCGTTGCTAAAATTGAAGAATTGAAAGATTGAATAATTGAAGTTGGGGACATGGAAGAAGGTTTAGTTCGACGAGAGTCAATTTCAATTCTTCAATTCTTCAACTTTTAAATTCTAAGAGTTATGGATAGAAATCAAATAGTTCAACCAGAGAACATCGTCTGCAAGAAGCCGACGCTGATGAACGACAATAACATGCACTATTGTCCGGGCTGCTCGCACGGCGTGGTACACAAGCTGATTGCCGAGGTCATCGAGGAGATGGGCATGGAGGACAAGGCCGTGGGCGTCAGTCCCGTGGGCTGTGCCGTCTTCGCGTACAACTATATAGATATTGACTGGCAGGAGGCTGCCCACGGACGTGCTCCCGCACTGGCCACGGGCATCAAGCGTTGCTGGCCCGACCGTCTGGTCTTTACTTACCAGGGTGACGGCGACCTGGCCTGTATCGGTACCTGTGAGACCATCCACGCCCTGAACCGTGGCGAGAACATCGTCATCGTGTTCGTCAACAATGCCATCTATGGCATGACGGGCGGTCAGATGGCCCCCACCACGCTGATTGGTCAGAAGACCTCGACCTGTCCTTACGGTCGTGACCCTGAGATTCACGGCTATCCCCTGAAGATTGCCGATATTGCCGCCCAGTTGGAGGGCACCTGCTACGTGACGCGTCAGAGCGTGGAGAGCGTGGCCTCTATCAACAAGGCCAAGAAGGCTCTGCGCAAGGCTTTCGAGGCATCGATGGCCGGCAAGGGCTCGAGTCTGGTGGAGTTCGTCTCTACCTGTAACAGTGGTTGGAAACTCTCTCCCGCTAAAGCTAACGAATGGATGAAGGAGAACATGTTCCCCTTCTATCCCAAAGGTGACTTAAAAGATACGACAGACAAATGAAGAAGGAAATAATTATCAGTGGTTTCGGCGGTCAGGGCGTGCTCTCGATGGGTAAGATCCTGGCCTACAGTGGACTGATGGAGGACAAGGAAGTGACCTGGATGCCCGCTTACGGTCCTGAGCAGCGTGGCGGTACGGCCAATGTGACGGTCATCGTGAGCGACGAGCGTATCTCTTCGCCCATCCTCAGCCGCTACGATGTGGCCATCGTGCTCAACCAGCCCTCGCTGGAGAAGTTTGAGCCGAAGATCAAGCCCGGCGGTATCCTCATCTACGATGGCTTCGGCATCATCAATCCGCCGACGCGCAAGGATATCACGGTCTATGAGATCAACGCTATGGACAAGGCTGCCGAGATGAAGAACGGCAAGGTGTTTAATATGATTGTGCTCGGCGGACTGCTGAAGGTGTGCCCCGTTGTGGGTACCAAGGGCGTGGAGAAAGCCCTGAAGAAGACGCTGCCCGAGCGCCATCACGACCTGATTCCCCTGAACATGCAGGCTGTGGATGAAGGTGCTAAAATTATTAAGGAAATTAAATGAAGAAGACGTTGATGATGATTTGTGCTGCCATGCTGACTGTTTCGGCAGGCGCACAGAAAACGACAGTTACTACGCACAAGGGTGGTGACAACTGGTATATCGGTATTAATGCCGGAGTGGCTACGCCTATGCAGAAGTGGGACAACTATGGTTTCATGAAGGGTGTGGCTCCCAGTTTTGGAGTGAGGTTGGGCAAGAACCTGAACACGGTGCTGGGTGTGGCTATCGATGCCAATGCCTACTTTAAGTCGACAAAGAAATCGTTGATGAATACCAAGACCTTCATCAATACGACGAATGTCGACGCGCTGGGTACGCTGAACCTGTCAAACCTCTTCGGAGGCTATCAGGGTGAGCCCCGTCTGTTTGAGGTGTTCTTCCTGGGTGGTTTCGGATGGACCCATGAGTTCGGATCGCTCTTAGGTACCAGTGCTAACGGCATCAACAGCAAGGCCGCTTTCGACCTGGCTTTCAACCTCGGTGCCGACAAGGCCTGGCAGATCTATCTTGAGCCGGCTGTGATTTATGGATTGTGGGACAACGGGAAACTTAGTAACGCCCTGTCGAACCCTTACAATTCTTTCAAGTACGACTCGCGTAATGGTCTGTTCCAGCTGAATGTTGGTGTCAACTACAAGTTCGGCAACAGCAACAACAGCCATAACTTCACCATCGAGCAGCTTCGCGATCAGGGTGAGATCGACGACCTGAACGCCCGTATTAATGAGTTGCGTGGTGAGAATGACAAGAAGGATATGCGCATTGCCCGCGATATCCGTCGTATCGCTGAACTGGAGGACTCGCTGAAGGCTGCCAGAAACGTGAAGCCGACGGTGGTGAAGAACGTGGTGACGAAGGTGGTCAACAACAACGTGCTGCAGCCGACGGTCATCTTCGGCCAGGGCAAGAGCACCGTGGATGCCGCCCAGATGGCCAGCGTGGCCATGATCGCCAAGTATATGAAGAACCATCCCGAGTCGCGCCTGCTCATCAAGGGCTATGCCTCGCCGGAGGGTAATCCCGAGCTGAACCAGAGGCTGTCGGAGGCTCGTGCCGCTTCGGTGAAGAATGCACTCGTCAAGCGTTACGGCATCCCCGAGAGCCGACTGGAGACCCAGGGCATGGGTGCCACCGACGAGCTGTTCGACGAGGTGGACTTCAACCGCGTGGCTACGTTTACCGACCTGTCGAAATAAAGATGATGAGACAAACAGTTTGGATGGTCGCCATTTGTGCGATGTTGTGTGCTTGCACATCCAAGACTGGCAATACTGATAGTCCGTCTGGCAACTTAGGCCAGGCGGACTCTCTCGTTTCTGTCCAGCCCAGTTATGCGAAGTATTTCTCTGTGAAGGACTCTGCCGGCATGCGACTGGTCACGGTGGGCAGCCATGACAGCTTTGCCCTTGTCAGGTCCGACGAGGTGAAGGTGCCCGAGGGTTTCACCAAGGTGCTGGTGCCTATCAAGCGTACCATCTGCATGACGATGCTGCAGCTGTCTAACTTCACCGTCCTCGATGCTCACGATGTGGTAAAGGGACTGACGGGTACGAAGAACCTCTACAATGAGGATATACAGCGGCGGGTGAAGGACGGACGTATCGTAAAGATCGGTATGGAGGGCAACTTCGATACAGAGATGGTGCTGGCTGCCAATCCCGACGTGATCTTCATCTCGCCCTTCAAGCGCGGCGGCTATGAGCCTATCAAAGAGACGGGTATCACGCTGGTTCCCCATCTCGGCTATAAAGAGCTCGACCCGTTGGGACAAGCGGAGTGGATCAAGTTCGTGGGCATGTTCATCGGCAAGGAGAAGGAGGCCAACGACGTGTTTGCTGGCATCGAGCAACGCTATAACGACATCAAGGCTATGGCCGCTAAGGTAGAGAAGCGCCCATCGGTGTTCAGCGGCGAGATGCATAGCGGTACATGGCATGCCGTAGGTGGCAAGAACTATCTGGCACAGATATTCCGCGATGCCGGAGCTGACTACGTCATCGAAGACGAGGAGACGGCAGGCGAGAATCTGGAATTCGAGAAGATGTATGCCCTGGCTGCCAAGGCAGACTACTGGCGTATCCTGAACAGTTATCCCGGCGAGTTCAGCTATGAGGCCCTGAAGGCATCCGAACCCCGTAACGAACTGTTCGAGGCCTTCAAGCAGCGGAAGGTGATCTACTGCAATATGAAGCAGACGCCCTATTATGAGATATCGCCTGTAGAGCCCGACGTGCTGCTGAAGGATTTTGTGGCTATCTTCCATCCCGAACTGGTGGAGAAGGATTATCAGCCCAAGTTCTATTCTTTACTGAAATAAATGTCGACCACGGATGACACGGATTTCACGGATTGTTCTGCTGTTGATGTTCATCGTCGTGCTGACGATTGTCAATCTGCTCATTGGCTCAGTCAGTATTCCCGTGACCGATGTCTGCCGCATCCTCTTGGGCAACGAGGTGAATGAGGTATGGGCCAACATTATCTTCCAGTCGCGACTGCCACAGGCCCTGACAGCTATTGTGGCAGGAGCAGGTCTGGCCGTCAGTGGCTTGCAGATGCAGACCGTGTTCCGCAATCCCCTGGCTGGTCCTTCGGTACTGGGCATCAGCAATGGCTCTGCCCTCGGTGTGGCCTTTGTGGTGCTGTTGTCGGGTAGGATAGGGGGCGTGGCCCTCTCGCGCCTCGGCTATTTGGGCGATGCGGCCATGTCGGTGGCTGCCATCATAGGTGCCTTGGCGGTGATGTTGCTGATAGTATGGATTTCGCAAAGGGTGAAGGGTAATGTCACCTTATTAATAATAGGTGTGATGATTGGCTATCTGGCCAATGCCATCATCGGTGTGCTGAAGTTCCTCTCGCCAGAGGAGGATGTGAAGGCTTTCGTGGTGTGGGGACTGGGCTCTTTCTCTCGGGTCAGCGGTGATGAGATGTTGTTGTTCGTGGCCTTGATGTGCGTGCTGCTGCCTTTGAGTTGTTTGTTGGTGAAGTCGATGAATCTTCTGCTGTTGGGCGACCGCTATGCTTCCAACTTAGGACTCAACATCAGTAGGGCTCGTCTGCTGGTCATTCTCAGTTCTGGCATCCTGGTGGCTATTGTCACCGCCTATTGTGGTCCCATCATGTTCATCGGACTGGCCGTGCCTCACCTGGCGCGGGCCGTATTCCGCAGCAGTGACCATCGGGTGCTGATGCCGGCCACGATGTGTTGTGGGGCTGCGTTGGCACTCGTCTGCAATCTGATTGCCCGTATGCCAGGGTTCGAGGGAGCCCTGCCAGTCAACTCGGTTACTGCCCTTGTCGGCGCTCCCGTCATTGCTGCCGTTCTCTTTAGAAGGCGCAAGGACGAGGTGGGCGAGTAATCATGAGTAGATAGTCCCCTCGTCGTCGATAAGGAGGGTGGTGAGTGTACCTTCTGGTAATAACGGTTTGCAGAAGGTCTCACAATGGCTTATCACCACACGAACAAAATCTTGAGTCTTTTCCTTCGGTATCTTTTCCCAGAGTTCGCGGGCTAAAGTGATGTCGCTGATATCTGTCTCGATGCCTGATTCCCTGAGCATGGTGTAGATGAAGTTTTTATCCATTGTCGCCTTGCGACTGTGAGTGTCGAGATGACCTTGAGCGAGTTTGACGGCCTTGCCCAGCATCACGCCCAGTGTCACCTTTTTTATGTTGAGTTCGTGAGCAATCTTCAGGGTCTCACCGATATAGTTGCCATACTCCACAAACGCCTGTTGAGGAAGGGTGGGATAGAGGGCTCTCACGAAGCGCTCGCTCTTACCTCCACTATTAATCACCACACGCTCTGAGCCAGAGGCCTTTGCCACCGTCATACACTTGCGGATGCTCTCGATGAAGGCTTCTTCCGAGAAAGGCTTCACGATGCCGGAGACACCAATGATTGAGATGCCCCCCTCGATACCCAGACGGGGGTTAAAGGTCCTGCGGGCTATCTCAGCGCCCTCAGGTACGGAGATCGTTACTTGCAAAGGCACACCATAAGACTCTAAGTTCTGACGAATCATCTCCCGTGGGGCCTTGTTAATTGCTGCTTCGCCAGGCGGATAGTCAAAGCCAGGAAGTGTAAACCTTCCTACTCCCTCACCACCGAGAATCTCGAACGTTTCAGATGGTTTGACACTCGCCCTGATCTCCACCCCGTTCGTCACATCAGGATCATCGCCTGCATCCTTAAAGACTGAGGCGTACTCCTCGCTATAAGATACTGGTACAAAGATAGTCTCGCCATCTGGCAACAATACGGGTACCTCTTCTGGTTTCTCTTTCTTCAGCAGTCTTAGTGCAGCAGCCACAGCTGCAGCCGTCGCACAGGTTCCCGTGGTCAGCCCGCTATGCAAAGGATAGAACTCAGGCAATAGCTTCTCCACCATCCGTCGCAAGCCATAAGGGCCATTGACAATGGTAAAAAACACCAGAGTCTCTGGCCGTTTCAGGGCGATGATCCTCATTCCTCTTGATTTGGCAGCCTCTACCTTCTCAGGGAATCCTCCAGACAGGCCACTCTCTTTCAACAGGATGGTCTCAGCTTCGACAGGAATAACCTGCGGATCCTCATAATAGCAGAGCTGTTCCGGGCTGGCTCTTTGCTTCAGGGCTAATGCTATCGACGACTCCCTTTGCAGGATACGATAATAAATCCTGATGCCCTCAGCCTCCAACGGCTTCAGCTTGCTGATGCTCTGCACACCAGTCGTTGCCAGCAGAGAGTGAATGTCACGAGGTATCTGGCTGTAGTCATCAATCCATGTTATCTCAGGATCGCGCTCTGGATAGATCCTCTCATAGCGGATAGCGGGGATGTTCAGGGCTTCGGAGACCTGGGCAATCGTCTGGTGAAGTTGAGAGGCAAAGGGATGGGCTGCATCAACAATCAGACGGATATGCTGCGCCTGACAAAACGCACGCATCGCCTCCTCATCGAGGGCGCCGTCTATCCGTTGTCCATGATGCAGGGTGATGTCCTGCTCCCCTGTCTTCGTACTGTAGAAATAAGGCGAACCTCCCTCCTCCAGCACCTCTACAGCCTTGCGACCCTCTGTTGTTCCTCCGAATACCAGAATCATACTTTTCTACAGCTTTTCTCCGCAATGTGAGCAATAGCGGTCTTCGTCGTGCACCATACCATCACAACGTGGACAATGTCCGTCTTTCGGTTTCTCTTTCGTCTCATCAATGATGTTGGCCGTCACAATACCTGTGGGTACGGCAATGATGGTATAACCCAGTAGCATGACGAATGCAGAAAGCAGACGTCCGATGGCAGTGACAGGTGTAATGTCACCATAGCCTACGGTGGTCATCGTGACAATGGCCCAATAGACCGATGTAGCCAAATCCGTGAATTGAGTATTGGGCTGACCGTTCTCAACCATAAACATCAGGGTACCCAGACAGATGTCCAATATCAGCACAAACAAGAAATAAACGGATATCTTGGTGAGGCTTTTCTGGAGTGAGCGCATCAGCATGTATCCCTCGTTGATGAAACTGAACAACTTGAAGATACGGAAGATACGGATGAAGCGGAATGAGCGCAACAGAATCATGTACCTCGCATGGGGCAGGAAGTAGGAGAGGTAAGGCGGCAATGTTGACAACAAGTCGATGACGCCAAAGAAACTCAGCACATACTCGCGGGGTTTGGGCGAGCAATAGACACGGGCAATATACTCTACCGTAAAGAAGAAGGTAAGCATATATTCCAGTATCTCCAGTATAAACTTAAAGGTATGTGCTAACGAGGGTATCGTCTCGATAAACGAGATGATGATACTCAGCGAAATAGCGACAATCAGGGTGAGGTCAAAGATACGTCCGGCAGGACGCTCCGACTCAAACATAATGCTATAGAGATTCTCTTTCTCAAGCCACTGTGGTTTCTTCATATTTATGGAGTTTTTATGTTATCGAACACCTTGTTTCTGTGCCCCTTTGCGAATCATAGATGCTGCCCGCCAGCACCCCAGCACTTATGGGTATCAGTGCCCTCTTCCATATAATCCAAATCTTTTTCTTTATAACGCTTCTGTCGAGGAAGTCCAGTAAATTCCAATATATAAGGATCGCGTATGATATCTGTTGCCGACTGTATTTGGTGCCCTTCGTTTGCAAGAGCCAATACTCCTTCTTTGTCTGTACTCAATGCAAGACGCTGAAAGAGCGATGAGTTAATTTGGCGTTTCAGTTCTCTTACCTTCCATCCTTCTTTGATACATTCCTTCATATAGAACTGCATCTCCATCGGATCGTCACACTTGAGTAGTTCCAAATAATGACTCCATGTCAATTGTCCAGACACTGTTTGGATTTTTGGGAATCTCACATAAAAGAGTCTCATATTGAACAGATTAGACCGAGAATAACCTTTTCCTCGAAGTCTCGTAAGGTCTTTTGACAAGTTTGTCAAAAGTTGCTTTCCATATTCAGCTTTGACACTACCATGCTGTTCATACTCTACAATATACCTGCCAGTCTCCCAGCTTGCTTTAAGCAATTCTGTGTTAACGGCAAAAGCTGCCTTTTCTTTTGCCTTTTCCCACAATCCTGAAATTTGTGAGACAAGTCTCACATATTCAGAATCATTGTTCTGCATAATACCTTCAGAGGTAGTTGCCATATCTTTCTTTATTTCTTTTTCGTTCATATTCATATTTCGTTTGCCGCTCGACCCTAAGGTCGCTTTGTTTACAAAGAATGTTACACCTTTTTATTTATATAGTATGCCAAAATCCGAAAAAAGGTGAGACTGTCTTACCTATTCAGAATCATTGGCTCTTATCTTCAAGCCTGTCCCCCAATTATCCCTTAACATTTGATGCTGAAGGCTTCTGTTTTGTACAATCTATTATTTCTATGTTCTCTTGTTTTTTTATTTGCAATTCCCTCAAAACTCTCTCCAACTTATTCCTTTCCTTTTCGTTGAAGAAAAAGAGGACTGTTATTGACTTGTTTGTGTTGTTTGCTTTTTTATAGACATCTACTTGGTTTTGTAGATTTTGTTTAAGTTTTGAATTAGAAGCCAGTTTGAATTCAATAATAGTCTTATCAGCATTGCCTTTTGACACCTTAAAGTCCAGAGGACCTCTTCCGTTATTAACTTCTGCATTAAAATCAAAACCCGTTTTCCTCCATATTAGTTTGAATAATTTTTGTAAACAGGGTTCTTTTCTATGAGGGTCTATTAAAATCCCAACGTCATTACATTCAATATACCTTTTAAAATCATTAATCCTTTGAAGTGATTCTTTATATGAATCATTAGGGTAGGTATCTTCGGTATTAATTATTCGGATTTCATTTAACTTGTTTATTTTATTAAAATAATTCTCTTGGTTTTCCATCCATTTTTTTATAAACAAGGTATACGGATACTCATTATATTTTTTGTCTAATAGTTTGTTATTGAATAATAGCTCCTGGCCAATAAAATCCTTATAAAAAGAATTAATCTCTTCGTCTTGAAGTTCAACGATTTTCTCTCCAACTTTTATCAACAAGTTTTTAGTTATATTATTTAATAGATCTAAAAGTTGTTCATTTGAAATTAAGCGTTGTTGGTGTGTGTTATTTGAATTTTTATCCACACGCACCATAAGTGGAGATCTGTTGCGAAAATCATCTCGAACACTCCTTAAAAAGGGAAGATTAAAGGGGATGATATTCAACCAATCATCGTAAATCTTGCACAAATCAGCTATAGGATCTTTTTCCTCTTTTTTAAGAAAAAGATCGTCAAACTTCTTAATAACATAGTCTTTTACTTCAGGCTTTACACCTTCATTATCATTAATTAATTGTCTTACATAGGATATGTAGTTATCAAAAAGGAATGGTATTCCATATCCATCAGGGAATTGCCCAAAACTTTCAATTGCTTTATCTATGTATTCAGATATTTCAATCTGCCATATTGGACTCGATTGCTTGTTAATAATGTGCTGATAGGTAAAAATCACTTTATCTGCACATTGTTTCGCAGCATCTTTGAAATCTGCTTTATGAAAATCTTTCAAAGACAAAAGTTTTTTATGTGCTTCACAACAATTGGGGAATTTCTTAACTTTTTTCTTCAATAGTTCTACTATTGTCTTGTGAGTATTTTTGCACGAATCACATTTTCGATAGTCGTGTTCCCCGATAGTTGGATCTATAGGATAAGGCAAAGCATAATAAGTACATTTCCCATATGGGTATGTTCTGTCTCCTGCCTTTGCAGTTAGGCAGTCTACAAAATATAATGCTTTAATATTATCTTTTACCATAACTGAAATTTCGTTTCATCTCCGCAGATATTGCGAATTTTCAGTCGCAGTGGTTTTTGGGAGTTGTCATCGGTTTGTATCGTGCCGTCCCAAAGTGTATTGGTTTTCTTTCCATTGCGGATGACGTTTCCTGACTTATCTATCTTCACTTCAACATTACTGTGCCAAGGGGCATTAATGTCAGCCTCCTCACAATCAAGAGAGAGCCATTCAATGGTTTCAAGCCCTTCGTCGCTGATGTCGATGCGGGTGAAAGTTGGTTCTTTTTTACCTTTCTTCTGATTGTCCTCTATATGGTCTCTATAGTCTTTGAGTTTTTTCAGATACTGGGCGTAGCGAGTTTCGTTGACGGCATTGATTTTCTGCAGAACGCGGTCGCTCATAAAGCTGTTTATTGTTAGTTGCCACACAGAGAACATCTGCCCTTCTGGCTGCACCTCCTGTAGGGTGTAGTCGGCTTCATCGCTCACTACCACAAGGTCGAGCTTGGGTTTCAGGTCGAGGAACTCAACTTCGATATTAAAGTGCAGATTCTGTTCTCGCATAAACGCCTCGCGCTTTTCCTTTGGAATGCTGTCCACATAATAGACAATGACCTTCTTTGTTCCGTCAGGCAGTGCGCCCAGTTTACCGTGAACCAGCTGACTCAAGAAGGCTTCATCCAGCATGGGGTGCTTACCGGGCAGAAAGTCTGGCAGATAGACGGGAACCATACCCATTGCGCTATCGTTGGTGATGCCAGCCCAAAAGCAGTCGAGCTGAGCGTAGCGGGTCACGTCTGTCAATTCTAGCAATTTGTCGTTGGTCTGCTGAGGATTGCGAAACAGATTGATACCATCGTTTATCTCCAAACTAGTGAAACCAGCACGCATTTCAACCAGTTTGTCGCGTGTCACTTGAATGCTGTTAATACCAATGTCGGCATGAATAAACCTGCGGCCCAATTTGTGAGCAGCCTTGGCTGTCACTCCGCTACCACCAAAGAAATCCGCCACCAACATGCCTTCATTGGAACTGGCCTTGATTATGCGTTCAAGTAATTCTATGGGTTTCTGTGTTGCATAATCTTCTTTTTCTTCTGATCGTCCAGCTACATAGGAAATATTATCCCAAATATCATTAACAGGAACACCGGGTAGTTCATCCATGAAAACGATACGACAACGCTTGATTGGCTTGCCATTCCTGCCAAGTTTGATACGCCCATGACTATTGGGAACTTCTGTTTGAGGAGCATTCCATAATTCTTCAAATTTATCTGGTGTGGTTCTCCATCTTGCAGTTGTACCGTGAAAATCATATGCATCCATCTTTTGTTGAGGATCAAGCATATTCTCTGCCTTGTAATATCTTCCCGAAGGTAGTTTTGTAAACTCACTCTCAATATACTCTTCTGTATACGGAGTATAGAGTCGATTGAAAACGGAGTCTTCTGATAATGTATAGAAATAGATATGGTCAGTTATTGCACTAAAACTTTTGTCGGAATCGTTATGAGATGCAGTACTTTTCCATCCTATATCATTCTTAAAATTTGATTCTCCGAAAACTTCGTCCATAAGAATTTTCACGTAATGCCCTATATGGTCATCCAGATGTACATATATGCTGGCCTTTTCGCTCATGATGCTTTTGATGGCCACGAGGTTGGTGTACATCCAGTTCAGGTAGTCTTCCTTGTTCCAAATGTCGCCATACATTTTTTCCTCAAAAGTCTTCATCTCGTCAATCTCGAGTTCCTCTTCTGCCTGTTTGATGGCAGCAGCCACTTTGGGGTTGCGGCGCACATAAACTTTCTTTGCGTAGTCTGCACCCGAGGCAAAAGGCGGGTCTATATATACTAAATCTACAGTGATTCCCTTGTCTTTAAGATAGGCACATGCCGACAGACACTCGCCACGAATGAGCAGATTGTCTGCTGAGTGGTCACCGTGTGTTTCCTCTTCTGATACTTCATAAAGTGGCATTCCACGTTGTATGCTTGTCTCTACCACGCTATCGCCTTTATAACGCAAGATGCGCTGGGTACGCACAAAATTGTCAAGCACAGCCTGACCTTGCAGGACGTTAGGACTGAATGGGATATATTTTACTGCCATACTAATTAATTCTTTTATATCTTATTGTTCGTTGAAAAACGCTTTAATATCTTTGGTAAGTTTTGCTGTACGCATATCTTGGTTGAGCGTGTCTTCAAGATAGAGGAAAGCAAAACGTTCGTACTTGAAATGATTTTTATTATTCTCAATTAGGAATTGACTCTCCATAAACTGCTTACGAAGCTTGAACTTATCTGCATAGATGCCACCTTTTGTTTCTATAATCATCACCTTATAAATTTGGTCGTTTCGGCGCTTCAAAAGGAGAAAGTCGGGATAGTATCGGCCAAGATCTGTCCAGTGATGCCCGTCATGGTGGTAGCAATGGATGTAGAAGTCGGTCACATTGTCATCACCGTTGAAATAGAGTTCCAGGCCGTTGTCCTTAACGTAGTCTAACCCTAGCATCTCAAGGAATGTCGGTTTTTCGAAACCGCTATCGAAGCGGTAGGGCAGATAATGATAGGTACGTTTGCGCTCCGGATTCGGGTCTGGCTGCAGGCGCATAGCCGACGTGTCTTGTCCCAATGCCTCCAGTTGCTTCAGCAAGGCTTCTACTTCAGGAGTCAGAGGCTTGTCTTTAGGGTGCGTGTCCCAGCTGATGATTTCTGCTACCACATTCTTCGCAGGATAATACTTGTCTGGCTCTGCGGTTTCACATGGTGACTTTGGCTGTCCTTGCTTCACAAGGCTGAAATGCACCTCCTCGCTGTCAGCTGCTTCATGATAGTCGTGAAGAGGGATGAAGCACTGGCGGATTCGTGAGCGAATGGCGGCCTGGTTGTAGTCGCTGAGCAAACGGCAGCCAGTGTCATCGGCCTCACTGATGGTGTCAAAGATGTGCCGCAACTGGTCGCTATGTTCACGCAGTTCCTTCATCTTGATAGTCTCAAAGCCCTCTTTGGCGATAGTGTGGAGCCATTGGTTGAAGGTAGCGTATTCAACATCATCATTACGTAGTACAAGCGTATCTATAGCACTACTCGTACTGAAGTCGTGTTTATAGACGATGGTCTCATCTGCCTTTTGCAGAATATCGGGACTTGCCAGCCGTTCAGCTACATTATTCTCCTGTTCTATGATAGGCGTATCGTAGTTCACATGCAGTTGGTAGAAGTCTATCTCGGGCACTTTGAGAAAGTCCATACGCGAATGTCGCTCTATGCTGACCTCCGTCGGTTCGTGGCGACTGGTTAAATCCTTGATAGAGATATTCTGCTGCTGTTGCAACTGGTCGTTGAGCGTCTTGTAGTTGCTATCGTTGAGCCAGATGATGGCCTCTTCTTTGGCTCCACGATCTACTTGGCGTAGACAGCGACATGAGGTCTGTAGCACCATGTTTTTCGCACAAGCACCCTCATGGGGCAGAATAACGCCAGCGAGGCTCTTACAGTCCCATCCCTCCTTGCCAATCTGCACCAGCAGCACAATGCGCTTACGAGATTGGGGGGTGTCGAGAATAGCAAACTCCAAAGCGGAACCTTCGGGTTCAGGATATTTTTTCTTTTCGCCCTTGCCCATACTTCCCTTATGGTATTTCAGTATGGACTCTGTATCCAGTCCACGTTCCAATAACAGGCTTACAACGAACGGATGGATTATTTCTTCAAGCGTAGTCACCTGTTTGCAATAGATGGCCAGCTTAGGAGTAGTGTCGTTAGCATAGCGCATATCCCAGTATTGGTCTATGAACATCGTCACGCCCTTGCGAATAATGCTGAGCTGGTCGTCAGCGGTACGGTAGACTGAAGGGTGCTTTAGAAAGTTATCAACTCCTTGTATCAACGGGTAGTAGTAAACCACGTTGTTGAACTCCTTGTTCTTGATGTCCGTATCTATACCCACACCAATTTTCTTGGCTTTCTCTAAATAGGGCGTACCCGAGAATCCCACCATTCCGCAGAAATTCTGGCTACCGCTCCATTGGTTCACAACCTCGCGCAACTTCTGCTCACCGCCTGCATGGTGCACCTCGTCAATAAAGATGGCAAGCCGGGGAATGCGTTGGATGATGTCGCGTAACTCGTTGGCCACAAGCGTTTTCTCCAGTTCTTTTTTCATCTCGTCGGAAGTGACAGTGTTGGGATCAATCTGCTTGTCCACATAATCCAGGTTCACCTTCTCGGCATTCGTCACGGCCACCAGTCCCATGAGGTCGCGCTCCCCAAGATGGAGGCTGATTTTTTGCGCATTGGGGTTACGCACCACCGTGGTACGATTTCCAGGTTTCACCTCGTCGAGCACCTCAAACTTGATCATGCGCTTGATATCGGAAGCATCCGGCTCAGGCAGAATCCAAGTTGGGTCGAAATCACGTATGTTTTTAAGGCTTGGCAGGATGGACGTTTTCAGTCCAGCTGGAGCCATCACCATGAAGTTATGCGCAAAAGCAGGGTTGTTCGGTTCATTTTTAGCATAGTAGAGGTCGAGATAAATAAACGCTGCCATCAAGAAGGTCTTACCAGCACCCATTGGCAAGGAAAAGAGATAATCGGTGTAACTAACACCATAGAAGATATTGCGAAATACCTGCTTGGCATCTATCTCATCAGCATGTTCACTGATGTACGCACGTAGCCGAGGGGTAATTTCCTTGCCGCTACGGTCATGTTGTAAGGTGTATTCGTATAGAGCCGCAAGCCCCTTATCGCGAACCATCGCGGCACGAGCAGTTGCGGGGATATACAATCCATTAAGGTCAAGGGTGTTGAACTCGCCGCGACAAAACAATTCCCATAAGGGTTGGTTTTGACATTTCACCTTAAGGTAGAGGTAGGTCTTGATGGCCTCCACCTGTGCATCACGCAGCATACCGCGCTGCTCTATATATCGTATGACATCCTTCACCGTACAGTCAGGTGAAGAAAGCCATTCATTCCTATTTTTTTCTATTAGTTTATAGAACATATCTTCTTACTATTCAGTTGCAAAGGTACAATTTATATTTGTTCTAAGCAAACTTTCCGTTCATATAATTAATAAAAGCAGTGCATGTAACCAACATAAACTTTGCTTCATGGTATGTTGGCACATAAGTACCATCTTCATCCATCAATTCATGACGAATACCACTTTGCTTCTCATTTACATAACTATATAGGTTGTTAAATGCAACCTTCAATTGTGGATGCAGCAATCCTTGTTTCTTTTCTAAAGCTGATAATGCTTTCCCTAAATCATTCTCTCCTGTCATCTGGCGACAAAGAGCTCCAACAGCAGATATAGACTCTTTTATAGAATTCCTGTAATCAGGTTTTTCTTTGTCTGCCAAATGTATTAAAGCACGATTTAGATGTTCCTTAATATTGTCTTTTGCATTGTCAATAGCCTCTTCAATACTTTCTACTTCCTCTCTTGCAGTAATTGGGGTAACAAGATTATTGATTATTCGGTAGCCATAATTAAGACGTTCAAATTCTGTATTAATTCTTTTGATAAACTTCTGCAAAGAACTTATATAAAAGTCAGAAATAACCTTAATAACAAAATCAATCAGACTTAATTTATGATACCATTCGATGTCATCATCATCAAGATAATCTGTAATGCAATCAATATATTTATCATAGTCAGATTGTTTTTCATTAAAGAAGTATAACCAACAGATATTGTTAACAGAATTATAATCAACATCTTTGTTATTCTCAAGAGAATTAAAACAATTACAAAGTGCATTTATAACATCTTGAGGCATACACTCAATTATTAATTCATCAGAGGGCTTTATATAACCATATCTTTCTGCAAACAAATCTTTCATAACGAACAATTATTATTCTCTTTTTCTTTTCTAATATCATCCAGCACTTTCCCATTATATGAGAAATATTTAGCGCCTTGATAGGCACCAGAGGTGTTGCGATGTTCCTCTGGCATAAAGGTACCAACGAATGGAGATAGTTTATAGATGCGGCCCTCGTATTCAATAGAATCGTCGGAAGCAACCTTTACTACTATTCCAGTAGGATCGAAGGTGACTTGTTCGCCAATCTTAATCCCACACATGGAGAATTTGAAACGGGGGCGTTTCACTTCTCGCTTCTGTGGCTCCTTATGTTCGCTTTCAACGATGGGCTTGTTATCTTCGTATAGTGTCACCTCTGCATCGTCAATCGTCATAGCAATATCACGAAAGATGTCGAGGGCCATTTGTGGAGCCACATTGAAGAACTCACGGTTTTGGCGGATACGCAAATCGGTGAGGCGGTCAATGGTCTTATGCACCAACTTCTCAACCTCGTTGTATTTCGTAGTCTTCATCGTGGCGAATATCTCGAATGGCAAGGGAACGGCAGTATTATCCAGTTCCTTGCTTCTCACATCTACAGGACGCAAACTTTTACCAATCTTCACCCAATCCTCGCGGAAACTGGGATTAGTCAGTATGTAAACGTAACCAGGTTCTTTGTTGTTCATATCGTAGTAATATTTAATCAAATAACTTCCAAAACTCTATCGCATTCACAAAGCGGAACTGAGGCTTTCCTGCAAACAGGCGTTTTAGGCGGTTGTATTGGGTAGGAGTCAGTACGCTTTGTTTGAACAACACGTAGAATACATTAGCATAAGTGTAATCATCGGAGAGAACAAGGGATTTTGAACTGCTCAGCTTTGATTTCAACTCTGTAGGTGAAATGTTCTTGACGCTGATGCTGTTGAACTTTGCATCTGCCAATAGATACTTGTTGCCTGTAATACATAACAGCACGTCAGCAGAAGCCTGCTTGTCCGTTTTGTTTTGTTGAGCTATCCGCGTCTGAACTTCATCAAGGGCTATTGCTTTCTGTTCATCTGAGAATTTGTTTTCACTATCTATACACCCTTCTTTCTTTAGAAGAGTATGCATACCTTGAATGTTTGACAATAGCAGACTCTTAATCCGAATTCCTTTCGGATCTGTTATCGTATATTCAGCCATTGTCTGTTCCGTATTTCTCTATCAGTTCATACGACTTGTTGAAAGACTCGAATATCGGCTCGATGTCTGTACCCATATTCTGATAGTCGTAGGTATAGGCATCAGCATCTGAGGGAACAGCGCGATAGTATGAAAGATGATCAAGCGTCTCTTCTTTCTCTGAGATATAGCGGAGGGCACTAACCATGTCTGTACTGTGTGTTGCAATAAAGAATCTGGCTTTGGTCTTCTTGTTGAGTTCCACTAACACCTTGGCATATTCCACTATCCATTGAGGGTGCAGATGGGCTTCTGGTTCGTCAATGATAATGAGTGAACGATCATTGATAAGTCCCTTTTTCAGGAGCAGCTGAAGAAAGGCAAATGCCTGCACACCAGTGGCACTTTGTGAAAGATCGAAAGTCTGACCATCGTTACGCTGGTAAATCAATGTTTTCGATTGTTCTGAATATGATGCGTCGCCCTTTAAAATGTTATCCGATAGATATTTACTTATCTCTTGATTATATGCTGCATCCTTTTGGCTGTTAATGTAATCCCATTCGCTATAAGAGAAAGGAACCTCCAGCTTCTTGGGTGTATCAATATATGTGCAGAACTTGACACTATGCAATAAAGGAACACTCTCTACGCCAGGTCCAAAGAATGTATAGCCATACTCAGAAACTGAGACTTTATTAATGATGTTATCTTCTTGTAATTCTGATGCTATCTCGTTTCCTAATTCCTTAAATGGACGATTTCTCTTCCTATCTTCATATCTGGCAATTGCTTCGTCAAATTTATCAAGTATGATATTTAGATCTTCTTTAGCTTTTATATCTATACCTAAGTTATACTTGATAATGCTGACAAGTCTTTTTGTTTTCTCATCTTGGTTAAAAGAATCTGCTAACAAGGATATACACTTTTGAGTATTCTCACGCTCATCTTTAACTTCACCTCCAATAATTAAGCCAAAATCAGAAGGCTTTAAGGTATCATAAATTTGCTGGCAAATTTCTTCAATTGGCTGAATTTCCAAGCTGAAAGTATTCCGATAGACATCGTCTAATGTTTTCACTTTATTAAATATCGTATAGAGCAATCTTGACAGAGTACTCTTGCCACTTCCGTTTACACCAGCGATAACGGTAATGCCATTGAGCTCAATGTCAGCACTATGAATTGCCCTGAAATCCTTAACAGATATCTTTATGTCACTCATATTTTGTCTATTCTCTTTGTTTTTTCTGCTGCAAATATACAAATAATAATGTAAATAAGCGAAGCTTTATCTTTTTTTATTAGAAAAAAGAATTAAATAAATGGTTTCTGGCGAGTAGGGTGAATCCTCATGGATAATATGTGATTTCTTCAACATTTTTATTTTGATGAAAAATGAGATATCTATCACTTTTGGTGTTAAGTGATTGAATATCAGGTTGTTTGATGGAGTGATAGTTTTTTGTTTACTATCACTGCCATCATGATGCGCTGGAATGCCTTTATAAAAAGGGGAAAACGTCATCCATAAAAGTAAAACAACTTGTTTTACCTTTAAAAAGATATGCTAAACGCTCCTAAAAGATAGTCTCTTTGAAAGTAAAACAAGTTGTTTTTATGAGCCTTTTTCGTCATCGCCTTGACCTTTGGTCGAGCCTGCTCATGCTCGGAAGTCGAAACGAGTTCCGGCTTCTCTTGCTCAATCGCAGCCCTTGCGGAAGAGGTGGGTGAAGTGGCTGGAATACAGTTCGGAGAGGCCCTGTCGGTTATCGATGGCCTCGCCTACAACGAGCATCGTGGTGAGGGTGAGATGATTGTCGTGTACCATCCGTGCCAGATCCTTCAGTTTGCCGCGATAGATCTGCTGGTCGGGCCACGTCAGATGATAGCAGGCGGCCACGGGCGTATCTTCAGGATATTCCATCAGCAGTTCGCGCTGCACGTCATCGACAATCGCGGCAGAGAGGAAGATGCACATCGTGCTCTGGCTGCGGGCCAGCAGGTGCAGTTGTTCCTTTTCTGGCATCGGCGTGCGCCCCTCGCCACGTGTCAGGATGATGGTCTGCGTCTGCTCCGGGATAGTGAACTGACTCTGCAGTTCGGCGGCAGCAGCGAGGAAGGAGGAGATGCCTGGGGTGATGTGGTAGTCCATACCGTGCTCATCGAAGAAGGCCATCTGCTCCTGTATGGCTCCGAAGATGCAGGGGTCGCCGGTGTGCAGGCGGACGATGAAGTGCCCACGGTCGTAATGCTCCTTCATCAGTTGGCATTGCTCCTCGAGGGTCATCGGGGCAGAGGAGCGCACCACGGCTCCCGGTTTGTGGCAATCGGTGAGGGCCTTGGGCACCAGAGAGCCGGCATAAAGAATAAGGTCGGCCCGTTCGAGCATTTTGCGGCCTCTAACGCTGATGAGGTCGGGGTCGCCGGGACCTGCGCCCACGATTTCGATGTGGCCGCTCTGCTCCCTGAGGTGTCTTCGGTCGATGGCCAGGGCTGCCGTCCACGTCTTGCCCTTGATTTTCGGCACAATGAGTTCCCCGTGGTTGGAGCCAAGAATGGCCGCTGCCTCGCAGACGCTCGGCGTGCCTACATGACTGGCCACGATGTCGCTCGGATGGGGCACTTTTACATTTGCCAGTTCCTCTGCCGTAAAGAACTCAACCGTTTCGTTGTATTCATCTTCGAGCAGTCTGACGAAGGGCTCATTCTGTTTCACGTCGATTGTGCAGTAGCGGTGGGAGCAGGGTAGCAGACCGTTGTCTGCCATTGCTTCGTCCATCTGGTCGTAGATGAGTTCGTAGTCCTCAGGGAGGTGTGCCAGTCCGAAGCCAATGGTGCCCACCATCGGCACGAAGTGCAGACAGAGCATATCGTCGGAGGCATGGCGGATGAAAGGTGACACGATGATGAGCAGTCGGAACTTCCGAGGGTCGGCTTCGCTGATGTCGTGGATGAGGGTGACGTGATCGGGCCTGGTGGCTTCGAGATAGTCGGTGCCTTCGTCACGTGCCTCTAAGAGCAGGGCCGTTGGTTCGCGGTTGACGAAGGCGAAGATACATTCGTTCATGTCGTCTTCGCTGGCGATGGGCCAGTCGAAGCGAGTCTCCAGGGTGTCGAGGGCCCATAGCCCGGAAAGGTCGCTCTGGGTGGTGATGACCGGTCTGGCACCGATGATGCCGGCGATGCGGTCTGTCAGGTCATTGGCTCCGCCGATATGGCCGCTCAGCACCGATATGGCATTGAGGCCAAGGCTGTCGACACAGACCACGGCGGGGTCAGAGTGCTTGTCGGCGATGCAGGGGGCGATAGTGCGCACGCAGATGCCCATGGCTCCGATGAATACGAAAGCGTCGAAGTCGTGCCAGCGCTTGTCGACGTTCTGGCGACTGATAATTTCTCCCTTGAGTTGGGAGAGCAGCAGACGGGCGATGTGCTTGCCCTCCTCGCTGATCTGTATGATGGCTATTTTCTGCATTTTAGAATGGTGATAGGGTGATAGTCGTTGATTTGCAAGTGCATGGGTGGCTCCTGCCGCAGACCGAGTTCGCGGCAAGCTTCGTCCCAGAGCCGATGGCTGTCGGTGGTGACGCGGGGAGCCTTGACGCTGTTCATCACGATGACGCCGCCGGGGGCGAGGTAGCGGAGGGCCTTGGCCATGATTTCCTGTAAGTGTCCGCCATGGCCGCCGATGAAGATAGCATCGGGAGGGGAGGGGACTATGCCACTGCCGCAGTCTACGGAACGGAAGTCGCCGATGCGGAGGGTGATGCCGGGGGTGCCGAAGCGGCGGGCGTTCTCTTGGATGATGGCTTCGCATTCCGGGCGTATCTCGAAAGCCACGACCTGGAGGTGGGGGAACTGCAGTCGGGCCTCGATGGAGATGCTGCCCGTGCAGGCTCCGATGTCCCAAAGCACGTGGCGACGGGGCAGGTCGAGGGCTTGGAGGGTCAGTAGGCGGATGGGCATCTTCGTGATCATCTTCTCCCTGCCGTCGAGCAGGGCGAAGGCGGTGTCGGCGATGCCGAAAGGCTTGGCATCGTGTGCATCCGTGGCTACTATCACGCAGTTTGGAAGGCTGAAGTCTTTATTGACCGCCTCTTCGAGTGATAGTGTCGTGACCCTTTCTTGGGATGGATTCCCCAGATGCTCTCCTATATATATATTATAATAGGTGAAACCGTAGTCGAGCATCCTCTGGGCGATGGCGGCAGGGGTATGCTCGCGGTCGGTGAGGATACCTATCTTCGGGGCCCGTTCTATGAGGGCTCTGTCGAACTCGTGCCAGGGGCGGCCCGTGAGTGAGACGATGCGCATGTCGTGGTAGGGCATCAGCAGGCGGTGGGCCAGCATCTGCAGCGAGTTGAAGGCAGGGTAGACGATGACCTCTGCCTCCGGCATCCTGCTGCGGATGGTGTTGGCGAAACCGAAGAAGAGAGGGTCACCGCTGGCGAATACGATGATGACCTCCCCCAACCCCTCCTGTAGGAGGGGAGTAGTTTGTTCTGTCGCCTCCACTTCTCGGTATCGCTCGAACACGGCGTCGAGTGGTACGGTGATGTCTATCCATTCTGCACCTTCAGGCAGTATCGGGGCCACGATCTCATGATGACGCTTGCCGCCGGAGAATACTCTGCCCTGACTGATGATGCTCTTCACCTCTGGCGGAAAGAAGGGCGCGGGATGGTCGGTGATGCCTATGACGATGAATCTCATATCTGATACAGGTGTGTGTAGCTGGCTAAAACGCTCTTGTAGCGGAAGACGGGTGTCGCCACGGGTTCACCCTTGGCGTTGTATACCTGGGTGATGCTCTCCGGCGACTGGCCCAGAAACTGCGTGTAGTGGAACTCATGTCCCCGATACTCCCTGCCGTCGAGCGTGAAGCGGCGGTAGCCCAGCGACAGATGTCGGTCAGCCTTGCGGGCGGTGATAGAGTAGGGCAGCACGCCGCACATCGGGTATTCGCCCGCGTCGGTGACGATGCTTCGGCAGAGATACATCATGCCGCCGCACTCGGCGATGATTCTTCCGCCCCGCCCGGCATAGTCGTGGATGGCCTGGCGGCAGGCTTCGTTCTGTGCCAGCGCCTCCAAATGCTTCTCGGGATAGCCGCCCGGCAGGTAGAGCAGGTCGATGCCGTTGAGGTCGGGCACTTGTGTCTCTGGGTCGAAGAATCCTATTTGTCCGAAATTATCAATGGTCTCCTGATAGATGAATGAGAAGGCCTCCTGACTGCGTGCTACGAGGGCTCTGACTTTCCCCGGAGCAAAGTCTGACTTTCCCCGGAGCAAAGTCGGACTTTCCCCGGAGGAAACTCCCAGTTTGCTTAGGGCAGAGATTTCGACGTGTTTTCCGAGCATCTCAGAGAGCACGGATATGTCAGATGTTTTCGAAAAGTCCAGTCCCAGATAGCGTGAGCCCTGCTCGAGTTCCTGGCTCTTAGGGATGCAGCCGAGGCAGGGTGTTTGCAAGTCGTCGCACACCTGGCGGAGCATCTGTTCGTGGCGGGGCGAGCCCACCTTATTATATATAACGCCGGCAATGCGCACATCGCTCCTGAAATGGAGGAAACCGGAGAGCAGGGCTGCCGTCGAGTAGGCTGCCGACTTGGCATCGACCACCAGCACGATGGGGATGCCGAGCACGCGGGCTATCTCTGCCGACGAGCCGCGGTCGCGGTCGTAGCCGTCGAAGAGTCCCATCATACCCTCCACGATGCAGATGTTGGCATCACGGCCATAGCGGTCGAAGAGTTCACGAACATGCTCCGGAGTGGCCATAAAGGTATCGAGGTTGACGCTCGGACGACCGCATACCGTCGTATGGAATTTGGTGTCGATATAGTCGGGGCCGCACTTGAAGGGCTGCACGGTGTAGCCTTTCTCGCGAAAGAGTGCCATCAGCCCCCGGGCAATGGTGGTCTTGCCCGAGCCGCTGGAGGGTGCCGCTATCATGAAACTTGCATTCATCGGGGCAAAGGTAGGAAAAATATTCCATATTTATGCGGTTATAACCAAAAAGTTTTGTACCTTTGCACCCGATTTGGCAATCAGGCGGCTGAATGTCGCCTCGATGTAAGGGAATCCGGTGAGAATCCGGGACTGTTCCTGCAGCTGTGATCTCCGATTTAGAGGTCTGCCTGTATAACGCCACTGGCGATGGAAGCCGGGAAGGTAAGGCAGACTGGAGAAAGTCAGAAGACCTGCCGTCAGAAAAGCGATAGTACATCCGCTCAGGAGTTAGCGGTGCGGAAAGCAAGACATTTGAAATGAAGAAAGGACTGACAGTAGGACTGCTGGCTTTATGCGCAGTCGCGACCGTCGGGGCGCAAACTCAGAGGGCTGGTCATCAAGCCCCGGTGAAGAGCGACGTATGGCGTTCCGACAGTCTGCAGGAGGTGGTGGTGACGGGTACCGGCACGCAGCACCTGCTGAAGGATGCCCCCGTGCAGACGGAGGTCATCACCGCCCGTATGCTCCGCAACTACGGCGGCAAGAGCCTGCAGGACATCCTCGCTGGGCTGACGGCATCGTTCGGCTTCAATGAGGACGACATGGGTTCGCAGATGCAACTCAACGGCTTGGGCAACGACTATATCCTGGTGCTCATCGACGGCAAGCGCATCCACGGCGATGTGGGCGGGCAGAACGACCTCTCGCTCATCGACCCGCACAACATCGAGAAGATTGAGATTGTGAAGGGCGCCTCGAGTGCCCTCTACGGCTCCGATGCCATCGCCGGCGTCATCAACATCATCACTAGGCGGCACGACGAGGGCCTGCTCCTGGAGAACACCACCCGTGGCGGCAGTTATGGCGACCTGCGCCAGCACAACGGTCTGGGCTTCGCCATCGGTCGGGTGAAGAGCTATACCAACTTCCAGTTGCAACACTCCGACGGCTGGCAGAACACGGCGACGGAAGACCCTGCGCAGACGGAGTTCCTGATAGAGGACTCGCGCAACATGACCGTGAACCGCCACACCAACTGGCAGGTATCAGAGCGGCTGACCTACGAGCCTGCGAAGGGTCTCGAACTCTACGCCGAGGGCTCCACCTACTGGAAACGCATCTACCGGCCCAGCGGCAAGTATGCTGCCGTCGACGTGAAGACCTACGACATGGAGTACCGCAACCAGAGCCTGGCAGCAGGCGGCAGGTGGCTCCACGGACTGACGGCCGGCAACGGCGATGCCATCACGCTCGACGTGAACTGGGACCGTCATGCGTACTATTATTATTTTACCGCCGTCACCCTGACCGACGGCTACGACCCACAGGGCAAATTCACGCCCTATTACCCATACTTCCCCGACGACGAGGAACTGCAGAGCGACCAGCAGCGCACGATGGCCCACCTGAAGGGCGTTTTCTCCCTGCCTGCCGACAACCGCCTGAGCGGAGGCCTGGAGTGGCGCTACGACTACCTGAAGGCCCCGATGCGCGTTGCTGGCGGCAAGGCCTCCGACCACACCGAGGCCCTCTACCTCCAGGACGAGTGGCGCTGTCCCATAAACGGCGGTAATGCCGCCGTTTCCCTCACCGGCGGCCTCCGTCTGAACCACAACGGCCAGTTCGGCTTCCGCCTTACGCCTAAACTCTCGGCCATGCTCTCCCTCGGCGATGCCGTCCGCCTGCGCGCCACCTGGAGCCAGGGCTTCAAGACCCCGACACCCAAGGAACAGCACTACCGCTACGTGCGCTATATGAACGCCACCTACCTCTACCTGGGCAACGAAGACCTCAAGCCGCAGACCTCCAACTACTTCGCCCTGAGCGGCGAGTACAACTGGCAGGGCCTGAACCTGACGGTGACGGGCTATCTGAACAAGGTGAGCGACATGATCACCCTCGTGACCATCCCCAACACGCAGGCACCGGCCGAGTATATCGTCACCTACGACCCCATTAAGACCCGCCAGTACCAGAATCTGGAGACGGCCAAGACCCGTGGCATCGACGTGAGCCTGCGCTGGCGTATCGGCCACGAGTGGCTCCTGGGAGGCAGTTATAGTTATCTAGACACCGATGCCAGGAAATACGACACGACCCACGAGCGGCTGGTAGACGTCACCATCGACGGCACGGCACACCACAAAGGCAGTTGTTTTGCCACCTGGAGCCATGACTTCTCGAAGGCCTACCATGCCGGCGTCGGCATCTACGGGCGTATGTCGTCGAAGCGCTACTATCAGATCAACGGCGACGGCAAGGGCTACCAGATATGGCGCATCAGCACCAACCACGAGTTGCCTCTCAGCAAGAAGTGGCTGCTGCGCCTGGAGGCCGGCATCGACAACATCTTCAACTACGTCGACCGCACGCCCCACGGACTGCACCTGGGCACGACCAGTCCCGGGCGCACCGTCTACGGTACGCTGACCCTCAGGTTCGCCCAAGGCAAGAAACTGAAATTCACTAACAATAAGTTTAATTCCAAATCAAACGACAATGAACAAGATTAAGAACATGGCACTGGCCGCGCTGGCCGTGTGCATCGCCGCAGGCTTCACCGCCTGTAGCAAGGACGAGAAGATTGTAGAGAAAGAGGTGCCCGTGGTGCAGGACAACAACTGGTCGCGCTACCAGACCCTCGTCACCGACAACGTCAAGCAGAACAAGAAGCACGACAAGGCCATCCTGCTCGTGGCCTTCGGCTCTACCTGGGAGCAGGCCTTCAACACCTTCGACACCACCATCGAGGCCTACAAGGCAGCCTTCCCCAACTACGACATCTTCCTGAGTTACTCGTCGGCCATCTGCATCAACCGCGCCGCTGCCGGTGAGAACGGTGTGACGCGCAACTACTACGCGCCCCCCTTCTGGCTCAACGCCTTTGCCGACAAGGATGTGCAGTACTCAGAGATTGTGGTGCAGTCGCTCCAGGTGATTCCCGGTGAGGAGTACACCCGCGTGATCAACTACATCAAGGACTTCGCCAACAATGCCAACGGCGACCTCGACGACAGTTACCTGGCCAACGTCACCCTGAAGCTCGGCGTGCCCCTGCTTCAGGACTCGATGGAGGATGTGCCCGAGGTGGCCAAGCAACTCCATGCGCTCTACAGCGAGAAGGTCAAGGAGGGCGTTGTAGCCTTCATGGGTCACGGCAACCCCGACAGCTATGATACCTACAAGGCCAACGTGCGCTACTACGAACTGGAGATTGCCCTGCAGGAGTACAGCCCGCACTACTTCGTAGGCACGGTCGACATGATGGACAACTTCAAGACCGACGTGCTGGAGCGTATGCAGGCTGCCGGCATCACCGGCGGCAAGGTGTACTGCCACCCGCTGATGTCGATCGACGGCGACCACGGCCACAACGACATGGCCGGCGACGATGACGACAACTGGGACGGCACGAAGTTCACCGCCAACGAGGAGGGCGAGGTGGAGGACACCTCGTGGAAGATGTTCTTCCAGCACATGGGCTACGAGTGCAACGACGAGACGATGATCGAGAAGGGCCTGCTCGAACTGCCCACCATCCGTCAGGTATGGATGAACCACACCCAGGACGCCATCAACGGCGAGCCTCTCGACTATTATCACTCCAAGAATCCGGAGTAATCATATCATGAAATTCGACCGAATCACTATGATCGCGGCAGTGCTCTTTGCGGAGAGCACTGCCTTTGCACAGATTCATCGCACGGACACGTCGATGACCAGCCGCACCTATAATCTGAACCCCATTGTGGTGACAGGCTCTGGCCACCACCAGCGACTGAAAAGCACAGCCACGCCCGTACACGTAATCTCCTCCCAAGAGATACGCGAGCAGGGCATCACCACCCTAGACGGAGCCCTGACACGCATGATGCCCCAGGTGTCGATGGCCCCCAACTCCATGGGCACCCACCTGCGCCTGAATGGCCTCGGCAACAAATATATCCTCATCCTCGTCAACGGACAGAAACTCTCCGGCGACATCTCCAACAACATCGACCTGAACCGCATCAACATGGCCCGCGTCAAGCGCATTGAGGTGCTCGACGGTGCCGCCTCCTCGCTCTACGGCTCCGATGCCATCGCGGGTGTCATCAACATCATCACAGACCAGCCCACCCAGCAACTCATCGCCCTCACCACCGACACCCGTCTCTCCCCGTCAAGTACACTGACGCAGTGCGTCAGTCTCGACATCTTCACCCACGGCTTCGGCTCCTACACCTCTTTCAACCACGACCAGCAGGACTGGTATCAGAACGGCGAGGCTCCCTACGTCACGGGCCATCGCTCGCACATCCTCAGTCAGAAGTTCACCTATACCCCCAACCGCCGTTTGGCGCTCAATGCGGGCATAGACTATTCATATAAGAAGACCCACCGCCCCGACGACCGCATCGACTACGAGATGCGATACAAGGGCCTGCGCTGGAACCTTGGCGGCATCTACAAGTTCTCCAGCCGCAACTCGCTGCAGGCTAACCTGACCACCGACCGCTACCGCTACGGCAAGGAGTACGACGTGGAGACCAAGACCTACGCCGAGGGCGAGTATATACAGTCGAAGAAGCAGCGCATGCTCGACGGCGAGGTGAAGGCCATCCTCCACCTCTTCCCTGCCTCCTCCTCTTTCGGCGATGCCGCCACCATCTTCGGTGCCAACTGGCGACGGGATGACCTGAAGGCCACCTCCGGCGACATCGACCAGCATGTCTCCACCCTTGCCGCCTACGCCCAGCAGGAGTCATCATTCCGCGTGGGCCGTGGCTCCGTCACTGCCACCCTCGGTCTCCGCTACACCCACCACGAGACCTTCGGCAACCACCTCACCCCCAAGGCCTCGCTGATGTACGGCCTTGGCAACCTCCGTCTGCGCGCCACCTATTCCGCCGGATTCCGCGCCCCCGGCCTCGACGAGCTCTACTACCACTACTTCAGCGTGAACCGGGGCAAGGCCCAGGTCAGTTTCGGCAATCAGGGACTGAAGCCAGAGAAGAGCCATTACTTCTCGCTCAGTGCCGAATACCGTACGGATGTCATCGCCGTCAGCCTGACGGGCTATCTGAACCGCATCAACGATATGGTGGTGAAGCAGAACATACCCGTGGATGCCGCCTCGCTCGCCATGCTGAGGCATGAGTTCCCCGAGATGACCGACGACCAGGCCGCGAAACTGGTGCAGTATGCCCTCTACCAGAACAGCGACAAGGGCGACGTGAAGGGCGTGCAACTGAATGTCTCGGCCAACCTCTTCCGAGGCTTCAACCTCTCCGCCAACTACGTCTATACCTATGCCCGCACCCTCTCGTCAGGCGACTGGTTGCCCTTGGAGCGCAGCATCCGACACGCCGCCACCCTCGCCGCCAACTACCACCACTCATGGGGCCGCTACGCCCTGAACGTGAACCTCAACGGCCGGCTCCAGTCGAAGACCTACTACCCAGGCTACGAGGATGCCCCCGGCTTCGGCATCTGGAACCTGCACACCACGCACACCATCGACGTCCTCCGCTGGGCGCTGATAGAGCCGGCCATCGGCATCGACAACATATTCGACAAGACAGACTGCCGCGAGGATGCCTCCCTGCGCAAGTACGCCCTCTACAGCCCGGGCCGCATGCTCGTTGTGGGGCTACGACTGAAGATCAGATAGAGTGAGATTACGTGTATTATTATATAAGTTCCGAACAGGAGGACTGTCGTGAGATAATGCCTCCTTTTCATTTCCTTAAGCAGACAGACAGCATTATGAGTAAGATTATCATAGCAGGCCTCGGGCCTGGCAGTCCTGAGGACATCACCCCCGCCGTCGTCGAGGCAGTGCGCGGGGCAGATGCCATCGTGGGCTATAAGTATTACTTCCAGTTCATCGCGCCATACGTACCTGACGGTTGTGAATGTATCGATACGGGGATGAAGCGGGAGCGCGAGCGTGCCGAGACGGCCTTGCGCCTGGCCGAGGCGGGCAAGACCGTCGTGGTCATCTCCTCCGGCGACGCCGGCATCTACGGCATGGCACCCCTCATCCACGAGATGCTGGCGAGCGCCCCCCATGCGTCCCGTCAAGTGCGTGGCGGTAGTTCCGCCACGCCAGAGGTTGTTACCCTCCCCGGCATCTCCGCCTTCCAGAAGGCGGCCGCCTTGCTCGGCGCTCCCATCGGTCACGACCTGGCGGTCATCTCGCTCTCCGACCTGATGACGCTCTGGGCGACCATCGAGCGGCGCATACGGGCGGCTGCCGAGGCCGACTTCGTGACCGCCGTCTACAACCCCCGCTCCCACGACCGCTACTGGCAACTCTACCGGCTGCAGGAACTCTTTCTGCAGAGTCGGCGGCCGGACACGCCCTTGGGCTATGTACGGCAGGCAGGGCGCGAGGACCAGCAGGTGACGCTGACCACGCTGGGCGACTTCGACCCAGAACGGGTGGATATGTTCACCGTGATACTCATCGGCAACTCGCAGACCTACGTCTCCGACGGACGGATGATCACTCCTCGCGGCTACTATCGCGAGCAGCCCGGCGATGGCGTCGGCCAGGGCCAGCAGATCATGATGGAGTCCTTCCGCACCATCGAGGGCGAGCTGCGGCGTCGCGACTATCCCCTCGGCCACAAGTGGGCACTGCTCCACGCCATCCATACCACGGCCGACTTCGAGATGGAGGATATCCTCTACACCGACGACCGTGCGGTGGAACGGCTCTACGAGAAGGTGGCCGACGGCTCGCTGCGCACCATCATCACCGACGTGACGATGGCCTGCAGCGGCATACGCAAGGGAGCCCTACAGCGGCTGGGCATCGAGGCCAAGTGCTATCTCGCCGACCCCCGCGTCATTTCTCTCACCTCTCACCCCTCACCTCTCCCCTCTGAAAACATCACCCGCACCCAGGCCGGCATCCGCCTGGCCGTCGAGGAGTACCCCGATGCCCTCTACGCCTTCGGCAACGCCCCCACGGCCCTGATGGAACTCTGCGACCTGGTCCGCCGGGGCAAGGCCCGGCCTGCGGGCATCATCGCCGCACCGGTGGGCTTCGTCCACGTCTGTGAGTCGAAGCACATGGTGAAGCCCTTCCGCGACATCCCGAAGATCATCGTCGAGGGGCGCAAGGGCGGCAGCAGTCTCGCCGCCACGCTCTGCAACGCCATCCTCACCTTCGACGATGCCGAACAATTAAAACCAGGCCGCGACCTATGAGACGACTCCACCCCCTGATGTTCGTAGGCACGGGCAGTGATGTGGGCAAGAGCATCATCGCAGCAGCCTTCTGCCGCATCTTCCGACAGGACGGCTACGCCCCCGCGCCCTTCAAGGCGCAGAACATGGCCCTCAACTCGCACGCCACTCCCGACGGGCTGGAGATAGGCCGCGCCCAGGCCGTGCAGGCCGAGGCTGCGGGCATCCCCCCGCACACCGACATGAACCCCCTGCTACTCAAGCCACAGTCGGACCATACCTCGCAGGTCGTACTCAACGGTCGCCCCATCGGCAACCGCGATGCCTACGACTTCTGGCGGCGCCGAGGGGCGTCCTGCCGTCCAGCAAACGGCAGCACTGCCGCCGTCTCCCTCGATACCGACTTCCGTCGCGAGGTGTGCGCCGCCTTCGACCGCCTGGCCGCGCGCTACAATCCCATCGTGATGGAGGGCGCCGGCAGCATCTCCGAACTCAATCTCCGCGACACCGACCTGGTGAACCTCCCGATGGCCCGCCACGCAGGAGCCGACGTCATACTCGTGGGCGACATCGACCGCGGCGGCGTGTTCGCCTCCGTCTACGGCAGCATCGCCCTACAGTCGCCCGACGACCGACGGCTCATCCGGGGCATCATCATCAACAAGTTCCGGGGCGACCTGCGACTCTTCAGTGAGGGCCGACGCATGCTGGAGGACATCTGCGGCGTGCCCGTGCTCGGCGTGGTGCCCTATTTCAACGACATCCGCATCGAGGAGGAGGACAGCGTGGCCCTCTCGCGCAAGTCGAGGCAGATGGAGCAGGGCCGCGTCAACGTGGCAGTGGTGCTGCTCAGGCATCTCTCCAACTATACCGACTTCGACGCCCTGGAGCGTGACCCGCGCATCCACCTCTTCTATACCAGCAACGTGAGCGACATCCTCGCCTCCGACGTCATCATCCTGCCCGGCACCAAGTCGACACTCAGCGACCTACTCGAACTGCGCCGCAACGGCTGCGCCCAGGCCATCGTCGGGGCCCGTCGCCGGGGGGCTACGGTGCTCGGCATCTGCGGCGGCTACCAACTGATGGGCGTCGAGGTTTGCGACCCCCACCACGTGGAGGGTGACATCGAGCGCCTGCCGGGCCTCGGCCTCCTGCCCGTCACCACCACGATGGCTGGCGACAAGGTCACCCGCCAGGTGAACTGTCAGTTCGGACGTGGCTACGAGATCCACATGGGCCAGACGCGGCCCTTCGGCGACGCCCCGTCGCAGCCCCTGCTTCACCTGAGCGACGGCCGCGACGACGGCTACATCGCCGATGACCGCTGCATGGGCACCTACGTACACGGCATCCTCGACAACACCGCCTTCGTGGACTTCCTCCTCCGGCCCTACGCCGACCGTCTCTCGGCCGCCGACCGCCCCTTCGACTACTCCGCCTTCAAGGAGCAGCAGTACGACCGGCTGGCCGACCACGTCCGCCGTCATGTCGATGTGGCGCGCATCTATCGGATTCTCTCCCAGGATTAATGTTGCCCTGTCGGGCGAAGTCCCTCACGCTCGGCCATTGATGCGAGCATCATGGCTCTCACTCAATCGGGACCTTCAATCTTCAATGTTCAATGTTCAATTTCCAATCTTCAATGTTCAGTCCTCTCTCCCTCCTCATCGGCTGGCTGCTCGACTTCTGCCTGGGCGACCCCCGGCGACTGCCGCACCCCATCGTGTGGTTCGGGCGGATGATAGCCTTCGGCGAACGGCGGCTCAACCGCGGGCGGCATCGGCGGGCCAAAGGGGCCGCGATGGCCGTCGGCCTCATCCTCTTCGTCTTCGCCCTCGCCAGCGGCATCCGCTACGGACTCTCCCTGTTGCCACGGATTGACATGGACTCACTCGGACTCTCCCTGTTGCCTGCCTCCGTGCCCATCCGTGTCAATCCGTGGCTGATACTCTTCGATGCCGTGGCCATCTTCTACTGCCTGGCCGGCACGACGCTCATCCGCGAGGTGCACGCCGTGTTCCTCGCCCTCGACCGCTCGCTGGAGGAGGGTAGGGCACAGGTGTCGCGCATCGTGGGCCGCGACACATCGCAGCTCTCGGCCCAGGAGGTGCGCACGGCCGCCCTCGAGACCCTCGCCGAGAACCTCTCCGACGGTGTCATCGCCCCGCTCTTCTGGCTCCTCCTGCTCGGCACACCGGGCATGCTGGCCTACAAGATGGTGAACACGCTCGACTCGATGATAGGCTATCGCACCGACCGCTATCGCGACTTCGGCTGCTGGGCCGCCCGCCTCGACGACGCTGCCAACTATCTGCCCGCCCGCCTCACCGCCCTGCTGATGGTCATCGCCTCCGGTTTTTTCGGATATTCCGGTCTATCCGGTTCCTCCGGATATTCCGGCCTCCCTCGCCGCCTCGCCTTCGTCCGCCGCTACGCCCGCTGCCACGCCTCGCCCAACAGCGGATACCCCGAGGCAGCCCTCGCTGGCATCCTCGACTGCCGCTTCGGAGGCCCCCACCTCTACTTCGGACAGCTCTTCTACAAACCCTACATCGGCTCCAACGACCGACCACTCACCACCGACGACATGCTGCTGGCCGTGCGCATCAATCGCACGGCTGAGCTGATGATGGTGATACTCTCTCTTCTGGATTATCGCTATCTCCTGACCGTCTTCCTCTGATTGCTGACGACGATACCCCGTGTCCCTTCCGTAGCGGGCAGGCCGCCGATAGTGTATGCCTGGCCATGGCTCCCGGCGACACGGCTTACAGACCGGACGGCGGTGGCCGCTGGCCTGACGTCAGGCCCGTAGATGGTGGTCCAGTCGTCGCGCATGGATACCGGCACCCATCCGTTCGCCTCACAGTCCTTGCGACACTTCTCCGCCTTGGCCGTGTTGCCCAGCTGGGCCCACAGAGGTGCGCAGCTACCGCAGATGAGGGTCGCTGCGAGCACCCATTTGTACAGTTTGCTATTCATTTCCTATTTATGATGGTCAAATATTTATTTCGCTTTCAGCTTTACCGTCGCCGGCTTCAGCTGGTCGCCGCGGACGGTGATGCTGACCGTGCCTGACTTCCCGGCGCTCCTGACGACGAGCAGGGCGCGGCCCTGCCAGGCACGGTGGCGGGCATCGCTGAGGGGCGAGCAGTCCTTGATGTCGGCATTGCCAAAGGCGGCGAGGGTGGCGGGGCCGCTGACGGTGGCCGAGAGTTCGGGGGCGGCAGCGGGGTGGGGGATGCCCCGCGCGTCGAGCAGGTCGACGGTGATGAAGGCCAGGTCCTGGCCGTCGGCCTTCAAGGTTGTGCGGTCGGCCGTCAGGCGGATGGCCTCGGCCTTGCCTGCGGTCTGCAGGGTGACGCTCTTGGCTGGCTGTGCTCCGTCGGCCTGCGGTGTCTGGCTCTCGGCGGGCTGGGCGTCGGCCAGTCCCTCGGCTCGGAGTTCACCCGGCTGGTAGGGCAGGGTGAAGGTGGCCATGCACTGGTCGGTGGGCTTCTCGCCGACGACCTGGCCGTTGAGCGTCAGCCGCACCCTCGGGTAGCGGGAGTAGACCTCCACGTCGATGGGCTTGCCCTCGTGGCCCTCCCAGTTCCAGCACTGCGAGGTGGGCCAGGTGCCCCACATGGTGGTCTTCACGCGGCCCCGGTAGCCGTCGGGCTCGCGCACGGCCATGTAGAGCTGCTCGCCGTCGGGGTTCCAGAGCATGCTGCGGTAGTGGGAGATGGGTTTGCGGCGCCCGGTCAGGTCGATGTCGCCGCAGTAGGCGGCGTGCCAGGGGTACATCGGGTTGGTCCAGTGCTCGCCGGGTGTCTCTCCGTCGTAGTACCATCGGCCGATGCCCGACTCTCCGAGGTAGTCGATGGCCGTCCATACGAAGTCGCCGATGACGTAGGTGTGGTCGGCTGCCATGCGGTAGTTGCGCCAGGCGTCGCGGGGGAAGCTCTCGGTCTGCATCATCACGCGGCGTGGCACGCGCTGGTGGTCGCTCTCGGCCTTGTGGATCATGTAGTTGTAGCCCACGATGTCGTGCTCGGCGGCCAGGGGGTCGTAGATGTCCCAGTCGCTGTCCCAGGCGGCGAGTGCGGAGGTGACGGGGCGGTGGGTCTCGTCGAGCTGGTGGCAGAGCGCGGCCATCTGGTGGGCGGTCTTGACCACTTCGATCTTCTTGCGCTCGATCACCTCGTTGCCCGTCGACCAGCAGAATACGCTGGGGTGGCAGCGGTCGCGCATCACCATGGCGCTGAGGTCGTGCTGCCACCACTGGTCGATGAGGGTGGAGTAGTCGTGGTCGTTCTTCTTCTCGCGCCAGCCGTCGAAGGCCTCGTCGATGACGAGTAGCCCGAGTTCGTCACAGGCTCTGAGGAATGTCTCCGAGGGCGGGTTGTGGGAGGTTCGCACGGCGTTGAATCCGGCCTCCTTGAGCATTCGTACGCGGCGGTACTCGGCGGCGTCGAAGGCTGCTGCGCCGAGGATGCCGTTGTCGTGGTGTACGCATCCGCCGTTGAGCAGCAGTGGCTGGCCGTTGAGCAGGAGGCCCCGCTCGGCGGAGTATTCGATGGTGCGTATGCCGTAGGTGACGGGCAGTCGGTCGCCTTCGGCCTCGAGGGTGGTGTGGTAGAGGTAGGGGTCGTCGGGCGACCAGAGGCGTGGCTGGTCGTGACGGATGGTCTTGCTGACGGGCTTGCGCTGTCCGTCGGCTGTCACCACTTCCGCTTTCAGGCATACGGTGTGGATGTCGGGTGTGGTCACGCTGAGGCTCCACTCGTCGATGTATCGCCTGGGGGTGGTCAGGAGCCACACGTGGCGGTAGATGCCCGAGCCGCTGTACCATCGGCAGTTCTTCTGTCGGGAGTTGTCCACGCGCACTTCTACCTCGTTTCGGCCCGTGGTGACGTAGGGGGTGATGTCGACGAAGAAGGAGGAGTAGCCGTAGGGGTGCCCTCCGGCTCGCTGGCCGTTGACGTAGACTTCGGCGTTCATGTAGACGCCTTCGAAGTATAGGCGGAGCGTCTTGTCCTGATGGGCCTTGGTGAGGGTGAATGTCTTGCGGTACCAGCCCTTGCCGGTGGGCAGGTAGGCGCCGTCGCCTCCGGCGGGTGCGTCCTTGTCGAAGCCGCCCGCGATGCTCCAGTCGTGGGGCAGGGCGACGGTGCGCCACTGGGTGCTGTCGTTGAGTGCGAAGCGCCAGTTGTCATCGAACAGTTGTTGGCGCTCGATGTCGTTTCTGCTTGCTGCCGTGCAGCAGGCTGCGGCTGCCATGAGGCAGATGAGTAATACACTGCGTCTAATCATATCGTTCTCTTGTTTTGTTGGGTTGATGAATGTTGATAAAGTCAGAAGTACTTGGTGATGCGGGCATTGTCGAAGTTGTTCATCTCGCAGACCATGCGCACGGCTGAGTCGACGATGGGGAAGGCGCAGAGGGCGCCGGTGCCCTCGCCGAGTCGCAGGCCGAGGTGGAGCAGGGGTCGGGCGCCGATGGCCTGGAGCATCAGGCGGTGGCCGCTCTCGTCGCCGCAGTGGGTGAAGATCATGTAATCCTGCGCGGCGGGGCAGAGGCGGATGGCAGCCAGGGCGCAGGCGGTCATGATGAAGCCGTCTATTAATATAATAAGATGTCGCTCGGCGGCGCGGAGCATCGCCCCGACGGCTGCCACCATCTCGAAGCCGCCGAAGTAGCGGAGTAACAGGGGGACGGTTCTTTTGTCANNCTGACAAAAGAACCGTCCCCCTGATATTTGCGCAGTGCCCTCGTGAGGACGTCGGCCTTATGGCGGATGCCGGGGCTGTCGAGTCCGGCTCCGGCACCGATGCACTCCTCAAGGGGGATGCCGCAGAGCAGACTCATCCAGATGCTGGAGGGCGAGGTGTTGGCGATGCCCATCTCGCCGATGGAGAGCACGCGGCAGCCCTCGGCGATGCACTCGTCGGTCATGTCGCTGCCCGTCTGGATGGCGCGGTCGAACTCCTCGGGGCTCATCGCCGGCTCGTGGAGGAAGTTGCGCGTGCCCCGGGCTATCTTGCGGTCGATGATGCCGGGCAGGCCGTGGAAGTCGTGGTCTACGCCCACGTCAATGATGCGGAGCGTGAAGCCGTGCTGTCGGCAGAACATATTGACGCCGCCGCCGCCACGGGTGAAGTTGACCATCTGCTGCCAGGTGACCTCGCGCGGGCTGACGCTCACGCCCTCGCGCTCTATGCCGTGGTCGCCGCCGAAGAGCAGGTGGCAGGGGTGGGCGAGCGACGGTGTGAGAGTCTGCTGGATGAGGCAGATCTGCATGGCCAGCTGCTCGAGTCGTCCGAGTGAGCCGAGGGGCTTGTTGAGGTTGTCGATCTTCTGCTGGATGCGGTCCTGCAGGGTCGTGTCTACGGGGTGGATGTCGAAGTGCTTCATCTTATTTTATCTTGACTGCTATGCCGCTTACCATGAGTATGACCTCGTCGGCGCGGGCGGCGATGTACTGGTTCATCCAGCCCTCGAGGTCGGTGAATCGGCGCTGGAGGGCGTTGGGGCTGACGCCGCCGGAGCCAATCTCGTTGGTGACGAAGATGTAGGTGGCATCGCGGGCGGTGAAGGCGTCGAACTCGGCCTTGGCGGCGGCGAGGATGGTGGCTGTGGGGGATTGCGGATATTCCGGGTTTTCCGGGGTGATGAGGTTTGTCAGCCAGAGGGTCACGCAGTCGATGACGACTACGCGGCCCGTCAGGTCGTGGCGGCTCAGATGGCGCTCCTCCTCGATATTGGTCCACTGGGGCCCCCGGCGCTGCTGATGGATGCGCACGCGCTCACGGAACTCGTCGTCCCAGACGTGGGCCGTGGCCAGGTAGACGGGGTTCGTCGAGAGGCTCAGGGCCAGTTCTTCGGCGTGGCGGCTCTTGCCTGAGCGCTGGCCGCCGGTGATGAGGATGATATGTTTCATAATTCGATGGTCTGTATGCCTCCGAAGGGGGCGAGGTTGTCCCAGGCATGCTCGGCGGTGAAGCGTCCGGCGTAGAGGCCGGCGCTGATAAGCACGCCGCCGTGGGCAAAGATGGCTACACGGCGATACTCCTGCTGCCGGAGCTCGTCGAGGAAGTTGGCCACGCGCCGGTAGAGGTCGGGGAATCCCTCACCGCCGGGCGTCGGCAGGTGCATGTAGTCGTTGTACCACTGCTCTGCGTATGGGCCTTGCAGGTCGTCGTAGCGCTGCATCTCCCACTGGCCCATGTACATCTCCTTCAGCCGGTTGTCGAGCCGGGGGCGGGGGTAGCCGCAGTAGGCGGCCAGACGGGTGGCACGGGTCAGGGGCGATGAGAATACCTGGTCGAAGGGCTCGTATTCGGCGAGGGCCTGTTTAGTGACGGCGGCCTCCTGCTCGAAGGTCTCGGCCACGGGCACGTCGCTCTGCCCGTAGCAGGTGCCCCGGGGCACGTCGACGCTGGTATGTCGGATCAATATTACTTCCATGGCAATGTGAATATCGGTTGCTGGGCGCAGACGACGAGGTAGACGGCCAGCTCCACCAGCAGGCAGACGGCTCCGCAGCAGTCGCCGGTGTAGCCGCGCAGTCGGCGCCAGATGAGTAGGTAGAGGAAATACATCACGAGGGCGGGCAGGAAGATGACCGCATCCCACGAAACGGTGGTCAGCCAGATGAAAGCCGTCATGGGCAGCAGGCCCTGCAGGGCGAGGCTGACGCCCGCGCGGACGCTGGGCTTGCGGTAGACGGTCTTGGCCTTGGCCTCCTGCTCGCTGCGGGCGTAGGGCATCATGGTGACGAGTTGCGAGGCGACCATCTTGCTGAATGGGTCGGCGGCCAGGATGGCCAGTGCGGCCACCTCGGGTGCCAGCGAGAGGAGGGCGGCGGCCAGGAGCAGCATGTAGACCAGAAGTCCCAGCACGCCGTAGGTGCCGATGCGGGAGTCCTTCATGATGTCGAGGATGCGCTGGCGGTCGCTGCCACCGCCGCCGAAGCCGTCGAGGAAGTCGGCCAGCCCGTCCTCATGGAGCGCTCCGGTGACGAGCAGTCGCGTGGCGATGGCTGCGATGACGGCCACGGGGTAGGGGAGCCACATGCTGCCGAAGAAGAGTGCCGCCGCCATGCTGCCGCCGGTGATCCATCCCGCCAGCGGCCAGTGCTCGACGACGGTCGCGTAGCACTCGCGGGGCGGCTGATGGAGCCGCCAGAAGGGCAGGCGGGTGAAGAAGATGAGCGCGGCCCAGATGCGGTCGTACCATCGGGTGCTGTCGATGCTTGTCTGCATGGCTCAGATGGCTTTGATGGTGATGCTCTGGCTCAGGCCGCGCTGCTGGTCGGAGACTTTCAGGGTGATGTCGCCGGGCTGGCGGGCGCTGCGGATGATGACCACGAGCTGTCCGCTGAAGAGGCGCATGGTGGGCAGGGTGAAGGACTCCAGGCTGGTGGCGTCGCCATTGCAGGCGGCCTCGAAGCGGCCTGCGCCCGTCACCTCGAAGGTCAGCTGGTCGGAGGCATCGGGGATGAGGGTGCCCTCGGCATCGGTCAGCGAGACGGTGATGAAGGCGAGGTCGGAGCCGTCGGCGTGGAGGAGGGGGGCATCATTGGCCGTCCAGGCGTCGAGCTGCAGCTTGGCGGGCTGGCCGGGGGTCTTGATGGTCTGCTCGCCCTGGGGATTGCCGTCGGCATCATAGACTATCACCTTCACCTCGCCCGGCTCATACCTGACGTCGTTCCAGCGCAGACGGTAGCGGTCGAGACGCTCGGCGGGGTTCTTGGTGATGCGGCCCTGGCTCTTGCCGTTGACGAAGAGTTCGCCCGAGGGGTAGTCGGTGTAGCAGTAGACGGGCGTCACCTGTCCGATGCGGTTCTCGCCTTGGCGGGCGTTGCCCTTGCGGGATGCCGGGCGGCCCTTTTCGCGCTTATTGGTGCCCCAACTCCAGTGGGGCAGCAGGTGGATGGTGTGCTCCTTGGTGTTCCATCGCGAGCGGTAGAGCCAGTAGCGGTCCTTGGGCAGTCCGGCCAGGTCGCAGATGCCGAAGTAACTGGAGCGCGAGGGCCAGTACTCGTCGTAGGGGGTGGGCTCGCCGAGGTAGTCGTAGCCCGTCCACACGAACTCGCCGATCACCCACGGCTTGTCGTCCTGCTGCACCCAGTCGTCGTCGGGCAGGTTGCTCCAGGCGCAGTATTCCAGGTCGTAACTCGAGCACTGTCCGTCGGCGGTGAGGATGGCCTTCGGGTCGTAGCCCTTGGCCCAGGAGGCGAAGCGGGTGTTGTCGTCGGGCCTGACGGGGAACTTATACACGCCCCGGCTGCTGACGGTCGATGCCGTCTCGGAGCCGAGCAGGAATCCCTGCGGCAGTCCCTTGATATTGTTGTCGTACTTATGTACGCGATAGTTGAATCCCGGCACGTCCATCACCTTGGCCACGCCGCTCTGGATGGATGCCTCGGCATGGTCGAGGCCCTGGGTGACGGGGCGCGTGGGGTCGAGGTGGTGGCAGATGTCCTGCAGTCGCTGTGAGATCTCACGACCCTTCTCGCTGCCCTGCTCAGGTATCTCGTTGCCTATCGACCACATGATGATGCTCGGATGGTTGCGGTTGGCGCGGAGCAGGTTCTCCAGGTCCTTCCCGCTCCACTCCTCGAAGAAGCGGGCGTAGCCGTTCTTGCACTTGGGGTAGAGCCACATGTCGAACGACTCGGCCATCACCATCATGCCCAGCGAGTCGCAGATGTCCATCTGCATCTGGCTCGGCATGTTATGGGCCGTGCGGATGGCATCGCAGCCCATCTCCTTCATCGTCTTGATCTGTCGGATGAGAGCGGCCTTGTTGACGGCAGCGCCCAGGGGGCCGAGGTCGTGGTGCAGGCATACGCCCTTGATCTTGCGGGTCACGCCGTTGAGTTGGAAGCCGCCTTCACGAGACACCTTGATGGTGCGGATGCCGAAGCGCTGCGTCACCTCGTCGAGCGTGCGGCCGTTCTGCATCAGTCTGATGTGTGCCTTATATAAATAAGGTGACTCCGGCGACCACAGCTGCGGGTGGTCGATGGTGAAGGTCATGTGGCACTCGCCGTCGGCACCGGTCTTGCTGACGTGCTCGTGGCCCACCAGGCGGCCCTTGGCGTCGCGCAGTTCCACTTCGAAGCCCTGTGTCGGCCCCTGCTGACTGCCGCTGCCTACGGTCACGTCGATGGTGGCCTTGTCGCCCTGGAGCGCGGTGGTGCGGATGAAGGTCTTCCAGGGGTCGATGTAGTCATTGCCAGTGAGGACGAGTTTCACTGGGCGGTAGATGCCTGCGCCGGGATACCAGCGGCTGCTCTCCTCCACGTTCTTCAGGTCAACCTCCAGCAGGTTCTCCCCGGCCTTGACGTAGGGGGTGATGTCCACGCGGAAGGCATTGTAGCCGTAGGCCCAGTAGCCAGCCTTCTGTCCGTTGATGCTGACCGTAGGCTCAGCCATCGCGCCGTCGAAGAGCAGTTCGGCCCGGTTATATCCCTCAGGAATCATCAGCGTGCGGCGGTAGTGGCCCTCGCCGATCCAGGGCAGGGCGCCCGAGCGTCCGCTCTTCTCCGTGGGCACCTTCTCGCCGTTCTGCTCGATGGCCACCCGCTGCAGGTCCCACTTCTTGTCGAAGGGTCCGCTGATGGCCCAGTCGTGGGGCACGCTGACGTGCTGCCACGCCTGCCGGTCGTGTGAGAAACTCCAGTTGTCTGTCAATGTGATTTCCTGTCGCTGCTGTGCCAGGGCCGTCGTGGCGACCGTCAGGAGCGCAGCCAGTAGTCTTGCTTTCATTTCAATTTGTAATTAGTTATCAATAATTTGCTGCAAAATTACGAAAATAATCCGAAAAAGTTGGCTGTTTGATAGAATTAGTGTAATTTTGCAGCTAATTTTCGGAATTAAGACACTTTGTATATATATGAAGCATCAGTTGAGAAGTGCGGTATGCACAGAAGGTAGAAGAATGGCTGGGGCGCGGGCGCTCTGGGTGGCCACGGGTATGAAGCATGAGCAGTTCGGCAAGCCAATCATTGCCATCGTCAACTCATTCACGCAGTTTGTGCCAGGTCATACCCATCTGCACGAGATAGGCCAGATAGTGAAGGAAGAAATCGAGAAGATGGGCTGCTTTGCGGCTGAGTTCAATACGATTGCCATCGACGACGGTATCGCCATGGGCCACGACGGTATGCTCTACTCGCTGCCCTCGCGCGACATCATCGCCGACTCGGTGGAGTATATGGTCAATGCCCACAAGGCCGACGCCATGATCTGTATCTCCAACTGCGACAAGGTGACGCCCGGCATGCTGATGGCATCGATGCGCCTGAACATCCCGACGGTATTCTGTTCGGGTGGCCCCATGGAGGCCGGCAAATGGCGCGGCGAAAACGCCGACCTCATCACGGCCATGGTGAAGGGTGCCGATCCCTCGGTCACCGACGAGGAGATTGAGGAGATTGAGCATTGTGCATGCCCTGGCTGCGGATCGTGCTCAGGCATGTTCACCGCCAACTCGATGAACTCGCTCACCGAGGCCATCGGACTCTCGCTGCCTGGCAATGGTACGATCCTGGCCACACATACGAACCGCATCGAGTTGTTCAAGGCAGCAGCCCGTCAGGTGGTGAAGAATGCCTTCGCCTACTATGAGGACGGCGACGAGAGCGTGCTGCCACGCTCGATTGCCACTCGCAAGGCATTCATGAACGCCATGGCCCTCGACATTGCTATGGGCGGCTCCACCAATACCGTGCTCCATCTGCTGGCCGTGGCCCAGGAGGCCGGTACCGACTTCACGATGAAGGATATCGACGAACTCTCCCGCCGCGTGCCTTGTCTCTGCAAGTTGGCTCCGAACACACAGAAGTACTCTGTGCAGGAGTGTGGACGTGCCGGCGGTATTCTCGGTATTCTCAACGAACTGAATAAAGGTGGGCTCATCGACGGCTCTGCCATCCGTGTGGACGGCATGACGCTCGGCGAGGCCATCAAGAAATACAGCATCGTCGACGGCAACGTCGATCCGGAGGCCAACCGCATCTATCAGTCGGCCCCGGGCAACCGATTCTCTACGAAGATGGGGTCGCAGTCGGAAGAGTGGGGGACACTCGATACCGACCGCGCGGGCGGCTGCATCCGTGACCTGGAGCATGCCTATACGAAGGACGGCGGACTGGCCGTACTCTTCGGCAACATTGCCCAGGACGGTTGTGTGGTGAAGACTGCCGGTGTCGACGAGGCCCTGTGGCACTTCGAGGGTCCTGCCGTGGTGTTCGACTCCCAGGAAGACGCCTGCGAGGGCATCCTCGGCGGACGGGTGAAGAGCGGTGACTGTGTGGTGATTACTCACGAGGGTCCCAAGGGAGGCCCCGGCATGCAGGAGATGCTCTATCCCACCTCTTATATTAAGAGTATGCACCTTGGCAAGGAGTGCGCCCTCATCACCGACGGTCGCTTCTCCGGCGGCACCAGCGGCCTCTCTATCGGACACATCTCGCCCGAGGCTGCCAATGGCGGTAACATCGGCAAGATCAAGGATGGCGACATCATCGTGATCGACATCCCCTCGCGCTCTATCAGCGTCAAGCTCTCCGACGAGGAACTGGCCCAGCGACCTCATCAGCCGCTGAAGCGTAACCGCCAGATATCCAAGGCCCTGCGTGCATACGCTCAAAGCGTTAGTTCGGCTGATAAGGGCGGCGTGAGGATTATCGACTAGAGGCACTAGAAATACTAGGAATACTAGAAAATATTGGAATATGCTTAAAGACAGAATAACAGGCGCAAAGGCACTGATGCGCGCCCTGCAGGCCGAGGGTGTGAAGGTTATCTTCGGTTACCCTGGCGGCAGCATCATGCCTACTTACGACGCGCTCTTCGATTACACCCGAGGCGAGAAGAAATGCTTTGACCACATCCTGGTGCGCCACGAGCAGGCGGCCACCCACGCCGCCGAGGGCTATGCCCGCATCAGTGGCAACGTAGGTGTCGCCCTGGTTACCAGTGGTCCTGGTGTGACGAACACGCTGACAGGTATCGCCGATGCTATGCTCGACTCCACGCCGATTGTAGTCATTGCCGGACAGGTGCCTATCTCGGCCCTCGGTACCGATGCCTTCCAGGAGGTAGACCTTGTGGGCGTGGCCCAGCCTATCTCCAAGTGGAGCTATCAGATACGCCATGCCAGCGATGTGGCATGGGCTGTCAGCCGTGCCTTCTACATCGCCCGCACCGGGCGTCCGGGGCCTGTGGTACTCGACTTTGCCAAGAATGCTCAAGTAGAGGAGATAGACTGGGAGCCGATGAAAGTCAACTTCGTGCGCTCCTACGTGCCCTATCCCAAACTCGACAATGAGGCCGTGCGCGAGGCCGCCACGCTCATCAACCGCGCGCAGCGCCCCTTGGCACTGGTGGGGCAGGGAGTGGAACTGGGTAATGCCCAGAAGGAGTTGCTGGCTTTCCTCGAGAAGGCCGACATCCCCGCCGGGCGCACCATGCTCGGACTCTCCGCACTGCCCTCCAACCATCCGCTCAACGTCGGGATGCTCGGTATGCACGGCAACTATGCCGTCAACCTGAAGGAGCAGGAGTGCGATGTGCTCATCGCCATCGGCATGCGCTTCAGCGACCGTGTGACGGGCAATGTCAAGACCTACGCCAAGCAGGCCAAGGTCATACACCTCGACATCGATCCCAGTGAGATAGACAAAAATGTGAAGGCCGACGTGGCCGTGGTGGCCGACTGCCGCGAGTCGCTGCCCGCCATCACCGCCCTGCTGAAGGAGAACAACCATCAGGAGTGGCGCGACTCATTCAAGCCGCTCGACGAGAAGGAGCGCGAGAAGGTCATTGAGCCGGCCATCCACCCGAAGGAAGGTCCGCTGCTGATGGGCGAGGTGGTACACGAGGTGGCTGAACAGAGTGCTGATGACACTATCCTTGTGACGGATGTCGGTCAGAACCAGTTGTTTGCAACCCGTTACTTCAAGTATCATTATAACCGCAGTATATGCACCAGCGGAGGCTTGGGAACAATGGGCTATGGCATGCCCGCAGCCATCGGTGCAACCTTTGCAGCCCCGCAGCGCACCGTCTGCTGTTTCATGGGCGACGGCGGATTCCAGATGTGTATTCAGGAACTGGGCACCATCATGGAGCAGAAGGCTCCAGTGAAGATGATCCTGCTGAACAACCACTATCTGGGCAACGTTCGCCAGTGGCAGGATATGTTCTGGATGAGACGCAAGTCGTTCACCTACATGCACAATCCCGACTACGGCCCGATAGCTCAGGGCTATGGTATCCCATACGCATGTGTCGTCGACCGTAGCGACCTGCCTGCTGCCGTCGAAAAGATGCTCACAACCGATGGCCCGTTTATTCTGGAGTGTGCCATCCTTGAAGATGATAATGTGCTGCCCATGACTCCTCCGGGCATGAACGTTGATCAAATGATGTTAGAAATATAATGGAAAAAAAGAAACTTTATACCCTATTGGTCTACTCCGAGAACGTAGCCGGTATCCTAAATCAGGTGACGGCTGTGTTTACCCGTCGGCAGGTGAACATTGAGAGCCTCAATGTGTCGGCCTCCAGTATTCCTGGTGTTCACAAATACACCATTACAGCCTGGAGCGACGAAGACCAGATTATCAAGATAGCGCGGCAGATAGAGAAGAAGATTGATGTGGTGAAGGCCAACTATTTCACGGATGACCAGCTCTTCATCCGAGAGTCGGGCCTTTATAAATTGTCCACGGAGAAACTGATGGAGAATCCCGAGATATCACGTACCATCCGTCGCTTCGATGCCTCCATCACCGAGGTTAACCCGACCTATGTCATCGTGATGAAATATGGACTCACGGAGGATATCATCTCGCTCTTCCGGGCTCTCGATGCCTTTGGTTGTGTGCTGCAGTACACTCGCTCTGGTCGTATAGCCGTTACGCGTGGCATGCAGGAGCAAGTCAGTGAATTCTTGGAAGAAAGGGAGAAGCAGAATGGATAAGGTCGGACGTTACGAATTCATGGCAGAGCCCTTCCACTGCGACTTCTCGCAGCGTCTCTTCATGGGGCATCTTGGTAATCACATGCTCAATGCCGCCGATTTCCACTCTACCGATCGCGGCTTCGGCATGAAATACCTGCTCACCATTCAGCGCTCGTGGGTTCTCTCCCGTCTGGCCATTGAGATGGAGGAGATGCCCCCGATGTACACTAAGTTCAGCGTGGAGACATGGGTGGAGTCGGCTATGCGCTATTTTACCAGTCGTAATTTTGCCGTGGTAGGTGACGATGGCAAGACGTACGGCTATGGCCGCAGCATCTGGGCCATGATCGACACCGAAAGTCGTCAGCCGACAGATATCTATGCCATTGACAATGGGGCCATCGAGCAGTGGATAGATAAAGACAAGCCCTGTCCCATTGACAAGGGAGGCCGGGTGAAAATGGGCGACGAGGCTGAGTTGGTGCGTACCATTGAGACCTATTATAATGATGTAGATATCAACGGGCACATCAACTCCGTGAAATACATCGAGCATGTACTTGACTTGTGGCCGCTCGATTGGTATCGTGAGCATCAGATACGGCGCTTCGAGATAGCCTATGTGGCCGAGGCCCATCAGGGCGACAGACTTTCTTTCTATCTGGAGAAGTCGGGCGACACTGAATACTGCATACGTATCGTGAAGACCTCGCCTGATATCTCTGAGCCTGTGGAGGTATGTCGCAGTAAGGTGCTCTTCAGATAAGCCACCAACAAAGCTAGACTTATGATAGGAACAATTGTCAATACGGCTACCATCATTGCCGGAGCTATTATTGGTACGCTGCTGCATCGTGGTATCAAGGAGAAGTACAAGGAGATGCTCTATACCAGTCTCGGACTGGCTTCGCTAGCCATCGGGCTCAATGCAACCATTACACATTTCCCGCAGTCACAGTATCCGGTGCTTTTCATCGTGTCGCTGGCAGTGGGAGGCGTAGTAGGCACAATGTTAGACATCGATGGGCATTTCAAACGTCTCATCGACCGATTCAAGCGCGGTGGAGAAGGAGAGGCTCGGCTCGCCGACGGCTTGGCCACTGCCATCCTACTTTATTGTATCGGCCCCCTGTCGATGCTGGGACCAGTCATCTCGGCTCTCAAGGGCGACCACACCTTCCTCTTCACCAACGCCACGCTCGATTTCGTATCGTCTACCGTCTTTGCTTCCACCTATGGCATCGGCATGATACTTGCGGCACCGGTACTTTTTCTCTGGCAGGGGATGTTCTGGGGCATTGCCCGCATCTCCAGTACCGCCATCAGCGATGCTCTGATGGCAGAACTGCTCATCGTCGGGGGACTGCTTATCACCGGCAGTGGTCTGGCCTTGCTGAATCTGAAGGACTGTAAGACGCTCAACTTGTTGCCCGCCCTCCTGGTGCCGGTCATCTGGTTTCTATTGAAATCAATATTGTAAGTTAGAGTTAGCGTCATTTTGGCTAAATATGTTTAAAACTGAAAGAATATTTGGCAGTTTGGTGACAAATTGTTACCTTTGCATCCAGTTTTTAGTTAACCCCTTGTCGCGCCCTCGTGCAGGGTGGGGATGGACCGACAAAACGACGGCTTTCGGGAAGGGCTGGCATGGTTCAAAGGGAAAAGTATAACATTTTAATTTTAAATGCAATTATGGCAGAAATGAATTTTGGTGGCGTCATCGAGAAAGTGGTCACCAGCAAGGAGTTCTCATTGGAGAAAGCTCGTGAAGTGTTGAAGGATGAAGTAATCGCCGTGATCGGTTATGGCGTGCAGGGTCCTGGACAGGCCTGCAACCTGCGCGACAACGGATTCAACGTGATTGTCGGACAGCGTCAGGGCAAGACCTACGACAAGGCCGTGGCTGACGGTTGGGTACCGGGAAAGACGCTCTTCTCTATTGAGGAGGCCGCCGAGAAGGGTACTATCCTCTGCATGCTTCTGAGCGACGCTGGTCAGATTCAGCAGTGGCCCACCATCAAGCAATACCTGAAGCCGGGTAAGACGTTGTACTATTCTCATGGCTTCGCCATCAATTGGAGTGACCGCACGGGTGTGATCCCCCCGAAGGATGTCGACGTGATCATGGTGGCTCCGAAAGGTTCGGGCACATCGCTCCGCACGATGTTCTGTGAGGGTCGCGGTCTGAATTGCTCGTATGCTGTCTATCAAGATGCTTCTGGCAAGGCTACGGAAAAGACGCTCGCCTTCGGTATCGGTATCGGCGCCGGCTATTTGTTTGAGACCACCTTCCAGCGTGAGGCTACCAGCGACCTGACTGGTGAGCGCGGCAGTCTGATGGGTGCCATCCAGGGTCTGCTGCTGGCACAGTATGAGGTGCTCCGTGAGCACGGTCACTCTCCCTCGGAAGCCTTCAACGAGACCGTAGAGGAACTGACCCAGAGCCTTGGCCCGCTCTTCGGTGCGAAGGGTATGGACTGGATGTACGCCAACTGCTCGACAACGGCCCAGCGCGGTGCCCTCGACTGGGCTCCCCGTTTCCATGATGCCATCAAGCCTGTGATGGAGTGGCTCTACTACTCAGTACAGACGGGTAATGAGGCCCAGATTACTATCGATGCCAACTCGAAGCCCGACTATCGTGCTGGCTTGGAGAAGGAACTCGAGGCCATGAGAAATCAGGAGATGTGGCGTGCCGGCGAAACCGTGCGCAAACTGCGCCCTGAGAATCAGGATGTATAAATAAAAAAAGAAAGCTCGCTAATCAGCGAGCTTTCTTTTTGCTTGTGGGTGCTGATGGATTCGAACCACCGAAGTCGAAAGACAGCAGATTTACAGTCTGCCCCATTTGGCCACTCTGGAAAACACCCATTCTGCTTTTGCGGGTGCAAAGGTACGACTTATAATTAAGAATGAAGAATGAAGAGTTAAGAAAACGATGGTTTTTAACGATTTTTTAGGTAAAGAGGCTCATTATATGGAGGAAAATGCGTATCTTTGCAGAAAATTTCAGGAATATGTCCAAATTAGTCATCAATTCGTACGATGAATTTGCCGCTCATCTGGGTGAAGAACTCGGAGTTTCAGAATGGCTGCAAGTGAATCAAGACCGTATTAACTTATTCGCAGACGCAACGCTCGACCACCAGTGGATACATGTCGACACTGAACGGGCAAAGCAGGAAAGCCAGTACAAGAGCACTATTGCCCATGGCTATCTGACCCTCTCGTTGCTGCCCTACATGTGGAATCAGATTATCGAGGTGAACAACATCAAGATGCTCGTGAACTATGGCATGGACAAGATGCGTTTCGGACAGCCGGTGATTACTGGAAGCCGCATACGCCTGGTCACCAAGTTGCACAACATCCAGAATCTGCGTGGCATCTGCAAAGCCGAGATAGAATTCAAAATAGAGATAGAGGGACAACGCAAACCTGCACTCGAAGGTATCGCATCGTTCCTCTATTATTTTATATAATAAGGTATGGGAGGATTCTTTGGAACCATCAGCACCAAATGTTGTGTGAATGATCTGTTCTACGGGACAGATTACAACTCACACCTTGGCACCAAGCGTGCCGGATTGGTAACATTTGATCAGGAAAAAGGCTTCAGCCGAAAGATCCATAACTTGGAGCGTGACTATTTCCGTTCCAAGTTTGAGGACGAGCTCGATTCTTTCTCGGGGCATCAGGGTATTGGCGTAATCAGCGATACTGACCCACAGCCTATCATTGTCAATTCGCACTTGGGACGTTATGCCGTAGTGACAGTGGCAAAGATCAACAACCTGCGTGAAATAGCCGATGAACTGTTGGAGCGGCGAATGCACTTCAGCGAGCTATCGGCCAATAATATCAATCAGACAGAACTCGTGGCGCTGCTGATCAATATGGGACGCACTTTTGTGGAGGGCATCAATCTGGTGTATCGCAAGATTCAGGGGTCATGCTCGATGCTGGTACTGACGGAGAAAGGACTGATTGCCGCTCGTGACTTCCTGGGCCGTACACCTATCGTCATCGGCAAAAAGGATGGAGCCTACGCCGTGAGTAGCGAGACAACCAGTTTCCCCAACCTCGACTATCATAGAGTGAGAGACCTCGGACCGGGAGAAATCGTCTTCCTGACGGCCGACTCCATGGAGGTACTGCAAGAACCCTTCAAGCGCGAGCAAATCTGTTCTTTCCTTTGGGTGTACTACGGTTTTCCTGCTTCCGACTATAATGGTATCAATACAGAGGCCGTACGTGAAGCCAATGGCAAGATGATGGGCCAGAAGGATGATACCGAGGTTGACAGCGTCTGTGGTGTGCCCGACTCAGGTGTGGGGATGGCCTTGGGCTATGCAGAGGGCAAGGGTGTGCCCTACAAGCGCGCAGTGCTGAAATATACCCCGACATGGCCTCGTTCGTTTACCCCTGGCAATCAGGAGCGTCGTGCTCTGGTGGCCAAAATGAAACTGATACCCAATCCGGCTCTCCTGAATGGGCAGCGTGTGGTGTTCTGTGATGACTCCATTGTGCGTGGTACCCAGCTGAAGGACAATGTGAAGACCTTCTTTGACTATGGCGCCAAGGAGGTGCACTGTCGCATCTCATGCCCGCCATTGGTCTATGGCTGTCCGTTCATCGGCTTCACCTCATCCAAGAGCGACATGGAGCTGATAACGCGCCGTATCATCAAAGACTTTGAGGGCGATGACAAGAAAAATCTGGAGAAATATGCCACTACTGATTCTCCTGAGTATCAGCGGATGGTAGATGAGATTGCCAGAAGACTTGGACTGACTTCTCTGAAATTTGCCAAGTTGGAAGACTTGGTGGCGGCCATTGGCATTCCGAAGTGTCAGCTTTGTACGCATTGCTTTGATGGGTCGAGCTATTGTCATGAGTTCGACAATGACGACCCCAGGCAGTTGAAGTTGGACTTTTAGTTTATTGTTTACGAAGGAATCCGTCTTCCTGACAGATATATTCCTCACGGAGGAGATAATCGAGGATAGCATCCAGTTTGCCGGTAGGCAATTGGATGCTATTTAATATGGTGATGGGGTGAGCCTTCCCGTCAGCCAGTAGTTCCAGGATTGCATTGGCTTCAGGGGATAATGTGGATTCGCTGGCGTGACCATTAGTATGGTCGAGGCAGACGTCGCACTGTCGGCAGTCGTGACTGTCGGCCTCCCCAAAATATCGTAACAGTTGCCGACTTCGGCAGATATTGTCGCAGGTAGCATAGTTGATCATGGCTTGGATGCGCTCTTGGAAGAGCACTTTACGTTCTTCGTAGACCGACGGCGGTATCTGTACATGATCCATATCCTCGCGGCGTTGCAGATAGCGTACGTAGGGCGTCTTTTTCTGGGGAATGAAGTGCAGGATGTGCTTCTGGCTGAGGCTTTTCAGTATCAGATACACCTGCTGAGGCTGGAGGGCACACTGTGAGGCGATGAAACTTTCATCTATGAAGTTGAAGTCGACGAATAGCCCGCCATAATTCCGCAGAAGGGCCGTGATGACACGGTCCTCGTCTGGCGAGTTACCTTCGAGGCGGTAGAGCTCATTGCGTGTGACGGTGAACATCACGCGTGCCTGGTTGTCCTGTTCCTCGGTGTACTCGATGTAGCCTGCACGGTTGAGAATCTTCAGGGCAGAGTCTACCTGTATGGGGAAATGATGAAATTTATGGCAGAAGTCGTCGATATTGAATTCGAAGGTGGCGTGGAATCCGGAACCTACGCCTACCTGATAGTAATAGGCCAGGTGTTCATACACTTTCTTGATATAGTCTTTGTCGGGGAAAGTGTCGTTGATGCGTTTGGATAGTTTGCGACGGTCGCCCTCGTTGTAAAGTAGCACGGCGTAGGCTTTCTGCCCGTCGCGTCCCGCACGTCCGGCTTCTTGGAAATAGGCCTCAATGCTGTCTGGGCTGTCAATGTGGATTACCAGCCTGACATCTGGCTTGTCGATGCCCATGCCGAAGGCATTGGTTGCCACCATTACGCGTATCTTGTCTTGTTGCCAGTCGCGTTGGCGCTCATCCTTGGTGGCTTGGTCGAGTCCGGCATGGAAGAATGTGGCACTGATGCCTGCCTCGCTAAGAAGCTCTGTCACCTCTTTTGTTCGCCTACGGCTACGGGCATAGACGATGGCGCACCCGGCGACGCTATTGAGGATATGAATGAGTTGTTGGCGCTTGTCGGGAGCATGGCGCACGATATAGGCCAGGTTCTTTCGCTCGAAACTCATGCGGAAGACGTTGAATCTGGCGGTTTCTGATAATCCAGGTTTTTCGGATTTGCTGGAGGAGAGTGTAAGCCTGTCCTGGATATCCTGGACAACGGCTGGGGTGGCCGTGGCAGTCAGGGCTAGTACTGGTACGTTTGGATGGTCGCGACGAATATCGGCAATCCTGAGGTAGGAGGGACGGAAATCGTAACCCCACTGTGAGATGCAGTGAGCTTCATCAACGGTGATGATGCTTACTCGCATGTGGCGCAACTTTGTGCGGAACAGTTCAGAGGACAAGCGTTCTGGCGACACATAGAGAATCTTGGTGTTGCCCAGGATGCAGTTCTCGAGTGTGGTGACAATTTCTTCGTGGGAGAGTCCGGAGTAGATGGCTGATGCCTGGATGCCCCGTCGACGCAGATTCTGTACCTGGTCTTTCATCAGGGCTATGAGAGGAGTGATCACGATACAGGTTCCATTGCTGCACAAGGCTGGCACCTGGAAGGTAATCGACTTGCCGCCGCCTGTTGGCATCAGTCCTAGTGTGTCGTGCCCATTGCCTATGGACTCAATAATCTCCCGCTGGATGCCGCGGAAATCATCATAGCCCCAGTACTGGTTGAGTATCTGCCGATACTTGTCACTCATTACAGATTCTCTTCGGAGGGTTTAATATCCTCTATCTGCAGCTGTACCTCACTACGTTTGTAGATATTCTCCTCGATGGTATAGGTGATATCGAACGAACGCTTTGATTTGATGTAGCGTGCAGCCTCACTCTGTCCGAAGGCGATACCATTCATCACGTTTGACGACTTGGAGTCTACCAGTTCCAGTTTGATGTGCTCCTGTTGCCGTCCCACCACCTTCGATGTGCCGTAGTCATAAACGTTGCGGGTGCAGAAGATCGGTTTCTCGTTGCCAGGACCGTGAGGAGCAAACTTCTTGAGGTCGTTGTGCAGTTTCTTGGTGATGTCCTTGAAGTCGATTTCCGATTCGATATCTATCGTAGCTTCTGTCTGTTCCGGCAAGATATGGTCTGTGACGTATTGCTGGAATCGGCGGCGGAACTCCGGGATGTTCTCTATCTTAAGTGAAAGGCCTACGGCATAGGTGTGGCCTCCAAAGTTCTCCAGCAGGTCTCGGCAACTCTTCACGGCGTCGTAGATATCATAGCCAGCCACGCTGCGGGCCGAGCCTGTCGCCAGGTCGCCACTGCGGGTGAGTACCACTGTCGGACGGTAGTAGAGTTCTGTCATGCGTGAGGCAACGATGCCAACCACGCCTTTCTTCCAGTTCTCGTCGTAGAGCACGATGCTGGCGTGATGCTTCTGATTCTCCAGTTTCTCGATAATCTGGTTGGCCTCTTCGGTCATCTGCTTGTCCACATCCTTACGCTGCTCGTTGTATTCGTTGATGCGGTTGGCTTCTGCCAGCGCTTTCTCAAAATCGCGTTCCACCAGCAGGTCGACAGCCTCGATGCCGCTCTGCATGCGTCCCGAGGCATTGATGCGTGGACCTATCTTGAACACGATGTCACTCATGGTCAGTTCGCGTCCTGTCAGTCCGCAAATCTCGATGATCGACTTCAGACCGACAGAGGGGCTCTGGTTCAGCTGTTTCAGTCCATGGAAGGCCAGGATGCGATTCTCTCCTGTCACGGGAACGATATCTGCCGCGATCGAGACGGCACAAAAGTCCAGCAGTGGGATGAGACGCGAGAACGGGATGCCATTATTCTTGGCAAAAGCCTGCATGAACTTGAAGCCCACCCCGCAACCGCACAAGTGCTTGAAAGGATAGGTGGAGTCTTCACGCTTCGGATTGAGGATGGCCACAGCCTCCGGAAGGTCGTCATCCGGTACGTGGTGATCGCACACGATAAAGTCTATGCCAAGCTGTTTGGCATAGTGGATTTCTTCGATTGCCTTGATGCCGCAATCGAGCACAATAATTAATTTTACGTCCTTTTCAGCTGCATAGTCCAACGCTTTCTTGCTGATACCGTATCCCTCTTCATAGCGATCGGGAATGTAGTATTCAATGTTGGAATAGAACTGCTGCAGGAACTTGTACACCAAAGCTACCGCCGTACATCCGTCGACATCATAGTCGCCGTAGACCATGATCCGCTCTTTGTGCCCCATGGCATCATTGAGCCTGTCTACTGCCACGTCCATGTCATTCATCAGGAACGGGTCTATCAACTCGTTTAGCATCGGGCGGAAGAATCGCTTGGCTGCGCTCTCCGTCTTGATGCCGCGCTGAATGAGCAGGTCGGCGAGGATCGGGCTCATCCCGATCTTCTCTCCCAGCTCCTTAGCCGCCGTCCGTTGTTCTGATGTAGGTGGTTCGTAATTCCATTTGAAATGCATTTATATATTATTTTTATTCTTGTCGCTTTGGTGTTGTAAGTGCCTATTACGGCAAATTACGCCCCAAAGATAAGAATAAAATATGAAATAACGGCATAATCTGTTGAAAATTTAACAGATTATGCCGTTTTTTACCTAATAATTAGGATATTTGACCCTTAAAGTCCTAATTTTTTGCGGATTTCTGCAGGGATGGCGTTCTTGTTGACAAGGAAGTCCATCGTGTTGGCTGCAATAAAGGTCTTGGTCATGTACCAGATGCCTTTGTAGTCACCCGACTCGCCCCAGGAGTTCTTCACCATGTAGTACTCCTTGCCATTCTGATCCTTGGCGCATCCGAAAATAAGCATGCCGTGGTCATCAGTCAGTTCCCAGTTGTCAAAACGCTCCTGGCGCATCTCCTGGGTGGGTATGATTTCAGGAACCTTGCAGCCGAGTGAGTCGATAATGTTGCGCTTCTTCTCGGCAGTCAGTTTCAGCCAGCGGGCCATATCGCTACCAGCGAGACTCTCGGCCTTCTTTCCATCGACGGCATAGGCTAGTCCCTTCCGGGTGAAACCGGGCTCTGATACATCACCGCCCCAGGCGATGGTATAGCCCTCGGCCACGGCATTGTCGATCACCTGCATCATCTCATCCATTGGCAGGTTGTAGCTCAGCGGGAAACGCCAGTTGTCCTGCACCTCTACGGGGAAAGCTGTATAGAAAGGATGATGGGTATAGCTGGTGATGCTCACATAGTCGTTGAAATTCAGACCGAGTGAAGCGGCAAACTCTTTCGGGGTGTATGTCTTGCCCTCATAGGTAAACTTCTCGGGGCACTTGCCCAGATAGGAGTCGAGGATGCCCTGCATACCGTTTTTCCAGGCATTGCTCAGTTTCTTGGCATCGCTCTTTGCAACGGCAGCCACGTAAGGCTCGAGGACGGAGAAGAACTCATTGAAATTGTTCAGTGAGTCACCGTAGAGCGAGCCGGGGAACGGCATGGCATTCTCCGGGCAGATGCCGTGGGTCTTCAGTGTGTGGAGTACGTCCTCAGCAGATCCACCCTGGGCAAACTGGCAGTCGCCGTGGTAGCGTACCACTTGGATGGCGCGCTCCATGTAGGTCTTGTTGGCAACGAATGACTCGCAGAGGTCGTAGGTCTTGCCTGTGGCTTTCAGAATTTCGGCCTCGAAATAGGAGAGGGTAGAATAGTCCCAGCAGGTACCCGAGCGGTTCTGGTCCTTGATGCTGGTAATGGGATTCTCCTTGATGATGGTGAATACTGGCTTGTTGGCATCTTTGGCGGGAGCCTTCTTCTTGGCTGCCGATGCACTGAGGGCAACCATGGCCATGAGTGCAAAAGTTAAAATCTTCTTCATAATTATTTTTGATTTGTTGACATAAATTCTTCAAGATCCTGGGGATGGTATGGAATGCGTTTCGAACCGAGGAACCGGCAGCCATCGGCTGTTATCAGCAGGTCGTCCTCGATACGGATGCCACCGAAGTCTCTATAGGTATCCAAAAGATCGAAATTGATGAATTCCTTGCAGTGGCCATTGGCCTTCCACTCGTCGATGAGTGCAGGAATGAAATAGATACCAGGTTCGTCGGTCACCACGAATCCCGGCTCTAACCTTCGGCCCATACGCAGGCAGTTGGTGCCAAATTGCTCCAGATTGGGGCGGGTCTCATCATCAAAGCCTACATAGATTTGGCCCAAGCCCTCCATATCGTGAACGTCCATGCCCATCATGTGTCCGAGTCCGTGGGGTAGGAACATGGCGTGAGCACCGGCCCTGACGGCCTCGTCGACATCGCCCTTCATCAGTCCGAGTTCTTTCAGCCTCTCCGTCATCAGGCGGCATACGGCAAAATGGACATCGGCATATTTCACGCCGGGCTTTGCCACCTGGAGAACATAGTCGTGGCAGGCTTCCACAATGGAGTATATTTCCAGTTGGCGCTGGGTGAACTTGCCGGTGACGGGCATCGTACGGGTATTGTCGGAACAATAGTCGTCGAGTTCGCAACCAGCATCACAAAGTGCCAGACGACCAGCTTCAAGCTTGGCATCGGAAGGATTGCCGTGCATGATTTCACCATGTTGCGAGAAAATGGTGGCGAAGGAGACGCCCTGCGCCAGTGAACGGGCAATGCCGTCAACCTGTCCACCGATAAAGCGTTCAGTGATGCCAGGCTTGATGAGCAATTGGGCTGTGGTGTGCATGGCATAGCCTACGTCACAGGCCCTTTCGATGGCTTCTATCTCCTGAGGCTCCTTGGTGGAGCGCATTTTCACCACTGCCTTGATCAGGTCGATGGAAGCGGCTTCCTTTTGCTTGGAAGGGTGGATGCCGAGCAGGTCCATAATCTGGATCTTGGTGTCGAACCTGTAGGGTGGCAGGAAATGTATCTTCCCTGATGGGAGGTGGGAGACGAGTGATGAGAGCTCTTTCATCGGGGCTGTATTGGCCACGCCAACCTCTGCTGCAAGGTCTGCCACACTGGGAGTGAAGCCCATCCACACGATATCTTCCACATCGATGTCGTCGCCGAAGAGGGTTTCCTTGTCGTTGTCGATGTCTATCACGCCAACGAGTCCGTCGCGGTGTTGTCCGAAGTAGTAGAGGAACGTTGAGTCCTGTCGCATCGGGGCATAGGCATTAGCCGGATAGTTGGCTGGTGCCTCGTTGTTTCCGAATAGGATGATGATGCCGTTGCCTACAATTCTTTTTAGTTCAGAGCGACGTTTTGTATATGTTTCTTTGTTAAACATGCGTCAAGTTTTCGTTATTATTAGTCAAATTGTCTGCAAAGATACATATTATTTATTAAAAAGCATTATCTTTGCAGTGAAATTTTGCAATATTTATGCAGATAGGCCCCAAAATAGGACTTGTATTGGAGGGAGGTGGTATGCGTGGCGTATTTACCTCAGGAGTACTTGATGCTTTTATGAAGCATGAGCTTTACTTCCCGTATGTTGTTGCAGTGTCGGCAGGTGCTTGTAATGGCTTGTCCTATATGAGCCGTCAGCCACGCCGTGCCCGCTATTCCAATATCGACATGCTCCAGAAGTACGGCTATATCTCACTGAAGAGTCTGTTGACGCAAGGCAGCATCTTTGACCCGAATATCCTATACGAGCGCTTTCCCAATGAGATTGTGCCCTTCGACTTCGAAACCTACAAGAATAATCCTGCTGTCTATGAGGTGGTGACAACGAATTGCCTTACCGGCCGTGCCGAATATCTTTCGGAGAAGAATGACCAGCAGCGTATGACGGCCATTGTCAAGGCTTCGAGCAGTCTGCCGTATGTGTCGCAGATTACTTTCGTCGACAACATCCCGATGCTCGACGGAGGCATCGTCGACAGTATCCCTGTGGTGAGAGCCGTAGATAAAGGCTATTCGCCAAATGTCGTGGTACTGACTCGTAACCGAGGTTTCCGTTCTGGTGAATTGGATGTGAAGGTTCCTAAGATATTCTATGGTGAATATCCACGATTGCGTGTGGCCTTGAGCCGCAGGGTGGAGGAATACAACCGGCAACTCGACTTGATTGAACGGATGGAAGACTGGGGGGAGGTGATTTGCATCCGCCCTGAGCGTCAGATGGAGGTAGATCGCATCTGCCGGGATGTTGACAAACTCGAACGTCTTTACGAGGAAGGCTTCAGTTTGGGCGAGAAATTCTGCAAAAGCTACAAATAATTATAGATTGTGCATTGTGAATTGTGAATTATTTCGTACCTTTGCAGCCGATTTAATTCAATTGTATAATGGGAAAAGTAATTCTGACCGGTGATCGCCCTACCGGAAAACTTCACTTAGGACACTACGTTGGTTCTCTTCGCCGTCGTGTTCAGTTGCAGAATGCGGGCGACTATGATCGTATGTTTGTGTTTATGGCCGATGTACAGGCTCTCACAGATAATGCTGATAATCCTGAGAAGATTCGCCAGAATATCATTGAGGTGGCCCTTGACTATCTTGCCGCCGGCCTTGATCCGGAGAAGTGCATCATCTTTATCCAGAGTCAGATTCCGGAGCTCGCCGAGCTTACCACCTATCTGATGAATCTCATTAGTGTGAGCCGTGTGCAGCGTAATCCGACGGTGAAGACCGAGATCAAGATGCGTGGCTTCGAGGGTGAAAGTGTTCCCTTGGGCTTCTTCTGCTATCCTGTCTCCCAGGCTGCCGACATCACCCTCTTTAAGTCGACCACTGTCCCTGTAGGTGAGGACCAGGAGCCCATGCTTGAGGTGACCCGTGAGCTTGTGCGCCGGTTCAACCAAATCTATGCTCCCGTTCTTGTAGAGCCGAATATCATGCTGCCCGAGAACATGACGGCTCGTCGCCTGCCAGGCACCGACGGCAAGGAGAAGATGTCGAAGTCGCTTGGCAACTGCATCTATCTCTCTGATTCTGCTGATGAGGTCTGGCAGAAGGTGCGCTCGATGTACACTGACCCGGAGCACATCAATCTGAATGACCCTGGCCATGTGGAGGGAAACGCTGTGTTTACCTATCTCGATGCCTTCTCTACCGATGAGGACTTTGCCAATTTCTGGCCTGAATACCAGAACCTCGACGAGTTGAAAGATCACTACCGCCGTGGCGGCTTAGGCGATATGAAGTGCAAGAAATTCCTCAATCAGGTGCTCAACAAGTTCTTGGCTCCGATGCGTGAGCGTCGCGCAGAGTTTGAGAAGGATATTCCCGAAATCTATAATATATTAAAGAAAGGTACGGAGCAGGCCCGCGAGGTGGGTGCCCAGACGATGGACGAGGTTCGTAAGGCCATGCAAATCGACTACTTCAACGATACCGAACTCATCCGCCAGCAGTCTGAGCGGTTTGCTTCCAAATAATAAAAAGGTGCTCAAGCGAGCACCTTTTTATTTTTCCTCCAACAAGTCGGGACGCAGCCTCCTGGTGCGCTCCAGGGCCTGATCCAGTTCCCATTGCCGTATCTTTGCTTCATTGCCGCTGAGCAAGATGTCTGGCACCTTCCATCCCTTGTAGTCAGCTGGACGGGTGTAGATCGGGGCGGCGAGGATATCGTCCTGGAAACAATCGGAGAGTGCCGACTGTTCATCGCCGATGACACCGGGTACTACGCGGACCACTGCATCTGCTATCATTGCTGCCACCAGTTCACCGCCCGTCAGCACGAAGTCGCCGATGGAGATCTCACGTGTGATGAGATGGTCACGGATGCGCTGGTCGATGCCTTTATAGTGTCCTGCCAGAATGATGAGGTTGCCCTTCATCGAGAGCTCATTGGCGATATGCTGGTCGAAGCGCTCGCCGTCAGGAGAGGTGAAGATCACCTCGTCGTAGTCGCGCTCTGCCTTCAGGGCCGTGATGCAGCGGTCGATAGGCTCACACTGCATCACCATGCCTGCTGAGCCTCCATAGGGGTAGTCGTCCACCCGGCGCCACTTGTCGAGGGTGTAGTCACGCAGGTTGTGCAGACGAATCTCTGCCAGTCCTTTCTTTTCTGCTCTGGCCAGTATGGACTCATGGACGAATCCCTCGAGCATTTCCGGCAATACGGTGATGATATCTATTCGCATAAGTAGAATTCCTTGATTTTATTGATATATTGTTCTCCCGTCTGTCGCCCCATTTCGTATACCCGCTGCATCTCTTCCGGATCATGGGAGATATGTCCGATGGGAATGGCGGTCTCGGGACGGATGACGAGGCAGCGGCCCTCACGTTCCGCCTGACGGACATATTCCAGTTGCCTGTTGTACATCAGGTGCCGGGTATCCATTGCCTTGATCATGTTGGGGTAATGGCGCAGGGCTATTCGCATCAGGGGCATCAGAGGGTTGCGCTCTTTGACGAAGCCTTCGGGCTGGGTCAGGATAACCACGTTACGGTCGTAGCCGATACGCTCAAAGTATTCCAGCGGGATGGAGTCTGCCACGCCACCGTCGAGCACCTTCTGGCCTTCGAGTTCTACCACTTTGGAGGCCAGGGGCATCGAGGCCGATGCACGTATCCAGTCGTAGGTGAGTGGGGTCGACTCCTTCAGCTGCTTATAGACGGCTTTGCCCGTGGTGACGTCTGTGCATACGACGTAGAACTCCATGGGGTTCTCGTTGAAGGCCTTGTCGTCGAAGATGTCGTATTTGGCTGGCACGATGTGATAACCGAACTCGGCATTGTAGAGGTCACCGGTCTTGAGCCAGGACTGCCAGCTGCAATATCTCTTGTCTCGCGCGAACCTTTTATTATATCTGATAGCCCTTCCAGGCTGTCTCGACTTGTAGTTGCATCCGAAGGCTGCACCAGCAGAGACGCCAATCAACCCGTCGGGCTCAATACCTGCCTCCATCATCACGTCGGTGATGCCGGCGGTGAAGAGTCCACGCATGGCTCCGCCTTCAAGAACGAGTCCGCGCTTCATCTGTGCTTGGCGTTAGAAGTGGGTGATCACTTTCTTCTCCTCTTTCCTGGCAGCGGGTCTTGCCTTGGCCTTGCGCTTGATCTTGGCCTGTGCTACTACGGGTGCTTCTTCCTCCGACTTTCCTGTCTTCTTACCTGTGTTGATGGCGATACTCCGGGCGTAGGAGAGGGTAGGACAGCCGTCCTCGGTGATATCCACGCTGAAACGTAAAGTGCCGTCCTTCCATCCGTAGAAACGGGCTTGGTACATCTCCTCGGTGATCTTGGTCAGGTTGCATACCACGGAGTCCTCTGCCTCTACTTGGACATCACGGAAGAAGTTCTTGCCTCCCATGGCACCGTTGTTGACGAGTATCTCTGCATTCAGCACCGAGCCCTCTATGTTGTGCTTCATGATCTGCACGGTATAGTTGTTGACATACCAGGTGTCGAAGGGCAGAACCTTAGCCGTCAGTTTCAGACCGTCATAGTTCAGTGCAAACTTGGTATTGGTGGAACTCTTATCCAGTCCGATTTCTTCGGGGATATCCATCGAGCACTGGTACGACAGCACCGCCGTTTCTACATTGGTGTTCTCCTTTCGTGTGTCGATGTTGATATGACAGTTCTCATCCTCGCTATTGAGCGTCATCAGTGACGGCTTCATATAGGGCGGACAAACGGCCTTGATATTCGTCGTGGCTGTCTTGTGCTCAAATCCGATTGCCATGTTGTCATTGAGTACGAAACGACAGCTATGGTCCGGGTCGACAGAGAGGATACCGTACTTGCCACCGGTCATCACCTGTGCCTCGTTGCCCCAGAGTGCACTGACCTTCTCAAACTGAGCCGACAATATCTCCTTGCCATTGTAGTTGAGGCCCAGGAGGTCAGTACCCGGGAAAGCCTTGCTCTGGATAGGGCTCTTCTTCTCTTCTTTTGCCACTTCCGGCACGTCGACGACTTTCTTACCCTGTCCGACATACTCGATGCTGGTCAGGCGCATCAGCGGGTCGAAGGTCATCTGGCCTGTCTTGAACTGCACCAGGAATCCATTTTCACCGCTCATCACCTGGACGGGACGCTCATTGGCCATGACGCGACTCTTCTTGTTGGCAATATTGCCATCAATGTGTATAGGTGTCAGCGTGCCTTTGCTGAAGTCGTATTCGTGGAACCGCTTCTTCAGTACGATGATGCTCTTGCCATTGCTGACACCAGAGATGAAGTCGACGTCGTCGGTATCATATTCACCGAGGTTCAGTCGCTCCAGCTTCCCGGTCTTGGCTGATAGCACCTGGATGGTATAGTCACCGCCGAGCACTTTCTTGGGATTGTTGGGGACTTTCACCACAGCATAGCCTTCGGTGAAGGGCATGGCGCCTGTAAAGGGACCTATCACCTCATCGTCGGAGGCGCGCAGATAGAAGTAGCCGTTGATATTGCTCACTACCAGATAGCCATCGTAGAACGAGGGCTGCTCTGCCACCTGGTATTGTCCGGCAGGAAATTCCTTTACCCTTCCCTGGTCGCTCATGTATCCTACGAAGCGGCCGTCCTTGTAGACGAGGGCGTAATGGGTATTGAAGGGAGAAACCTTGTCATATTGCAGCGGCACGACTTCTTTCTCGCTGGCGTTCATCACGCCAGTCCTGCCATTGTTTGTCACCAGGTAGAATCCGTTGCCAAGCATCTCCACGTTGTCATATTTGGGATGCAGGACCCAGCGAGGTACCTGTGCGCCAGCGCTTGTTGTCATAAAGAGCAGTGCTGCTAATACTATATTCTTCATCATTGTCGTAGTTTATCGGTTATTGTCAATCCAATTGATCCAGTGTCTTTTCTATCTTCTCCTTGAACACGAAGTCCTGACTCTTCTCAGCCTCGTCCTTGGCCTGGCGTAGCATGGAGATGGTCTTCTGGGTGTCCTCCTTGGTGCCCAGACCATAATAGTAATAGAAGGCGAGCCAGTAGAGGCACTGGTGATAGTTGGGCACCTGCATGTCAATAGCTTTTTGCAGCCAGTTGATGGCCTCGCGGTTGATCTCGTTGGATGCGGGAGCTCCCTTCAGGGCCCCGTCATCGGTGATAGCCCAGCCCATCAGGCGCTTACGGCGGTCAGACTCTGTGTCGTTGGGAATCCAGGCGTATGTCTTGGCCACCTCGAAGACGGCATCCTTGTTGCCGTTGTCGGCAAGCACTTTCATCCTGTTGAAGGCCACTTGTATGCTGTCGGGACTGTCCTGGTTGAACAGGGCCATGGCTGCGTCGTACTCAGCTTGTTCCATTTGCCTCTGCTGCTCTGCAGGGTCGATGGCTACCTCTGTCTCTTGCTTCTCGTCGGAAGAGCCGAAGAGGAAGTACGCCCCGGCAGCGAGCAGGATGACTGCTGCTATGGCGATACCGATCCAAAGCCCCTTCTTGGAACTGCCTGAAGGCTGGTCTCCGTTGCTGATATAGGGATTGCCAGAGGTGTATGGGTTGGCAGAATTGCCCACGGGGCCTCCCATGGGCCCCCCTGTTGCCGGTCCTATGACGGTGCCGTTCATCGGACTACCAGCAGCTGGTCCCATCACGGTGCCGTTCAATGGAGCGCCTGCCGAGGGTCCCATCACTGTTGCGCCCATTCCTTGGTGGGCTGTAGCGGCATTGATCTGACTCTGCGACACCTGGTCACGCGTCGTGGCGTTGAATATCTCGGGTATCTGGTTACGCGTCTCGGGGTGCTTCAGTGCCTCGTTGGCAATGTCCTCCAGTCTTCCTGCCGTGGGGCGTGCCCAGGGCTCTTCCTCCAGACATTTCTCCAGCGTGCGCTTCAGCAGGGGCGAGAAGTTGCCCGGCAGTTCGGGTATCTCAGCACCTTTCTTCTGCAGCAGGCCTCCGTCGTTGCCGAAGGGCAGGTCGCCTGAGAGCATCTCGTAGACGGTGGAGCCCAGCGAGTAGATGTCGTTGGCCATGATGGGCATGTTGTTGCGTGAGAATCGCTCGGGGGCCATATAGGAGATGGTACCTGCAGAGAGCAATTCCTTCTCCTGGTTCGACACGCGGCTCAGCGACTGCTTGGCTTGTGTGCTCACACCGAAGTCGGTGAGCATGTAGTCGCCGTTGTCGCTCAGCAGGATGTTGGCGGGTTTGATATCCTGGTGCAGGATGGGCGGATTCATCGAGTGCAGGTAGTCGAGGGCACTGGCGCAGTCGCGCAGCAGTTTCCAGGCCTCCTCTTCAGTCATCCTGCCGATCATCTTGCCGATGTTGCCCTGTTCGCAGTAGGGCAGTATCAGGTAGGGACGGTTGTCGCATGTGGCGAAGAACAACGGGCGCAGCAGATTCTTGTGACTGGCGTTTACCATCAGTGCAAACTCATGAGTCAGCATCTCGGTGCCGCTCTCATCCATGCCCGTCGTGGGATTGTATATCTTCAGTGCCAGAGTGACGCCTGTCTGAGTGTCTTTCACTTTCCAAACCTCAGAGAAGGCACCCTGTCCCAGCAGTTTCTCTTGTTCGTATCTTCCGTCAAAAATTTCCATATATTTAAATATGTAGGTCTTTGGTGTGCAAAGGTAATAGTTTTTTTTCTTTCTACCAAATAATAAGAGAAGAAAAAACTTTCCAGCCGTGTAGTTTTTGGGATTTTTTTTTTAACTTTGCAGCCAAAATACCTATAATATAATGAAGAGAGTTTGTATTTGCCTTCTTGTCCTGAGGCTTGGATTGTATGATGTGCTGGCCAGCGATGGCTCGTTTTCGGTGGCTACACTCAATGTCGACGGGCTGCCTACCTATATTGCCCAGATTCATATCAATCCCGACGGTCCTGGGGGCGAGACCGTTCGCGTCGGGCAGTTCCTGGCGCGTAAGGGTTATGACTTCATCGGGGTGCAGGAGGATTTCAACTATGATGATGAACTGCGCTCTGCCCTGGAGCCAGCCTATCGCAGCGGCCTGTGGCAGGGGGGAATCGACCTCAGCTTTGGGACGGTTATGGGTGTACTCTTCGGCGATAGGTTTGATACCGACGGTCTCCGGGTGTTCTGGCACAGTGAGCACGCTGTGGAGCAGGAGGAAACCGAGGCCTGGAACGACAGCTATGGTAAGTTTGACCACTGCTGGGACGCTATCGTCAGGAAGGGCTTCCACCGCTGTGAACTGACTCTCTCGGGAGGGCAGCACATCGTGGTCTACAACATGCACATGGATGCCAGTACCGAATCCGATGAGGTCGTAGGCAACGATCAGGGCGACAAGGACGCCCGCTGGAGCCAGTGGCGTCAGCTGCGCGACTATGTGCTGCCTCGTCTCGACGACCGTCCCGTCATCCTCATGGGCGATATGAACAGTCTTTATCCCCGCGACAGCATTCAGGCGCTATTCATCGACCCGATCAATGCCACGGGCACTCACCAGGTGTCAGACACCTGGGTGGAGTATGAATTGCGCGGACAATATCCGGCCGTGGGAACAGGAGACCGCCGTGTGGCATTCGACAACGGCGAAGTGCTTGATAAGATTCTTTACATCAATCCCGTCAGCGGCTCCCGTCTGAAACTGGAGGCCTATCATCTGGAGACCGACTATACCTACGATGACGGTACGCCGATGGGCGATCATTTCCCCGTATCCGCTACCTTCAGCTTTGTTGACGATTCAGCCTCTGGCATCACCAGTTTGGAGTGCGACTCCGATTCCGAGGTATTTGCCCTCGACGGCCGTCGCCTGCTTGCTCTTCAGCAGGGCCTGAACATCATCCGCACCAAGGATGGACGGGTGCGGAAAGTATTTGGGAAATGACAAAGCAGGCTTCAGGCCGGGAGAAAGGATAGTCTAAACCGGGAGAAAGGACGGAGTAAACCGGGAGAAAGGATAGGGTAAAGTCATCGTGCAGCGGGCGTGGTTGATATTTGCGGCTCCCGCCGCAAATGATTACGGCCCCCGCCGTCAATATCTGCGGCGGGGGCTGTGAACCTAAAAACTATCTGTATTGCTATAGTTACTTTTCTCAGGGGTTATTTCTTCTTCAGGGCATAGTGCCAGGTGCGGCCCTCGCGGTATCGATAGTACTGGGCATCGTCGCCCTGGCAGAGACTTTCGAGATAGCGCTTGGCGGAGTTGTATTTCAGTTTGCTGAACACCTGAAAGCGGCCGACGGTGGTATAGCCGTTGCGCATACTCTTGCGCAGGGCCACCTCCATGGCCTGAGAGTCGTGCATCTGCTCGTTGCCCACGGGCTCGTCGCTCATGCGGAAACCCATCTGGCGGCGCTCCACCTGCTTGATGAAATCCTTGGAGGGCGTGAACTCGATGCCGTTGAACATCACGTCGATGCCCCTCACCTTCGCGGGGTCGGTGTGTTCGCCCAGCAGCTTCACCTTGGGGGCGAAGGTGCCCAGGGGCGTCTCGATGCGGTAGCCGTCGGCCAGATACTGGCGCACTACGTCGATGAATGTGTCGAAGTGGCGCTCCATATCCCCCCGGAGCATGCCCCGGTACTTGGCGCAGAGGTCGTCTATCTGGTAGATTGTCTTCTTGAGCCCCTTGGCAGGGCGGGCATAGAGCAGTGGCTTGCCGTCGTCGCCCTTCTTGGGGCCTGGCTGCAGCTCGATGAGCATTCCGTCGGTCTTGCGTGGCATGGTTCTGTTTTTTCTGCAAAGGTAAGCTTTTCTGCCGTAACATCCAAACTTTTTCGACTTTTTGTTGCCAAAGCGTGGCGGTTTTGGAAAAAAGTCGTATCTTTGCAGAATCCATTGATATAGTGTAAATATAATAAGGTGACAATAACAAAAAACTTAAAGGAAATATGGCAAATAGCATTAAGGACAAGATGAAGCAAATCTGTGGCATATCGCTGGTGGGACTGGGAGCCCTGCAGGCAGGCTGTAGTGCTGCTCCCGATCTGGAGCAGCAGGTGGACGAACTCTATGGGAAGATGACCAACGAAGAGCGCATCGCCCAACTGAGGAGTATGTATATGGACGAACTGTTCGACGCGCAGGGACGGCTCGACACGGCCAAGTGCCGCGAACTGATACCCAATGGTATCGGCCACTTCTCGCAGTTTGCCATGCAGCAGCCCCGTGATCCCAACGAACTGCGCGACCGTGCTGCCGCCGTGCAGGACTGGCTCAGGAAGAATACCCCTAACGGCATTCCGGCTCTGCTCCACGAAGAGGTGCTCTCGGGTGTCAACACGCTGGGAGCCACCATCTATCCGCAGCAGATAGGGCAGGCTGGCTCATTCAATCCCGAATTGGCCAAGAAGAAGACACTCCAGACCAGTACGCTGATGCGCAAGATGGGTGGCGTGCTGGCCCTCTCGCCGATGGTCGACGTGTGTCGCAACCCATCGTTCAACCGTCTGGAGGAGTCGTATGGCGAGGATGGCTATCTCTCTGCCGTGATGGGCATGGCCTTCGTCGAGGGCCTTCAGCAGGGAGACCTGAAGAAGGGTGTCGGTGCCTGTTCGAAGCACTACCTGGGCTATGGCGGCGGAGGTGATGCCGACGAGAAGGAGATGATGGAGGAGATACTCATGCCCCACGAGACGATGATCCGTCTGGCTGGCAGCAAGGTGGTGATGCCCGGCTATCACGAGGTGCACGGCACTAAGTGTGTGGCCAACAAGGAGATACTGGAGGACATCCTGCGCGGCTATGTGGGCTTCGACGGTATGGTGGTGAGCGACTATACGGCCATCGACCAGTTGCCCGGAATCGAGACCACAGTCGAAAAGGCTGCTGCTGCCATCAACGGCGGTAATGATGTCGACTTCCCCACGGGCAGCAACTACCAACTGTTGCAGGAGGCCCTCGACAAGGGACTCGTGAAGCCCGAGGTGCTGGAGCGTGCCGTGAAGAATGTGCTGCGCCATAAGTTCCGTGCAGGCCTGTTCGACAAGGATGCCTATCTGTACAGCCAGGAGAAAATCGTGCTCGACACCCCTGAGGAGCGTCAGACTGCCTACGACATCGCCTCGCAGTCGGTGGTGCTGCTCGAAAACAATGGCGTGCTGCCTCTGAAGGATGTGAAGAACGTGTTGCTCACCGGACCGAATGCCAACTCCATCTGGGCCATGTGCGGCGACTATACCTATCCCGCCATGTCGTACTTCTGGAAGCGAGTGGAGGACGTGGCCGATCACGACTCTCCCCACATCGTGAAACTGCTCGAGGGAATGACGGCCTCGAAGCCGGCAGACCTGAATCTGATGTACTCGCGAGGCTGCGACTGGACGGAGGAGGTGGAGACCCTCTACGGCGAGGCCGGTGATGAGCGTGCCTGGGAGTACGCCCTTCTGCACCGCAAGGTAGACAGTGGAGAGAAGGCTGACCTGCAGGATGCCCTCGCCAAGGCCAGGCAGGCCGATGTCATTGTCGCTGCCGTCGGCGAGAACGTGATGCTCTGTGGCGAGAACCGCGACCGTAAAGGCCTCCGACTGCCTGGCAAGCAGGAGCAGTTTGTGGATGCACTCATCAAGACGGGCAAGCCTGTGGTGCTTGTGATGTTCGGAGGCCGGGCACAGGTGGTGTCGGGCATTGCCGAGCGTTGTGCAGCTGTTATCCAGGCTTGGTATCCGGGTGAGGAGGGTGGACGTGCCGTGGCTGATATCCTCTATGGCAAGGTGTCGCCGTCGGCCAAGCTCTCCGTCAGTTATCCCAACACGGAGATCAACGAGCCTGTCTGCTATAACTATTCTGCGGAGAAAGACCCGCGCATCCAGTGGCCCTTCGGCCATGGTCTGAGCTATACTACTTTCGAATATAGCGATCTCAAGGTCGACGATGAGGTCTCGACTTCAGAACCCTCTGTCACGATCTCCTTCGAGGTGAAGAATACAGGACAGACAGCCGCCGACGAGGTGGCTCAGGTGTATCTCTCTCCCGAGACAGAAGGTCAGCATATACGTCCGATTCAGTTGCAGGGATTCTCACGTCTGTCGTTGAAGCCCGGTGAAGAGAAGACCGTACGGCTGAAGCTCTACACAGAACAGTTCGGCTATTACACTAATCAAGGCCAGCGCCAGTGGAATGTCGACCCGGGCAAATTCGTGATCAAGGTGGGCAGTTCTTCGGCCGACATCAGGCTGCAGGAGACCATCGAACTGACGGGCGATCCTGTCAGGAAGCCCATCCGTGAGTATTATTTTTCTGAGATTGTCGCTCAGCCATAACTTGGCTGGGTGACTATTGGCTGGAAATATTCGGTAGCTGTAGGCCATACCCTTTCCGCTTGTCGGCGAGGAGCATGGCTACAGCTACTATGGCTGCCCCGAGTGCCGTAAATCCGAAGATGAGCATCGAGGTGGTATAGGTGGGGTCGGTCTCATTGGCACGCCCCACAAGCATGGGGATGATGGCACGGCCGAAGTTCTGGATGAAGAAGATCATCGAATAGGCGGTGCCGAGACATTTCAGCGGGATAATCTTGGGTACGCAGGGCCAGAGGGCGGCTGGTGCCAGTGAGTAGCCGACGCTGAGTGTCACCATCAGCATGATGGCTATGGTGCTGCTGTGCATTGGCATGGAGAACCCGAAGTGAACGGCGGTCAGCATCAGGGCACCGGTGATTACGAGCGTGACACCACGGCCATAGCGGTCGTAGACGAGTCCGAAGAGGGGAGTCAGCAGGATGGTGCCGAAAGGCGCTATCGAGGAGAAGATACCTGCAATGTCTGGATCGACACCATACTTCATCACCATCAGTTTCGTCGAGAACTTCAGGAAAGGCGAGACGGCAGAATAAAAGAGTACGCAGAAGAGCGTAATGAGCCAGAAGCCGGGATTACGGAGGGTGACACCGATATCACTCAAGCGGAACTCCTCAGATGAGTTATCGGATTTTCCTGACAATCCGGAGGCATCCAGACGACGGTCAATTACGCAGAATACCAGAAAGGCCAACAGGCCGATGATGAGGAAAGCCAGTGCCAACAACAATGGTGCCGAGAGGCTGAAATGGCGCGCTATGGGCGCCGAGATGCTCAGGGCGGCAGCTGTGCCCAGACGTGCCATCGCCAACTGTATGCCCATGGCCAGAGCCAGTTCGTGGCCCGTAAACCAGCGTACCATCGCCTTGGAGACGGTAATGCCGGTCATCTCATAGCCTACGCCGAAGATGGCAAAGCCAAGTGATGCCCAGGCAGCCGATGCTGGCAGGTGGGTGTCGAAGAAAGAGATAGAGGCGTTGTCAAAGTCGGTTGTGACGGCGTAATACTTGATGAGTGTGCCTACAACCATCAGTGAACAGGCCAGGGTTCCCGTAAAGCGTATGCCCATCTTGTCGAGGATGAGACCCGAAAAGAAGAGCATCAGCAGGAACACGTTGATAAAGCTGCCGGCTCCGGAGAAGAAACCGTAGTCGGAGGGTGCCCATCCCAGTCCGCCCTCAGTACGAGGCATCTCCAGCAGCGTCTCAAGGGGCGACATGACGTCGTTGACAAAATACCCCATCATCATGGCCGTGGCTACGATGAAGAGCACAGTCCATCGTGCGATGGGGCTGTCGTTGAGACGCTGCTGGATGCTCATTATTCCGTGATGTTCGGGAGTTCCAGTCCGATTCCCTTTTTCTTATCGACGGCCTTCAGCACGAAGCCGAGGATGAGGGCGGCCACGCCGAGGCAGGCGAGCATCACCAGGGGAGCGGTATAGTCGAACTGCGTAGGATCGGTTACGCCGGGATTCGTCTTGTCGAGCACCTTGCCGATAAGCAACGGGAAGAGCCACAGACCGATGTTCTGAATCCAGAAAATGAGGGCGTAGGCAGAACCGATCACCTTGGCATCTACCAGCTTGGGCACAGAAGGCCAAAGGGATGCGGGCACCAGTGAGAACGATGCACCGAGCACCAGGATGGTTGCGTAGGCAATGACGATGCCACCAACGGGACTATCCTTGAAGGCAGGCAGAACAAAGGCGAACGTTAGGTGGCAGGCGATGAGCAGTACTGAGCCCAGTACCAGCATGGAGGCTGCCTTGCCGTGATGGTCGAGATAACTTCCGAGGATGGGGGTAATCAGCACGGCCAGCAGGGGGAACACGGCGAAGATAGACTCTGCGGACTGACGCATATAGCCCATGTAGCAATAGGCGATAAGGGCTATGATGGAGAGGCCCAGCAGGCCGAACTGCATATTCTTGTTCTTCTGGAAGTTGCTGGCAAAACCGGCTGCTGCCACCACAAGCATGATGACGTACTGAATGATGGTAACCGACGAGGAAGCCCAGAAGGAATCTGCATCAGGAGCTATGAGCGTCAGATTGCACTGCAGCATATTGACGGCATATTTCTGGAAGGGGAAGATAGCCGAATAGTAGAGCACACAGAGCAAGGCGACAATCCAGAAACCGCTGTCGGTGAGGATCTTGCCGATGTCGCTGACCTTGAAGGGATCATCCTTCTCCTCGGCCTCGCCAGTCTGGGCGTCGAGCTTCTGGTCCATGAAGAAATAGACGATGGTCATCATCAGTGCGATACACATCAGTACCACACCGAAGGCTACGCTGCGGCTGACGCTCACCTCACCACCCAGTCGGGCGAAGAAGGGTGAGAAAATCATACAGGTAGCCACACCCAGGCGGGCCAGTGCCATCTCAGAACCCATGGCCAGAGCCATCTCGCGACCCTTGAACCACTTCACGATACCGCGGCTGACGGTGATACCCGCCATCTCGCAACCACAACCGAATACCATGAAACCGCAGGCGGCAAACTTGGCTGAGGCAGGCATTCCCTCGTAGAACGGCGACACACCGAGTTCGTCGAAGATGGGGATATAGTTGAGGTTGTTGTTGAACCATGTCTCGAGTCCGCTGCCCATAAAGCTGTCGCTCACGGCATACCACTTGATGAAAGCTCCCACCAGCATGACGACGGTAGAGAGCAACATGGTGAACCGGACTCCCATCTTGTCGAGGATGATACCCGCGAAGATGAGGAAGAACACGAATACGTTGAGGAACACCTCTGAGCCCTGCATTGTGCCGAAGGCTGTAGAGTCCCAGCCCCGGGTTTCCTGCATCAGGTCCTTGATGGGCGAGAGGATATCCATGAAGATGTAGGCACAGAACATGGCCAGTGCCAATAGTAAGAGAGCCGTCCAGCGCATGCCGGCCGAGTCTCTGAGTGTCTTTTGAATTGCTTGAGTCATATTTCGGTATTATGTTATATCGTTATTGTTATTTCAGCCAGCGGTCGAGCCAATCGAAGAAGGTGCGCTGCCAGAGGATGCCGTTCTGGGGCTTCAGTACCCAGTGGTTCTCATCGGGGAAGATGAGCAGTTCGGCAGGGATACCCTTCATTCTGGCTGCATTGAAGGCTTGCATGCCTTGGGTGTAGCAGATGCGATAGTCTTTCTCACCATGGATGCAGAGGATGGGGGTATCCCAATTCTCCACATACTTGTGTGGCGAGTCGTGGTATGTCTTCTTGGCATTTGGCATCTGTGGGCGGTGCCAATAAGCCTCGTCATACTCCCAGTTGGAGAACCAGTTCTCTTCGGTCTCCAGATACATAGAGGCCAGGTTGAAAGCTCCATCATGGGAGATAAATGCCTTGAAGCGCTTCTCATGATGACCTGCCAGATAGTAGACAGAGAAACCTCCAAACGATGCACCGACGGCACCAAGATGGTCTTTGTCGACGTAGGGCAGGTTGTTGGCTGCATCGTCGATGGCTGCCAGATAGTCCTTCATGCACTGCCCAGTCCAGTCGCCGCTAATCTCCTCGAGCCACTCCTGTCCGAAGCCAGGCAATCCCCGGCGGTTGGGGGCTACGACGATGTAGCCCTGCGAGGCCATAATCATGAAGTTCCATCGATAGCTCCAGAACTGGCTGACGGGGCTCTGAGGCCCTCCCTCGCAGAAGAGCAGGGTGGGGTATTTCTTCGTTTCGTCGAAATTCGGAGGCAGGATAATCCAGGTGAGCATCTGCTTGCCGTCGCTGGTCTTCACCCAACGTTGTTGAACGGTGGGCTTGGCCAGTTGGTCAAGGATGTGCTTGTTCTCGAAGGTGAGCTGAGTGATAGCTGTCTTTTCGGGCTTCTTGAAGTTGGGCGTCACGATGTAGAGGTCGGCAGGCGAGATGAAGTTGTGACGCTCCATCAGCAACTGCTTTTTGTTGTTCATCAGATGAATAGAACCGAAGTCGGCCCAATTGTCAGTCATTTGTTTCAGCTCGCCTTTCCAGTTGATGGCGTAAAGGTTTTCTGTGGCGTGCCATACCCCGATGAAGTAGATAAGTGCCTCTTTGGGATTATCGTTCCATACGAATTCATCGACGTTGGAGTCGAACGATTCTGTCAGGTATTTCTTCTCGCCAGTGGCTAAGTCGTAGCAGCACAGACGGTTGCGGTCTGCCTCATAACCGTTGCGCTGCATAGAGAGCCAGGCGATATACTTGCCGTCGGGTGAGAATTGGGGGTTGGTGTCGTAGCCCACGTTGTTCTTCAGGTTCTCCTCTGCGTTCACCTTCTGAATCTTCATGGTTCTGGTCGGGTCGATCTCTGGCTCCACATAGTCGGCTGGCTTGCAGAGGTTCTTGGTCTCGCGCGTACCTATATTATATATATAGATATCAGAGTCGGTAGAGATGGAGTAGGCCAGACCTGTCTTCTTGCGACAGGTGTAGGCGATGGTCTTAGAGTCGGGGCTCCAAGCCAGCTGTTCCATGCCTCCGAATGGCTCCATCGGGCATTCGTAGGGCTCACCCTCCAGGATGTCAACGCCTTCGCCGGTTATTGGATATTGGTTATTGTTTATTGTGACATCATAGACATAGGGATGCTGAATCGACTCCACGTAATGGTCCCAGTGGCGATACATCAAGTCAGTAACTCTTCGTCCTGTGGCCTTGGGCAGGTCGTCGGGATTCTTCTTGATGATCTCGTTGAATTCGATGGAGTGGAGCAGTATCACTTTGCTGCCGTCGGGGGCGAACTTGAATCCCTCAATATCCTTCTCGGTGTTGGAGATCTGTTTGCGGTCTGAGCCGTCGGCATTCATTGTCCAGAGCTGACCTCCGGAAAGGAATGCAATCTTCCCGTTAAGCCAAGTGGGATCTGTCTCCGACTTAGAGCCGGTGGTCAGCGTTTGCTGTCCAGTACCATCGGCATTGATGATGCAGATTTTCTGTTGGCTTTTATTGGCTTTCACGCTATAGTAGCCCACCTGATAGACTATCTGCTTGCCGTCAGCAGAGGCCTCGGCTGTACCGATGCGTCCCATGGCCCAGAGGGCTTCGGGAGTCATGCGACCATTTTCTACTTTGATATTTTGCTTTCCGATTTTCACGTCTTCTGCATTTGCAGGGCCTGCCATCAATAGGGTGGCAATGGCCAGGGTTGTTATAAGCTTATTCATATTACTTGCGTTGTTGATTCATTCGTTGCTTCTGTAGTTCTTCGGCCTGTTTCTGCATAGCCTCAAGGCGTGCAGCAAGACCACCGACTTTCTTCGAGGGGTTGTTCTTGTTCTCCTGATACTTGGCCTCAAGGATGGCCAGCAGCTTCTCGTCGTCAGTGGTCTTGCGAAGTGTCCACATGATGGCGGCGGAGAAGAAGAGAGAGATGAAGTAGTAGAAGTTCAGACCGCTGGAGTAGTCGTTGAACATGAAGAAGAACATCAGCGGCATGAGGTACATCATCCATTGCATCATTTTCAGTTGCTCGGCCTGCTGTCCCACCATCTGGTCCTTCTGCTGGCGCATTGTCATCACGGAGTAGAGCACGTTGGCTATACAGAAGAGAATACAGGTGAGCGAGAGGTGGTCACCGATGCCCCAGATGCTAGTACCCCACTCGATGATGGGGTCGTAGGTGGATAAGTCGTCCATCCATAGGAACGACTCGCGACGCAGCTGGATGGCATTCGGCACGAAGAAGAACATGGCCATCCAGATAGGCAGCTGGATAAGCATGGGCAGGCAGCCACCCAGGGGTGATACACCATATTTGGCATAGAGCGACATCATCTCCTGCTGCTTCTTCATCGCGTCTTCCGGCTTGTCGTACTGCTTGGTGGCCTCGTCGAGCTTCGGCTTCAATACTCGCATCTTGGCTGATGACATGTAGCTCTTCTTCACCATCGGGAAGGTGATGGCTTTGAGCAACAAGGTGAGTAGGATGAGCACGATACCCATCGAGAAGCCCCAAGAGGTGAGCCAGTCGAAGAGGTAAATGGTGAACCAACGGTTAATCCAGCGCACCAGCCACCAGCCGAGGTTGACGAGTTGCTCCAGATCGAGGTCCTTGCCAAAGGTACTCTGCTGCTCTACGTCCTGGATCAGACGGAAGTCGTTGGGGCCGATGTACATCTCAAATTCCGAAGCCTTGGCACCAGTGGGGTCGAAGGCAGTCTTGAGTTTGGCACCCATCTGCTTCAGATAGCCGCTTCCCTTCTCCTGTGGAATGCTCGTCAGGAGGGCGTTGGCAGCAAAGTTGTCCTTGGAGATGAGTGCTGCCGAGAAGAACTGATTCTTGAAGGCCACCCAGTCGAGTTGTTCTTCAATCTGCTTGTCGATTTCTTCAGAAGTTTCTGCCATTTCTTTCGTTCCGCCGTCGTTCTTCTTGTAGGTGACGGTGGTGTAGCGGTTCTCGAAGGTGAATCCGCGTTCCTGTTGGTATACCAGGTCGCGCCACTCGATGTCCAGGTTCCTGTAGTTGGGAGCAAAGATGCCGCTCAGCCCGACGGCCTGCAGCGAGAAGTGCAGGTAGTAGTCCTGCCCCAGTGTGTAGGTCATCACAAGGCTACCGCCGTTGGCTGCTTGTGCTGTCATCGTTACGGTAGTGTCGCTGACATTGCTGGGGGTGAAATAGAGGTCCTGGGTAATGATGTTCTCCGACTTGCCGGCGAGCATGAAGTTCATCTGCTGGGTATGCTCATCGAAGAGTGTCACCTCGTCCTTAGAGTTGTCTACATTCAGAAAGCCCTTGATGACGGCCTTCGATATGGCTCCGCCCTTGGTGTCGAAAGTCAGTTCCACCTTGTCGTTCTTCAGTACGACGGGCTGGTTGGTACCATTGAGGGCTGAGAAGAAGAGTGCCGTAGAGTCACCCTTGGCAGCTGCCTCGGCCTGTGCCTTGCGTGCTGCCTCTTCTGCTTTTTGCTTCTTCAGTGCGTTATCCTTCATGACAGCAGCAATGCTGTCTTCCATTCGCTGGGCCTCTATTTGCTCCGCCGATGGCTGGTTATACCAGCTGAAGCCGATGAGAACCACGGCAATTAAAACAAATCCAATAACAGTGTTTTTATCCATTACTTTTTCTTATTTTTATCCTTATTTAATAATGTTCGCGCATAACAGGGTGCAAAATTACTACTTTTTTTTGGCATATCAGCAGAAAGAAAGAAAAATTTCGTATCTTTGCACCTAGTTATGAGAAAACAAACATTATTATTCGTGGCTATGATGACGCTCAGCGTCAATGCCGCACAGGTTTCAGACAGTATCAGTGGTCAGTATTATCGTCTGTTTACGCCGATGACGTTCTATCATCATGTGGCTGACAGGACTCTGAATCTGGATTCAGAAAAGGATGACCATGTGACACAAGCCGTAGATGCTGCCTTGCTGAATGTCTATCTGAACAGACCCGATTTGGTAAGCACTACCGAAACCAAACTGAAGGAAGCTGGTTCGGTACGTGATGATGTGGATCAGCCGATAGCCGTACAGACGTCTTTTGTCGAGGAGGCCGATGTTCCTGATGTCGTCATACAGGATACGGCTCAGGTAGAACTGATGATCCAGAAACCGAAATTCTGGACCTATAAGGGCGACGGTTTCCTGCAGTTCATGCAGAATTATGTCTCCGGTAACTGGTATAAAGGCGGTGAGAGCAATTACTCGATGGTAGGTGCGCTGACGCTGGAGGCCAACTACGACAATAAGAACAAGTGGAAGTGGGATAACAAGCTGGAGATGAAGCTCGGCTTCCTGACCTCGCGATCAGATTCTGTCCATAAGTTCAAATCAAATGAAGACCTGTTGCGTTTCACAAGTAAGGTAGGACTTGAGGCTGCTAAGAACTGGTACTATACCCTTCAGCTTCAGGCCTATACGCAGTTTACCAGAGGCCTGAAAGCCAATGACCACAAAACTTACTCGGACTTTATGTCGCCTTTCAACCTCAACTTGGGTCTTGGTATGGATTATAAGGTGGAGTCGAAGAATAAAAAGCTGACGGGAACCATCAACCTTTCCCCCATTGCTCTAAACTATCGTTATGTGGGCAGATTGGATCTGGGGCCGAGCTTTGGCCTGGAGGAAGGCAAGCACTCCCTTCTGGAATTTGGACCGAACTTGACTGTCGACCTGACTTGGAAGTTCAATGATGTGGTTACTTGGAAGACGCGTCTTTTCGCTTTCACCTCTTTCAAACGTGCAGAGATCGATTGGGAAAACACCTTTGAGCTTCGTGTTTCCAAGTATATCACAGCCAACCTGTTCCTCTTCCCGCGTTTCGACGATGCCAGCGTGTATGATGATGACTTAGGCTACTGGCAGTTTAAGGAGTACAGTTCTTTAGGCTTCGCCTATACGTTCTAAAAACAAAAATCACCCGCTGTGAGGCGGGTGATTTCGTTTATTTGGCTTCTGTCATGTCTCCTTCTATGTAGAGTCTTGTCATTTCAACTTCTCCGTTGGTCCTGACGGTGATAGACTTCTTGAAGTGTCCGGGGAACTTTCCTGTGCCGTTGTAGGTCACTTTTATTTGTCCCTTCTCACCAGGCTTGACAGGCGTCTTGGTGTATTCGGGTACTGTGCATCCACAAGAGGCCACGGCCTGATTGATTACAAGCGGGAGCTCTCCCACATTCGTGTAGGTGAAGACACATGTCACGACAGGGTTCTTTTCCGAAAACGTTCCGAAATCGTGGGTCAGCTTGTCGAACTTAATCTCTGCTGGCTTTTGCGCCATAGCGGCTGTCATACCGCAAATGAGCATTAATGTTGCAAATACAATCTTCTTCATTTCTATTCGTTTTGTTGATTTTATGGGGCAAAGATAGACATTTATTGCAACACAGAGATACTGAGACGCTGAGTTTTTTGTTTTTTTAATAGAATTCTTTGCATCTTTGCATCTCTGTGAACAAAAAAAGTTGTAATTTTGCACCTCAAACGAATAAATTAGTCATAAATATGTATAGGAGTAAGACTTGTGGAGAGCTTCGACTCTCAGATGCCGGCAGCGTGGTGACACTTGCCGGATGGGTTCAGCGTACCCGTAAGATGGGCGGAATGACCTTCGTCGACTTGCGTGATCGCTATGGTTTGACACAATTGGTTTTCAATGAGGCCGATGATGCTGCACTCTGTGAGCGGGCCAACAAATTGGGACGCGAGTTTTGTATTCAGGTGAAGGGTACTGTCAGCGAGCGTCAGAGCAAGAACCTTAAGATGCCTACTGGCGATATTGAGATTCTTGTCAGTGAACTGAATATACTCAGCGAGAGCCTGACACCTCCGTTTACCATTGAAGACAATACAGATGGTGGTGACGATATCCGTATGAAGTATCGTTATCTCGACCTGCGTCGCAGTGCAGTGCGTAAGAATCTTGAATTGCGCCACCGCATGACCATCTTGATCCGTAACTTCCTCGACGGCAAGGATTTCATCGAAGTAGAGACGCCTATCCTGATTGGCTCAACACCTGAAGGTGCCCGCGATTTTGTGGTGCCCAGCCGTATGAACCCCGGTCAGTTCTATGCATTGCCTCAGTCACCTCAGACATTAAAGCAGTTGTTGATGGTCAGTGGCTTCGATCGTTACTTCCAGATTGCAAAGTGCTTCCGCGATGAAGACCTGCGAGCTGACCGTCAGCCTGAGTTCACGCAGATCGACTGTGAGATGTCGTTCGTTGAGCAGGAGGATGTGCTTCAGCTGTTTGAGGATATGGCGCGTCATCTGTTTAAGGAGGTGCGCGGTGTAGAGCTACCGCCGTTGCAGCGTATGACTTGGCACGAGGCCATGAAGCGTTTCGGCTCAGATAAGCCAGATCTTCGTTTCGGAATGGAGTTTGTAGAGCTGATGGATGTACTCAAAGGCACAGGCACCTTCCCTGTATTCAATGAGGCCAACTATATCGGTGGTATCTGTGTGCCTGGCTGTGCCAACTATACCCGTAAGCAACTGGATCAGCTGACAGATTTTGTGAAGCGTCCTCAGGTTGGCGCTAAGGGGCTGGTCTATGTGAAATTTAATGAAGATGGCACAGTAAAGTCGAGCATCGACAAGTTCTACGAGCCGGAAGTTTGGACTAAAGTCAAAGAGGCTATGGGGGCCAAGGATGGCGATCTGGTGCTGATACTGAGTGGCGACAATGCCAACAAGACGCGTGTGCAGCTCTGCACTCTCCGTCTGGAGATGGGAGAACGTCTTGGCCTTCGTGACAAGGATAAATTCGTTTGCCTCTGGATTGTCGACTTCCCGCTCTTTGAATGGAGTGATGAGGAACAGCGCTTGATGGCTACACACCATCCGTTCACAATGCCCAATCCCGATGACATTCCCCTGCTTGATACAGCTCCAGAGAAGGTGCGTGCCGTAGCTTACGACTTTGTCTGCAATGGTGTCGAAGTGGGAGGCGGTTCTCTCCGTATCCATGATGGCAAGTTGCAGGAAAAGATGTTCCAAATTTTGGGCTTTACTCCAGAACGAGCTATGGCTCAGTTCGGCTTCCTGATCAATGCCTTCAAGTATGGAGCACCGCCTCATGCAGGTCTTGCCTTCGGTCTTGATCGTTTCGTGTCTTTGATGGCCGGTCTCGACAGCATTCGCGACTGCATCGCTTTCCCGAAAAACAATTCCGGACGTGATGTCATGCTCGATGCACCAGGTGAATTAGACCCCAAACAACTTGAGGAACTGCAGCTGTCGCTTGATATTCGTCAAGAATAGTTCTGTTTTTGCCAAAAATATTTAAAATTTAATAACTTGTATGAACAATTAGTATTACTTTTGCACACGAAAAGATAAAGAGGATAATAAATTCTTCAAACAAGAGTATTAATTTTTTAAGTATTATGGCAGAAAAGAAAGCAACAGCTAAGAAGGCTACTGAGACTAAGGCAGCCGCAGCTAAGAAGGAAACCGTTAAGAAGGCCGCAGCTCCCAAGGCAGCTGCTAAGTCTGTACTCGCAGTGAATGCAGAGAACGTAGGTTTCAAGGCAGGAGATGTTTATCAGGCACTGGCAGCAGCAGGTAAGGCTCTCACCGTTAAGGAGATTGCCAAGGCTGCAAAGATTTCTGAGGAGGAGACTCTTCTCGGTCTCGGCTGGCTCTTCAAGGAGGGTAAGCTCGCTAACGATGGAGAGAAAGTTACATTGGCATAAGACAATTAACGAGTATAAAAGAAGGTCGGTAAGCACTGTTTTACCGACCTTTTTTAATATATGACATACGACCGGCAGATATTGGAGATTCTTACCGAAGTGGGTGACAAGGGCATCAGTGTTCAGCTGTTGTCCAAGCATCTCTATAATCGGAATGTAAGCTTGTTTTCCACGCAGGACATCAATGAGATCAAGGCTTATGTTCGCCAGTATTTCATTCGTAATGCCAGGTCTTCCCAGTCGCTTATAGAACGAACGGAACGTCGTGGCTATTATCGTCTGAACACAGGTAACAACGCTGATGCCCGTCAGCTGATGTTAGAGTTTGGAAATCCTCAGGTGACACTTGAGGAGGAAAAAGAATCGGAAAAACCGCAGCCCGACCTTTCGCTTGACCTATTTGCCTGAGCGCTTCAATTCTTTATACACTTCCTCATATACTTCCAACAGCCGTTCTGCCGTATTCCTCCAGGAGAACAGTTTAGCCCGTTGGAGTCCCACCTCTTCTTGTTGCTGGTAGAATTCATCGTCAGTCTCCAACTTGAGCATCATCTCTGCAATCTCGTCAGGGTTCTCTGGATTTACAAGAATGGCGTATGGCCCTCCTATCTCCGGCATTGACGAGGTATTAGACGTGATGACGGGTGTTCCACAGGCCATAGACTCAAGAATAGGAATTCCAAATCCTTCTCTTTGCGAGGTGTAGAGGAAAACAAATGCGCTGTTATAGATATTTGGCAGGTTCTGATTGGCGATGTAGCCAGAAGTGACGATCATCTTGCGAATAGACTCAATATGATTGCGAATAAGGATTTCATTTAAATAGGCGCGGTCAAGGTCTGCTAATAAAAGCTTTCTTTTTATTTTAGATTTTTCCAAATATACCTTATATGCTAAAATAGTGTTCTCTGTATTCTTCTTGGGGTCTGTATTGCCTAAAAAGAAGATATATCCAGGTTCGTCAATGTATTCCTTGTATGTGAAATCCGCCTTCGAAGCTGGAGTGAACCATTCTGAATAAGCGTTATAGATCATAACCATCTTTTCTTTGGGTATGGATAGCTGTGTTATGATATTATTGTATTCAAATTCAGATACGGTGATGATTCGCTCGCATTTTTCAAATACTCGTTTAAGAACATATCTTCTGTAAATCCTTCCAAGATTTTGATAGACAGATAGATTCAGCTTAATGGTAGGTTCAAGGAATATAATGTCATGTAGCGTTAGAAGAAGTGGTACGCTACAGTGAATAGGCGCAGTGTTGCTGGTGCAGTGTAGCATGTCCAGTTTCATCTCTTGTGCGGCATGGGGTAGGGTTTTCTGTTCCCACAGAGGATAGAAATTGCTTCCAATCTCCATGATGTGTACATTATTGGTGCTTTCCAGACAACGGTCATCTCCTGGAGCCACAAATACGAAATATTCGTTCTTCGTGTCCAGTTTCTGCAGTTCCTTGATTTCCTGCAGCACCACGAAGTCCATCCCGTGCTTGTTCTTGCGGAAAATTCTCTGTGCCTCTATGCCTATTCTCATATCGTCTTAATGATTTTTGCAGGAACGCCTGCGGCAAGCGAGTGAGGAGGAACATCTTTGGTAACCACAGCCCCTGCAGCTATAACAGAATGATTTCCAATGGTAACGCCTGGCAATATGACAGCATTGGCACCTATCCAGATATCATCTCCGATGGTGACGGGAGTCGTCGAAATGCCCTGCTCATCGATTCGCTTGTTCGGGTCAGAGAAGTTATGGTTCAGCGCTGTCACAGTGATTCCTTGTGCCAGGTTCACGTGATTTCCTATCTTGACAGGTCCAATGATCGTGTTGTGGATTCCCACTCGGGTATGGTTGCCTATGATGACGTCACCCACAGCATTGTTGATGCAACAGAAAGATTCGATAACACTGTAATTGCCCAAAGAGAACTTCCTGTAGGGTGGGGTATCCATCCTTACCGAACTGTGGATGACACTGTGCTTTCCCCTGTGCTGATAGAGTGGAGCCAGCATGCGGACAAACCACCGGGGACGCGTCTGAATCTGGTTCATTATCATTCCGTCAATCAGTCTCTTCAGCCTCGGATTGCCTTTCAAGTTCTCCCTGATGCTTTCGTTGTTCATTTTTTGATTTATTTCTGCAAAAATACGAAGATTCTTGCATAATTCCAAATATTTTTTATAATTTTGCCCAAAAATATACTAAATGAAGATATTATTTCTTGTTTATCATGGGTTTTCCGATGTTAGCGGAATCAGTAAGAAGATACACTATCAAGTAAAGGGACTCCGGGAAGGTGGCCACGAAGTGCATCTCTGTTATTATGGTTTTGCAGAAAACGGACACCGTTGTCGCTATATTGACGATACAGTTATAAAGGATTATGGCGCTGGCCGATTGGCTGGAATACGCCAGCGCATGGATTATGACCCTATTGTTGATTATTGCAAACAGACGGGTATCCAGTTTGTCTATGCCCGATGCTTCCAAAATGCAAATCCCTTTCTGATACGCTTCTTCAGAAAACTGGGAAAACTTGGCATCAAGTCCGTGACAGAGATTCCCACATATCCTTACGATCAAGAATTTGCCACCTTTCCATTTTCTGTAAGAATGGGATTGAAGGTCGATCAGCTGTTCCGCAACAGATTATCTAAGGAGATGTCGGCTATCGTCACTTTTTCTGACGCAGAGACAATCTTTGGACAGCGTACGATTCGAATTAGCAATGGTGTTGATTTCGATAGCATTCCCGTCCACCAGTATCAGCCGCAAGGTGATGAGATACACCTTATTGGAGTGGCCGAGGTTCATATCTGGCATGGCTTTGACCGTTTGATGACAGGACTTGGGGAGTATTATAAAAACACTCCAAATCCACGTCAAGTGTTCTTCCATGTGGTTGGAGGTGTACATCCTTTTGATATGAATGGAGATTCTGGGAAGGTGGAAGGCTTCAAGTCCATTATTGATCGTTATGGTATACAGGATAAGGTGATCTTCCATGGGCAGCTGTTTGGCGAAGAACTTGATAGAGTCTTCAATCAGAGCTGTTTCGCCATTGGTAGTTTAGGTCGTCATCGTAGTGGTATAACGGTAATCAAGACCCTGAAGAATCGTGAATACGCCACGCGTGGCATCCCCTTCATCTACTCTGAAACTGATAGCGATTTCGACAATCAGCCTTACGTACTGAAAGCTTTACCTGACGAATCGCCTGTCAATGTCCGGCAGATATTGGATTTCATAGATACCCACCATTTCCAGCCACAGGACATCCGCAGGACCGTAGAGCATCTGACCTGGAAGATTCAGATGAAGAAAGTCATCGACGAGGCTTAATTTCCTTTCGTCTTCACGAAAAACCTGACGAACAGGAAATTGATGGGAGCACTGATAGCATACATTGGCCATGGTGCCCATATCTTGTCTACGCCGACCCAAATAAAGAAGTTCAGAAGCGCAGTTTGGATGCCCCAGTTTATCAGATGGCTGAGTGCAAACCCACCGGCCTTCTTCTTGTTGGGTTTCACCTTAAAGGTAAAATAGGTAGTCAGCATGAAGTTACAGCAGAAACTGATAATGTATCCAATCGTGTTGGCCACCGACTCATTCATATAGTCTATCAGCAGCAGGTAGATGGTATACTGGATGGCAATGGCTATACAGCCAACGATACCGAAGCGTATGAATTCTATTATTTTTTCACGTTCTATCATTCTCATCTGATGAAAATCGTGTGCAAAATTAATGTTTTTCTTTTATAATGCAAAGGCGTTTATCTTTTTTTTCGTATATTTGCATCGTGATTAGTGATGAAAGGCAATATAGGATAGTCTATTGCACCCCGGCTCTATATATGGCTGGCGGTGTTGAACGTGTATTAGCTGCAAAGGCCAATTATTTTGCAGAAAGGTTGGGATATGATATAACGATTATACTGACAGAAGGAAAGGATAAGCCCTTCTTTTATCCTCTTTCTAAGAAAGTGAAAGTTGTGAACCTTGATATTAATTACGAAGAACTTTGGTCTTGCTCTTTCTTCAAGAAAATATGGCTATACCTTCGAAAACAGCCTGTTTATAAAAAGAAACTTGAAAATGAATTAATGCGTATTCGCCCCGATATTACCATTAGTATGCTTCGTCGAGAGATTAATTTCCTGACTAAGATAAAAGATGGCAGTAAGAAGATTGGTGAATTGCATATCAATCGTGAACATTTCCGCACTGAAGAAAGCAAGAATCCTAATATAGTCAAGGTGTTGTTCGCACAAGTATGGATGAGAGCACTTGTCCCCAAGGTGCGTAGTTTGGATCGTCTTGTAGTATTAACACCAAACGATCGAGAGGCGTGGCCAGAACTATCAAATGTAGTGCCTATCCCCAATCCGCTTTCCATAGAGCCATCAGATAGAAGTCCACTAACGGAGAAACGAGTTGTTGTCGTGGGCCGCTATTGTCATGAAAAAGGATATGATGATTTGTTGAAGGCTTGGGCTGAGGTGCAGATGCTTAATTCGGAATGGCGTTTGGATACATTTGGCGATGGCGAAAGGTCGTCTTATGAGAAGATGATGGATGCTCTTCATATCGACCGAAACCGTTGTGCCCTTCATGGCCGAACAAAAGATGTCCAATATGAATACATGAACAGTTCCCTGGCTGTCTGCAGTTCTTACTATGAGGGGTTCGGAATGTCTATCGTTGAAGCAATGGCTTGTGGCGTGCCAGTTGTGTCTTATGATTGTCCTTGGGGGCCTCGGAATATTATTTCCGATGGTATGGATGGTGTCCTTGTAGAAAATGGAGATACGCATCAATTAGCATTGGTCTTGGCTGCACTAATGCAGAAACCTGAGGAAATTGCCAGGCTCGCAAATAATGCCTGTACAAATGTCATACGTTTTAAGATGGACAAAGTGGCTGAGTCCTGGAAAAAACTTTTCGATGAAATATGTTCGTAAAAATTAATCTGTATGGAGAAATGTTATAAGATAGTCTACTGTACCCCCAGCCTCTACATAGCAGGTGGCGTAGAACGTGTCCTCACTATGAAGGCAAATTATTTTGCTGATGTTCTTGGCTATGATATTACCATCATCCTTACAGACGGCAATGGTAAACCGTTCTTCTATCCTCTCTCAGACAGAGTCAAGGTCATTAATCTGGATATTGATTTCGATGATTTATGGTCGTATTCCTTCCTGGGTCAGATTATTCCTTATTTACGGAAGCAACGCGTCTTCAAGAAGAAACTGAAGGCTGAATTGATGCGCATACGTCCTGACTTCACTGTCAGTTTATTGCGGCGTGAGATAAATTTCATCAATCAAGTTAAGGACGGGAGTAAGAAGCTTGGTGAGTTGCATGTGAATCGGAAGAAATATCGCTACTATGAGGCTAATAATACCAATTTCGTTAAAGAAATCTTTTCTAAAATTTGGATGGCTAATCTTGTCAAGCACCTTCGACAGTTAGACAAGTTTGTGGTTCTTACTGAGGAAGACAGAAAGGCATGGCCTGAAATTCCTCATACAATCACGATACCAGATCCGTTGACATTCTTCCCTCGGGAACAAAGTCCGATGGTAGAAAAACGTGTTATTGCAGTTGGACGTTATGAATATCAAAAAGGTTTCGACCTCTTGTTAGAAGCATGGAAGAAGGTGGAAACACACTGTCCGGATTGGCGACTTGATATATATGGTTCAGGCGAACGTCAGTCCTATGATGCCTTGATTGATAGATTTCGACTCGACAGGACTCGATGTTGTTTAAACCCTTCAACGAGTGATATTCAGAAAGAGTATCTTACCAGTTCAATCTTCGCCTTTAGTTCAAGATACGAAGGCTTTGGTATGGTGCTTGTTGAGGCGATGGCTTGTGGTGTTCCAGTAGTTTCCTTTGACTGTCCTTGTGGACCGAAAGATATAGTTGCTGATGGTGAGGATGGGGTGCTCGTTGAGAATGGCAATATTGATGCTTTTGCTGATGCATTGATTGATTTGATCCAAGATGCCGATAAGCGCCAAGAGATGGCAAGGCGGGCGCGTGTGAATGTTCAACGTTTTAAGATAGAGGAGATTGCGAGAAAGTGGCAAAGTGTGTTCGATGAGTTGGCCTGATATTTTATGATGTATGATGTTACTATAGGTATTCCTGTATTCCGTTCTTTTGACTATGTTCGGGATGCCATGATGTCTGCATTGAGTCAGACATTTCTTGGTATTGAGATCTTGGTGGTGGATGATGGTGGAAACGATGGCTCTATTGCAGTCATCAGGGATTTGCAGCAGACGCATCCAAGGGGTGGGCATATTCATATAGTGACAAACCCTAAAAATATGGGGGCGGGTTACAGTCGCAACCGAATTATTGATGAGGCCAAAGGGGAATATCTCTATTTCATGGATTCTGACGACACTATAGAGCCAAATACAGTTCGGCTGCTCTATGATGCAATTGTGAAAAATCAGGCAGAAGTAGCGTATGGTTCATACGAGATTGTTGATTTGTCAGCCCCTCATCGCAGGGAGGTATATCAGAAGGATGATGTATGTTTGTCCGGAGATGGGCAATTGGCAGAATATGCCCTCAGCCATGTAGGTAGATTTCATGTCTCTGCGTGCAATTGCCTGATGGATTTGGAATTTCTGAGGCAATCTGGAGTCCGCTTCATTAACACTAACTACTGGGAGGATATGGCTTTCACATACGAGCTGGTGCCAAAAGTGACTCGTGCAGTCCTGCTTTCCTGTGTCACCTACCATTACCTTCGCCATTCTGGTTCGCTGTCCCATTATCAGGCTCGTGAGCAATTGCATAAGGAAGAGGTGTTGGCTAATGCCTCCACCCTCAATTATCTGAAGGAAAAATGCAAGGCATATAGGGGACAATCCTTTCTGCCCTATATGTGCTATAATTTAGAACTCAATAGTTTCTATATCGTCTGTCATATTTTAAAGAATGCGCACCTCATCGCCCCCGGATTCTCGCATCATGAAATGCGAGATATCCTTTGTTACCCGCTAAGCTTGTCCGACATCCTGCGTTTCCGTTCTATGCTCTTGCAGAATCTACTCTTTTGGCTGATTGGCAGATTGCCCATACCTCTTTTTTCTGTCTCTGTCAAGGTTTTAGGAAAACTAAAAAGGGCCATTTGAGTAAGTTTTCCATAAAAAGATTTGTTTTTTTGGAATAAAAAGTTTATCTTTGCCAAAAATAACGAGTGATGGAACAGTTTAAGCGCATCCCCTACGGCATTTCCAACTTCAAGCAGTTGAGGCGTGAAGGCCTTTATTTCGTCGATAAGAGTAAGTATATTCAGCAATTGGAACAGACGGGGCATTTCCTCTTCCTCATTCGTCCCCGTCGGTTTGGCAAGAGTATTTTCCTGAATATGCTCAGAGCTTATTATGACCTGAATGATGCCAAGGATTATGATGCCCTTTTTGACGGCCTTTGGATCAAAGACCATCCGACACCAGAGAAGAATGGCTATCAGGTGATGTATTTTGACTTCTCGCGCGTCGGCGGTAAAAGTGCTGATTTGGAACAGAACTTCGATGGCTACTGCAGCATACAGCTTGATGCTTTTGCAGAAAGCTACAAGCGATTCTATCCAGAAGGATTCGTAGAGGGGGTGCACCATACCAAGACTGCTCGCCAGAAGCTGAACTATATCGACAGTGCTGCCAAGAGTGCAGGTTGCCGTCTTTACTTAATTGTCGATGAATACGACAATTTCACTAACGGTGTTCTTAATGAAGAGGGTGAGAAGGTTTATCATGCGTTGACTCACGCCACGGGGTTTTATCGTGATATCTTCAAACAATTCAAGGGCATGTTCGACCGCATCCTGATGCTGGGTGTCAGTCCTGTGACCATGGACGACTTGACCAGTGGCTACAATATTGCCGTCAATATTACGATGAGACCAGAGTTTAACATGATGCTGGGCTTCTCCGAGACGGATGTTCGCGAGATGATTCGCTATTATCGGAGTGTAGGCAAGATTACCCGTGATGAAGATGATGTCGTGGAGGAAATGAAACCGTGGTACGATAACTACTGTTTTGCCAAAGCCAGCCTCGATACAGACCCGAAGATGTTTAATTGCGATATGGTACTTTACTTCATCAACAATCTTATTCTGTCAGGCCATTCTCCAGAGCAGATGATAGACCCGAACACCCGTACCGACTATGGCAAGCTGAAGAAGCTGATTCGCTTAGACGGCACCAGCACCTACCGCACCAGCCTGATCAATGAGATTGCCCAGAAAGGATATACCATAGGCAATATCGAGGAATCGTTTCCCGCAGAGAGCCTAACCAAGCAGGAGATGTTTGTCAGCCTCCTCTTCTATTATGGCATGTTGACCATCAGCGACCATTATGGGGCCAGATTGAAATTAGGAATACCAAATCTTAACGTCAAGAAGCAGTATTATGACTATCTCTTGGAAGAATATCAGGCCATCAGGCCGATGTTCCTCGGAGAGTTGATGGATACTTTTGATGTTGCGGCACTTGACGGGGATTGGCGTCCGATGTTGGAGTTCATTACAAAGAATTATGCTGAAACAACCTCTGTCCGCAGCCTGATTGAGGGTGAGCGTAACTTGCAGGGCTTCATGAACGCCCTTCTCAATCTGAATCCATACTATCTGACGGCGCCTGAAGTTGAATTAAACCATGGATTCTGCGACTTCTTCCTTATGCCCGACCTGATGCGCTATCCGATAATAAAGCACAGCTACATCCTGGAACTGAAATACCTGAAGTCTGATGCTACAGAGACCGAAGCGCAGAAGCAGTGGGATGAAGCGGTCAAACAGATTAAGCAATATGCTCAAGGGCGTATCGTCAATAAATTGGTTAGCTCAACCCAGCTCCATCTGATTGTAGTTCAGATGAAAGGATTCGAGCTGAATAGGATGGAAGAAGTGCATGAACTTGCCTGTGAATAGTGTTTTTATTTTTAATAGAATATGTATTGATGAAAATAGCTTTTCTAATAGGTTCTTTGGCAAATGCACATGGGGTAGAACGTACCTTGATTGACAAAGCAAACTATTTGGCTTCGAAAGGTCATACGGTTTCTATGTTGACTTATGAGCAGGGATTGCATCCAATCGCTTTCCCTTTGAGCGAGAAAGTCAAGCATGTTGATCTTGAGTGTCGTTTCTTTACATTGTATAAGTACTCTTTTCTTGTAAGACAATTTAAAGCTTTTAAGCTAAAAACTCTTTTCAGAAAACGCCTTCACTCTTTTTTAAAGGATTCACAGATTCAGGTTTTAGTTGTCACAGCTTATTCTCAAGAATTTTTGGACGACATAATGTCCGTTAGAAAAGAAGTTCCAGTTGTGGTGGAATCTCACTCAGCCTTTTTTTATGATAATCACAGAAAGTCAACACTTGTTTGTTTAAGAAACTTTCTGTTTATACAAACAGTAAGAAAATGTAATTTGCTAATCGCTTTGACAAAAGGAGATGCTACAGACTGGAAGAGATATGTCCATAATGTAATAACCGTTCCCAATCCACTTTCGTATTATTGTGATGATACAACAAATCTTGTGCGCATAGATAAGCGTATCGTTTGTGCAGGAAGACTTTACGCTCCTAAAAGGTTTGACCGGCTAATTAGAGCTTTTGCAGAGATTGCAGCTCATTGTCCAGGTTGGTATGTGGATATATATGGTGATGGTGAAGATAGAGGTAAGCTGGAAAGCCTGATTAAAGATTTATCAATGGATAATAGAATATTTCTGAAATCTCAAACAGATGATATATTCAAAGAATTTAAATCAAGTCAGTTTTGTGTTATTAGTTCTGATTTTGAGGGATTCAGTTTGGTGCTGATTGAGGCTATGGGCTGCGGACTGCCAGTAGTTTCTACTGCCTGTCCGTATGGTCCCCAAGAATTAATCGAAGACGGCATTACTGGTATCTTGTCAGATCTGGAGGTTGATAGCCTCGCTCAGAAGATAGAGTGGATGGCAACACACGATTCGGAAAGAAAGATGATGGGGAATAATGCTCATTTGGCAGCTGCTCTATATAAAAAGGAAAATGTGATGGCAAGGTGGGAGGCTGCATATTATTCAGTTTTATGATTGTGTGTTATCCATTTCCAATGCCATTCCATTAGTCGTAAATACAAGTATGGGGCATTATTAAGCAGTAGTGATTCAATTCTTCTTTTTAGACTATGCCTGAATTTTAATTTTGGCACATTGCTGCACAAGCAGCAGACAACTTCTTTCCTGTCTTTTGATGATTTAACCGAATGCAACATGGCGTAGAAAAGATATGAGAAGGATGTGTATATGTCCTCTTCCAACTTATATAGTATCTCCTTTGAAAGGCCATCAATCTTCCTTAATTCGTAAGTTTTCCCAATCGCTATACAAAGATCCATGGCTTTGTTCTTGTTGAAGGAAAAAGTAATAGATTCGTGACCTATCCTGTATATATACAAAAGCCAATTGGTTTTAATACAATTCTTAGCCTTGATAAAAATTTCGTGAATAAAGGGTATGTCTTCGTATCGGATATCTGGAACAAACGAGATTTGTTCACGTCGTAAAAAATCCTTATTTAATAATATCCTCCAAATATAGCATTCATTTGGATTGAGATTTTCTATGAACAGTTGCTCTCCGGTTTTTTCTTCATATTGGAATGTTTGATATGTTCCATTAAATCTTAAAATATCTTCATCATTCATCCTATAATAATCTGCAACAACGAAATCGGGTTTTTTCTCAAAAGCAATTTCCAATAATTTAGGAAGACTATTCTCAATTAACAAATCATCTGAATCCATCAACAGGATGTATTCTCCTTGAGCTTTGGCCATGCCATTATTTCGTGCAATAGAAATTCCTTGGTTTTCTTGATCGATGATGATAATATTTCTGTGTAGCTGGAGAATGTCTGAAATTACTTCCATACTCTTATCTTTTGTTCCATCATTTACTATTATTACCTCGAAGCACTCTTCGTCAAGTCCTTGGCGAAAAACACTTTCGATACATGATCTTATGTAATTTTCCGTATTATAGACTGGTATTATGATACTTAATTGTTTCATTGTTTGGTCGTTGATGTGAAGTATTTGTAAGCAAAGGTATATAAAATTATCGATTCTGCAAATTTTTTTTGGATAAAATTTGGTCGTATAGCAGAAAATGTGTATCTTCGCGGATAAATAGATTTGGAAACTCATGGATTACGAGGTTACGATAGGCATACCTGTATACAATGTAGAGAAATATGTCCGAAGGATGATGGACTCTGCATTATCACAAACTTTTGAAAGCATTGAGTTCTTGGTACTTGATGATTGTGGTACGGATGGCTCCATGGATATTATCCGCGAATATCAGAAAATCCACCCGCGTGGCAAAGACATACGTATCGTCTGCCAACCGCAGAACGGAGGGCTTGGAAGAGCTCGAAATCGGATTATTGAGGAATGTAGGACTACGTATCTATATCATCTTGATGCCGACGATGCCATAGCTCCCAACACAATACAAATTTTGTATGAAAATGCCAAAAAATATGATGCGGATATTGTGTATGGCTCGTTTGAGAGGATTGAGGAATTTGATGATTCTGTCGTCCATCGTGAGAGTTCTTACGCTTTCAGGACATTCTCCAAGGAACACGAGTTTGCCGACTGTACGTATAGTGACTATGGCTTCTTAGAGGCCAGTACCTGTAACTTTCTGATTAAGACAGAAATCTATTTGAAAAACCATATTCGCCATAAGCCGGTCAATTATTGGGAAGACTTCTCAACAACGATCGACTTGCCAACTTATGTCACTCGCGTGGTCATGCTGCCCGACATCACCTATTATTATTATTGCCGGTATGGTACCACCTCTAATTATGCCAAGCGCAGCCATATTGACAAGTCTGAAATTCAAAAAACCATTGATGCAATGGCTTTGGTGAAGCAGGATTCTGATCGTGTAAAGCCATTCCCGTATTTCCATAAACGCATGTATAAGGTCATGATGACACATTTTTATATGGCTTGTTCTATATTGAAGTATGAAAAGATTATCACACCTGGTTTTTCATATAAGGAGATCCGCGATGTGCTTCGCTCTCCGCTTTCCCTCTCCGAAACTCTCCATCTGAAGGGCTGGATTATGAAAAACTTTGCCCTGTATCTTTTGGGGGTAATGCCACCCTTTCTGTCTGTTGCACTCATAAGATTGATAGGAAAAAGAAAACATCTGATTTGACATGTGCTAGTTTCGTTTACATTGTTTAGCCTAATAATATGAGAGTGGTATATATAGCGAAGGTGTTTGCCGAGTGGGGGGGATTAGAGCGTGTATGGACAGACAAACTGAATGCACTTTCTGGGATTCCAGACTATGAGGTGTGGTTGGTGACAACTGACCAGGGTGATCATCTTTACCCTTATCCTTTTAATCCAAATGTGCATTTGATAGATTTGAATATTCGTTTTTCTCAGCAATACAAGTATGGCATTCTCAGACGTTATTTAACAAGGGCTCGCCTGATATTGATATTTAAAAAACGTTTACAATTGCTATTGGCTCAAATCCATCCAGACATCTTAGTGACAAATTCTTCTGATTATGTGGTCATGCTGAATCGTTGGCGGAAAGGAATATCCTTGGTCGTGGAGTGTCATGGTATTTATGATCGCCCATTTCATATGGATAGGACGACATGGCAGAAGCGTATTAAATCATGGTTTTATTATCGCTCGATGGCTAAGGCCGACCGGATAGTGGCGCTTACTTGTAAGGATGCTGATAAATGGTTGAGAATTAATCCTTCGGCACGTTTCATTCCTGATGTGGTTCATGAGAACACCTCTAATGCTATTAGCGATTGCCGTAATAAACGTGTCATTTTTGTGGGCAGAGTTGATAGCCAGAAAGGATACCGGTATCTATCCGCAATATGGAAGATAGTAGGGCAGATGCATCCCGATTGGCGACTTGACCTGTATGGTGAGGGTGTTGACAAGGTAGAAAATCAAAATCTTATTCCCAAAGGAGAAAATGTGTTCGCCCATCCTCAGACCCCTGATATCATGGACAGATATAGGGAGAGTTCCATCTTAGTCTTGACTTCTGTCTATGAACCTTTCGGCTTGGTCATGGCTGAAGCGATGAGTTGTGGCGTGCCTGTGGTTGCCTTCGATTGCCCCTACGGTCCATCTGAAATCATCACCGATGGTGAGAATGGATTCCTGGTGGACTGTTTCGATGTGGAAGCCTTTGCAGGAAAGGTGTGCCAACTGATAGAAGATGAGGGCATGAGGCTGCGGATGGGAAGGAACGCTATCAGTTCAGTGCAACGGTTCTCTAAAGATAAGATTATACCGCAATGGCAACATCTGTTTGAAAGTGTAGTTAGGAATAAATAATTTGACTGAGTATGGCATGGTATGATAAATACATGACTGTGTATGGGAAACCCTTCAATGAGGTGCCAGAGGAGATAATTAATGGTACACGCGAGAGGCTGGCTGCTTTGCAGAGTGACGAACCATTGGCATCCATTGTCGTGATAGGCTATAATGAAGAGACTCATCTGCAGGCCTGTCTTTGGGCCATCAGCGAGATTCAATGTAAGTATCCTGTGGAAATCATAGGCGTAGACAATGACTCCAAGGACCGGACAGCTGAGATTTATGCCAAGTCTGGCATCCCGTATTATACCGAGTATCAGCACTCTTGCGGCTATGCCCGGCGTTGTGGACTACAGCACGCCAAGGGTAAGTATTATTTCGATGTAGACAGTGATACGCTGTATCCCCCTATGTATTATGAATTGATGATAGAACAGCTGATGCGGCCTGGAGTTGTTGCGGTGTCAGCTACTTGGAGTTATTTCCCTGATGCTAATCATAGCCGTCTGAGTCTGAGGCTGTATGAATTGTGCCGCGACCTCTTTCTGTGGATTCAGCATTTCAAGCGTCCGGAGTTGAGCGTGCGTGGCTTGGTTTTTGCCTATCATGCTGAGTATGGGCGCAAGGAGGGTTACCGTGTGGATATTATCCGTGGTGAGGACGGCTCGATGGCTTTGGCGTTGAAGAAGTATGGACGTATCAGCTTTGTCCGTGACCGTCGTTGTAGGGCAGTGACAGGCTACGGCACCATTGGCAGCCAGTCAATGTGGAAAAGCTTTGTCAATAGCGTGAAGATACAAGGCAAGGGGCTTTCCCGGATTTTCTTTCGAAAAGATCATTATGAAGACAGCGAGGATAATTTGGTCAGGTACAATGATTAAAGATAATTATCAATATGAAAATAGTGTTTTTATTACGTTCCCTTACTTTATCAGGAGGAATAGAACGAGTTTTTGTGGATAAAGCTAATTGGTTAGCTGAACAAGGGCATGATGTGCTGTTTTTAACCTTGGAGCAAGGTGCACATTCCTTATCGTTTGCTCTGAATAGTCTTGTGGAATACCGTGACTTGGATTGTCGGTATTTCACTCTTTATCGATACGGAATCTTTAAACGCCTTATTAAGACTGTTCAGATGAAATGCCGTTTCTATAAAAGACTTTAGCAGATAATAACAAATTATCGGCCAAAGGCAGTAATTGTACCTCATAATTTGACACAGTTTTATGGCAGTTTATTATTGCTATGTTCATCAGGCCCCATTGTGGTTGAAAACCATAGCGCGTATGTTGAGTTTATGGCAAAGACTCATAGCACTAAAGATATCATTTACCAGTTTATATATAAGTTATTAGTTAAAAGGTGCAGCCTGGTATTGTCTCTTACTAAGAAAGATGCGGATTTTTGGCGAAACTATAATCCTAATGTGAAAGTTGTTCCAAATCCTCTCACCATCTATCCTGAGAATGTGGAGAAATCAAAATGCGAGAACAGAATTATATGTGTCGGCAGACTTAATTCTGTGAAGAGATGGAATCGGCTCATAGATGCTTTTTCGTTATTATCAGCTAAATATCCGGAATGGCGTGTCGATATTTATGGAGATGGAGATGACAAAGAGTCATTAAAAGCCCAAATTTCGAATGCAGGCTTAATAGATAGAATAATCATACATCCGCCAACCAAAGATATTTATAAAGAGTATATGCAGAGTCAGTTTCTGGTACTATCCTCTGATTGCGAGGGCTTCTCGCTCGTACTTGCTGAAGCCATGGCTTGTGGTATTCCTGTCGTATCGACAGACTGTCCTTTCGGCCCTTCTGAAATCATCGACGATGGAACTACAGGCTTGCTTTCAAAGATGGATGTCAATTATTTGGCTGAAAAGATGGAGTGGATGATTACTCATGAGAAAGAGCGTAAACAGATGGGAGAAAAAGCACATGCCGCTGCTGCAAAATATAAGAAGGGCGTAATCATGAAACAGTGGGAACAGGCTTATCTTTCTGTTCTCTAATTCGACCAACGTCCTTGCAAATAGTCAGGCTTCAGAGCAAAATGTCGAATGAATTTGAAAAATTTCTCATGAAAATTTGGGTAATAGAGAATTAATTCGTATTTTTGCAAACAAACCAACATGAGATGATTAATTTGTCCGTCATAGTTCCTGTATATAACGTCGAGAGTTATATCCGTCCCTGTTTTGAAAGCCTATTCAAGCAGGGCTTGGATGATGGTGATTTTGAGGTGATTATTGTCAATGATGGCACACCAGACAGGAGCATGGAGATGATTGCCGACATTGTCGGCCAACACAATAATATCACTGTTATTAACCAGAAAAATCAAGGCCTGTCCGTTGCCCGCAACAATGGCATAGCTGCAGCCAAAGGAGAATACATACTCATGCCCGACTCTGATGACATCCTGATAGAATATAGCCTCAAACCGCTTCTTGAAAGAGCCTTGGAGTCAAAAGTCGACCTGCTTGTGGCCGACTTCATAGCCATGAATGATCAGGAGATCGGGGCGAAGCAGCATCTCGCCCTCCGGCAGCCAGAGCCTGTCTTTGTTGAAAAGACAGGCAGGCAGTTGTTCTTGGAAGACCTTAATCCGTATCATTGCTACGTCTGGAGAACTCTATACAGACGCGAGTTTCTTATTTCGCAGAATTTGTCTTTTTACCCAGGCATACGGTATCAAGACGTGCCATTCACTCATGAATGTTATTTTAAGGCCCAAAGATGTATTAGGACCAATATATCTCTAAACGTATATCGGAAATGGCCTGGCTCAGCAACCAACGCTTATAAAATTGAAAATGCAAAGGACTTCATCATTGCTATTGGACTGACATGGAAGCTGAGAAATATTGATGGGTTTTCATCCGACATGTTGTATAAGTTGGAAGAAGATGTTTATGTATCTTTCCGTCTATTGATTTATAACATTCTGGGTTTCTGTAAACAAAAGTCAGAGAGAGAAGGGCTGATGGATTATTTGAACATTCATGCTCCAGATCTGAATTTTACCCATAGTTTCCTTCAGCGGCTTATAACCATGATGATAAAGCGGATGCCGCACACCTTCATAAACTTATATTATAAATATGCTCAGATTGCTTTCAGAAAAAGCCCTTAGCATTTGGAGAAGATAGATGAATAGTAATATATCATGGAGGATACTAAAAGATTTGACGAGATATCTATCATGCGCGTCATGGCAATGACGATGATTATTGCCTTTCATAGCCTATGCTTCTATAGTGGACGATGGACGTATATGGGAGCCATTGATGTTCCCTTCTGGTCGAGTGTGGCCAATTTCCTGAACGAGATAGACCTGAATATGTTCGTCTTTATTTCTGGATATTTGTATGGTTATCTGTATATCTTCAGGAATAAGTACAGGCATCCTACAGAAGTCATCCGCAACAAGGTACTGCGTCTGTTGCTGCCTTATTGCTTGTGGGGTGTATTCATGGTGGTTGTATTCCCTTTTTATAGTTTACCGCAGATGCTTTACGGTGTAAGCCATGTGTGGTTTCTATTGATGCTTTTCTGGGTATTCACGATGACGGTCGTTCTTCAGCTGCTCAATGCTCAGCGTCTTAAGTTTACACGAGGTCTGGGACTGACTCTTATTGTAGTAGGCTACGTGTTTGGGGCAGTTTTTGTGAAGTTCGTCAATCCTGACGATTTCCTGTGTCTTTCCAGAAGTTCGTATTATTTTGTTGCCTTTATGGTTGGCTATCTGTGTGCCAAGCTCCAGGTAGGGTGGATGATGCCTGGTTCTTCGTTTCTTGTGTTGCCTGTAGCAGTAGCCGTCTTGATCTTGCTGATACATTATCGCCTGTTTCTGCCTTATTCTGTTGGCAGGTTGATGATGTCGATTTGCTCATACGCCATTTGCGTTTCGCTGCTTATCATTTTGAGCAAGACGACGATATCTACGGGAACACGGAGATATATCCAATTGGTAGAGCGGCTCAGTATGGGCATCTATATTTTCAATCAGATAGCGATGGCCAGCGTGTTCTCTATTCCTGTGCTGCACGAGTGGTTTGAGATGCACTGGATAGTTGGGCCTTTCATCCTGTTCCTGATTGGTTTTTTTCCTCCGATGTTGCTTTCCTATATATTCAACAGGAATAAGCATCTGAGTTGGATGATTGGCAGCTGAAGCATATTCGCTCAGTGCCTTTTGGCGTAGTCGTTGATGATTTCTGTAGCGATGCAGGAGTCCAGTTTTTGATAGCCGCCAAGGTTCAGGTGAAGATGGTCCTCGAGGAACATGGTTTCGTCGAGGCATCCTTTCGGGTTCCACTGCTTTGCTGTGATGTAGAGGACACTGTCCTTCAACTGATAGCTCGCCAGCATATCAGTCAGTGCCTTCTGATAGTCAGTGCCTTCATTGTTGAACGTACCCGTCATTACAGAACGGATACGGTAGAACCAGCGTTCGCGGAATCGTATACGGTGATACGGTTCCTTGAAGTTGACAGTCGGAATCTCCATAACCACCGGGCGTATCCCATTATGCAATAGCAGGTTGATGATTAGTCTAAGGTTTTCTGCAAAGAAGGAGGTCTGGCGCATGTACGTCACATCATTGATGCCCGCAAAGATGACACAGTAGTCCGGATGTGCTTCTATCAGTGGTTGTGTGCATCTGTCTTGTTCGTATGAGTGCTCGATAGTCTTGTCTTCAAACATGAAGTAATAGATTTCCTTGCTCAGTGCCCCCTTCTTGCCCCGTGTCTCTGTCTTGACGGGAATGCTGGTAATCTTTTCCGCAGCGTTAGCGATAATCGTATCCCCCGACAGGCTGGTGTGATAGTCTGCCCAGCTATCCCCGATGATGGCAATGCGCAGCGTGTCGTCATCGTGTCTTGGTGGTATATCGTAGGGCGGCAGTTCTTCGGGTACGTAATAGAAGATATAGAGGGGAGCCAGGAAATACGTGGCCAAGCCAAGTACAGATATAATTGCAAGGCCCCACAAAATGCGTTTGGCATGTTTAAGGGATCTGCTCGGTGCGTCTGGCTGTATTCTTGGTCTCATGGTGCTCGTTATTATTTGCTGATTTGTACACGGTTTCGCCCAATGAGAACAGGACAGTGTTTCTTGGCAAACAGAATGATGGGGTAGAGTAGGGACACAATAACGAGAGTGACAGGCAATGCCTCGTACCATTGATAGCAAATGCCCTCTTTTATGTCAAAAAGGTATCCGATGGCATAATTTGCAATGGTGACCGCAACAATATGCAGCCCAATGATGACCAGTGTGCCGATGGATAGATTGGTGACGATGGACGAACGGCAGCGCTCCACCAGCTTGCACCCGTACATGACACCGAAGAGGAAGCCGATGTTGACAGGGTAGAACAGGATGATATGCAACAGGTGCTGTCCATCGAAGAAAGCATCGAGATGCCAGGCGAATAGCAGGAGACTGGCTCCGAGGCATAGGATGCACCCCGTGAGGTCGCGCTTCATGCGGGTGGTTCTGAATAGACCTTGTTGCCCCATCACGTAGCCCATATAGTAATAGGGTAGGTTGCGCATCAGTCCCATCGGCGTCAAGTTTGGTGCAAAGTACCAATATTTGTTGGCGGCATATACGAAGAATGATATGATGCAAAGTGTAATAAGTATCTGGTGCTGATAGCGGGTCTTTCGGCATAGGTCGACGGTCACATGCATGATGAGGATGGCAGGCAGGTACCATAGCGGACCATTCAGTGGTTCACAGAAAGCGTTCTCGTGCTGTAGTAGTATGGCTCCAAAAATAGGTCTCAGTGCTTGGAGCAAATCTAGTATATTACCATGCTGTAAATAGAACTTGGCCAGCCAATAGGGATAGACGATGGCGTTATAGAGTATATAGGGTACAATCAGCCCGTGCCAGTATTTCTTCCAGTTCTCTTTGTCGCTGCCCCGGTCTTTCTTCAGATAGCCTGAGAGAAAGATGAAAATGACGATAGTAACAGCCTGAAGATAACGGTAGTAGAACCACTCCTGCGACTGCGGCAGGTGGCAGAACACGACGCTTGCCACCGCCAAGGCCTTAGCCCAGTCAATCCAGTTGATTCTCTCTTTCATAGTGCAAAATTAATATTTTCTGCCTTAATAGCCAAAGCTTTCATCTTTTTTCTGAAACTTTGTCATTAAAATGGCGAACTTACTCCGTCTCGGAAGAAAAAAGAAACGAGTTTCCTTTGTTCTTCTCTCGACTTTTCGTAATTTTGCAGTCAGAATGAGCAGACAGCGGATAGAGTACATTGTCTTAGCCTGAAATAGG
>DDQK01000002.1:0-2911 GCA_002342665.1 Prevotella sp. UBA2444
GCATCCATCTCGTGGTTTACCTCTATGCGCAGGGCCTGAAACAACTTGGCCATCTCTTTTTTCTCACGGTCCTTTGGAAACAGAGAGCCTATGGCGTTTAGTATGTCACCCGTTGTCTCGATGAGGTGCTCCTGACGTACCTTGACGAGTTGTGACGCTATCTTACGGGCATTCTTCAACTCTCCGTAAAGGTAGAAAATGTCAGACAGCTGTTCCTCGCTGTACTCGTTGACGATATTGGCGGCTGTCTTGCCTCCTCGTTTGTTCATCCTCATATCGAGTGGTGCGTCGAAACGGAAGGAGAAACCGCGGCTTTCGTCGTCGAGGTGATGACTTGATACACCGAGGTCTGCCAGTAGTCCGTCGATATGCTCCACACCATAGTAGCGCATCCAGTTTCTCAGGTATCTGAAATTGCTTCTGACGAAAGTGAATCGCTCGTCGCTTACGATATTGTTCTCGGCATCAGCATCCTGATCGAAGCTGTACAGATGACTCGTTTTGTCTAGCCGACGGAGTATCTCTCGGCTGTGGCCACCTCCACCGAAGGTCACGTCTACATAAATGCCACCGGGCTTGATATCAAGCCCGTCGACGCTCTCCCGAAGGAGTACTGCTACGTGATATGTCCCTGCCGTCTGTATCATTGTTCACTCTCTGCATTCATAATATTCTCGAACTCAGCACCAAAGTCTTCATCCGACTTTTGAATTTCTTGCAGGTGTTGTGGCGACCATATCTCAATGGTGTCATCCATGCCGATGAACTGGATGTCTTGGTTGATACCTGCGATTTTCAGCAGGCGCTTTGAGATGAGGAAGCGTCCGTTGCCGTCGAGGGTGATGGCCTCTGCTTCTGACACAAACTGCCGGAACATCTGCTGGTGGGATGGCTTCCACGGCTTCAGCTGTGCCTTCAGCATATCGAGCTTGGCATTCCATACGCTTTCTGGGTATAGCACCAGGCATTTCTGGAAGACATCCTTGCGCAGTACCAACAGCTCTTCGCCGGATACTTGCAGTACCTTGCGAAAAACAGCGGGCAGGAAAGCTCTTCCCTTCACGTCTGTCTTGGCTTCTATATTACCTAAAAAACGCATGCGTTCATCTTTTTATGAGTTCGGCTACAAAATTAGGAATTTTCCCCCACTTTCCACCATTTTCCTCCACTAGTTTTTCTATTTTAACGTTATTTTAGTAAAATCGCTAGTTTGGGGATAGCAAAATGTTAGGGAATAAAAAAAATCTTCCACTTTTCGCTTATTTTTAAAAGAATTGTGCTATTTTTGCACCTTGTTAGCAAAAAGATAAGAGAGTAATGGCTGAGATTACGGAAAGAACCATTGATATCGATAAGATATTGAAAGGCAAAATGGGGACGAAGGCTAAGTTTGTGCCGGGTTTCCTTGTCAGTTGGCTCAAGAAGGTGGTCCATGAAGATCAGGTGAATGCCTTCCTTTGGGAGAGCCGCGATAAGAAAGGTGTGGAATGGCTTGAGGAGTGTGTGCGCTATCTCGACATGACGCTTCAGATTGAGGGCAGGGAGAATCTGCCTGATCCTGATGACGGACGTTTTTACACTTTCGTCAGTAATCATCCCCTTGGAGGGGAGGACGGTGTGGCACTCGGAGCAATTATTGGTCGTCATTATGACGGCCGATTCCGCTATCTGGTCAATGACCTGCTGATGAACCTGCCTGGACTTGTTCCCGTCTCGATACCCATCAACAAGACAGGCCGTCAGGGACGCAATTTTCCGGCGATGGTAGAGGCTGGCTTCCAGAGTGAAAATCATATGTTGATGTTCCCTGCCGGACTCTGTTCCCGAAAAAAGGACGGTGTCATTAGCGATATCCCTTGGTCGAAGACGTTTATCTCCAAGAGCGTGGAGTATCAGCGCGATGTGGTGCCTATCCATTTCAGCGGTCAGAACTCCAACTTCTTCTATCGTCTGGCCAATTTCTCCGACCGCTTCCTGCCGTTCAACCTAGCCATGATGTTCCTGGTCGATGAAATGTACAAAAACGTGCATAAGACTTTCCGTGTTGCCATCGGTAAACCCATCCCCTGGCAGACTTTCGACAAGAGTAGGAAACCCATTGAATGGGCACAATATGTCAGACAACAAGTATATACTCTTTAACGATAGCACCAATAGCAAAAACTATGGAACAAGAAATCATTCAGCCCATCGACAAGGAGATTCTGAAGAGTGAGTTGACGGAGGAACGCCAGCTCAGGATGACCAACAAGAGCAACAATGAGATTTACATCATCACGGCTCATAATGCACCCAATGTGATGAAGGAGATCGGTCGGCTGCGTGAGATTGCTTTCCGCGAGGCAGGAGGAGGAACGGGCAAGTCGATGGATATTGATGAGTTCGACACTTGCGAGAATTGCTATAAGCAACTGATCGTGTGGAATCCTGAGCAGGAAGAGATTATAGGAGGCTATCGTTATTTGTTGGGCACTGATTGGGAGTATGATCAGGAGGGGCAACCTATCCTGGCCACGAGCCATATGTTCCACTTCTCGGAGAAATTCATCAAAGATTATGCACCCTGGACCATCGAACTGGGACGTTCGTTTGTCTCGCTGCCCTATCAGTCGACGCGTATGGGAGCTAAAAGTCTCTTTGCCCTCGACAATCTTTGGGATGGACTGGGAGCGCTCACGGTAATTAAGCCCAACGTGCGTTATTTTTTCGGCAAGATGACTATGTACCCTTCCTATATCCGCAAGGGGCGTGATATGATTCTATACTTCCTGAAGAAACATTTCGACGATAAGGAACGCCTGATTATCCCGATGAAACCGCTGAAAATCGAGGAAGACCCCAAAGAACTGGAGGCCCTGTTCTGCGAGAGCGACTTCAGGAAGGACTACCGCATACTGAATACCGAGATACG
>DDQK01000002.1:2965-5039 GCA_002342665.1 Prevotella sp. UBA2444
AACTATGGCTTTGGCGACGTAGAGGAGACGGGTATACTGATTGCTGTCGACGAGATACTGGAAGACAAGCGCGTGCGCCACATCGACTCTTTCATCAAAGAGCACCCTGAGGCACTGAAGATTACTAGCGGTGCCAACAAGGTGATCTACAAAGAACGCACGGAAGAATAAACCATCCAACGACGATATGCGACTTACTAGTTATCTGTTTCTGACACTCACCAGTGTCAGCCTGTTGGCGCAACCATCCGCTTCACTGCGCCTGCTCGACAACCGTCACCTGCTGCTCTCTATGCAGGCCGACAACGCTAGCCCATACGTATTCTCAGACTTTCGCGAGGCTGCCGCCCACTTCGGTGACAGCTGTACGCTCTACATCGAGCCAGGCGTCTACTGGATCGACAATCCCGACTCACCACGGGTGGCTATTGGGGAGAACGGCCGCGAGCCTTTCGGCATCGTCATCCGCGCCAAAAACCTCCATTTCATCGGTCTGGGTGAGACACCTGCCGACGTGGTGCTGGCCTCACAGCGCGGACAGACGCAGGGAGCAGTGGGCAACTTCACCATGTTCGACTTCTGGTGCGACTCGCTGAGCGTTGAGAACCTCACCATGGGCAACTACTGCAATGTAGACCTCGACTATCCCCACAACCCATCGCTTTCAAGGAAGAAACGCAGCGATGCCATCACACAGGCCCATGTAGGCTATGTACACGGCGAGAGCCTGACGGCCAGAAAAGTGCGCTTCGTCAGCCGTCTGAACCTGAATCCCCTCAACGGGGCCAAGCATTCCTCCTACGAGGACTGTCACTTCGAGTGTACTGACGATGCCATGAACGGCACCGCCGTCTACCGGCACTGTGACATCGACCTATACGGCCAGAAACCTTTCTGGAGTACTTTCGGAAGCGGGGCCATGTTCATCGACTGCGATTTCAACGTCAAGAGTGACAACCGTGAGATGTACTTCTGCAAACAGGGTGGGCCGCTGACACTCATCGACTGCCGCTATCATGCCCCCACCGACAGCATCTACATCGGCTGGACAGCCTATCCACAGCCCTGGCTCCGCTGCTACCAGCAGAACTTCACCCTTAACGGACGCCCCTACATCATCGGGAGCCGTCATCCTCAGAACACCGTCCTGCTCAACGACTTCAAAGGCGTGCTACCGCCCCACCTCGCCATCAGCCGCCACGAGGCTACCCTGCTCACCGGCTCTGATACCCTCCTGCTCACTGCTCCCGATGCCCATTGGCGCATCCCCAGCCCCTTCGAATCCTTCGTATCCCTCCGTCCAGTAAACGGCGACACCGTCGCCGTCATCCCCCTCAATAACACCGATGAAACCGCCGATTTTTGCATCGAAGCCTATAACGGCGACGGTCGCGTGGCTGCCTGTCATCTCATGGTGAAACCATCAATCTTGCCTCCGCCCTCTTTCACACGAGAGCCCGTCATCATGTTTGATAATGCTGGTAACGCTACGCTCGACTACGTGCTTGACCTACAGGGGCGGCGCGACGAGTCGCGCATCGAGTGGATGCGGAGCATCAATCAGTGTCAGTATTTCACTGTCAGCACAAGCCACGTAGCACCTGAACGTACCTACCGTTTGTCTGCACCCGACCTCGGCAATCAGCTCACGGCAAGAATCTGGCCGAAGCATCAACGGAGCGGTTATGGGACACCCGTCTGGGTCGGAGCTGACGGCCCCGTCACTGCTGCCCAAATAAGTGACACGGCCAGGGATGCGTACACCACCGACTTCCACGATTTTCCCTGCGACTGGCAGCCGCTCATCATGCCGGGCTTCTGGACTGTCGACGGCTACAAGCCTGCCGACACTGCTGAGTTTCCATGGTCATTTGACCGCAGCAAGCCGATGTGGGAATACGGTGAAGGCTTCAACGGAGCCGTTGGAATGGGACTTTTGCAGTCTCAGCGCGGGGCACGTCTGATGTACATGCCGCTTGAAAAGGAATACGGCGACATGACGCTGGCCCTCCTGGTTGATCCCACCAAGACGGCAGGCCAGGGCTTCGGCTCAGCCACGGGACAATATATGGAC
>DDQK01000035.1:0-260 GCA_002342665.1 Prevotella sp. UBA2444
ATGGTGATGTCGCCCGACTTGATAGTTACGTTGTCCTCAGTGCTGAATACGAAACCACCGGCAGTAATCTTTGAACCGCTAGCGTTAACAACATACTTGCAGTCAGCGAATACTGGGAACTTGATGACACCGATGCCTCCGGCAGAGATATTAGTCCACTTCGTTGTGCCGTCTTCCTGTGCAGCCCAGCGAGCATCGTAGGCGGCCTTGTCGGTAGCCTTGAGGTACTCCTGCTCAGCAAACTCGACAGAGGTGATGCC
>DDQK01000035.1:376-141538 GCA_002342665.1 Prevotella sp. UBA2444
GGAACTTTCAACGTGGTGTTTGAAGAGGCACCGTCTTCATCTTTGGGGTTCGTGCTACCCTGCAGACCGCCGTTGATTTCAGTGTCGCCAGCAACAGCCTTTACAGACTGTGGCTTATAGGTGTCGTCGGCACCCACGGATGCTACGATACTGGCAGTCTCGCCAATTACTGTACCTGCGCTCAGGGCCGTACCATTGTCAGAGTCCAGACCTAAAGCGTTGTCTGCATTGAATGTGCAGACTTCCTGAGCATTAACACTCATTGCGGCTACAAGAGCCATTGCGCTAAGTAGAATTTTCTTCATAAATGTAGTTTTTTAAGTTTATAATAGGGATTAAATCCGTTGCAAAGATAAGTACTTTTTTTTATATAAGCAAATTATTTGTCCTTTTTTTATGTAAAATGAGGATGTGTCGAGCGACACATCCTCATTTGTTTAAGAAAGACAATTATTTCTTGCCTTTGAATTCGTATTTAAATTCGTAGTTTTTGCGTCCAACTTTCTGACTTAGAGTGAATGCGGCATTCATGTTACCAGAGTCGTCAATATCTCCAGAGAAAGCAACCCCCAGGCCATTTTCGCTACTAACAGTCTGATTGAAGAACTTGTAGCCATAGTTGGCATGCCAGATGTTGGCTACAGAGGTGGCATTGAGGTCTGCCTCCGGGCAGGAGAAAGTGACATTCGTTGCATTTGACTTACCAGCAGATGCTAGTGTCACACTGCCGCTGTATTCTACTACGCCATCGTCACCAGTCCGAATCCATGTCCCGTTGTAGGTACCTGCTGAACCCTGCTCTGCTGATTCAGAGTAGCTGATACTGGGATCATTGTTGTCGTCGCCACAGGCTACGAAGGTGCAGCTCAGTGCGAAGGCGGCTATTGCTGAAAAGATGTATTTCTTCATTTTCGTTTTCTTTTTATATATTATACCTTAAATGGAATTAGTAGCCAGGATTCTGGTCTTCGTTATTAATACCAGTGTTGGCACTAATTTCGTTGGCGGGAATCGGGCGATACCATTTGATTTCTCCCTTGTTGTTGGCCATGGCAGCCTCACTGGAGATGTACTCGCTGAACTGGATGTTGTAACGGACCAGCTGCTTAGTGCGGCGGAGGTCCATCCATCGGTGACCCTCGGCATAGAGTTCACGGGCACGCTCGTCGAGAATAAGGTCGATGTCCTTGATGGTAAAGCTGCCTGTAGTGGTATATTCAGGCTGGTAGGCGCTGAACGAAGCCAAGGCTGGGAGACCAGCGCGACCACGAACGGCGTTAATCTTGTCAAGTGCCTGAGCGTTCTGGCCTGCCATCAGGTAAGCCTCAGCAGCAATCAGATACATGTCGCTGACGTGGAAGAGCACAATGTCGCGATAGTCGTTGCTCTTGTTGGTGAAGTCGGCAGCGGCATCGTCGAATTTCTTCACACAGGCACCATTGCTTGTCTGTGCATTGTAGTCGGAGATGGACACCTTGTTCTTCGTCCACTTTGCATTTCCATTATTGTCCTGCACGTAGATCCAGTTGGTCACCTGCGGCAAAGTCAGCAAAGAAATGCGTACGTCTGCATTAGCATAAACGTCTTTGTCAGCAATAAGTTGACTTTGATGTTCGTCTATCCATGCCTGAACCTCTGCCTCTGTGTAGTAGTATGGGAAATACGCCTTGCAGATAGCCATCTTGGCTTTTTCAGTATCTGTTGCATTATAGTATGCATAGTAACCCTCATTGCCCCATGCAGGAATGCCGCTCGCATCCTTCTTGGAATTATACATCACCATCATATAGGTGGCTGCATAACGGGTATCGCCCTTCTCAAAAAGATACATGCTCTTCTGTGACTGGCAGTCCTCGGAGCTGGCACCCTTGATGCCGCTGGCATCGTAGGCACCATAGTAACCGCCGAAGGCTCCGCTCATGGCATGTCCGCCGTCGATGATGTCGCCGGGGAAACCTGTGCGCTCATACTGAATGGAGAATATCTCCTCTTCGTTACCTTCATTGAAGGGTGACCACTTCTGCTCAAACGACATGGTCAGGCTGATGCCATTAATGGCTTTCTCTGCCCATGAAGCAGCCTGGGAGAAGTTTGATGTGTTGTTGACAGTGTAAGAACCCTCTGCTGCACTTCCTAAAGAGGTGTCGAGATCCCATCCTGCAGCCAGATATACCTTGGCGAGCAGGGCTGCCACGGCTTGCTTGCTTGCTTTGCCCGTGTGGCTTTGTGCTGCCAGCGAGGAGTTGTTGTAGAGGTCGGTCAGATCCTCGATCATGGCAGCATAGACCTCGTTCAGTGGCGTACGCGGGAAATTCTTATCTGCACTGTTAATATACTGTGTGATATAAGGTACGCTGCCGAAATGCTGGGTCAGCATATAGTAGCCATAGTTGCGCAGGAAACGTGCCTCCTGTCCTAACTGGGTGTCGGCACCTGCGTATGAAATGACACCATTTGACAGGTTAATGGTTTTAAATACGTTTGAATAGAGACTGCTGATGGTGCCGTTCTCTGTATTGAATGTGTAAGTGTCGAAATCTGACACACTCTTACCGCGGGTGTGAATATAGAGGTCGGTACCCCTACTGTACAGGTCGGTGCTGAATCCGTAAGACTTCAGGCTGCTGTAGGCAGCGGTCAGCAGCGATGTGGCATCCTTGCCAAACACATCATCTGCCGTTTTTCCGCCGGCCGTCTTATTCTCTGGCTCCAGGAAGTCGCTGCATGCTGTCAGAGTGAAACCTGCGAAAAGAGCGGCTATCACTGATAAATATATATTCTTCTTCATAATTGTCAATTCTCAATTTTCAATTAAAACTTAATGCTTGCACCTACTTGGTAGTTGATGGTGCTCGGACCGTCTTGCTTTACGCCGGCATTGGCCCACTCAGGATCGAAGCCCTTGTACTTAGTGATGACGAACGGGTTGGTGACCGTGAAGTAGAGACGGAGGTGCTTACAGCCGAACTTGTTGAGGAAATTCTTGTTGAAAGTGTAACCCAGCGTGATGTTCTTTACCTTCAGGAATGAGGCACCTGTGACTCCCTTGGCCTGATTCCATTCAGTAGACTGACGGCCTACGCCACCGCTGCTACCACCGTTGTTCGGGAAGGGATACTCGCCGTAGTGAGTGGTCTCCTGATACTTAGGATTGATGTATGTACCATCCTCATTCACACCGTCGCAATCAATCAGTGTTCCTGCGGGGATGTACCAGTCCATGTTCAGCTTCTGACGACCGCGGTCGCCCAGGTCAAGGATATTGCTGGTCAGGAAGGATGAGTAGATCTTATATCCCACCTTTGCATAGAGAGAGAACGAGAAGTCCCAGTTCTTCCAGCTCAGGTTAGAGGTGAAACTACCCGTCCATTTCGGATCCATGCTCTGGATGGTACGGTCCTCGGGGTCGATGTTGCCGTCGCCGTTCTGGTCGACAATCCAGGGCTGACCCTCGGTCAGGCCATACACCTTATAGAAATAGTCGTACTCCTTCATCGTGGAACCTGGTGTCAGACCGGCATTCTTTGCAGCATCGTTGTCGGGAATCGTCATGTCGCGGTCGCTGACGATACCACCCCACTCGTAAGCGTAGGTGTTGTTCACTGATGAACCGACGAACAGGTTGCCGGTGGGACTGGTGCCATTGAGCACGCGGTCGCCCGTGCCGTTAATCTCGCGAACCTTGTTCTTGTTGGCTGCGAAGGTGAAGGTGGTCTCCCAGTGCCAGTCCTTGGTCTCCACATTGATGGTGGTCAGGGCAACTTCGACACCGGTATTGCGAACGCTACCGATGTTGGTGACCATCTTGCCACCGCCCGACACGAGAGGAAGCAGAACCTCAAAGAGCAGGTCCTTTGATGTCTTCTGGTAAACGTCGATGCTACCGTTGATGCGGCCTCCGAGGAAACCAAAGTCGATACCGGCGTTATACTCAGTAGAGGTCTCCCACTTCAATTCCTTGTTGACAATCTTCGATGCTGTGTAACCCTGGCTATAGGCACTTCCGAATGGATAGTACAGCGGGTCGGAGAGTGTCTGCTGAGTGTCGTAGGCACCGATACCGTCGCAGTTACCTGTGATACCGAACGAGAGACGGAGTTTCAGGTTGCTAATCCAGTTGACCTTCTGCATGAACGGCTCCTCTGAGATACGCCATGCGGCAGCGGCAGAGGGGAAGGTACCCCATCGGTTGTCCTTGGCAAACTTTGAACTGCCATCACGACGAACCGTGGCTGTCAGCAGGTAGCGGCTCTTGTAACCGTAGTTCAGACGCAGGGCGTAGGATGTCATGCTGCCCTCAGAATAAGAGGTGTACGAGCTTGTGGCATTGTATCCGGTAGAACCGTCGTCCTTGAGGGCTGATCCAAGGTTCCACCAGTCGGTTCCTTCCATGACGCCTGTGGCTGCCCAGAACGACTTCTCCGTGTTGGAAGCCTGTTGTGAGAACAGCAGCATCGCTCCGATGCTGTGGTCGTTGGCAATCGTCGTGTTATAGTTGATGATGTTATCCCATGTCCAGGAGAAACCACGGTTCTGGGTGAGCTCGGCAGCATTTGTCGAAAGACCGGAATCATAGAAATTGCCAGCTTCATCCTTGTAACCCTCGAAATAACCAAGACGATAATTGGTATAGCTAGGCGAGAAGGTCGTCTTGAAGTCGAGACCCTTGATGATGTCGAACTTCAGATAGAAGTTACCCAACACGCGCCATGTCTCACGCTGTTTGTTGGTACTCATCATCTTCAGCAGCGGGTTGGGCTCGTCCGAGAACTGGTATGATGAGGTCCTCAGGGCTGCGTTATTACCAGGCTTGGCATAGAGATTGCCATCAGGGTCGTATGGAGTCATGTAAGGATTCATGCGGTAAGCGCTCTGGATGGCTACGTCATTGGCATAGTCATTCTGAATGCGTGCGCCGTTGAAGCTGAAACCGGCACTAAGTACCTTGTTAATCTTTGCATCGATGCTACCCTTGAAGTTGATGCGGCTTGACTTATCGCCAGAATAGATACCTTTCTCACCATTGTAGCCGACACCCATGTGGTAGTTGATGCTTTCGCTACCGCCGCTGACGGCCAAGTAGTGGTTCTGCTGGTTCCCGTTCTGAGTAACCATGCTGGGCCAGTCATAAGTGTTGCCGGCGGCAAGCATTTCCTTCATGCGATAATTGCCAGAACCTTCAGCTTCGCGCAGTAAACACTGCTCAAGGATGGTACCGCCAATCTGGTATATGGGGTGTGATGATAAATCGTTGGTAGCTGTTGAGGCATTTCCTGCATAGGTTAAGAATTTCATAAAACGGAAATTGTAGAACTGCTGTCCGTCCATGAACTCTGGCATGCGTGCGGTCTTTGACCATCCATAGTATCCGTCGTAACTGATGGTGGGCTTCTGGTCAGCCCTTGACTTCACAGTCGTACCCCCCTTTGTGGTTACCATCACAACACCTGCCGTAGCACGAGAACCATAGATGGCGGTGGAAGAGGCATCCTTCAGCACGTCGATGCGCTCAATGTCTTGGGGGTTAAGCCAGTCGATATCGTCGCACATTACACCGTCGACCACATAGAGCGGGGTGGTGTTAAGGTTAATTGATGACTTACCGCGGATTTCGATGTTGTAGCTGCCGCCACGACCAGAGGTCTGTGTGATGTTCACACCAGGGTTGCTACCCTGCAGGTTACCCAGCACAGAGGGTGCACCCTTGGCATTCAGCTGCTCAGTGTTCACTGATGATACAGAACCCGTCAGGTCCTGCTTCTTCATGGTACCATAACCTACGACCACCACGTCCTGAAGGGTTGTTGCGTCTTCCTTTAGCACGACGTTGACCGATGTCTTACCGGCGACATTGACATCCTGCGACTGCATACCGATGTACGAGATCGTGATGACCTTGCCGCCCTGCATCTTGATGGTGAAGTTACCGTCGAAGTCCGTCACTGTGGCATTCTTGGTACCTTTCTCCATCACAGTAGCGCCGATGACGGGCTCGCCCGTTTCATCGACCACATTTCCGTTGACCGTCTGTGCCGATACCGTGCCTACAATCAGGCTTAGCACCAGCATCAGCGCGATGCGGAACGTTTTCAAATTACCTTGCATACTTAGTTATTATTAGTTATTAATTAGAATTTGTTATACGTAGTTTGCACTTTAGGTTGCAAAGATACTAATAATCCTGCTAAAAACCGTTAAGATTTTAAGAATTATAAGTAAAATTAACACACCTCGGATGCCGTTTGCGATGCAAAATTAGTGTGTTTTGATAAAAGAACCCTAAAATTTGATATAAAATTATACGTAAACGTTTGATTGAGTGTTAAAACTACAATATAGAAAAAGGGTGTGCCCGGAGGCACACCCTGATTATAGATAGTAAGCATCGAGAGATTATCGCTCGGGAGCATTGGCAGGCTGGTCGGTGACCTGCTCCTGAGGATCGTCAAGATTGACGTTTGCTCCTGAGTCAATAGGATTGTCTTCCTTGCTGCATGCTGCCAGTGCCAGTGAGGCAATGGCAATGCATAAAATGAATTTCATTTTCTTCATGATAGAACTATTTATTTAATGATAACTTTTTTATTATTCTTGATGTACAGGCCCTTAGTGGGAGCGGCTACACGCTGGCCCTGCAGGTTGTAGTACTCTGCCTCTTCCTGACTTTCTGCAACCTTGGTGGTGATGGCCGTAGTGCCATTGCCTACGATATATCCACGTGTGGAAGCCAGAAGTACAGGGATAGCGAGCCATGCACGGTGGGCTTCAATCTCGAAAGCGGCACCATCCTCTGCACCCCAATACCAACCGAAGGCGTTGGCCTGGGCTGTGCCGGAGTGGCCGTAGGCGAGCTTGTAGTACAGGTTGGTTGCTATGTCGCCTGTCGTGGTGGTAGCCACATCGCTGCCCTTGAGGAGGTTAGGACCGGCATAGTTGACAGCGACATCGGTAGGTATCAACTCATAGCTGCCGGCAGCCTTGTTGACAGCTTCGAGCATGACGGCTGTACCGGCGGGGATGACATCTAGCTCCTTGTATGTGAGTTCGCTGATGTTGCCATCGGTAACAACGTATGCCTTCAGGCCGCTGGGCAACTGATAGTTGTTTTCTGAGTCGTAGAAGGTGGCATAGCCGGCATTGGAAATAGCAACGGTAGTGGTGACAGCTGCCTCGCCGAGACCACCCATCTTGTTGGCACCGCGGACCTCAAACATGCCTGCTGCATTTTCAACGTCGTAGCTCGGGCTGTCGGTGATGCCCAGCAACTGGCCGTCCTGGAATACTGCCCAGCACTCAGTGCCGTCGTTGGCAGGTGTCCACGTGAGGGTGTTGCCGTCGAGCTTCAGGTTGGCGGGGGCAACAGACTGCATGGTGAGGGCTGCGGGATTCCAAGCCTTCTCAGCATTGGCAGAGAACATCTTCTGGTAGCTATAGTCGTCGGCCTGCTCGGCAGTGAAGATGGTCTGGAAGTCGCCGCCATACGACTTGATGACGTTGCTCTCCGGCGTGATGTTGTTGCCGGCAGCGTCCATCGTGTTGAACTCACCGAATACGACGGGATCCTTCGAGTTCATGCCCTTCTGCGTCCAGCGGCTGGCCACGAGCGTCTTCTGGGCGTTCTCGTCGAGCGTGGTGTTCAGGTAGACGGTGATGGGGTCGTTGTTCCAGGTGCGGCCGAGGTTCCAGTCGCCCTTGCCTTCGGCGAGGTCGACCACCTTACAGCCGTCGAACACGTAGCCGAACTTCACCGTGCCACGCGGAGCCACCACTGTGCGACCGCCGGTGCCATTGGTGTTGCGGGGCTCGAGTGAGATGGTGCAGTTCTGGAAGCGTACGTCGCCGCCACCGCAGATGAAGTCTACGGTTCCGTGTACGTCACAGTTCTCGAAGTATGACTGCATAGCGTCGTTAGAGCTGTAGTATGTATCCTGATAGGAGAGCATGCGCACATTCTTAAAGATGGTGCGGTCGCCGCGGTCCTGGATGACGGCAGCACGTCCGCCCACCTGTCCGCCACCGAGAGCACCATAGTAATCGAGTGCGTTCTGCAGCGTGATGTCCTGCATGTAGAGGTTGGTACCGCTGGCACTGAACATATCTGCAGAGCCAAGGCCCTCGATGCTCTTGTCCGGAGCAGTCTTGATGATGGTCTTGTCCATCGACTGACCGATGATGGAGATGTTGTGTCCGCTGATGGCGGTCTTGACGGTCTCGTTCAGGTCGTAGATGCCGTCGGGCACGTAGATGAAGGAGCGCTCTGCATCCTTGCTGGCATTGGCTCCGTTGACAATCTCGAGCACCTCGATGAGGCTCTTGGCATCGCCGGGCTTGACGAAGTACCAGCTGCCCTGCTGCTCGAACTTGGCCTCGGCGGTGTTTACGATCTTCACGCCGTGGATATACATCTCGCCGCTGGTGTTCAGGTTGAGCGTGATGACGCCGCCCTCGCCCTCGTAGTTGAAGGCGACGATCTCACCGTCGACGTTGTCGTTGTTCTTGCCGGCAATCTTGCCGATCTCCTTGCCGCTGGCATCGGTGATGGTGATGTCTTCGGCAGCGCCGTAGCGGCAGAGGGTCACAGAGACGGTGGCCTTCGGGCCTACGAGCAGGTCGATCTTATTGCCCGTCTTGAAGGCCCAGCCGTGCTGGGCGTCGTGCCAGTAGAAGCCTTCGCCGGTGGGAGTGAATGCCTCGTGATCGGCAGCGTCGAAGAGCTTGTCGGTCAGGTCGAAGTTATATTTGTCCGACTTGCTGGCCGTCTCTATCTCCGTGGCCACGGCGTAGAGGCTGATGTCGCCGGTGACGACGGTCTCGGCGGTGTACTTCTCGCCGCCGGCAGTCTTGAGGAACCAGCCGCGCACCTTCGTGCCTTCCTGGGCGGTGGCGGTGGCAAAGTCGATGTCGAAGGCACCAATCTTCTCGTCCTTTTCACGGATGAACTCGCCGAGCACGGTGCTCTTGTCGGTGTCGATATAGGTCAGCTTGAAGTCGGGCTTCTGCACGATGTTCAGCACATACTCAACAGGGGTCTCACCATATGTCATGGGGATGGTCACCTTACACTTGGTCTCATCGCCCTCGTAGGTGATAGTGCCTACCTCACCCTTCTTGGCAGTGGCCGTGACGGGGTTCTTGTCGCTGATCATGGCGACCTTCTTTGAAAGCTCGTATTCCACCTCATAGGCATCGTCGAAGAGTGCGGCAGCGGTGAACTCTTGGCCGTTGATGGTAACGGTAGCCAGTACAGGAACTTCTTTCTCTGTACCACTCAGTGTACCCTCAATGACGATGTCGGCAAAACCTATCTGCTTGCCGTTCTGCAGGTGGTAGAGGTTGACGAGCAGTCCGCAGGTACCCTCGCCGGGCTTGGCGCCCTCGATGGTGTAGGAGAATTCAGAGATGTTGGGGCTGCCATTGTTACGAGCGGGTTTTACCCCCTGCTCCAACAGCACCGTGGTCTTGTCGGGGTTCTCCCATGCGATGTCGAGCAGTCCGTTGTCGGTGCCGAAGCGGCTGGTCTTCAGCGACACCTTGGTCGGGGTGAATGTCAGGCCGTAGTTGGGCTGGATGAGGAAGCGGATGGCATTGCTCTCATCGGCAGCGGTGCCGCCCTCGCTCTCGTTCTGCTGGGTGAGGGGCATGAACTGCGTCTGGTCTACGCCGGCCACGGTGTTCTTGCCGAAGAGCGTCAGGTTGTCGCCGTAGGTCACCTTGCTGGTGATGAAGTAGGCGTTGCTGAACTCAGCCTTCTGCTCCTCGGTGCCGAGGTTGAAGGCGAAGGTCGCCGTTGCAGGCTCCTTGTCGAGGGTGGCAAGCTGCTTCTCGGGCACTTTGTTCACGGCTACGAAGGGGCAGTAGTCCATGCCGGTGATGGTGAGCGTGGTGGCCTCGCCGTCGTAGCGGATCACATTGACGTTCTTGGGGTCGTTCTTCCAGCAGGCAGGGGCTTCGGGTGTCACGGTGGCCACCTCCTTGCCATCGGCGTCGGTCACGACGATGGCTTTCTTGCTGTAGGTACACTGTCCCACGGTGATGTCCACGCTGCCGCTGACGGGCACCACCACCTTCAGGGCAGTGCAGCCGTGCTCACTGTGGTACTTGCCACTGATGGTGGCCACGGCGCTGGCGTCGTCGGCGGCCACGCGGCTCACCGTGCCGTCGTCGGCCACGGCCACGCCGAAGCTGACCTCTGTACCTTGCTTTTGTTCTTCACTTGTCAACAGCGTTCCTTCCTGGTTGTTGACGATGGCACTGAAGTCCTTGAAGTCTGCTGCCTGGCTCACGACCGAGAGCAACAGCATCAGGCACAGCGTGCCGAGTCTTTTTAATTGTTTTACCATAATGATTTTTGTTTAAGAATAGATGTTGATTATATTACTTAGATTTGGGATAGTATTCGTCGACCGTACTATCGGCAAAGTTATTGCCGCCCTTCATGATTTCCTCCACCAGGCTGTTGCAATAAACCTCAACATTGGTATAGAAACCAACTTTGTCAAGGGTATATTCGGCAGCATCATCGGTTGCGGGATCCAGGCCGTTGGCCTTTTCCCATTCGTCGGGCATGCCGTCACCGTCGGTATCGAAACCTTCGGGTCGAGTGACACTCTCCAGCTCATATCCGCCCTGATCCTTCACGAAGTCGATGATGCCGGGCCGATGGGTAATGGTCTTGCCGTCACCGGTCTTGGTTGCTGTTCCGGTGTAGGTGGCGGTGCCATCGGCAGCCTCCTGCATGTAGCGGGCGTCAACGGCATCACGATGGAGCGATGCACCAGCGTATTGCAGCACCTGCTGGAAAGCCATCTGGGCAGAGTGAGTAGTCACCTTACCAGTCTCTACTTCCTTGTCAAGCTTGATGCGAACACAGTCCTCATCCTTACTGTTTTTATAATAGGTAACGTTTTCTCCATACAAGTGCTTGACATCGGGGATGCAACGCTCGCCGTCGATGATGTTGGTGCCACCGTCGTAGATGACGCCCTGCCAGTCGTAGTTCTCGGCCTTATCGCCAGCAGCTGTCACATAGTTGCCATTGATATAGTAACGTGCGCAGTAGCCCATGAAGGGTGAGCCGGATGCGTTGCTGGAGGTGGCTACGGAGATTTGTGTGACGCGGGTCTTGTTAGAGGTAGCTGGGCCAGCCTTGTAGTAGTTGTTCACGATGTTGATGTTGCCACCTCCGGTGCCGCCATAGCAACCGTTGCCGTTGCCCCAGTTGTACATCACGCAGTTGCGGAAGTCGACAATCTCTGCCTGGATACTGTTGGCATACTTCGTCTTGTCGTAGCCGTTCCAGTCATAACGGGCTCCACAGAACCGGGGTACGCGGTTCTGCATGTGGGCCAGGAAGTTGTGGTGGAAGGAGGCACCCTTACCGCCCCAGATACCACCGTAGCTGTGCTCACCCTTGCTGTGTCCGGGATTGGCCAGAGCCTCGCCCAGGGTACACCACTGCATGGTGAAGTGCTGGTTGTCGTAGAACGATGCAATCTCGTCGATACTCCAGGAGAAGGAGCAGTGGTCGAGTACGATGCCGTCCTTCTGGCGCTGCCAGGTGGCATCGGCACCATCGTTGACATCTTTTTCCTCGCCGCGACGGAAACGGATGAAGCGGATAATGTTGTTGTCGCCGGGCCTGACGGTGCGGTGTCTGACTGTCACCCCGGGAGCGGGTGCTGTCTGTCCCTCAATAGTGGTGTTGGCACCGATGACGAGGTCTGAATTCAGACTGATGACGCCCGACACATCGAATACCACAATCTTGGCTTTTGATCCGTTGACGGCAGAGCGCAGTGAGCCTTCACCACTGTCGTTGAGGTTGGTGACGTGACGCACCTCACCACCACGTCCGCCTGTGATGTAGCGTCCGTGTCCCTCGGCACCAGGGAATGCCGGAGCAACGGTGTCGCTGACGACGGGCGTCTCTTCTTCAGGGTCGCTCGGATTGTAACTTACATTGTCTTCTTTGCTACAGGCCGAAAAGGCTGTAGATGCGGCAGCTATCAGCAATGCCCACATGAGATTTCGTTTCGTCTTCATTCTTTGAATATTTAAATGTTATTGCATTCGTTGTAATCCTTCCCAGCGCACATTCCAGGTGCCGTCGTTAGGGAAGCCGGGATTGAGCGGCTCACGACAGCCGTCCCAGCCTGCGCACATCATGGCGACTGCTGTAAGCAATGCACCGTTGCCTGGCAGGTAGATGCGCAGACGGTCTGGTGTCTGGAAGTTATGGCCATTCTTGAGATAGGTATTCTTCTGGGTGTCGATGAGCAGTGCATCGAGGGCGGTCTTGGTGTCACCCAGACGGGCGGCTGCCATGGCAATCATGCCGTAGTCCCAGCCCCAGGTGGTCTGCCAGTTCCAGTTCTGCATAACCCAGGAAAGGGTCTTCGCCATCTTCACCTTATTATATATAGGATAGTAGGGCAGAAGTCCGCAGGCACCGAGCACGGCGGGATGGTCGTTGCGTGTTTTCTCGGCGAAGGTTTCTGTTGTTATCTTTGCAGAAGCATTTCCTCCAACAGTGTTGAAGGGGTTAAATGATTCTAATTTGTCAACTTTGCCTAAGGGGAGTCCGGCTGTATAGATCCCATTAGCTTCCGGTAATGTGCTTATCTTCGAAATGATGTCATCCCAGAGAGGTACACGTTCCTTACCCTGACGCTCACGCCATTGTTGGGCGATGCTGAGGCCGTAACACCAGTATGCCAGTTCGAAGGGCTGATTGTAGCTAATGTCTTTGGTCATGCACTCCTGCATGGCGGTGGCGCCTCGGAGGATGTATTGGACGGCGGAACTGCCGCTGTTTACTTTGCTGGGGGTGACGAAGTCGGCCATAAACTCGGCGGTGGCTTCCACTTGTTCGGCGTATTTCTTCAGGGTTTCTGAGGATGGATTGGCTCGGTACATCTCCTCGGCGAGGTAGATGTAGTGAGGCTGTTGCCAGATAAGGAATGAGCCGGTATTGGATGGTGCCTCGCCAGCCCAGGGGTCGGTCATCTTCATCCAGCGTACGCCCTTGAAACCCTGTCGCTCTGCTATTTTGCGGGCTACGGGATATGCCTTGGTGTTGTACCAGTCGAGCATTTGGGCTATGACTTCAGGACGGTTCCACAGGGCGAAGTCTACGGCGTGCCACCATGTCATCTCGAGGTGTGGACGACCAAACCAACTGTTATAGGTAAGTCCAGTCTCCTGTGGGGGCATGGCATTGGCGCAGTTAATCTGAGTGAGGTATTGGGAGAGGACGACGCGGCGCTCCAGTTCCTTGGCGCGTGGGTCGGTGCAGTGGGAGAAGTCGACGATGGCTCCTTCGCGCCACCAACGGCTCCAGTGACGGAGGGTGGCCTTGTGGTATTGGTCGTATTCGAAGCGGGGAGAGGCATTTCCGGATAATTCGGATAATCCTGGGAGGTACTCGGCGGAAATGGTGAGGACATCGTCGGTAGTGGTGAGGGTAAAGTGGTGAGGAGCGATTTCCTGAATGGAGGCATTGCCTTCCCATTGCAGGAGAACGCTGTATCGGGTGCTGTCGAGCGTGCGCTCTATCAGTGCAGAATGGTCGTCTTGGGAGATGATGCGTGACTGGTGGCGCTCGGGCTTTTTCCAGTCGTTGGCATCGTCGGCGTGTTTTCCGGTGGGGTAGGAGAAGCGGATGTTGACCGCTGCTTTCCCTTCTGCTAAAAGGTCGGTCTTGATGCGGGCATACAGGGCATCCTTAGCTGGATGTACGCCAGTGCTGACTTCGACGGGCGTGCCGCCGATTCTGTATGATGATTCTATTTCGCCGTCCCAGAGCTTCAGCTCCTGACGGATGTTGGTGATGGCTGACAGGGGGAGTTCCTGCCCCTCTGTATCCTTGAATGTGAGGCCGATGGTGCCGAGGTTGAGGCGGTGAGGATTGACACGGAAATACTCGGTGGCCTCCTTGTGGCGGCCATCCTCTGCCTTCTTAAACTCAACGGCATACACCTCCTGATGGCCGTGCCCCAGGTCGAAGGCTTTCTCGCTTTCCGACGCCGTCAGGTGGCTGGTGTTTTCGAACTTGTGCCATCCCCAGTCGGACATGGCGTTCAGAGGCACACCTGCCTCATAATCAAAAGGGAACGACTGCAGGCCGGTAACGTCGACCGTCGTTGCAAAGTGTCCGTTGCCCACCGTCAGCGAGGCCAGAGGGTCGGCCTCGCTGATGACTGGGTTATTACGGTTCACGACGGACTGCCTGTCGATGGCAGCCGTCGTGTTCTCTGTATCATAGCCTAATGCTTCCATTTCGAGCGATGCCCAGATGAAGGGGCCTACACCCTTGGCATCGTTGTCGCGGACGGGTTCCGAGAGGTAGTAGTCGTAGCCTCCGTCGCGCCTCTTGTTCTCCTTGACGCTGCCCTTTGGATTGATCTTCTTCATGGCAGCCTCTACTTCTGGCGTGGCTGCCGGGCCAAGACCTGCCACGGCACAGCAGTTGGTCAGCGAGATGGTCTTGTCTGCATTCACGCGGATGAAGTTGTTGATGATTCCTTTGTAGGCCTTGATGCCTGCATCGCGGTATTTCGTGCCTACATATCCTTTGCGGTATGCTTTCAGCAGAGCATAGGTGAACATAGCGGTGCAGGTACTCTCCAAGTAGTTGCCTTTGCGTTCAGGAGAGTCCATCACCTGATACCAGGTGCCAGTCTGCTTGTCCTGCCATTTGAGAATGGCATCGAAATCCTTCACCAGCAGGTCGATGACCTCACTGCGGCGGGCATAGTCCTCAGGCAGGGCGTCGAGCACCTCGATGAGTGCCATCGTATACCAACCCTGGGCACGGCCCCAGCAGTGCTGGGAGAGTCCTGTCTCCTTATCTGCCCAGAAAGTCTTACGTGTCTCGTCATAGGCATGACGGTTAAGTTCTGTCTTGGGGTCGAGGGTGCGCTCATAGGTGGTCTTCAACTGATTGACGGCATCGTCATAGACGGCGGTGATGTCTTTTGCCTTCTTGATCGTAATGGGAGCCGTCAGGCAGCGGTAGGGTAGTCCCATGAAGATACCGTCGAGCCACACTTGATAGGCGTAGATGGCCTTATGCCAGAATACCTTGTCGGCAATGGTACGAGGCTGGTTCTGCAGTTGTTTCATCATTGTCTTCATGGCCAGCAAGTTCTTCTGCTCAGGCCAGTTCTGGTACATACGGGTCACAAAGTGTCCTGTGCGGATGTTGTCGAGGTTGTAGTCAAGGATATTATAGCCTCGGATATCGCCCTTGGCGTTGATCATCGTGTCGGTGTATTCCTTGCAGTAGTTCAGGATGGCATCGCCACCGTACTTCAGATAGGTGTCGAGCATACCTTCCAGTTCGATACCCATCACGTAGCTCCATTTGGGGTTTGACGAGAAATCGAGCAGATAGGACTTAGGCACGCGTTTCATCTCCGAATAGGTGAGCCACTCCGAATAGTGCTTGTAAGGCATTTCTGTCAGAGCGAGTGAGCCGTTGACGAAGAGGTCTTCGAAGGTAATGTTGCGTGTCTTTCCTGAACGGAAATTACCACTTTGCACACCATTGAACTTACAGTTCTTCACCTTGACATCGTAGACGTAGGTATCCTCGTCGAGGCCGATGATCTGTACGCCGTACTTCGACTTCTCACTCGTCACGTTCTCCATATAGATATTCCGTACGATCGGGTAGTTCCCGCGGCAGCAGATTTCATTGTGCTCGTAGTCGAGATTGATCTTCAGTACGCTCTCCTTGCAGACACCAACCTTCACATCCTTCATGTTGATGTTCTCAATGATGCCTCCACGACAGGAGTTTGTCTTGATGCGCAGCACACGCTCCAACTCCGGTGAGTCCATCACGCAGTCGTGGGCATAAACGTTCTGGCAGCCTCCGGAAATCTCAGAGCCGATGACCACGCCACCGTGGCCGTTCTTCATCTCGCAGCGACGGATGATAATATTCTTAGAAGGCATGTTACGCTCGCGTCCGTCACGGTTACGTCCGCTCTTGATGGCGATACAGTCATCGCCTGTATTGAAGAAACAGTCCTCAATCAGCACACGGTCGCAGCATTCCGGATCGCAGCCGTCGCCATTGGGACCGTCGTTGATCATCTTCACACGTCGCACTGTGATATCCGTCGAATGCAGGGGGTGAATCACCCAGAAGGGGGAACGCAACAGGGTGACATCTTCCAAGAGAATGCCCTCGCATTTGTTGAAGCTGACAAGTTGCGGGCGAAGTCCGTCTTTCGCAGTGAACACACGCTCTGGTGAACGCTCGCCCTTCTCGTTATACATCGGGATGCCGTCCTCACCGTTCTTCAGCAGCCGGGCACGTGAGCCGTTGCGCTGGCTGATCATCCCTTCCTTCCATCCGAAACGGGGATTGCCGTTCCAGGGCCACCAGGTGTCGTTGGTACCACCGCCGTCGATGGTACCCTTGCCGGTGATAGCGATATCCTTGGCTTTGTAGGCATAGACGCATGGCGAGAGGTTGAAGCACTCCAAACCCTCCCATGATGTCTCGACAATGGGATAGAGCTCTGGCTCGAAGACAAACTCCAGAACGGCTCCTTCCTGCACCTCCAGGTTAACACCGCTCTTCAGTGTGATGGCGCCTGTGAGGAACTTCTGACCAGCAGGAACCACCACGCGGCCTCCGCCCTTCTTTGAACACTGGTCGATAGCCTTTTGGATGGCCTTTTGGTTCTTAGCAGCCGTTGCATCGGTCTTTGCACCGTACTTGGTGATGAGAAACTCTTTGTCCGCGAATTGTGGTAGGCGGATGCTCTGCTCAATCTGCTTGTACTCCTCTTCATTCCAACCTTGGGCAACTGCCAGTTGGGGAGCAAGCAGACATAGCATCAGTAATGGGAAAAACTTCTTCATAAATTGATACATTTCTAAATGCTTTAGTCCGTAGTTCACGATTTGCTCTGCAAAGATACGAGAAAAAAGTGAGACTACGAACTAAAATAGGAAAAAAATAACGTAAACGTTATCTTTTCAGGACGTCGAAGAGTTTATCGAGTGCCTCGTCAGCATTTTTACTCTCATTGAGCAGCGTAACGAATTTCGAACCAATGATGGCGCCGGCAGCATTCTGTTGGGCAGCCTCCAGGGTTTGTTTGTTACTGATGCCAAAGCCAATCATACGGGGATTGCGCAGGTCCATCTGGTTGATGCGGCGGAAATACTCCTGCTTGGCATCGTCAAATGAATTCTGTGCTCCAGTGATAGCTGCCGAACTGACCATATAGATGAATCCATCAGTGTTGTCGTCGATGAAGCGGATGCGGTCTTCTGAGGTCTCAGGTGTAATGAGCATAATCACTCTCAAGTCGTACTTGTCGGCGATGGGCTTTACTGTGTCTTGGTAGTCCTTGAAGGGCAGGTCTGGGATGATCATTCCGCTCACGCCACTCTCCACACAACTTTGGCAGAATGCTTCGATACCGTAGTGTAGGATCGGATTCAGATAGCCCATCAGTATCAGTGGTATCTGTACGTCATTTTTGATAGCCTTCAGTTGCTTGAAGAGGGTCTTGAGGTTCATGCCGTTCTTGAGGGCCTGAGTGGCGGCACTCTGGATGACGGGGCCGTCGGCAAGTGGATCGCTGAAGGGGATGCCCACCTCAATCATCGCTATGCCCCGGCGCTGCATGGTCAGAATGACATCACCTGTGCCTTCCAGAGTGGGACTGCCAGCACAGAAATAGAGTGACAGTAGTTTCTTGTCTTTGCTCTCTGCAAATAGTTCGTTGATTTTGTTTCCCATATCCTTTAGTTGTTTCTTATCTGTTTAATGAATATTTTTAGCTTGTCTGTATCTTTCAGCCCGGGTTCCAGCTCAAAACGGCTGTTGAGGTCGATGCCGATGCATGATGTGTGATGAAAAGATCTTACGTGCTCGACATCGTTCGGACCAATGCCACCACTTAGCAGAAATGGGGTGGAGCCGTGATAGTGATCGAGTATAGACCAGTCGAACTGTTCGCCATTGCCGCCAACCATCTTCCCTTTGGTGTCGAAGAGAAAGAAGTCGACGATGCCTTCGTAGGGCTTCGTCTTTTCAAGGTCTTCTACTGTGGCAATGTTGAAGGCCTTGATAAAGCGAGGGGCTGCGATGCTGTCGCAGTTTGCGGAACAGAGGGAGCGGAGGTGCTGAATGAATTCTGGCGACTCCTGGCCGTGCAGTTGGATGAGGTCGAGGGAATACTCCCTTGCGAAGGCAATGATGGTGTCAGGACTTTCATCGACGAAAACGCCTACACGTTTGCATGCTTCAGGAAGGTATGGCGGAATTTTGCTGACATTCCTCTTGCTTTTCCCCCAGAAGATAAAACCCATCCAGTCGGGGCCCAGTGCCTCCACTTCACGGATGTTTTCCGCTTCTCGCATTCCGCATACCTTGATTAATTCACAATTCATAATTGTTCGATGAATTCTTTTAGTGATTGTCCAGGATCATCCGTCTTCATAAAGTTCTCACCAATCAGGAAACCGCGGAAACCGGCCAGTCGCAGGCTCTTGACGGTTTCAGGATTCGAAATACCGCTCTCACTAACCTTCACTGCTTCTTTGGGGAGTAGTGCTGCCAGCCGGAAAGAATTCTCTACGTCTGTGACGAACGAGCCGAGGTTGCGGTTGTTGATGCCACACATGTCTGGCTCTAGTTCTGCATATTCCAGTTCTAGCTCGGAGTGCATCTCGAGCAGTACCTCGAGGCCTAACTCATGGGCAGTGGCCATGAGCACTTGGCATTCCTGGCGTGATAGGTCGGCTGCTATCAGCAATACAGCACTGGCCCCGCAGAGACGGGCCTGAAACAGTTGATACTCGTCGATGACGAAGTTCTTGTAGAGCACCGGTATCTTGACACCAGCATGTCTGGCCGTGCTGATAAAATCGTCACAGCCACCGAAATATTTCTCGTCAGTCAGAATGCTCACGGCCGAAGCGCCATTCTGCTGATAGCTTAACGGAATGACGTCAGCACGCCCTTCTTCCTTAATCCACCCCTTCGAGGGCGACTTGCGCTTAAACTCAGCAATAATCCCTGAGTCAGAGGTGCTGAGTGCCTGCGACATCGAGGCTACCTTGAAGTCGAGTAGGAGCTCTACCCGTCTGTGTATCTCCCGTTCGCTCAGTTCCGTTTTGAAGCGCTCCACTTCCAGCCGCTTGTGGGCTACGATCTCTTCCAGAATGTCTTTTGCCATCATACTCGTATCAGTCGTAGTTGGGAAAATCAGCTGTTCAGTTCCACGAATTTCTTGAATGTCCTGAGTGCAGCACCGCTGTCGATACTCTCACGGGCAATGTCGATACACTCCTCTATACTCTTCTCGCCGCGTTCCAGCACCTGGATTCCAAAGGCTGCATTGGCCAGCACGATGTTCTTCTGTGCAGGCAGGGCACGGTTCTCCAGTACGGCATCAAAGATGGCAGCAGCTTCTTCTTCTGTGGCACCACCCACGAGTTCTTCAGGCTTGGCAATCTCAAAGCCGAGGTCGCTGGGCTTGAAGATTCGTTCATATTGGCGGGTAGTTACTTTAAAGTCGCCTGTCAGTGAGATCTCGTCATAACCGTCGATACTGTTCACGATACCATAGTCGATACCTATCTTCTGGTACACCTGGTTGTAGAGACGCATCTGGTCGAGATTGGCCACACCCAAGAGCTGGCACTTGGGTTGACTAGGATTAACGAGTGGCCCCAGAAGATTAAAAATGGTGGGGAACTGCAGTGCCTTGCGGATGGGACCCACAAATTTCATCGCCTTGGCGAAGAGCTGGGCATGCAGGTACACAATGCCCGCCTCGTCGAGGCTGCGATTCAGCTTGTCGATATCGTCGGTAAACTTAATGCCGTGATGCTGGATGACATTTGATGCGCCTGATACTGATGTGGCAGCATAGTTGCCGTGCTTTGCCACCTTGTAGCCAGCACCGGCGATGACGAAGCAGCTGGTCGTGGAAATGTTAAACGTGTTTTTCCGGTCGCCGCCTGTACCCACCACGTCGATGTAGCGGTCTGCATGCATGATAGCAGGCACGCCTGTTTCCAAGATCCCATCACGGAATCCGAGCAGTTCGTCTACCGTCACGCCTCGCATCTGCAGTGCAGTCAGTAGCGCAGTGATTTGTTCTGTCGGATATTCACTTTGGGTGATTCCAATCAGGATATTCTTCATCTCTTCACGAGTCAGTTCCTCGTGGTTCAGCATCCTGTTCAGGATGTCTTTCATTGTCTGTTTAGCCATATTTCAATTGTCAATTATCAGTTAAAGAAACATCCAGTTTTGCAGTATCTTTCGGCCGTCGGGTGTCAGTACACTCTCTGGGTGGAACTGTATGCCGCGGATATTGTATTGCCTATGTCTCAAGGCCATAATCTGCCCCTCGTCGCTCTCGGCCGTAATCTCCAGGCAGTCAGGGAAGTCTTCCTTTGATACTACCCAGGAGTGGTAGCGTCCCATGGTAATCCGGTTGGGAAGGCCGTAAAATATCTCGTCGTTGCCCAACTGTGTGCCTTCAGTGGCTACACCGTGGAATACCTCTGAAAGATTCTCCAGTTTTCCTCCGAATACCTCGCCAATGGCCTGATGACCCAGGCAGACACCCAGAATAGGCTTCTTTCCGGCATAGGTACGTATCACATCGAGCAGTAATCCTGCCTCTGAAGGAATGCCAGGTCCGGGTGAAAGGATGATCTTCGAGAATTCTTCCAACTGCGGCAGTTCAAACTGGTCGTTGCGCAACACCGTTACTTGTGCGCCCAACTCTTTCACCAAATGACTCAGATTATATGTGAATGAGTCGTAATTGTCTATGATAACTATCTTCATAATCTTTCCGTGTTAGTACGTGTCAGTCCGATGCTACATGTTCTCTGCCATGAGGATGGCTCTCCTTAAGGCTCCCAGTTTGTTGTTTACTTCCTGCAACTCATATTCCTCGTCGCTCTTGGCCACGATGCCGCCTCCTGCCTGGAACCAGAGTTCACCATTGCGCGATACGAAAGTGCGGATGGTAATGGCCTGATTCAGACTACCGTCTAATCCGATATAGCCAATACATCCTCCGTATGCACCGCGGTTGTGCGGTTCATACTCCGAGATCAGTTGCATCGCCCTGACTTTGGGTGCTCCAGAAAGCGTGCCTGCAGGAAATGTGTCGATAAACGCCTTGATGGGATCGGCACTCTCATCGAGCTCACCGCTTACGCGAGATACCAGATGGATGACATGCGAATAGTATTGCAAGTCTTTATAAAAATCGACCTTCACCCCGTGGCAGTTCCTCGACAGGTCGTTGCGGGCCAGGTCTACCAGCATCACGTGCTCCGCATTCTCCTTGGGGTCTTTCCTCAGATACTCAGCCCCCTTGCGGTCAGCCTCTGCATCGCCCGTACGCTTGGTGGTGCCGGCGATGGGGTCGATGTAAGCGCGATATTTAGGGGTGAGAGGTGAGAGGTGAGTGGTGAGAGGATAGTTCTGCGGCAGGTCTAACTTCTCACCTCTTACCTCTAACCTCTCAATCCTGCAGTGCGTCTCTGGAGAACTTCCGAAGATGCGAAAGCCACCAAAGTCGAAGTAGAAGAGATAAGGGCTGGGATTAATGCTCCTCAAGGCGCGATACAGTTTGAAGTCGTCACCCTCATATTGCTGGATGAATCGGCGTGAGAGCACAATCTGGAACACGTCGCCTCTCATGCAGTGCTGGATGCCGCGTCGGATGTTGGCCTTATGCTCCTCGTCAGTGAGCGTACTCCTTACGTCGCCCACGGGGTGGAAGTCGTAGGCCTGTATGTTGGCTTTGTTCATCGCCTTGAAGACGGCTGAGATTTCCGGATTTTCCGGTTGCTCCTGATCATCAGAACTTAGGCTGACGACGGTCAGCGTGTTGTTGAAATGGTCGAATACGATGACCACCTTATATAATATATATAGCATATCGGGCGCATCGTTTTTCTCCTGTGTCTCGTCTTTTACGGCGATGCCCTCGAAGTAGCGCACCGCATTGAACGAGGTGTAGCCGTAGAGGCCGCATACCTCGGCATGTTCGCCAGTCACCTGGATACGGTCAATCAGTGCATGAATGGCATTGTCAGAACGGTACTCCTTGTTCACGGCGTGTTTCTCTATGCTACCGTCAGGGAAATTCACGGTGGCCTCACCATGTCCGATGGCAACGGATGCAATCGGTTTGATGCCGATAAACGAGCGTGAGTTGTTCTTGTCGTGATAATCGGAACTCTCCATCAGGGCACTTTGCGGATAAATGTCTCTGAGCCGCATATACACGCCGACAGGCGTATACAGGTCTGCCAGGATTGTCCTGCTGTTTGTTTGGTATCTATAGGTAATCATAATCACTCATTTCTGGTTAGAACTTTCCGTATTCTTTCGCCATCGCCTTGTTCTTCAGGTATGTCTCAACATCCTTGTCTCCGCGGCCGCTGACAGTGAGAACCACTACGTCGTCAGACTTGAACTTCAGTTTCGAGAGGGCTGCGATGGCATGTGCGCTCTCAATGGCAGGTATGATGCCCTCCATTCTCGTCAGTTCGTACCCTCCGTAGATAGCCTCGTCGTCGTTGATGCTCAGCACCTGCGTTCTTCCCTTTTTGGCCATGTTGCAGTGCATGGGGCCTACGCCGGGATAGTCGAGTCCTGCCGATATCGTGAAGGCTTCCTCTATCTGTCCGTCCTCATTCTGCATGACCAGCATCTTGGCACCGTGCAGGATACCCATGGTGCCTTTGTGGATGGTGGCTGCAGTATGGTCTGTCTGCCAGCCGTGACCGCCAGCCTCTGCCAGAACAATCTTCACCCGTTCGTCGTCCACATAGTGGTAGATGGTGCCGGCAGCATTCGAGCCTCCCCCGATGCATGCGATGAGGTAGTCGGGATAGTCGCGTCCGATCTGTTCTTCGAGCTGCCACTTGATCTCCTCAGAGATGACGCTTTGCATGCGTGCTACGAGGTCAGGGTAGGGATGTGGCCCCATCGTCGAGCCTACGATGTAGAAGGTGTCCTGAGGGTGGCAGCACCAGTCACGGATGGCTTCTGAGCAGGCATCGCTCAGCGTCATGTTGCCTGTACGGACAGGGTGAACTTCGGCCCCCAACATTTTCATGCGCTCCACGTTGGTGTGCTGGCGCTCCACGTCGGTGGCACCCATAAACACCTCGCACTTCATATTCATCAGTGCGCAGACTGTAGCCGTTGCCACTCCGTGCTGTCCGGCTCCCGTCTCAGCGATGATACGTGTCTTGCCCATCTTCTTGGCCAGTAGTATCTGGCCGATGGTGTTGTTGATCTTGTGGGCTCCCGTGTGGTTCAGGTCCTCACGCTTCAGGTAGAGTTTGCAACCGTAGTGCTCACTCATCCGCTTGGCATAGTAGAGGGGTGACGGACGACCCACATAATCTTTCAGCAACTGGTGGTACTCGCGCTTGAATTCTTCCGACTCGATGATTGGACGGTAGGCCTCCTGCAGGTCGTGTACGCACTTGTAGAGTATCTCCGGCACGTAGGCACCGCCAAACTCACCGTAGAACCCTCTTTCGTCGACAAAATAACTTTCTTTCATATATTGATGTTTTTGTGTGAATACTTTCAAAAAAAGACTCGCCGCTGTCGCGACGAGCCTCTCTTTATCTTTGGTATGATAACTGGTATGGCTTACTGTCTCGCGACTATTTCAATCTCGAGCTGCGCCACCACCAATTGTTATACATACTATTCATATAATCCGTTTTTATTTGATTTCGGTTGCAAAAGTACACATAATATTCTTTTCTAACAAATTTTTCGCCCACTTTTTTGATAAATTGAAAGAAAAACCTTAATTTTGCCGTCAAAAATTCAGTAAACGATGACTTTAAAGGACTTTTTAACACAAAATGACCGTTTTGCAGCCAACAGTGGTTGTATACTTAAAGAGGTACGCGAGGGTTATGCCCGTGCTGAGCTCCTCGTTACCGCTGAGCATCTCAATGCAGGGGGTGTGTGCCAGGGCGGTGTCTATTTTACGCTTGCCGACATCGCCCTTGCTGCCGTGATGAACAGTCGCGAGGCCCTCACCTTTGGTATTGAGAACAATATTGTATTCTTGCATAGTTCAAAAACTGGTGACACGCTCATCGCCGAGGCCACTGAGGTGTATAATCACCATAAGATTCCATACGTCGATGTGCGTATCACCAACCAACGGGGTGAACTCTGTTGTGTGGTTACGGGGCTGGCTTATCGCAAAGAGGCGAAACTGCCTGTCGAAGGACTGATGTGACCGAATGCGGAGGTCTTCCTTGTTTGTTTACTGGATTTCCCAGCCGATGGCCGAGGCTCCGAGAACGGCAGCCGAAGCACCGTCGAGGCCGCTCACCAGGAACTGGGCCTTACCCTTGAATATCTTCAGTACATGCTTCTCGTAGGCTTCGCGGATGGGCTTCATAATCAGCTCACCAGCCTTGACCATACCTCCGAAGAAGATGAATGCCTCGGGCGATGAGAAGGCTGCGAAGTCGGCACAGGCCTCTCCGAGCATCTTGCCAGTGAACTCATAGATTTCCTTGGCCAGCTCGTCGCCCTTGCCGGCAGCGATGGAGACATCCAGGGATGTGATCTTCTCTGGATCCATCTCGCGCAGCAGACTGGGACGATCTGTCTTGCTCAGCAGTTCGCGGGCTGTGCGAGCCACACCTGTTGCAGAGCAGTAGCACTCCAGGCATCCCGTACGACCGCAACCGCACAGACGACCTTCCTCACCGCGTACCATCGTCACGTGACCCAGTTCACCGGCGAAACCGTCATGGCCGTAAAGCAGCTGTCCGTTCACCACGATGCCTGAGCCTACACCCGTACCGAGGGTGATGACGATGAAGTTCTTCATGCCGCGTGCCACACCGTATACCATCTCGCCGATGGCAGCTGCGTTGGCATCGTTGGTCAGTGCTACGGGAATGTTGTTTAGGCGCTCGCTGAACATCTTGGCCAGGGGCACCACGCCGTCGTGAGCCCAGGGCAGGTTGGGAGCAAACTCGATGGTGCCCTTGTAGTAGTTGCCGTTGGGGGCTCCGATACCCATGGCCTTGATCTTGTCGATACCGCCCACCTGGTCGATGATTACCTGCAGCGCCTCCACACAGGCGTCCACATAGTCCTCTACCTTTTCATAGCCGCCCGTCTTGATGGCTGTTGTTGCCTTGATTTCACCACGGGCATCCACGATGCCAAATACGGAGTTCGTGCCTCCTAAGTCCAAGCCGATCACGTAGGGCTTGATTCCTGCGTTCTGTTCGTTCATTTTGCTTTATAGTTTTATGTTCATTATCTAATTTGTCGGCAAAGGTACAAAAATATTCTGAACTGCACCTCGCTTTCACGTTTTTTATATTCCTTTTTTTATAGGACACTTTTGGAAAGGACAAAAATCTTCAAAAATCTAATAAAAATCTCTTCTGCTATATAGATTTGTGTCAGATTTTTGAAGATTTTTGTTCTAATATTATTCTGCGGATAATTTGATGCTCTGAGCCGTTCCGTCGTAGTCGATGGTCTGCTGTTTGCCGTCGGGCAGCACCAGTGTGAAATGCCTGTTTCTGAGCATCCCGGGATACTCTCCCTGCCGCTCGCCGACTGTCAGTTCGCGGGTTTTGTCATTCCAGCTGAAGGTGATGGTAGAGTAGACGCCTCGCTCGTAGTTATAGCCGTCACCCTCGTCCTCGTAGAGTGTGAAACTGCCGTCGGCTCCTGGGTAGATGCGTAGCTCCAACTGGTTCCATGCCTTCTCGCCGACATACTGCATCTCAGGCCCGAGGGGTAGGATGCTGCCTGCACGCACGAACATCGGCACACGGTTGAGCCGAGTCTCGAGGGTCACCGTCTGTCCGCCCCTATATGGTCGGCCCGTCCAGAAGTCGTACCACACAGCCCCCTTCGGCAGATATTTCGATGCGGTCTTCGAGGCTGTCCAGTCAACCGTCAACCGTAAACTGTCAACCGTCAACTCTTTCTTCTCCCATCCCGTCATGGCATCCTCGCGAATCACCTTCTCTTCCGTATACTGAGGATTGAGTATCGGAGCTGCCAGGATGGAACGCCCGAACATGAACTCGTCCGTCATGTTCCATACACGGCGATCGCTGGCGAAGTCGGAGAACAACGGCCGCAGATAGCTCTCGTCGTTCGACGTCACCTGCCAGGCGGTACTATATATATAAGGTATTAAACGGTAGCGCAGCCGTATCATCTGCTCGATGGCATCGTAGACGGGCTCGCCCTTCTGGCCGAACTGCCATATCTCTCGTGGTGCATCGGCTCCGTGGCTACGGAACACGGGGCAGAACAGCCCGTATTGCATCCAGCGCACATATAGCTCCTGGAACTGCGGATTCCTGGGGGCAGAGCCGCTGCCACGGGTGTTGTAGGAGCCACAGAAGAAACCTCCGATGTCGGTATTGAAGTTGGGATTACCTGTCAGCGAGTAACTTAGTCCTGCCGGCACCTGCTTGCGCAGCATGTCCCACGATGAGGCCACGTCGCCGCTCCACATGTTCGAGCCGTAGTGCTGCTGGCCTGCAAAGGCAGAGCGGGTCATGATGAATACTCTTTTAGAGGGGAGAGGTGAGTGGTGAGAGGTGAGAGTATACTCCTTTCGCTGGGCCTCGTAGACGCCGCGCACGGTCTCCAAGGGGAAGGCGTTGCGCAGCGAGCGCCATGTGCCGCCTGTCACCTGGTGGGCATAGTCCGACTCCCTTGGATTGAAGAAGTCGGGGTCGGTAGAGTCCATCCACCAGGCATCGGTGCCGTAGTCGAAGAGCGTCTTCAGATACTTCCAGTAGATGGTGCGGGCTTCAGGGCTGAAGGCATCGTAGACCTTCACGCCTGAGGGGTATTCCATCACGGGTGGCCATACGTGTGAGATGCCACTCTGAGGCCATGTCTCGATGGGCAGCAGCAGACCTTTGGCGTCGAGTTCACGGAACTGCCGCGTCTGAGGGCCGAAGCTGGCCCAGATGCTGATCATAAAGTGGGCGTGCTTCTTGTGAACGTTGTCTATCATCTCGCGCCCTTTCGCGAAGTCCTCCGAGAGGAAGTCCATCGCGTTCCACAGATAGTTGGAGCCCCAGTACTGCCAGTCCTGGATGATGCCGTCGAGGGGCACCTGCAGCTCGCGGTATTTGTCGACTACGGCCTCCGTCTCGGCAGCACTCTTGTAGCGCTCCTTCGACTGCCAGTAGCCGTAGGTCCATAGGGGGAACATGGGCACCTGGCCCGACAGATGGCGCATCTGGGCGATCACACCGTCTGCTGAGCCGCCCTGCATGAAGTAGTAGTCTACGGCCTCGCCGGCCTCCGAGGTGAACCGCATGCCTTGGGCATCGTCATCGAACAGGGTGGGGGAGTAGTTGTCCCAGTAGATTCCCCAGCCTTTGATGCTCTGGATGACGTTTTGGAAATCTTCCAGATTCGACTGCTCCATGCGCTTGTGCTCTCCACGACGATTCATCCGACCGTTCTGGATGGTGCCCAGACCGTAGACGGGCTCATCCTTGTCGAGCAGAAACGCCTGGCTTACCTGCCATTCTGTCTCGTTCTGTCGCACCAGGCTCCACGCCTTCTCCTTCAGCAGCGTCTTACCGCCAGCCGAGAGGAATGTCAGACAGCCCGTATTCGGGTCTATCTTGACAGTCAACTGACTGCTTTTCAGCGTGTTGCCCTTCTGGACGATGCTTACTTCTTCAGGCTCGGCTATCACCACGCGACTCTTCCGAGAGTATGTCTGGCCTTGAGAGGTCTTCACCACCCTCACAATCGAGGGTGTATAGAACTCCACCGTCACATTTCCCTGGCTGGTCTTCACCTCCACGGGCTTACCGCTCACCGCGATGGCTGCCATCCACAGCACCACCGCCAATACTCCTGTCCTGCTGTTCATAAATTGAGTTACCTATTTATCAAGATTGACTCTCCCTCTTACTTTCCCAGTATCTGTTTCGCGTGCTCCTTCGTCTTGATCTGCTTGCCAGCAAGGATATTCTCGATGATACCCTCCTCATTGATGACGAACGTGGTGCGGATGGTGCCCATCACCTTCTTGCCGTACATCGACTTCTCGCCCCAGGCACCCATTGCCTGCATCAGTTCCTTATCCACATCGGCTATCAGGGGGAAGGGCAGCTCGTGCTTCTCCTTGAACTTCTGGTGCGACGCTGCCGAATCCTTGCTCACGCCCACCACCTCGTAGCCCGCGCCCTGCAGGGCCTCGAAGTTGTCGCGCAGGCTACAGGCCTCAGCCGTACAGCCGCTCGTGTTGTCTTTCGGGTAGAAGTACAGCACCAGCTTGCGTCCACGATAGTCACTCAGACGGATCTCCCGTCCCTGTTCGTCCTTGCCCAGTATCTCGGGCGCCTTGTCTCCAATGTTCATATTCCTTTATGGTTTTTAGTTGTCAAATCATGTCGTTGACGGCAGTGCCAGCCTATGCTGCCTCGTAGAATACCTGCCCTACTCGGTCGATATGATCTCCTATGGGGGAGCCTTTCTTCTTCTCGTAGTCTACCAGGTCTATGGAGTAGAGCAATCCCAGTTCGTCTATCTCGCATTGTATATCTAACAGCTGGCCATAGTCCAGATTTCGCCCCACAATGGCCAGGTCGATGTCAGAGCCGTTGCGATAATTACCTTTCGACCTGGAGCCGAAAATCACCACCCTCTCAATGTTGGCATGTCGCTGGAACACATTGCAAAGTTCTGTTATTACCGTGTCGCTCAGTCCGAATCTCATGGCTGCAAGTAATTAATTTTTGGGCAAAGATACGAAGAATCGGCGAGATAACAAAGCGATTTAGGAAGAAATCGCAGCTCGCCCTGAAAATTATATCGCAATCAATTCTTGCCCTATTTCACGGACTGTATCAAGAATCAGCGTGACTCTTGCATCGCTCGGATTCTTCTTACCACTGATATACTGAGCCATCAGACTCTGAGAGATACCCAGACGGCGTGCGATAGCAGAGACATTCAACTCTGGGTGAGCCATAAAGACTTTGTAGAGTTGTGTCGTCTCTCGCTTGTCAAAGAACCCTTCAAAGCTCAAGTCTTCATCAATGTCCTCCCAATGCAACCCGTACTCATCAGCCTCATAATTGGCACGTTGTTCTTCGGTTGCATATCTTAGACGAGGATAGTCATAAAACTTTTCGCATGCCTCACGTCCGTCAGCAGTCCTAATCCAAATCGCATCGTCAGTCAGCCAAATCTTCTCAATCTTCTCCATTGTTACCTCCTTTTTATTTTGCATTATTAAAAAATGTGTTCCAATGCTGGGCTATAATCTCCTCGTTGTCCTCCAGGATAGCCTCTATCATTTTCAGTTCAGACGGTTTAAATCCGTGATTATAAACCAATGAAATAGGCAGGATGTTATATTTCGCCACCGCCCCACCTTTCTTCACGTGAATATGAATAGGCGTATGGTCGTTCCCATAGAACCAAAATCTGAAACCTAATAGCGTAAAAATTGTCGGCATATCACTCAATCATTGCATTTCTGCTGCAAAGATAGGTAATTATTTTATTACCTCCAAATTTTGGAACAACTTTTTTTTTTCTTTCCTCTTTCATTAGCCCTGTGCAAAGAATCGACTTTGTGCACTTTTCCCGTTAAATTATTAAGAAATAGCTGCAATTAACATTATTTAGGGGGGGTAACGAATATTAACTATTTTCTTTGTATCTTTGCCCGCTGAAAGCGGGCGAAGGCGCTGCAGTTTGTGTGTAATCACCAGAGAAATCAATAAAAATCAAACAATAAGAATCATGAAACAGAATGAGACCATTAGATCTTTATGGGTGCTGACGGCAGGGATGCTGACCGGCGCACGACGGGTGGCGATGCTACTCGCGACAATGTTGCTCACCATGACCGCACAGACGGCGTGGGCAGACAGCTGGACTGAAGCTGGCGGTACGGGAGGAACGGGCACAAGCGAAAACCCGTATTTCGTGAATATGCCAGTGACTGGCGAGGAAACGGTCACCATTCCATCGGGCATAACATCGTTCAAGGTGTATGACGATGGTGGCAAGGACGGCAATTATAGCAATAGCTGTACTGGTTATCTTGTGCTGACTGCCCCAGAGGGTTACGTTCTCCAACTCTCCGGTACCATCAAGGTAGAAGGAATAGAAAGAGACCTTATTCATAATAAAACTGTGGTACATGATCATTTGACCGTCTATAACGGTAGTACAACCAGCAGTTCCAAGCTACATGATAAAGTGAGCAGTGGCGATGAGTCGGGAGGTCCCACAGACATCGGAATCGTCAACAGCAGCGGCCGTAGCATGATGCTCTACTTCTATTCGGACAAAAAAACCAATTACGCCGGTCTCGACCTGACAGTGACAGTAACACTCCTTGCAACTACGAATAATATCAACGTCACTTCTGGCGTGGGCGGTAGTATTGTTGCCAAAGTTGGAGAAACAACTATAACACAGGCCAAGTTGAACGACGTGGTCACCCTGACCGTTAATCCTGAAAGCGGCTATTTGCTCAGTTGCATCAGTGTGAAGGACGCCGGTGATAATATTGTGCCTGTGAACTGGGTCAGTTCAAATACCGCCACGTTCACCATGCCCGCCTTGGCTGTTACCGTCACACCGACTTTTACCAGCCTGGGAAACCTCTACATCAATATGCCTACAACAGGCACGAGGGAGATTATTATTCCATCGGGCGTAACCTCGTTTAAGGTGTATGACGATGGTGGTAAGGACGGCAACTACAGCGTCAATTGTTCTGGAACCCTTGTGCTGACTGCTCCCACGGGCTACATTCTCCAACTCTCGGGTAATATTATGAGTAATATCTATGATAATCTGACCGTCTATGACAATGGCGCAGCCAGCGGCCCCAAACTGATTGACGCAGTGTCAAGCTCCAATACCGGCGAACAGACTGCCATCCCCACCGTCGTCAGCAGCGGCCAAAACATGACGATCTACTTCTATCCGTTCTACCGCGACTTATTCTACTCCTTAAGCTACGCTGGCCTCGACCTGACGGTAGAACTCGTTAGCTCCAACACGGAATCCGGCATCACTGTGAACTCCGCCACGGGTGGTAGTGTCACTACAGACAAGGCAACAGCCAAGGTGAACGCGACCGTCACCCTGACGGCCAACCCTGAAAGCGGCTATATGCTCAGCGACATTAGTGTGAAGGACGCCAGCGATAATGCTGTGAATGTGACATGGGATGTTCCGTTTGGTAATACCGCCACGTTCAAGATGCCCCTCTCGGCCGTCACCGTCACTCCGGTGTTCACCAACACATGGACAGCCGATGGTGGTCTCTACATCAACATGCCAAAGACGGGCACAACGACAGTCACCATTCCCGAGGGTGTAACCTCATTCAAGGTATATGACGACGGTGGTAATAACGGCAACTATAGCAAAGACTGCGACGGCACGCTTGTGCTGACTGCCCCTGAGGGCCATATTTTCCAACTCTCGGGTAATATTGCGAATGATAGCTATGCTAAACTGACCGTCTATGACAACAACGCAGCCAGCGGCACCAAACTGATTGACGCAGTGTCAAGTTCCAATGCCGGCTACCAGACTGCCATCGCCACCGTCATCAGCAGCGGCCAAAGCATGACGCTCTACTTCGAGTCGAGCAGCATTGACAATTACGCTGGCCTTGACTTGATGGTGAGAGTCATTGATCGCAATGCAGGATTTAACATCAACGGTATTGGCATTGTCACAGGTGGCACCATCACTGCCACAGTGGGAGGTGCAATTGTTACGACAGCCAGGCCTGGCGATGTCGTCACCCTGGATGCATTGCCAGAAAGCGGCTATGTGCTCGGCGACCTCAGCGTGACGGATGCCGACAATCATGCCGTGCCTGTGGATTGGGACATGTGCGCGAATACCGCCACGTTTATTATGTCTGGCTCGGCAGTCACCGTCACCCCGACCTTCACTAACGACCTTAGTATCAATATGCCCGCAAAAGGTACGAAGACATTCAACATTGCGACAACCATAACTTCATTCAAGGTGTATGACAATGGTGGCAAGGACGGCGTTTATAGCAATGGCTGTACTGGTAAACTTGTGCTGACTGCCCCAGAGGGTTACGTTCTCCAACTCTCGGGCTCAGTTATGACGGAAGAAGCAGACAAGTTGACCGTTTATGACGGCAGTACAGAAGATAGCCCGAAGCTGGCCGATGGGGTACACGGCGCCTCAACAGTCTATGAATGGAGAGTCACCCCAGCAAACATCGCCCCCGTCACAAGTTCTGGCCAGAGCATGACGCTCTATTTCTCTTCTGATCCAGTATCTAGAACATTCGAAGGCCTCGACCTGACGGTAAATGTTGTGAAACAACTTGCAGGCAACATCACCTTTACTCATATCGCTGACCAGACCTATACCGGTAGTGCAATTACGCCCGCAGTCACAGTGATGAACGGCACGACAGACATTACCGACCAGTGCAACTTTGCTTATTCAAACAATGTAAATACAGGGTCGACGGCTACTGTGACCATCACAGACAAGACCACAAGTAACAATTTGGGCTCGATGACCTTCAACATCGTGCCAGCGACGACAAATCCCAACATAGTGAATACCGGCGCTACGCAGACCATCACTCTCACTCACGACGAGAATGGTATAATGGTCACTCTGGCAGGAGCTTCGGAGGGTGGCTTCAGCATCACGGCAGATGTAGACGCAACGGATGTGAAACTGAACCGCACGTTCGAGAGCGGACAGAAGACCACTATTTGTTTGCCATTCGCGGTATCGGATACGGAGGCTGCTGCGCTCGGCAAATTCTACCAGTTTAAGAGCATCAACGGTGAGGGCAAGATTGAAATGGAGGAAGTGACGACTGGCCTTGAGGCCAACAAGCCTTACGTCTTCGAGCCAAAGAGCAACCAGACGTTGATAGACTTCTGTGCTAAGACGCTCAAGGCCGGCGGTCCTCAGTCGGTGGTCAGCGGATTCACGTTCAAGGGCATCGATAAGCGAGTGAAGTGGACGACCGACACCAGAGATCCGCTCTATGATGCCACCCTTGCAGGGGAACTGGGCAAGGCTTACGGTTTTGCATTAAAGGATATAACCGTTGGCACGACTGCATATCAGAAGGGCCAGTTCGTGAAGCTTGGCTCTGGTGCAAACAGCCGCGCCTTCCGTGCCTATCTGCTCTCCGACGGCACTTGGGACGGCCAGCAGCCAGCAGTCGGTGCAGCACGTACCCGTTCGGCAGCCTCCAGCCTGCCCGACGTGATTGATATCGTCTGGATTCCGGCTCAAAGCAGAACCACGGGCATTAGCACTGTGGGCGCTGCCAGCGAGACCGACGGCTGGTTCTCGCTCGACGGCCGCAAGCTCGACGGCAAGCCTACAAAGAAGGGACTATATATTAATAATGGTAAAAAGGTTGTGATTAAGTAAAAGGAGATCAAGACAATGAAGAAAGTATATCAGAAACCGTCCATGCGCGTCGTATTGCTGCAACAACACGCCTACTTGTTGGCTGGCAGTTATCCTGATGAAATAGCTTATGTCCCTGGCATCGGCAAGGATGACACGAACCAGTTAGCATAGTTCGCCAACGTTACACACGGGGTCAGGGATAGTCATGGGGACTGCCACCTGAGTTACGGCAGTCTACTAAAAAATCCCTCGCACAATCGTGTGGGGGATTCTTTTTTTCCAATTCGGGACACACTGCGTCCCGAATTGACATGGTCACATTATCGCCGACTTATAAGTGTGGAGAATGAGTCTTAGTCATGGGGACAGACAGTATTACTTTCATATTCATTTCATGTATATCTATATACACTTATACACTAAATATGATTAATTGCTTAATATATAGTGCGTTATTATATTTCTTGTATACACTATATGTTCACTTTATATACACTAAACGTACACTAACTGTCCACTTTTCGGGAGATGAGTGCGGTTTCTTGGTATGAAAGAGGTAGCTTGTCGGTAGGAAAGTGGAGGTTTGTCGGTAGTAAAGTCCCACTTTGCTCCGAGCAAAGTCGGTGAGGTAAATAGGAGGCTACTTTCGGATGGCAGGAACTTTTAAATTTTCCTACGGCACTTTTAAATTTTCCTACGGCACTTTTAAATTTTCCTACGGAGGTTTCGTTTGACAAAAATGCGCCTTCCTTTTGTGAAAAAGAGTTCCTGTTTGGAGCACGAATGGGCGATATGGTGTATAAATAGTGTATACAAAGTGAATGTGTAGTGTATATGATTCATTTTGTAAATATCTGAAAAATAGTGCTATTATGTTGTTTTAGTGTATAAGTGTATATGGACTTGTTAAAATTATATGGAAATATCATTAGTTTTACGATGATAAATTTGCTCGTTTGGAAAAAATTGACTATCTTTGTCGGCAAATTCAGAAAAAATATTAGACGATGAAAGTAACACTACTGAAACCCTACAGAAAGACAGAGACCATCAACCGTCTGCCTATCGAACAGATGGCCGGCATTATCCGCGACTGCAAGCTGCGCGAGAGTGTCAGAAGACTCCGCGAGGTTTACCACCTGATGCGCGTCATCCGATATGACGACGGGCGGGTGCAGACCAATTTCAAGGACGGTGTCCGGCTGCCGCGTGTCTGCTTCTCGGCAGAACTGGCCAACAAGCGGGGCGAACAGCAGTTGCTCAGGTATAACGGGCTCGTGACGCTGGAGCTCAACGGACTCGAGACCTACGACGATGCCGTCAGGTTGCGCGACCAGGCCAAGCGCCTGCCCCACACGCTGATGGCATTCCTCGGAGCCAGCGGCAAGTCGGTGAAGATAGTCTGTCGCGGTGAGCTCTTTGCCGACAGCAGGACCGACGGCGAGGCGCTGCCCGCAGATGAGGCCGACATCCGCCAGTTCCACCTTAATCTATATAGGGAGGCCCGCCTCTCCTATTCCGCCCAGCTGCATACCGATATCGAGTCGCTGCCTCAGCCGCTCAGCCGTACCGTCTATCTGAGTGCCGACCCGGAGATGGGTTTCAATCCCGGGGCGGAGCCTTTCTACGTCGATACCCTCCCCGACAGCGAGGCACAGAAGGAGGCCCCTGTCTCCCGGGAGAGCAGCTATCTGATGCCCGGGCGCACCATCCAGCGCACCTATCGCATGAACTGGCTCTTCATCGTGGAGAACGTGCTGGGCCACTATTTCGAACTGCCCGACGAGAGCCGTCAGGAGACGCTGCTGATGGAGGTGGCCGCCTGCTGTCTGAACGAGGGCATCCCGATGGGGGCTGCCGTGCAGATGACGATGGAGCATCCCGTGCTGAACACCGACCGCTTGCTGGTAGAGAATACCTTCTCCGCCGTCTACAGCGTGGCCCTGCAGGCCGACTACCGCAAGAAGCACAAGCTGCAGCCGCTGAAGAGCGTGCCCGAGGACACGCTGCTGATGATGAAGACCGAGATGTTCCTCAACGCCAACTACGACATGCGGAAGAACGTGATGACGGGCGTGGCCCAGTATCGCAGGAAATTCAGCGACGATCAGGAGTTCTACGACCTCGACCAGGAGGTGCGCAACGATATGACTATCAGCGCCAAAGAGCTGGGGCTGAAGTCGTGGGACAAGGACATCGAGCGCTTCATCGAGTCGTCGAGGATTGAGAAGTTTGACCCCGTGAATACCTGGCTCGACAGTCTGCCCGACTGGGACGGGCGCGACCGTATCGCAGAGCTGGCAGCACGCGTGCCTACCAATCAGCCGCAGTGGGAGAAGTATCTGCGCACCTGGCTGCTCGGCATGGTGCACAACTGGCAGGACGAGAAGGCGCTGACGGGCAACGCCCTCGTGCCGCTGCTCATCGGCCGGCAGGGCTGTGGCAAGACGCGCTTCTGCGGCATATTGCTTCCCGAGGAGTTGCGGCCCTATTATAATAAGGAGATCAACTTCAAGAACGAGGCCTCGCTGAACCTCGGTCTGACCAGCAATGCGCTGATCAACATCGACGAGTTTGACAAGGTGACCCTTCGTCAGCAGGTGGTGCTGAAATATCTGCTCTCGACGGCCGATGTCAAGTTCCGTCCCCCCTATGGCAAGGCCATGAAGCAGTTCCGGCGCTATGCCTCGTTCATCGGTACCACTAACGAGATGAAGCCGCTGACGGACCCCACAGGCAGTCGTCGATTCGTCTGCGTGGAGGTGACAGGTGACATCAATTTCCAGGACACCATCGACCACCGCCAGCTCTTCGCCCAGCTCAAGCAGATGCTCAGGGAGGGTGCGCGTTCCTACTTGCAGGACGAGGAAATCAATGAGCTGATACGTGAGAACGAGCGCTTCCAGCGGCTGAGCAGTCTCTCGGAGATGATCAGCGATGCCTTCCAGACACCAGTCTCCGATGCCGACGGCCGCTGGTGGAGCCTGAAGGAGATCAGCGAACTGCTGGCTCGCCGATTCCGCAGCTACGACCCCAAGACCAGCTTCCGCCGCCTCGGCTCCGAGCTCACCAACCATCCCTTGAAGATCCGCAGCCGACGCATCAGCAGCGGCTGGCAGTACTTCATGAAGGAGCGGTAGTCACGATTGGGGTAGCTGCCTAAGAAAGCCTTGCTTGCGCTGATTGCGCCGATTTTGAGGGCAAAACTGCGCAAGTCATCTTAGAGATGTAGCAGTTAGGCATGGAAAATCCTTCTTTTTGAGTCATTTTAGAAGATTTCTTGCCAAAAGTTTTGTTTGTTCAGAAAAAAGTCGTACCTTTGCATCGACAGTACCCGCCACGCTTCCCGAAGACCAGCGAACCAGGGCGGGTCGTTTATTTATAGACAATGATATACACAAAGCAAGCAATAACTCTCGAAGACCAGATCAATATCCTAAAGCAAAGAGGTCTTATCTTAGATGACGAGGATGAGACTCTTAATGTCTTGGGACACATAAGCTATTTCAGACTTGCTGGCTATTGGAGACCTTTAGAACAGGACAAGCAGAGGCACATCTTTAAGCCCAACAGCCATTTCTCGACAGTCGTTTCGCTATACCGCTTCGATACCGAACTGAGGATGCTGATCTTTTCTGCCATACAGCAGATTGAGATTGCAGTCCGCACGAAGATGATTCAGCATGTGGCATTGAAGCACGGGCCATTCTGGTTTATGGATACGGCTCTTGCCTCCAATTCCGGCATCCATGCTTTTTGCCTGAACAATCTGAAGCAGGAACTTTCACGCAGTTCCGATGAATTCATCAAAGAGCATTTCCGCAAATACAGTTCACCGTCTTTCCCTCCTGTATGGAAGACGCTTGAAGTAGCATCAATGGGAACACTCTCCAAACTCTACAACAACCTCAACGATTTCAAGGTCAGGAAGCGTATTGCCCACGACTTCAATCTGCCGGAACACCAGTGTATGGGTAGTTGGTTGCGTAGTCTTACTGTGGTGAGGAATGCCTGTGCACATCATGCCCGCCTGTGGAATGCCCATATCTCCATCACGCCACAGACCTCGGTGAAGATGCGTGGGACATGGATTAATGACCTTCAGTTCCCACAAGACAAGCTCTATCCCCAACTATGCTGCATCGCATATTGGCTTAACAGTATAGATTCAAACAACCATTTCACTTCAGACGTTAAGGCTTTACTCGCAAAATACCCGATGGCTGATGTTCGCGCTATGGGGTTCACGGCGAATTGGAAGGCAGAGCCGTTGTGGAAATAATTAGCGAATCGAGATACTAAATCATAAAATTATCTGACGACCTTCTTGCCCCGACGGACGTAGATGCCCTTGCCAGCAGAGCTGCGGGAGATGCCGGCAAGGGAGAAGTAGGTGTCTGATGCTGAGGATGTGGCAACTGGAGCTCTGAGGCTGGTGGCCTCGCTGTCGCAGAGCCGTTCGTACTCGATGGCTGCGAGGATGAAACCACCCAGCACCTTGCCCTCGGTATAGAAGTCGTCGCCCTTGGTGGAGGTAGGCTTCGTATCCTTTCCCATCAGGTAGTACTCGGCAGAGCCGTCGCGGAAATTGCTGCCTCCGAGACCTGCCGACTTGCAGCAGGCTATCAGATGGACGCCCCCCTTACCGTCGCCCACCATGAACTGCTCCACGAACCCGCGGTAAGCCTTGCGGGCTGTGTCGAGATAGGTCTTGGGGAGCATCCCTAAGCGAACGGCCTTCAGATAAGCAGCCGTGAAGATGGCTGTGCAGGAGGACTCCAGATAGTTGGCCACGGGTTGCGAGGTATAGCTGTAGCTCTGGTCGTAGCTCTGTGCCACGAAGCTGGCATCGCGGTTGGTCAACTGATACCAGCAGCCCGAGGCTGCGTCCTGTTTCTCGGCGATGCCTTCAGCCAGTTGTTCGAGACAGGTGTGCAGCGTCTTGTAATTCTCGGAGTCGGAAAGACCTGCAATCTCCATTTGTTCCAGTACGTCGACAAGTGCGAGGAAATACCATCCGATGGCGCGTCCCCAGTATTCTGCCGAGTGGTAGATCTCGCTGCCCTTGGTGGCAGATATGCCAGCCCACTTCTTGGCAGCCTCACCTCCGGGGTCGGCAGTGAAGGCATGGTAGAGCAGCTTGGTCTCAGGATTCCAGAGGTATCGCCACGAGATGGTGAACTGTCGGGTGATGAGATCCCAGTCGTCTGTGCTGACGGGTGTATAGTCGGCATCCTCGTTGATCATCTGTGCCAGCAGGGCAGGGCCCATGTACTGTCCGTCGCACCACATCTGGTTGGTGTACGATGCCTTGTGGAACCAGCCTCCGGCAGCTCCTTCGAGGGTTGAGGCCTGGATGGCGTAGGTGTCGTTGGCTTTGGCGATACCTTTCAGCGCAGTGGCAAATCGCTTCTTGGCCGTGCTGAGTGTGGTGGCGTTGGTGAATCGGCTCCCGTTGGGGAATCGCTCACTGGCAGCCATCTCGGCGAGCTTGAAGTAGAGTTTCACGGCGTTCAGGTCGTCGAAGCTCTTACCGTTCTTGCCGTTGTCGGCGATGTCGTAGGTACAGCCGTAGTACTGGATGGCGTAGAACCAGGGGGCCACATCGATGTCTTTGCGGTCCTTGTAGTAGTCGGCGGCTTCGATGACGGCCTTGGCGACGAGGCCTGGTACGTAGTCGAGTGAGAACGCCCACATCTTTGGCTGTTGCAGGAGTTTCCCCTTGCTGTCGTAGACGCCGAAGCCAGCCTGCACGGTGTTGGCCTTGAAATCGTTGATGCGGGAGTTGATGACCAATTGTGAGTAACGGGTGGTCTCGCTGAACTGGCAAGGAGCACCGGCGGTGGTGGGGACGCCATCAGCGGCTGAGGCCTGGCTGCAGGTGAAGACTGCCAGGAAGATTGCTTTGTAGAAGTTTCTGTTCATTTGTCTTAGTTTTTAATATTTGTGTGCAAAGGTACACAAAAAAAAGAAAAAATTGTCGATTATCAATAATTATTTGTAACTTTGCACCCGATATGCCGATACATATACCTATTAATATACTCGATTTCATCTTCAAGGGGATGATGATCGGGATGATTGCCTCAGCGCCGATGGGGCCTGTAGGCATACTATGCGTACAGCGCACGCTGAACAAAGGGCGTTGGTACGGTATGGCCACTGGCTTAGGTGCGTCGGTGAGCGACATCATCTATGCCGGTATTGCCGGCTTTGGTATGTCGTTTGTGATGGACTTTATTACCAACGACCAGAACCGCTTCTATTTGCAGCTGGTGGGTAGCGTGATGCTGCTCTGTTTCGGACTTTATACCTATCGCTCTGACCCGACGAAGAAGATGCACCAGTCCGGACAGGAGAAGGGTACGCTGTGGTACAATACCTGGACGGCCTTCCTGGTGACGTTCTCCAACCCATTGATAGTATTCCTCTTCCTGGCCATGTATGCGCAGTTTGCCTTCGTGCTGCCCAACCATCCGTTTGAGATGCTTGTAGGTTTTGCCAGCATTGTGGGCGGCGCACTACTCTGGTGGTGGGGACTGACATGGCTGGTGGACAAAATCCGCACGAAGTTTGATACCAACGGCATCCGTATCATCAACCAGGTGATCGGTGTGGCAGTGATTATCGGAAGTATCATCATGCTGTTGGGTACAACGACTAATCTGCTGAGATTTTAGGAACGTATTGTTACGGATTATTTCAAATCACGATGTTTATAGCTAACGAACTGAGAAAGAAGAATATAGCTGAATATCTGCTATATATGTGGCAGGTGGAGGACACGATCAGGGCATTCGACTGCTCACTGACAAGGATCAAGCGAGAGTATGTGGAACGCTTCGACTATAATGAGGAGCAGAAGGAGGAGGAGATTGACTGGTTTGGCAATCTGATACGGATGATGAATCAGGAAGGTTGCCGTGAACGGGGACATCTGCAGATCAACAAGGTGACGATGCAGACCCTCATCGAACTGCATACCCAGTTGCTGGCCTCGCCGAAATTTCCCTTCTACAATTCGGAATACTACAAAGTGCTGCCCTTCATCGTGGAACTGCGCAATCGCGGTGCCAACAAGGAGGAAAACGAGATTGAGACCTGTTTCAACTCGCTCTACGGGGTGATGATGCTTCGTCTGCAGAAGAAGGATATCTCTCCCGACACGGCCCATGCCGTGAAAGAGATCACCACCTTCATAGGCATGCTCTCAGACTATTATAAGAAAGACAAGGAAGAAGGACTGAAGTTCGAATGAGGATATGAAGATACTGATTACGGGCTGTAACGGCCAACTGGGAAACGAGATGCAACTGCTGGAGAAGGAGAATCCCCAGCATACTTATTTTAATACAGATGTGGCCGAGCTGGACATCACTGACCAGGCAGCCATAGAGAAATTCGTTGAAGAAAACGAGATTGACGGTATCGTGAACTGTGCTGCCTATACAGCGGTAGACAAGGCTGAGGACAACGAGGCGCTCTGTCAGCGACTGAATGCCGAGGCTCCTGCCTACTTGGCCCATGCCGTCGGACAGAGAGGCGGTTGGATGATACAGATATCAACCGACTATGTGTTTGACGGCACGAAGCATACTCCCTATGTGGAAGATGATGAGACCTGTCCCAATAGCGTCTATGGGCGTACGAAACTGGTGGGCGAACTGAACGTACAGAAACTCTGCGAACGCTCGATGATCATCCGTACAGCCTGGCTCTATTCTACCTTCGGCAACAATTTCGTGAAGACGATGATACGCTTGGGAAAGGAAAGACCGGTGCTGGGAGTCATCTTCGATCAGATAGGTACTCCGACCTATGCCCGTGACCTGGCAGTGGCCATCATGACAGCCATCAACGAGGGCATCGTACCTGGCATATACCATTTCTCGAATGAGGGGGTCACGTCGTGGTACGACTTCACGAAGGCCATTCACCGCATTGCCGGTATCAAGGAGTGTCAGGTTCGGCCGTTGCACACGGCAGAATATCCCACGCCAGCCAACCGTCCCCACTATTCTGTGCTTGACAAGACCAAGATCAAACAGACCTACACCCTCGAGATTCCCTACTGGGAGGAGTCCCTTGCCGAGTGTATTGCAAAACTTTAATCTTTGGCACGGATTATCCGTGTAATCCGTGCCAAAAAGAAGAAATTATGAATCAAGAGATAGATAGAAGAAGAACATTTGCGATCATCTCGCACCCTGATGCGGGAAAGACGACGCTGACGGAGAAGTTCCTGCTCTTCGGAGGACAGATACAGGTAGCAGGAGCCGTCAAGAACAACAAGATCAAGAAGACCGCCACCAGCGACTGGATGGACATCGAGAAGCAGCGCGGTATCTCGGTGTCGACCTCGGTGATGGAGTTCGACTACACGCCGGAGGGTAAGGACATCGAGTATAAGGTGAATATCCTCGATACCCCGGGTCACCAGGACTTTGCCGAGGATACCTTCCGCACGCTGACGGCCGTCGACTCGGCTATCATCGTGGTCGACGGTGCCAAAGGTGTGGAGACACAGACCCGTAAGCTGATGACCGTCTGTCGCATGCGCAAGACCCCCGTCATCATCTTTATCAACAAGATGGACCGTGAGGGGCGTGACCCCTTCGACCTGCTCGACGAGTTGGAACAGGAACTGGAGATCAAGGTACGCCCGCTATCGTGGCCCATCAATCAGGGAGCGAAATTCAAAGGAGTATACAATATCTACGAGCAGAAACTCGACCTCTTCACGCCCGACAAGCAGAGGGTGACGGAGAAGCGCGAAGTGGATGTCAACAGTTCTGAGCTCGACGACATTGTCGGCGAGCAGGATGCCTCTAAGCTGCGCGAAGACCTCGAACTGGTGGACGGTGTCTATCCGGAGTTCGACGTGGAGACCTACCGTTCTGCTGAGGTGGCTCCTGTGTTCTTTGGCTCGGCGCTGAACAATTTCGGCGTGCAGGAGCTGTTGAACTGTTTTGTCGAGATCGCCCCCTCTCCGCGGCCCACTAAGGCCGAAGAGCGCGAGGTGGAGCCCGAGGAGAAGAAATTCACGGGCTTTATCTTCAAGATCACGGCCAACATCGATCCCAACCACCGTTCTTGTATAGCTTTCTGTAAGGTGTGCTCAGGTCAGTTCCGTCGCAACCAGCCCTATCTGCATGTGCGTCAGGGCAAGACGATGCGCTTCACCTCGCCCACACAGTTCATGGCACAGCGCAAGTCAACCATCGACGAGGCGTGGCCGGGAGATATCGTGGGCTTGCCTGACACGGGGGGCATCTTCAAGATTGGCGACACGCTCACTGAGGGCGAGCAGCTACACTTCCGCGGACTGCCCTCGTTCTCCCCGGAACTGTTCAAGTATATCGAGAACGACGACCCCATGAAGTCGAAGCAGCTGCAGAAAGGCATTGACCAGCTGATGGATGAGGGCGTGGCGCAATTGTTCGTCAACCAGTTCAACAACCGCAAGATTATCGGCACCGTGGGCCAGCTGCAGTTCGAAGTCATCCAGTATCGTTTGGAGAACGAGTACAATGCCAAGTGCCGCTGGGAGCCTGTGCATCTGTACAAGGCCTGCTGGATAGAGAGCGATGACGAGCAGGAGTTGGACAACTTCAAGAAGCGCAAGTATCAGTATATGGCAAAGGACAAGGAGGGACGCGACGTGTTCCTCGCTGACTCGGGCTATGTGCTGTCGATGGCGCAGGAAGATTTCAAGCACATCAAGTTCCATTTTACAAGCGAGTTCTAAGAGATTAAAGATTAAGAATTAAAATAAAAAGATGATGAAAAAGTTAATGATGATTGCCGCCATGATGGTGGCTACGGTGACAGCCAGTGCACAGTTTGAGCCTGGTACTTTCTCGCTCCAGCCTAAGTTGGGCGGTACGGGAGCCATGTTGAGCAATATGCCTGTACTCGATACCCAGGGTGCGGGTGGAGTCAACCTGAAGTCGGACAAGACGGCCACGGGCGGCTTCATTATCGGTGGCGAAGCAGAATATCAGTTTACTAAAGTCTTCAGCCTTGCTGCTGGTGTGAACTATGCCCAGCAGGGATGTGGCTGGAAGGACAAGTCGTTCAGCGTCAATGGCGTGAGCGCCGACTTGAAGGATGCCAAGATAGAACTGGGCTATGTCAATGTGCCCATCGTGGCCAATGCCTATCTCTTCAAAGGCTTTGCCCTGAAGGCCGGTGTGCAGTTCGGATTCCTCACCAGTGCCAAGATGAAGTTCACCATCAAAGCTGAACAGGGGGGCCTCAACCAGACGGTCAATAATGATGTGAGCATCAAGGACGGCTGTGAAAAGATGGACATCGCCATCCCCGTGGGTGTCAGCTATCAGTTCAAGGTACCCATCGTCATCGATGCCCGTTACAACATCGGCCTGAAGAATGTCAGCAAGGAAAGCGGTGAGAACTTCAAGAACCAGGTGTTCCAGATTACCGTTGGCTATAAGTTCGCTCTCTAAATGACACGTGAACAAGATATCAAGAATGCCGTTGAGACGATGCGGCGGGGTGGGGTGATACTCTACCCGACGGACACCGTGTGGGGCATCGGCTGCGATGCCACCAATGCTGAGGCCGTGAAGCGCGTCTATGAGATCAAGCAGCGCGACGACTCCAAGGCGCTCATCTGCCTGGTGGACTCTGATGCACGTATGCAGCGCTATTTCCGTCAGGTGCCCGATGTGGCGTGGCAGCTGATAGACAGTCTGAAAGAGGTCGGGGATTGCAAATCCCCAACAACGGATCACAAATCCCCAACAACGGCCAAGCCCACGACACTGATACTCGACGGTGCCATCAACCTGGCAGAGAATCTGATTGCCGAGGACGGCTCTGTGGGTATGCGTATCACCAGTGAGCCCTTCTCGAAGGAACTCTGCTACCGTTTCCAGAAGGCCATCGTCTCTACTTCTGCCAATATCAGTGGCGAGCCCGCTGCTCAGAACTACTGCGACATCGACCCTCGTATCATCGAGGCTGTCGACTATGTCTGCTGGAGTCGCCGTCAGGAGCATAAACCCCACAAGCCCTCAGCCATCATCAAGCTGAAGGAGAATGGCGAGGTAACGATTATCAGGAAATGAACAGCGAGGCAGCGATAGACAGAAAGCCAACGATGCTGGAGCGCCTGCACGAATGGCGCGTGGAGCACGTCAGCGAGAGGATGTTCATGATCATCCTCGCACTCGTCGTGGGCTTCTTCGCCGCTGTTGCTGCCTATTCCCTCCACTGGATCATCAATCAGATCGTGATGCTGCTCACCAGTCAGTTCAATCGGACGGGAGCCAACTGGCTCTATCTGGTCTATCCTGTGGTGGGCATCTATCTCACGTCGCTCTTTGTGCGCTTCATCGTCAAGGACAATATTTCGCACGGTATCACCCGTATCCTCTATGCCATCTCGTCGAACAAGTCGCGGCTGAAGTCCCACAACTGTTGGTCGTCTGTCATTGCTTCGGCCATCACCATCGGCTTCGGCGGATCAGTGGGAGCCGAGGCCCCCATCGTGCTTACCGGCTCTGCCATCGGCTCAAATCTCGGGCAGGTGTTCCATCTTGATCGTAAGATGCTGATGACGCTGGTGGGCTGTGGCGCAGCCGGAGCCATTGCAGGCATCTTCAAGGCTCCGATAGCGGGACTGGTCTTTACGCTCGAAGTGCTGATGATCGATATGACGATGTCGGCCCTCTTGCCTATCCTGGTGTCGTGTGTGACGGCTACCTGCTTCACCTATATCTTCAGCGGCGATGCCTCACTGTTCTCGTTCCATCTCGACAGCGAGTGGTCGGTGCAGCGTACTCCAGCCTGTGTGCTGCTGGGCATTACCTGTGGTCTGGTGTCGCTTTACTTCATCCGTATGATGAGTTTCTGCGAGGGCATCTTCGCCCGCTATACCCATCCTCATGTCCGACTGGCCATCGGGGGCAGCATCCTGAGTCTGCTCATCTTCCTGTTCCCCGCTCTCTACGGCGAAGGTTACATCAGTATCAACATGCTGTTGAACGGCCGCACGGAAGCTGACTGGAACCAGATACTGAACAACTCGCTCTTCTCTGGTCAGGGCAACTTGCTGTTGGGATATATTGCGCTGGTGATTCTGACCAAGGTTGTGGCCACCTCTGCCACGAATGGCGGTGGAGGCTGCGGCGGTACCTTTGCACCCAGCCTCTTCGTGGGCTGCTTCACAGGCTTCCTCTTCTCGCGGCTGTGGAACATCCACGAGATAGGTGTCTACATCCCGGAGAAGAATTTTGCCCTGATGGGCATGGCCGGTGTGATGTCGGGCGTGATGCATGCCCCGCTGACGGGCATGTTCCTCATTGCCGAGCTGACGGGGGGCTACAGTCTGCTGATGCCGCTGATGATTGTCTCTGTAGCATCTTACCTGACCATCATCATCTTCGAACCCCATAGTATCTATGGCTCTCGTCTGGCCAAACAGGGAAAACTCCTCACTCACCATACCGATCATGCTGTGCTGACGCTGATGAACCTCGACTCCGTGATAGAGCGCGACTACCTCAGTGTAACTCCCGATATGGAACTGGGGCAGATCGTCCACAAGATCAGTCGCAGCCAGTCGTCAGTGCTTCCGGTACTTAATGCCGAGGGTGTATTGCTGGGCGAGGTAGAGATTATGAAGATACGTAATGTGGTGTTCCGCACCGAACTCTATCACCATTTCAAGGCCAGACAGCTGATGGTGGAGCCTAAGGCCACACTGCTGGAGTCGACACCGATGGCTGAGGTGATGCGTACGTTCGATGAGACGCGTGCCGACTGGTTGCCCGTTCTCGATGCCGACCAGCATCTGAAGGGCTATATCTCTCGTCAGCGTATCTATACGATGTACCGCAAGATGGTAGCCGACATGTCTGAAGATTGAGAGATTGAGAGATTGAGAGATTGAGAAATTGAGAAATTGAGAGATTGAGAGATTGAGAAATTGAGAGATTGAGAAATTGAGAGAATGAGAAAGAAAGATTTGCGAATCGTATTCATGGGCACACCGGAATTTGCCGTGGCGACACTGAGAGCACTGGTGGAGAATGAATATAACGTTGTGGCAGTGGTGACACAGCCCGACAAGCCTGTGGGCAGGCATCAGAATGAGTTGCAACCCTCGGAAGTGAAGAAATTCGCCTTGGAGCACCAACTGCCTGTGCTGCAGCCAGTGAAGATGAAAGATCCGGAGTTCGTGGAACAGCTGCGTAGCTTCGGAGCCAATCTGCAGGTCGTGGTAGCCTTCCGCATGTTGCCGGAAGTGGTGTGGGCGATGCCGGAGTATGGCACATTCAACGTGCACGCCGCATTGTTGCCCGAGTACCGTGGTGCCGCCCCAATCAACTGGGCCATCATCAATGGTGAGAAGCAGACGGGTGTCACCACCTTCTTCCTCGATCACGACATCGATACAGGCCGCATTATCATGCAGAAGCCTTTTGATATTCCCTTCGATGCAGATGTGGAATACGTCTACAACGGACTGATGCAACTGGGTGCGGACATCTGTCTGGAGACGCTTGAAAAAGTGGTTTCCTCCGATGGACATCCCGACTCAATACCCCAAGAACAGCTGATCACTGCCGGATGCGAGTTGCATGCTGCTCCTAAGATATTCAAGGAGACTTGCGAGATATGCTGGAACCAGCCAGCAGAGCGTGTCTATCATTTCGTCAGAGGCCTTAGTCCTGTGCCGGCAGCGTGGACAACCCTCTGTGATGCCAACGGCAGGCAGACCATCCTGAAGATATACAAGGCAGCACTGACGGAGAAAACCACACAGGCTGCTCCCGGCACCATCGTCGTCGACAACAGATGCCTGTATATCGCAGCCCAGGGAGGTGAACTCCTCCAGATTCTTGAGCTCCAGCTGGCAGGCAAGAAACGCATGTCGGCACGAGATTTTCTCAACGGCAATAAAAATTTTGAGTCTTACATAATAAAATGAGTCGTCCATGCGTTACTATGGTATATAACATTTTAAAAATATTGCCTATGACGCATTTTACTCCAGACGACGTATTGTCAAACTTTACTGAAAAAATCCAGCCCAAGGCTCTGACCCTTGAAATCATCCGTCAGATAGCACATGCCTATCATGGTGAGTCTAAGACCGATAAGCTGGTTCTGAACTGATATGACGAAAGTATCCCCTTCATTACTCGCTGCCGATTTTCTGCACCTCGACCGCGAAATTGACATGATCAACCGCAGTGAGGCCGACTGGCTCCACCTCGATGTGATGGACGGCTCGTTCGTTCCCAACATCTCCTTTGGATTCCCCGTGCTCGAAGCTGTGGCCAAAGCCTGCAAGAAACCCCTCGATGTTCACTACATGATAGAGAGTCCAGAGCGCTACATCAAGCAGACGGCCAAGCTCGGTGCTATGATGATGAATGTCCACTACGAGGCTTGCGTCCATTTACACCGCACGGTACAGGAAATCCATGATGCCGGCATGAAAGCCGCAGTCACCCTCAATCCTTCGACGCCTGTCTGTGTGCTGGAGGATATCCTTGGCGATGTCGAGATGGTGCTGCTCATGAGTGTCAATCCCGGTTTCGGAGGACAGAAGTTCATTGAGAACACGATTGCCAAGACCAAGCGCCTGCGCCAGATGATAGCAGAACAGGGACTTCAGACGCTCATTGAGGTTGATGGCGGCGTGCAGGGAGAGACGGCTCCACGCCTCGTTGCTGCCGGTGTCGATGTGCTCGTCAGTGGCAGCTATGTGTTTGGGGCTTCCGACCCGCTGAAGGTTATCAGCAGTCTCCGTTCACTCTAAGGTCAGATTGACGTGGTGCTGGCGCGACAGCCGGCGCAGGTTATTGATGGCGTAGCGCATGCGCCCCAGTGCGGTGTTGATGCTGACGCCTGTCACTTTGGCTATGTCCTTGAAGGGCATGTCCTCGAAGTAGCGCATGTACACCACCTCCCGCTGGTTGTCGGGCAGGGCGTTCACCAGGCGCCTCACGTCGCTCAGTACCTGCTGGTTCGACATGTTACGTTCGTGGTCCATCTCCAGTACCGAAGCTACCTTCAAGTTCTGCAGGTCTTTGTCCCTGGGTGTCTCCACGATGTGACAGCTCTTCAGGTCCCGATAGTGGTCGATAATCACGTTGTGGGCGATACGGGATATCCAGAACATGAATTTACCACTCACCTTGTATTGGCCGTTGTGCATCTTGGTGATGGCTTTGACGAATGTCTCCTGAAAGAAGTCATTGGCCAGCTCCTCGTCCTTTACCATAAACAGGATGTAGGCGAAGAGCTTGTCTTTTATACGACTGAGCAATTCATCGAAAGCTCTGTTATTACCATCTAGATAAAGCAATGCCAACTGTTCGTCGGACATTTCTTTCCATGTACTCATACGAATCTCTAATTAGTATTGAGTATAGCTGTTTCGATAGGCAATAATAGTTTAATGAGTTAATAATCGGGGGCAAAAGTAGGAATTTTTTCCCGAACCACCAAAAAAAAAGATGAAAAACTGTGCTGTTTGGTGCTTTTTTATTACTTTTGCGGCATAAAACTTAAATGTATATGATGAAATTATTCGTTCCCGGACGCCTGTGTCTGTTTGGCGAACATACCGACTGGGCTGGTCATTACCGTACGATGAATGCCGACATCGCTCCTGGCGCAGCTATCGTAACAGGTATCGAACAAGGTATCTATGCCGAAGTAGAGAAGTCGAGCATCTTCGAGCTGTATAGCACGGCTCCTGAGATCAAGAATGTGTGGCAGGATTTCTCCTGTCGTATGGACGAAACGGAGCTGAAGCGCATCGCCAAGTCAGGTTCCTTCTTCTGCTATTGTGCCGGAGTGGCTTCTTATATGCTGGAATGGTACAAGGTAGGCGGTGTGCGCATCAAGATTACCGACATGACGCTCCCCATGAAGAGCGGACTCTCCAGCTCAGCTGCCATCTGCGTGCTTGTCGCGCGTGCATTCAATCTTTTATATGGTCTGAATCTCAACACACTGGGCGAGATGAACATTGCCTATCTGGGCGAACTGCGTACCTCCAGCCGTTGCGGACGTCTGGACCAGGCCTGTGCCTTCGGTGTGAAGCCAAACTTGATGACTTTCGACGGCGATGAGATCGAGGTGCGTTCCCTCAATGTCAAGAAGCATCTCTACTGGGTGTTTGCCGACCTCTGCGCTGAGAAGGACACCATCCGTATCCTTTCAGACCTCAACAAGGCCTATCCCTTCCCCAACAGCGATGCCGAGCGTGCTGAGCATGAGGCTCTCGGAAAACTTAATCTGGAAATCGTAGAGCGAGCCGTCAAGTGTATGGCCGAGGGCAATGCCCAGGAGCTGGGTGCCCTCATGACGGAGGCCGAGAGAATATTCGATGATATGGTGGCTCCCATGTCGCCTGCCCTGAGTTCGCCCAAACTCCATAGCGTGCTGCACGACCCTCAGATCCAGCCCATGGTGTGGGGTGGTAAGGGGGTGGGCTCCCATGGCGACGGTTCCGTGCAGTTCCTCGCCCGCAGCGAAGACGATCAGCAGCGACTCGTAGACTATCTCAACGAACGTGGCATGAAGGCTTATAAATTGACATTGAAGCCTGTCCACACCGTGCGCAAGGCTATCATTCCTGTGGCTGGCTTCGGCACTCGTCTCTATCCTGCCACAAGGGCCCTGAAGAAAGATTTTTTCCCCATCCCCTGTCCCGACGGTATGGTGCGCCCTGTCATCCTCATTCTCCTGGAAGAACTGGTCAAGAGTGGTATAGAGGATATCTGCCTCGTGCTGGGGTCCGAGGAGGAGCGTCAGCAGTATTCTGACTATTTCGAGCGACCTCTTCCTGAAGAGCATCTGCGCAAGCTCAACAGCGAGGCCCAGGAGATGGAAGCCCGCATCCTTGATATCGGCAAGCGGCTCCACTACGTCTATCAGAAGGAGAAGCGCGGTTTTGGCCACGCTGTCTATCAGGCAGCGCAGTTTGCCGGCAATGAACCCGTATTGCTCCTGTTGGGCGATACCATCTACCGCAGCAATTCCAACAAGCCCTGTGCCCTTCAGATGGTTGAGGAATACGAGCGTTACAATCAGCTGATGGTGAGCATCCATCCCGTACCTCTGGCTGATGTCAGTCATTACGGCATCCTCTCTGGTGTCTGGGAGGACAAGGATCGCTCGCGCCTCAGTGTCTCGGTGATGTGCGAGAAACCCAAGCCTAGCTATGCCGAGGAGTTCCTCGGAGTACGCAACAAGTCCGGTGTGCGTGAGTATTACAGCGTGTTCGGACAGTATATCCTCACGCCCGAGGTGTTCTCACAACTGCATGAGGATATTATGCAGAAGGAAATCGATGGCGATCATGTCAGTGAGATAGAACTGACCTCTGCGCTGGAGGCTGTCCGCCAGCGTAGTGGTATGATGGGGGTGCGTCTCGACGGACGCATGTATGATATGGGAAATCCAGTGGCTCTGCGCCGCTGTGTCGAGGAATACGCTATTTGACGTATTCCTCGGCACGGCGCAGCAGATACTGTCCGTAGTCATTCTTCGCCATAGGCAGTGCCAGCGCCTTCAGCTGCTCCTTACTGATCCAGCCACGCTTGTAGGCTATCTCCTCCAGACAGGCCACCTTCAGGCCCTGTCGCTTCTCTATCACCTCAATGAATGTCGAGGCTTCAGAGAGAGAGTCGTGTGTTCCCGTGTCCAGCCAGGCAAAGCCGCGCTGCAGCGTCTGCACCAGAAGGGTCTTCTGGCTCAGATACGTCTGGTTCACTGTCGTGATCTCCAGTTCGCCGCGCGCTGAGGGCTTGATGCTCTTGGCAATCTCCACCACACTGTTGGGATAGAAGTAGAGGCCCACCACGGCATAGTTCGATTTCGGCTTCAGAGGCTTCTCCTCGATGCTCAGACAATTGCCCTCGTCATCAAACTCAGCCACGCCGTAGCGCTCTGGATCGTTCACCCAGTAGCCGAACACAGTGGCGTGGTTGTTCTCCTCCGCATTCTTCACCGATTGTTTCAGCATGCCCGTGAAACCACTGCCGTAGAAGATGTTGTCGCCCAATACCAGACAGACGCAGTCGTTGCCGATAAACTCCTCACCGATGATGAAGGCCTGTGCCAGACCGTCGGGGGAAGGCTGCTCTGCATACTCGAAGCGCACGCCCAGGTCGCTGCCGTCGCCCAGCAGTCGCTTGAAACCTGGCAGGTCGTAGGGGGTTGAAATGATCAGTATCTCACGGATGCCTGCCAGCATCAGCGTTGAGATGGGGTAGTAGATCATGGGTTTGTCGAAGATGGGTATCAGCTGCTTGCTGATACCTTTCGTGATGGGGTAGAGACGGGTACCTGACCCACCAGCTAATACGATACCTTTCATAAGCTATAAATTGTTTGATGGGTGCAAAGGTACGAAAAAAAGTGAAAAACGCAGCGTGGATGGCGAAGAATTTGCAAGGCGGCAGCAAATTCTTCACACTTCGCTATTCACTTTTCACTTTTTTTCTGTACCTTTGCACACGATTTATAAACATTCATCAAGAAATTATGGGATTTTGGAATAAAATTTTCGGTCGTAAGGAGTCCGAGCAAAAGGTGGGAGGCATGGAGGATTTCATGACTCTTATCCGTGTCTATTTCCAGGCTGCAATGGCTGCCGACCTTGGTATCACCAACCTGGCAGCACTCCCCGACCTGCGTGTGTTTAAGACCACTCTCAAGGTGCCCACTGTCAACAATAAGCTGGGTGTCGGCGAGCGTAGCCGCTGTAAGAATATGCTGAAGTCGATGTATGGCATGGATGACGATTTCTTCCGTGAGATTGACTCCAGCCTGCGCAAGCGCTGCAAGAAAGTGCAGGATGCACAGACCTACCTCATACAGTTCCAGGGCTACACCCAGGAGCTGATGATGCTCACGGGCAACCTCATGAAATACAAGCTGCGTCTGCCAGGATTCATGAAGAAAGTTCTCTATGGCATGACGGAAAAGACCGTCGACGAGATCTTCAACAAGAACGACTTTACCGATCCGGCAGTGCTCAAGTCGGTGGTTGCTGTCAGGCAGTATGCCCAGCGACTCGGCTTCTCGCAGAAGTGGACCACCAATTTCGTCTACAAGGTTGTCATGCTTGCCAAGAAGGAACCACGCCCCTCTGGCGATGAGAAGTAGGAGAGTGGAGAGTGAGTGCGAAAACGTTAAATAATTATAACTATTCACGCTTCAATATTCACTATTCACTATTTTTGCATACCTTTGTGCGACAAAATGTTAAGTCATGAGTTCGAATGAGAAGATGATAGCCACTTTCGAGACCCGCGTCAGGCAGATGCTCCTCCGTTTTCAGGAACTGAAGAAGGAGAATGAGGAACTGTATGGGATGGTCGAGAAGAACGAGCAGGACATCCGTGACCTGCAGGCCAGGCTCTCTCAGGCAGACCGTGACTACAATGCCCTGAAAATGGCTAAGATGCTCACTATCACCGATGGCGATCTCGACAGTGCCAAGGCCCGTGTGCAGAAGCTCATCAGGGATGTCAACAAGTGCATCGCAATCCTTAGTGACGAACAGTAATCAACGGCTGAGACGATGGCAGAAGTAAACAACGAGAAACTACATATCAGGCTGCATGTCTATAATGAGGACATCGAAGTGACGGTCAAGCGCGAGGACGAAGTATTCTACCGCAATGCCGCCAAACTCATTACCGACCGCTACAACGCCTATGCGCAGGCTTATCGCAACAAGAAGAGCGAGCACACAATCTCGCTCATGACCCTTATCGATATCGCACTGCTCTACGAGCGCGAGAAGGGCAAGAATGATACAGCCCCCTACGATGCTATTCTCTCAAAGTTGACTTCTGAAATCGAAGAAGCACTCAAGTGAGAACAGTATCATTTTAATATAGATTTTTTATGGATTTAATTTTTGTACTTTTAATCGCTGCCGGCGCCCTCACTCTCGGAGGTGTCGGTGGATATCTTGTGTTCCGTTACGTGCTGACGGGAAAATACAAGGAGATGATGGCTACGGCCGAAAAAGAGGCTGAGGTCATTAAGGAGAAAAAACTGCTGGAAGTCAAGGAGAAGTTCCTCAACAAGAAGTCGGAACTTGAAAAGGAAGCCCAGCAGCGCAACCAGCATTTCCAGCAGACGGAGAACAAACTCAAGCAGCGTGAACTCTCCCTCAATCAGCGTCAGGAGGAACTGGGGCGTCGCAAGAGTGAGCTCGACAGTCAGCAGACCCGCATTGACAATGAGAAGAAACTCCTCGGCATCAAGTCTGAGGAACTCGAGAAGATGCAGCAGAAGGAGCGTGAGAAACTCGAGGAAGTCTCCGGACTCAGTGCCGAGGACGCCAAGAACCGTCTCATCGAGTCGATGAAAGACGAGGCCAAGACGGCCGCCGCCAGCTACATCAACGAGATCATGGACGAGGCCAAGCTCAATGCAGATCAGGAGGCCAAGAAGATTGTCATCAAGACTATCCAGCGCGTGGCTACCGAGACGGCCGTTGAGAATAGTGTCAGTGTGTTCCATATCGACAACGATGAGGTCAAAGGCCGCATCATTGGTCGTGAGGGTCGTAACATTCGTGCCCTCGAGGCTGCTGCAGGCGTCGAGATTGTCGTCGACGATACCCCCGAGGCCATCGTCATCTCCGGCTTCGACCCCGTGCGTCGTGAGACCTGCCGTCTGGCCCTCCACCAGCTTGTCAGCGACGGACGTATCCATCCCGCACGCATCGAGGAGGTGGTCGCCAAGGTGAAGAAGCAGCTCGACACCGAGATCATCGAGACAGGTAAGCGAACCGCCATTGACCTCGGTATCCACGGACTGCATCCCGAACTCATCCGCATTATCGGTAAGATGAAATATCGCTCCAGCTATGGTCAGAATCTGTTGCAGCACGCTCGCGAGACGGCTAACCTATGTGCGGTCATGGCTGCAGAGCTGGGGCTGAACCCCAAGAAGGCCAAGCGTGCCGGACTGCTCCACGATATCGGCAAGGTGCCCGACGAGGAGAGCGAGCTGCCTCATGCCATCTACGGAGCCAAACTGGCTGAGAAATATAAGGAGAAGCCCGACATCTGCAACGCCATCGGTGCCCACCACGATGAGATGGAGATGCAGACGCTGCTGGCCCCCATCGTTCAGGTGTGCGATGCCATCAGCGGCGCCCGTCCCGGTGCCCGTCGTGAGATAGTTGAGGCCTACATCAAGCGTCTCAACGACCTCGAGGCCATCGCCATGAGCTATCCCGGCGTCACCAAGACCTACGCCATCCAGGCTGGCCGCGAGCTCCGCGTCATTGTAGGTGCCGACAAGATGAGTGATGCTGAGACCGAGGCGCTCAGTGGTGAGATCGCTACTAAGATTCAGAACGAGATGACCTATCCGGGACAGGTGAAGATCACTGTCATCCGTGAGACTCGTTCTGTGGCCTACGCCAAGTAAATTCTGGTTCACAGCTTCCACCAAGTAATTTTTGGTTCACAGCCCCCGCCGCAAACATTGACGGCGGGGGCTGCAATCATTTATCAGGCGTAGGAGTGCATGCCTCCGAGGAAGTAGTTGACACCGAAATAGGTCATCAGAACAGCGAGGAAGGCTACGACGAGGTAGGCATGGAACACCTTGGGGTTGCGCAGCTGGGGAATGCTCTGCTGATGGAAGGGCACGGCGTAGATGATGAGTGTGATGAGGGCCCACACCTCTTTGGGATCCCAGCTCCAGTAGCGTCCCCACGAGATGTTGGCCCAGAGGGCGCCAAGGAATATGCCTGCGGCGAGAAAGAAGACTGCGGGATAGAGCATCACTCGGCTCAGCAGGGTGAGGGTCTCTACATCGGCACTGCGGCCAAAGGCCATGAGGATGAGGGCGTAGATGCCGTTGAGCACCATGAAGGCCAGCAGGGCATAGGCCATCATGATGATGCTCACATGGGAGGTGAGCAGCGGCGAGGTGAGCACGGGCATGAGATGGGTGATCTGGGGATTCATCTGACTGAGATGGCTCACAAGCAAGGTGAAGCCGGCGAGCATGAGGCCGAAGGGCAGGATGAACGTGAAACGGCGGTGGAGCAGGAGGGTGATGAACAGGATGACGAGGGCCATGAAGATCATCGTCTCGTAGCCGTTGCCCAGAGGTATGCGGCCGCTGATGTACCAGCGCAGGCAGTAGCCGAATAGGTGGAAGAGGAATAGGAGGAAAGTGAATAGTGAAAAGTGAATAGTGAATAATTGGCTACCGCCCACCCGTGCTCCTGAGGGGCGTGAGGAGCGGTAGAGCATCAGGAAGAAAGTGAGGAAGCCGAGGGTGAGGCAGGCGATGAACAGGATCTTGCTGAAGGGGATGGTGTTGTAGAGAATCTCGGCACTGACCTGGATATCCGACAGCGGAGCGACATCGGCAGGACGGGGCACGATGAGTTCGCCACGGGTGAGCATGACGATGATGCCCACCTTCTCGTCGAGTTCCTGCATGGCCTTGTCGGGACGGTTGCCGTTGGCCTCGATGAGAGGCATCAGACGGTACTCGTTGCCGTCGAAGAGGTCTGAGAAGCGGGCATACTCTCCCTCGATGCCGAGTTGCTGGCGCAGACGGGAGTCCTTGATGCGGATCATGGGCTCCTGTTTCCATGCGTCGGGACGGGAGAGCCAGCCGTAGACGACCTGTTCGGCAGAGAGACCTTTGTAGCTGCTACGGCCATAGACCTTCTGCAGGAAATCGTGAGCGAGGGTGCTGAGGGGCGTCACACGGTCGTTGTATACGATCTGCATGCGTGCGGCCTGCTGTGCTTTCTCCTGGCTGATAGTGGGCACGGTGCGGGCGCCTGCTGCCGCTGCCGACATGAGTAGCAGGGCTATCAGTGAGGCGCGCGACTGGCTTAGCAGGTGCAACAGACGTCGGAACTCCTCGCCACGGGCCAGTAGTACCCAGACCATGCTTAGGGCCAGCAGGGCGTAGCCGAAATAGGTGAGGGGAGTGCCCCAAGGGTCGTGGCGCACGGTGAGGATGGTGCCCTGATGGTCGGGATCGAATGACGACTGATAGAGCCTGTAACCTTCACGCTGCATGATGCGATTCATGGAGATACGGACGGTGTCACCCTGACAAACGACGGTGCTGACAAAGTCGGAAGGAGCCTGTGAACCGGGATAGTAGTCGATGGTGAAGGCGTGCAGGCTGAGGGCGAAGGGCAGCATCCTCACATGACCGTCGGAGAGGTAGCGGTCCTGGGTCTCCCCCTGACGGATGTGGAGTACACCTTCGCTGGCCGTAAACCAGGTGAGGGCTGCTCCGGCAAGAATGACCAGGAAGGATACGTGGAGCATACAGACGGAGGCGCGTCGCCACAGTTGACGACGCCACAGGTACCAGAGCGAGAGGGCTGACAATAGAGCCCAGAGTCCGAAGAACCAGGGCGCGGCATAGACGTGCTCGGAGGCGTACTGCTGACCGTCGGACTGGGTCAGGAAAGTGGCGTAGGCCATCACCAGAAGGAGAACTCCGAGGACGACGGCGAGCAATATCTTGACGGCTTTCATCAGAACGCGGGGAGGGAGGGGTTGTTGACCTGCTTGACGGCCATGCACTCCATCTCGATGAGCCAGCCGGGACGGCATACGGGGGCGTGGACGATGACGTAGGGGCGGTCGGGGAAGCGCTCACGGTACATGTCGCTGACGAGATTGTAGTCGGCGGTGTCGCGCAAGTAGACCACCATTTCGGCCACATCGTCGAAGGTGCAGTCGGCCTCGGCCAGCAAGGCCTCCACGTTCTCCCACATGCGCTCCGTCTGACGGACGATGTTCTTGGGATATTTCACCTCGCCCTTATTGTTGATGCTCGCCGTGCCGGAGATAAAGACATGACGGCGATCACGATAGTCGACGCGTGTGCCGCGCTCGAAGCTCACGCCGTAGTCACTGGTGCGATTGAGGTGGGTGGGGGCATAGAGGTAGTGGATTTGTTCGCGCTGGATGCCTTGGATGGCGTAGTTGTCCATCTGCGAGAGCACGTTGGGATCTGCCTGACGGCCTCCGATGCCTGTTGAGGCGATGAAATGGGTGTGGACTGTAAGCCCTTGGGTAAAGAAGAACTGGTTGCGGGCACGGACCACACCACCGTAGTTGAGGTCGACGTCGTTGACGAAGAACCAGGTGCGGATGCAGTTGGCCTCAAGGGTGCATCCCTCCTGCAGCAGTTGCATGTTGTACTCGTTGAAGAGCAGTCGTGTCTGATACTCCGAGTTGGCTGCGAGGTTGTGGGCAGAGCCGTTCCAAAGGTGTCTGAACTGTCCATGGTTGACGGCATAGAGTCCGCTGCCTGTGATGCTGGAATTCACACCCGTCATGAGGTATACCCAGAGGGCTATCTTGGTGCCGTCGAGGGGAGCCTGTTGAATGATGCTCTTGGCGCAGTCTGTCATATCGGCTACAATGACTTCGTCCTGCTGGTTGGCAGCATCACTAAGGAAGTAGCGCTTGAAGACGGCCTGTGCGCCAGGCAGTGTGTCATTGACGAGCCTGTCGTAGGCGTTGAGTACTGCCTCGAGCTGCTTGGCAAAGGGCAGGCCAGTCTGGCTAACGTGTATCATAGCGTGGTACTCGCGTACCTCGGTGCCGTTGTCGAAACTGAAGATATCTGCTCTGGCAGTCTCAAACTGTATGTTCTGTATCATCGTTTATAATGTTCAATATTCTTGTTCAACGTTCAATGTTCCTTTGCGCCGTTGTTGATCCAGCTGTCGATGAGCGGCAGTATGTTCTGCTCGTTCTGCTCGGATACGAGGTCGCGGTGTGTCATCGTGATGCCTTCTACCTGCTCCTGATGGAGTATGATGTGGAGCAGGCTGTTGGCGGCACTGCCGGGTTCCACCATCTTGATGCCTGGCACACGGGTGGAGGACTGGTCTACGAGTGCTCCGTAGCTGCGCCCCTGCGTGAGGTAGAGCCCGGCGGCAGCACGGTTGGAGGCTCCGTGACAGTTGGCGCAGGTGGTGTTGAAATAGGCCTGCTGGATGGCGTTGAGCATGCTCACGTCTATTGTTCCGGCATCCATGTAGACCGTATCTCGAGTCTGCTCCAGTTCGATGTCTCGGAAGCTCATCACCTGCCTACGCAAACGGTCGAGTACGCAGAGCCGCACAGTATTCACCTCGTCGTTGATACCCGAGAGGACGATGCTCACCTGGCCGTCGGCATTTTTCGAAATGGCCTTTGAGATAACGGCGTATTCGTCGGTGCCGTCGAATCCTGCCAGTGCGATGCTGTAGTCGTCGGGCCAGTTGGCAAGTCCCGTCAGCGTGCCGGTGAGTTTCACGATGCGGCCTTCCTTGTAGCTGACGGTCTTCTCATAGATGCGCCCGTCGTCACAGGCTGTCAGTGCGATGGCTGTCAGTGCTGTTAGGGTTGCAAAGATATACTTTTTCATTGAGATATGCAAATTCTTCGCGCTTTTATTCTTAATTCTTAACTATTAGAAGGCATACTGCAGCATCAGCTGTGCTGTGTGGGTGCAGATGCCCAGGTCGTCGAGGTCGCGGTCGAGCTGTGTGGCGTGGCCCGTACGCCCGATGTACTGGTACATGGCCGAGAGCTTGATGTTGGTCTTGGGAATGAAGAAGTTGACGCTGGCGGCAGGCATGTTGAGGATACCGTCCTTCGACGAGCCGTTGCGGTCGTAGAAGTCGTAGCGCAGTCCCAGCTGCCACTGTGGATGTACGAAGTATCCTACCTGGGCGTAGGCCCCCCAGTAGTTGTAGCCCTCGTCGATTTTTTGTCGCTTGGTGAATCCGATGTGCATGTAGTATGCCTCGGCGCCCACATACCAGCGTCCCTTGAGCATGGCGAACTCGGCACCGGCACGGAAGTCGTTGGTCGACTCGCTCTCCGCCTCGTTGTTGAAGTTGGCACTCAGCCCGAAGAGCATCTTGTCTTCATGCAGCATCTTGGGGTTGCCCTGCGTCATGGGCATGGCGCCCTTGGGCTGGTAGGTGAGGCGTGCAGCATACATCAGCGAAGGCAGGTGGTTGTCGTCGCTCAGTCCTTTGGTGGCACTGTTCTGCGAGGAGCCGGTGCCGTTCCAGATGCCTGCCTCATAGCCGAACTTATTGGCGATGAGTCCGTGAACCTCGACACCCAGGTCGAAGCCTGTGCCGATGCCAGGGGTGACAGCATTGAGCGAGTAGGGCAGTATGGCCTGTGCAGTCAATGAGGTGGGCAGCTGGGGGAAGAGCGTCTCGCCCAGGGTGGTGAGATAGGCGTGGGTGAAAGGCGTCTTGAATTTACCCACACGGAAGCGGAGCTGGGGCATGGCAGCATAGTCGATCCAGGCCTGCTGCAGCACGTTGCCTCCGGAGGCGGCTGCGTTGACACATACGTTGTAGTCGATCCTGCCGAAGGCCTTGCCGGTGAAGCCGATGATGGCATAGGGGATGGCGAAGCCGGAGTTGGCCACATTGTCCTGGTTGTAGGCCTTGTCGAGTCCCTCGTCGTCGTAGTAGCGGTAGCTGAGTATGGTCTGCATGAAGAGGTAGGGCTTGAAGACAAAGCTACCGTCGTTGCTCTGCAGGGTGAATCCACGGTCGTCGGCGATAGGTATGACGCCGTTGTCCATGTTGTACTTTGCGGCCTCTGTCTGCTCCTCAGTGTCGGGGGCAGGGGCTGCGATTTCCGAAGTCTCTGTCTCTGCCATTGCTGCGGCAGAGAATGTTGTTGCCATCAGGATGGCATATAATCTGTTGTATTTCATTTCATTCTTAATCTTCAATCTTCAATGTTCAATGTTCAATGTTCAATGTTCAATCTTCAATGTTCAATGTTCAAAGTGAATACAGGAACTGCACCAGTTGGTCGCGCTGCTGCTTGGTCATGTTCTTGAAGCGGTTCTTCGAGGCTTCGCCTTCGCCGCCGTGCCACATGATGGCCTCTACAAAGTTGCGGGCGCGGCCGTCGTGCAGGAAGTAAGTGTGTCCGTTGACCTTCTTCTGCAGGCCTACCCCCCAGAGGGGAGTGGTGCGCCACTCATTGCCTCGTGCCAGTCCGCTGACGAAGTTGTCGTTCAGTCCTACGCCCATAATCTCGGAGCCCATGTCGTGGAGCAGGAAGTCGGAGTAGGGGTGTACGGTCTGTCTGCCCAACCAGGGAAGGTTGGTGCCTGCCAGCAGGGTGGAGCCACGGGGCTTGGTGTGCAGCGTGGTGACGTGGCAGAGGTGACAGCCTGCCTGATAGAAGAGTTGTTCACCAGCCTTGACGTCGGGGGTGTTGACATTGCGACGCGCCGGCACTGCAAGGGCCTGCATGTAGAGGTCTACACACTCCATGTCCTCGGTGCCCACATCTAGCATGTCGTATGCCAGGCCCATCATCGAGCCTTCCTCCATCTGCCGCTGACCCTCGCAGATTTCTTCTGGGTAGCGGCTGTTGGTCATGCCCATGTCACTGGAGAATCCCAGTTCGACGGTGAGGTCGGCATGCTGGGCCTTGTTGCCGGAGAGTCCGAGTTGCAGGCGTCCGCGCTCGTTGATGTAGTTGCAGCGTCCGCTGATGCCCCATTCGGGGTAGTTGCTCTGACGGGCCAGTGCCTCAATCTCATTGGGGTCGAGGGCCATCATCTGTCCCATACCGACGTGGCGGAGGGGCACTCGTACAGTGCAAAAGAGGTCGTCGGGACTGATAGAGTCGGCATACCACTCGGTGATGCTCCATCGGGGCACGCAGAGGGTGTACTTCTCACCGTCGGGGAAGGCGTAGGTCGCAGAGTCGATGGTGACCTTCAGCTTGCCCTCTGGGTGTACCCCGTAGATGGCCTGGTCGTGGATCACGCGGCCGTAGTTGGGGAAGAAGGTGCCGTTCTTACGGGTGATGTAGATGAGCGAGGCGGTGAAACCATAAGGGCCGGAGCCATCATTGCCGCCCTGCTTGAAACTGGTCCAGTAGGTTGGCTCGGTGCGCCCGGCATTGCGATGGCAGGAACCGCAGGAATAGCCAGCGTAGACGGGGCCGAGTCCGCCGCCATGACCATTCTCGTTGGAACTTTTCACATTGTCGTAGAGACGGTCGCCCTTGTTGAAGCGTACGTCGTACGAGCCAGCGAGCCACGAGGCTCCTTGGTCGTAGGCCACACTGGAGTTGTAGAAGCCTGTGGCCGTGCCCGCCGAGAGAGCATAGCCTGACGGCACCTCAATGTCATCGATGTCGAGTTGTTCGCCGTCATCACATGCTGAGAGCGCGAAAAGGCTTGATAACAAGAGTGTTAGCTTTAAGCTTTTGTACATGATTGTCGTTTAAAATCTATATGTTCCTAATTTGCCACAATAGCGAAGGCAGGATTTTACTCCTGTCTTCGCTTTGGTTAAAGATGCTATGTATGAAGGTCTACTTCACGGTACGAGCCTTACCGTCCTTGAAGATGAGGTACTCCAAGGTATGGAATCCGCGCAGGCTCTGTGCAGCCTCAATCTTGTCATCGCTCTCGCCCTCGCGCCAGTTCAGATTGGTGAAATCCTGTGACTTGAGGATGCGTGCAATCTGTGCCTGATCGAGGGGCCATGAGTCCATGTTGGGGTCGAGACCCAGCTCGTCGACAGGTCCGAAGAGGAATGCCTCACTCTGCTCCCAGGGCTCACGGGCAGCGAGCCAGGCATTGGCACAAGCAGCGAAATTGGCATTGGATGGGGCCTGCTTGAAGGTAATGACAGCATAGTCGAGGGCATCGTTGAGTATTGCCAGCTGCTCATAGGTAGGCATCACCACGTAGTCGACGTATTGCTTCACCACGGGATCGAGGGTGGCATCATCGTTGATGTTGCTGGTGAAATAGGGCTTCAGCGTGTTGTCGATGAAGTCTTCAAGATCAGCACAGGCAGTCATGGCAGCAGAGGCCTCCTTGGAATTGATATTGTTGCGGAAGGGCTGCGGGATGTTGTAGATGGCATCGGCAGCGGCCTGTATCTTCTGTTTGGCCTCTTCGTCGAGGGTGGGGTTGACCTTGGCCAGCACGGCAGAGAGGGAGTTGGCATTCACTTTCCCGTCACGCGAGCCATAATAGGCATTGCGGATGGAGTAGATATTGTTGCGGTAGTCGTCACGTGAGTGCCAGCTGTACCATGACTCCACAGCGTAGAGGGCTTCCTCGGTCTTTCCGTCCATATAGAGGCTATATGGCTCGCCGATCTTGGCAGAACCCACCTCGGAGGCGATGTCGGTGCAGCCGTCGAAGATCTGTTCTACGCAGTCGATGGCTGACTTGTATTCCTCGCTGTTATGTTTCTTGAAGATGTCTGCATAGCCGTTTTTCCACTCGTTGTAGAGCATATCGGCATCGTCGGCTAACAGACTAGACACGGTCACCATGTAGTTGGCCCACTGCTCGGCATAGTCGGAGCTGTAGTCAAGGTTGTTGGCATCGGTGATGTCAATTTCCTTCTTGTTGTTGTCATTGTCAGTTTCATTCTTGTCACTGCTGCAGGCAGTCATGCCGAATGTCAGCACGGATGCGGCTGCAAGCGTCAATGTGTTTTTGAGAATCTTTTTCATTGTTTTTATTTTTTTATGGATAATTGTTCTATTTCTTAGCAAACCACAGCTGGTAGGCCACGCCGATACGAAACTCATTCTCGCTGTTGTACTGGCTGGAGCTGAACAACTTGGATGTGCCAATCTGACGGGTGGTATAGTCGGCTTTCACCACCAGGTTGGGGAGCGGCTTCCAGTTGAGGCCGAAGCTCCACATGCTCACCTGGCAACGGTCGTCGGCCACAAGCCCCGTCTCGCACTCTTCCTGCGGGTTGTAATAATTATAATGTACGAAGGGGTAGATGGTGGGGAATCCCTTCACATTGGAAAATACCGATGCCAGATTGACCCCTACTTCTGCACTCCAGTCGACGGCCCTTTTTGCTACAGGTCCCATGCGGCTGTAGGGTGACTTGCTGGAATAGCGACGGTTGGCAGCGGTGATGCCTACTGTCTCAGTGATGTTGCCTGAGAGATAGTTGGCGCGGGCTGTGATGTATCTGTTGACGTATTGCGCATCGAAGGAGTAGAGCAATACGTTGATGTCTCCGTACTCTGAGTAGGTGACAAGCTTGTCGGCATTCTTCTGTGCCTTTGGATTATAGAAGACAGATGCTCCGAGGCGCAGGCCTTTGATGCCTGTCCAGTTGAGGCGTGCCGTGTAGGCTGGTGCCGAAAAATTGTCCACCTCGAGGAATCCCTGCTTGGCTTTCTTGATCCAATGGTATGAATCGAAGCCGTTGGGGTTCAGACCGCTGGTAACCATTGCCTCGTAGTTGAAGGAGGCGGCTCCGTGGCCGAAGCGTCCGAAAACGGAAAGGCCCGTCTCGTGCCAGGTGGAGGCCATGATGGTGGTGGCTCCCTCCGGGCGAGCGGCGGTGAAGAAGTTGAGGGGTTCGTGGTGGGCGTTTGTCAGTCCGACGGGGATAATCATGTGTCCCACGCGTACATTAAATCCGCGCGTAATAAGACGCGTCAAATGGAACTGCTCGAGAGCCACCTCGCCGCCTTTCTCCACCTCTGTCTCGTATTCACCGTTCTCGCTGCCCGACTGTGCTTCTATCTCGTAGGTGATGCCTGTGCCACCCGACTCGAACTCCACTTCGGCAGCGAGAATCCATTTTGGTGTAATCTTATACTCTCCCTCGAGTACGAAGCGTGGGATGCTGATCTCGTTGTGATTCTTCTTGGTGTTACCCTTGCTGCCTCCGTAGAAACGGTTCAGACCGTAGTCCTTGAACGAGGCCAACATTTCACCGTAGCTGCCGATGCGCCACTTCTCGTAGTCCTGGCTCTCAGGTTCCGCAGCTTGTAGAGAGGTTATCATAGTGCTTATTGCAAGCAAGCTTAAAACTCTTTTCATCTTGATACTTAAACCTAATTGTTTTGAAATCGGGTGCAAAGTTACAGACTTTCAGAGTGGTGAACAATACCTAAAAATAGTGAAATCACCCAAAAATGCTTTTTCCAGAAGACTTGGGCAGTTGAAAATACCTAATTCTGATTATTGCATATTCCGCAAAAAATGTATAATTTTGCATCCGATAATAAGATTTAGGTATGAAAAATCAGAAAATGTATGAAGCGGACGACAAGATGATTTCGCTCATCCGCGACAATTACGATCTGTTGCAGGCTCTGGGAAGCTTTGGCATCAGTCTGGGCTTCGGCGACAAGACGGTGCGTGAGACCTGTATCGACAACCATGTAGACACTTATACTTTCCTGGCTGTGGTTAATTACACCATCAATGGTACAGGAGAATTTGAGAACGACGAGCAGATCAGCGTACGGACGTTGCTGCACTATCTCGAAGCGAGCCATGCTTACTACCTGGACTTTCAACTGCCCTTTATCCGCAGGGAACTACAGGAGTCGCTCGACGAGCATGACTCACTGGGAAAGCTCATCATGCGTTTCTACGATGAGTACGCCTACGAAATAAGGCGCCACATGCAGTATGAACAGAAGACACTCTTCCCTTACGTAGAGTCGCTGCTCGAAGGGCATCCTACCAATGATTATAATGTGGATACCTTCTCGAAGCACCATGGTGCCGTAGACAAGAAGCTGCGCGAACTGAAGCTGCTCATCATCAAGTATCTGCCGCAGGACGGACTGCGCAACAACCAGCTGACAGCCACTCTGCATGATATCTACGATAACGAAGCCTGGTTGCGTCAGCATGCGCTAGTGGAGGACCATATCTTCGTGCCTGCTATCCGCAGGCTGGAGCAGGCGGCAAAACAGAGCGATGTGTCGAGGAACATCAGTGACATGGTGTTCAAGGCAGGCGTGGGAGAGGCGGCAGAGACTCTTTCAGACCGCGAGCGCGAGGTGATTGTCGCCTTGGTGCAAGGCATGGCTAACAAGGAGATAGCCGACCATCTGTGTATCTCCGTGAATACTGTCATCACCCATCGGCGCAATATTGCACGTAAGTTGCAAATACACTCTCCCGCAGGCCTGACGATTTATGCTATCGTCAACGGTCTGGTGGATATCTCGAGCGTGAAACTCTAAAAAGACTTAAATCGTATTGATATCTACGTAGCCGTGCATGACTGCGTAGATAGTAAGGGCTGATACACTCTTCATGCCCAGTTTGTCCATGATATTCTTGCGGTGGGTGATTACCGTAGCCAGCCCTATGTTGAGACGATCGGCGATTTCCTTGTTAATATAGCCCTGCACGATAAGCGACATGACTTCAATCTCACGGTCGCTAAGGATTTTCTGCTGTAGCACACGGGGCATGGGAGGCAGGTTCTTTCCATTGCTATGGGCATGTTGTTCCAAGGCAAGCAATGCGCGTATCAACTGCGGTTCTGGCAGATTGATGCAGAGGCTATGAAACTCGCTGAGTTGTGAAGCATTGTCGAGAGAGAGTGTGAGCACGATGGTCTTCCGACGCCTCTCTGTGAAAAAGAACTTATTTTCCAGCACTATGTTCATCGCTGCAAAATAATGCGCATAAGAATCCATCTGACTGGCGGTAAGTTCGGCAAACGAGCCGAACGTATCGACAGTCATGATGGGCATTACATTCTGTAGGAGCTGTTTGAGCCCCATAGCAGCCAGCGTATTGGGGTCGATGATGGCAACCTTTGGCCTTCCCTCCATAGCGACTGGTAAGATAGGAATCGGAATCAGATGATCTCAAACAGGTTGAAGAACCCTGTCATCATAAAGACCTTCTTGATGTCGTCGTTGATGTTCTTAATGATCACCTTGCCACCTTTTCCTGTGGTCTCCTTACGGATGGTAAGGAACAGACGCAGACCGGAGCTACTGATATACTCCAAGTCCTTGCAGTCGAGGGTGATAACCTTGTCTGCATTAGCGAGCAGTGGCTCAATCTCCTGCTGAGCCTTAACGGCTGCTGGAGTGTCGAGGCGTCCGCTCACCAGGGCGAGCATTCCCTCATTGGTTTCTTTGATGTCGAAAATCATAGTTTCTTTAACTTATGGGTTTATTCTTAATGTTATTATAATTCGCTATCTTTTGGTAGTAGTTTCTGCAGCGTCAGGATGTTCATGTCGGCATCACGCTGATAGGTGACGCTGTCCATGATGGAGCGTACGAGATGAATGCCTAATCCTCCTATTGAGCGCTGTTCTGCAGAGAGCGTGGTATCGACTTCTCCCTGGCTAGTGGGATCGAAGGGCTTTCCTGAGTCGATAATACGAAATGTGATTCCACCGTTCTCGGCGGATACCTCTATGTCGACATAGCCTCTTTCTCCCTCGGGATAGGCGTAGCTCATCACATTGACTACGGCTTCCTCGATGGCCAGGTTGAGACTCATTGTGGTACTGATGTCGAACCCCGCTTCCTCACAGGCCATCTCGACAAACTCGCTCATTTGCGGGATTGTTTCGATGTCGTTGGGTAGTGTCAGCTTCTGTACCATATCTCTCAATGAATTAGTCTCTCAATGTTTTTATGAAAGGAATCCGAGCAGAGCACCTGCAGCTACGGCAGAGCCAATCACACCGGCTACATTCGGGCCCATGGCGTGCATGAGCAGGAAGTTGTGGCGATCATACTCCAGTCCGAGGTTGTTGGAGATGCGTGCTGCCATCGGTACGGCACTCACACCAGCATTACCAATGAGCGGATTCAGTTTCTTGCCTTCGGGCAAGAAGAGGTTCATGATCTTCACGAATAAGACACCAGAGGCAGTGGCAATCATGAAGGCCATGGCTCCCAGGGCGAATATCTTGATGGTGTTCATCGTGAGGAATTCTGATGCCTGGGTAGAGCAACCCACGGTGAGACCCAGCAGGATGACTACGATATCATTGAGTGAGGAACCTGCCGTCTTCGCCAGACGGGTGGTCTTGCCACTCTCTTTCAGCAGGTTGCCGAAGAAGAGCATACCAAGCAGGGGCAGTCCTGAAGGTACGATGAACGTGGTCAGCAGTAGTCCGATGATGGGGAATAATATGCGCTCAGTCTGTGAGACCTCGCGTCCGGGCTTCATCTTGATGACGCGTTCCTTATCGGTGGTGAGTAGTCGCATGATGAACGGCTGGATGACAGGAACAAGGGCCATGTAGGAGTAGGCGCAAACCGCGATGGCACCCATCAGGTTGGGAGCCAGTTTCGATGAGAGGAAGATGGCTGTGGGACCGTCAGCACCGCCGATGATGGCAATACCTGCTGCCTGTGAGGGCTCGAAGCCCATGGCCAGAGCCACCATGTAGGCACCGAAGATGCCAAATTGAGCCGCAGCACCGATGAGCATCAGCTTGGGATTAGCCAGCAGTGCCGAGAAATCGGTCATTGCTCCAATGCCGAGGAAGATGAGGGGGGGATACCAACCCTGTCGTACTCCTTGGTAGAAGATGTTGAGCACGGAGTTGTCCTCATAGAGCCCTATCTCCAATCCTGCGTCAGCACGGAAGGGGATATTGCCAAGGATGATGCCCAATCCGATGGGAACGAGCAGCAGAGGCTCAAAGTCTTTCTTAATGGCGAGCCAGATAAAGAAGGCTCCCACTGCTATCATGATGAGGTTACCCACGGTGGCATTGGCAAATGCCGTGTAGGTAAGGAACTCATGGAAATTCTGTATGATAAACTGTCCTAAATCCATAGCTTATCCGATAGTTAAGAGTACGGCACCCTCCATGACGGTCTCACCCTGTTTGACGGTGATTGAGGTTACGGTGCCCTCGTACTCTGATTCGATATTGTTCTGCATCTTCATGGCCTCTAAGACGAGTACCACATCGCCAACCTTTACGGTGTCACCCACGTTGACCTTCACTTCAGTGACGGTGCCGGGCAGGGGAGCCTTCACGGGAGAGCCGGTGCCTGCTGCCAATGGCTTGTCGGCTGCTGGGGCAACAGCTGGGGCGACGGCTGGACGAGCCACGGGCTTTGGAGCCTCTACGCGTACCTTCTTCAGCGTGCTCGTCGGGTTGATGGGCTGCTTAAGCTCTACGTCGAAACGAATGCCGTTGACATTCACCTTGGCTACGTTGCCCTCTACTTCTTCTATCTCTACGTCGTAATCGACGCCTTGTACTTTATATTGATACTTATTCATTTTTCTTTGAACTTTGAGGTTTGAACTTTGAAGTTTATGATTAGTGCAGCTCTGGTGCCGTTGGAATCCTTGGAGCCTGATGGCTCTGAGGCTGCATCGGATCGTGGAAATGTGTCATCTGTGAATACTCATCACTCCATCCAGTTCGCTGCGACTTGATAGTGATGACGCCAGACTCCACGTCGTGCACATCGTCTTGATACTGCTTGAGAGCCATGGAGATGACGGCAATGTATACCTCCTTGTCGATGCCTTTCTTCTCCAGACCATCCTGCAGGATGTTGCCTGTGGCATGCGCAATGTCGTGGGTCACCTCCACCGTCTTGGTCACTGTCTTGATGGGCTGTGTATTCACCACTTTCTTTGCCGTGTCAAGATGGCGCATGATGAGGCCGAAGATCCAGAAGAATACGAAGAGCAGGGTCAGGCAGAAGAAGACGATGCCCATGGCCAGCAAGGTGATACCAACGCCGTAGGGGTCTTCGCGCTTCAACTTGGCATCCTTGGTCTCATCCGTCTTGATGAAGTTTTCTATGCCGGGAGTTACATTCTCTGCCTTCTTTACGCTCCAGGTGTTACCATGGCGTGCATAACTTTGGTCAGCTGCCAGTGCAGGGATACTTACGGAGTCAATCAGTTCCGTAGCGTTGCCATTGTAGAATCCAATCCAGAGGGGCTCCGAGATAGGAATGTTCAGTGAGAGATGTAGCTTGCCCTGAGCAGGGTTTGAGTTACAGTAGAAAATCAAGTGCTGGTGTCCGCCAATTTGTGTGCGCGGGTCACCGCTGGGGATGACGCTCATGCGCTTGATGCGCTCTGGCACGCTCATCTGAGGGTCGAGCACGCTGCGGTCTGTGGTGAAGTACATGCCTCGCACATTATAGGTCGTGAATGAGGTGTTCTCAACCTCTATCCAGGCCTGCCTGTTGCCATACTCATCCACAATGCTGGCAGTGTTGTTGGTTAGCACCTCGTTGATGCGGATGTTCTTGGCTCCCTGAGCCATCACCGCTGCGGTGCTCGCCAGCATGACACTGCTTAGCAGTAGTTTCTTAAAGGTCTTCATCTTTTAGTTACGTGTATATGTTAATTATCTATTCTTGATCTTTTATCGTTCTCATCCACAGAAGAACAGCACTACTATCTGCGCAGTGAAAATCCTTAGGAACATGGAGAGGGGATATACCGTGGAATAGCCGATGGCAGGAGCCTCCTTGGAGCAGATGCTGTTGGCATAGGCCAGTGCAGGAGGGTCGGTGTAGGTACCGGCTATCATTCCGGCGATGGTGAAGTAGTTGAACTTATAGCGTATCCGGGCTATCGGGCCTACTATCAGGATGGGAATGATGGTGATGAGGAAGCCTGTGAGCACGTATAGCAATCCATCGCCTTCGACTACAGTTGAGAAGAATGAGGCTCCAGCCTTGATGCCTACCGACGCGAGGAAGAGCACAAGGCCTATCTCGCGTAGCATCATGTTGGCAGAGGTGGTGGTGTAGGTCACCAGATGAATCTTGTAACCGTAGCGCCCTATCAGAATAGCCACAATCAGCGGTCCGCCTGCCAGACCCAGTTTTACGGGGACAGGCATGCCTGGGATGGCGAAGGGCAGCGATCCGAAGATAAGCCCGAGGAAGATGCCCACGAAGATGGTGGCAATATTTGGCGCGTTCAGACGACGGATGGAGTTACCCATCTTGCCTGCCACGCGATCGACGGCATCTTCAGGACCTACCACCATGATGCGGTCGCCTACCTGTAGGGGCAGGCTGGCAGAGGCGAAGAGGTCCATGCCGTGACGGGTGACACGAGTGACATTAACACCATAAACACTCGAGAAATGCATCGAGCCCAACGACTTGCCATTGATGGAGGCGTTGGTGATCAGGATGCGCTTCGACACCAGGGGCTGGTCACTTTGCTCAAAGTCGATGTCGAGTTTCGGGCCGATGAATGCCATGATGGCCTCCTGGTCAGCCTCAGCACATACAATGAGCATCTGGTCGCCGATATGGAAGATGGTATCGCGGTTGGGGATGCAGAGCTCACCTTGGTGTACAAGGCGCGATACTACAAAGTCGCGGTTCAGAAAGTCGTGTACCTGCAACAAGGTCTTACCCTCCAGATACTTGTTTGTCACCTCCAGGTGCATCTTGTAGGGCTTCTTGTTGGTGTTACCCTCTTCCTGTGCAGCCAGCTGGAGCTCTTCGTCTTCGAGTTTTACCTTGCATATATACCTTATTAATATAGTAGCACCAATGATACCCAGCACACCGAGAGGGTAGGCACAGGCATATGCGGAGGCTATTTGAGGTGCACCATTGGGGAATACCGTCGTCAGTGCTTCGTTGGCAGCACCGAGACCGGGGGTGTTGGTCACGGCACCATAGAGGGTACCTACCATCATAGGCAGGTTGACAGGGTTGCTGGTATCGAAGAAGATATAATAGCATGCGAACATCACCAGGATGTTCAGCAATATAGCACTTGTAGCCAAACCGTTGAGTTTGATGCCTGCGGTACCGAAACTCTCGAAAAAGCCGGGACCCACCTGCAGACCAATCATGAACACGAAGAGTATCAGCCCAAAGTCTTGAATAAACGTCAGGATGGGGATAGGGGCCGTAAATCCGATGTGTCCAGCCAGAATGCCCGCAAAAAGAACGAATGTGACACCCAAGGAGATGCCGAACACCTTGATTTTACCCAAATAGACGCCCACGGCTATCACGATGGCGTAGAGAAGAGCAATGTGCGCCACCGAGTCAGTCGACGTAAACAGGTCTTTTAACCATTGAAATGATTCCATCAGCAGATACCAACTATAGTTATTCTTTAATTTCGGATGCAAAGGTACTCAAAAAATGCTCATTAATCGCATTTTTGTGCACGATTTTTTGAATAAAATCCGTTTTTTTATTTCTTTCACAATTCAAAAGACCAGTTTGAACAAAAAAGTTGTAACTTTGTGGCCTGTTTAGTGAAGCTAAAACATCTTATATAATAATTTAACGTAATTGATCTATGGCAAACAAAGAGAAACTCTTTACCGAGTTTCAGGCGCCAACCACCCAAGAGTGGCTCGACAAAATCGAAGTCGACCTCAAGGGGGCTGACTTCCAGAAGCGACTGGTATGGAGAACAAATGAAGGCTTCAATGTGCAGCCTTTCTATCGTCGTGAGGACTTGAAAGACCTCAAGACCCCGGATTCCCTTCCAGGGGAGTTCCCTTTCGTTCGTGGTAACAAGAAGGATTCCAATGAGTGGTATGTCAGACAGAACATCGCTGTCAATGATCCTGCTGAGGCCAACAAGAAGGCGCTTGACATCCTTAACAAGGGCATCGATTCTTTGGGCTTCCGTATTCCCAAGGATTTGGTGACAGCTGAGGATATCGAGACATTACTCGATGGTATCTACTGTGAGATTGTTGACCTGAACTTCCGGACTTGTCCCTGCAAGGCCCTCGTGCTGGCTGAGATCGTGGATGCTTATTTCCAGAAGAAGGGCTTCGACAAGGAAAAACTTTCGTTCACTGTGGGCTTCGACCCTATCGAGAACGCACTTACTAAAGGTAAGGACGTGACCGAACGTCTGGCTGATGGTCCTAAGATTGTTGAACTGTTGAAGGCCTATCCGAAGGCTCACGTGATGACCGTTCACACAGAGACGCTCAACAATGCGGGTGCCTATATCGTGCAGGAGCTGGGCTATGCGCTGGCCTGGGGTAACGAGTATCTGCAGCAGTTGGTGGATGCCGGTGTCGACGTCGACCTCGCTGCCCGTCAGATGAAATTCTACATGGGTGTCTCTGAGAACTATTTCATGGAGATTGCCAAGTTCCGTGCTGCCCGTCTGCTTTGGGCTCAGATTGTCAAGCAGTACGAGCCGAAGGATGACAACAGTGCCAAGATGTGCATCAATGCTACCACAACGACGTACAACCAGACCCTGTTTGACTCATACGTCAATCTGCTGCGCTCCCAGACAGAAGCAATGTCAGCAGCGCTTGGCGGAGTACATTCGATGGTTGTCACGCCGTTCAATGTGTCTTATGAGAAACCCACTGATTTCTCCGAGCGCATCGCACGCAATCAACAATTGCTGATTAAGGAGGAGAGCCATTTCGACCGTATCGTCGACCCCTCAGCTGGTTCCTATTATATCGAGCACCTCACTGATGCTTTGGCTCAGGAGGCCTGGAAGATATTCCTCAAGATTGAGGATGAAGGTGGATTCATGGAGGCTGTTAAGAAGGGCATCGTACAGGATGATATCAACGCCACCAACGTGAAGCGTCATGGTGATGCTGCCAAGCGTAAGGAGTTCCTGCTCGGCACCAACCAGTTCCCCAACTTCACCGAGAAGAGTGATGGTAAGCGTCCTGTTGGGGCATGTGGTTGTGGCTGCGGCTGCGAGGCCCCCTTCAAGAAGCTCGAGTCAACTCGTCTTGCTGCCGATTTCGAAGACCTTCGTATCCATACAGAGGAGACAAAGGTGCCTACTGCATTCATGCTCACTATCGGCAATCTGGCCATGCGTCAGGCACGTGCCCAGTTCTCTTGCAATTTCCTCGCCTGCGCCGGCTACAAGGTAATCGACAACCTCGGTTTCAAGACCGTAGAGGAAGGTGTCGACGCAGCCCTCGAGGCAAAGGCCGACATCGTGGTCATCTGCTCCAGCGATGATGAGTATGCAGAATATGCCATTCCTGCATTTAAGTATCTCAACGGACGTGCTATGTTCGTAGTGGCCGGTGCACCTGCCTGCATGGAAGATCTGAAGGCAGCTGGTATCGAGAACTTCATACACGTACGTTGCAACGTGCTCGAGACATTGAAAGAATATAATCAGAAACTTGGTATTTAAAGAATAGGAGGCTTGAATTATGCGTAAACAGTTTAAAGATATTGATATCTATGCAGGCATCAAGGCTCAAGATGGTGCCAAGTGGGTAAAGGACAACAACATCACTGAGAACTGGCATACGCCAGAGCATATTGATGTACGTCCTGTCTATACGAAAGAAGACCTCGAAGGCATGGAGCACCTCGACTTCACAGCCGGTATTCCTCCCTATCTTCGTGGCCCGTACTCCATGATGTATCCGTTCCGCCCGTGGACTATCCGTCAGTATGCAGGATTCTCTACTGCCGAGGAGTCGAATGCGTTCTATCGCCGTAACCTCGCTTCTGGTCAGAAGGGCCTTTCAGTAGCCTTCGACCTGCCGACACACCGTGGTTACGACCCCGACAACCCCCGTGTGGTGGGTGATGTGGGTAAGGCTGGTGTGTCTATCTGCAATGAGGAGAACATGAAGGTGCTCTTCTCTGGCATCCCCTTGAACAAGATGTCTGTGTCTATGACCATGAACGGTGCCGTGCTGCCTATCCTGGCATTCTACATCGTGGCAGGTCTGGAGCAGGGTGCCCAGCTTGAGGAGATGGCTGGAACCATCCAGAACGATATCCTGAAGGAGTTCATGGTGCGTAACACCTATATCTATCCCCCCGCATTCTCCATGAAGATTATCGCCGACATCTTCGAGTACACCTCGCAGAAGATGCCGAAGTTCAACTCCATCTCCATCTCGGGTTATCACATGCAGGAGGCCGGTGCTACGGCCGACATCGAGTTGGCTTATACCTTGGCCGACGGTATGGACTATCTCCGTACGGGTGTCAATGCCGGTATTGATGTGGATGCCTTCGCACCCCGCCTTAGCTTCTTCTGGGCCATTGGTATGAACCACTTCATGGAGATTGCCAAGATGCGTGCAGGCCGTCTGCTGTGGGCTAAGATTGTGAAGTCGTTCGGTGCCAAGAACCCGAAGTCGCTCGCCCTGCGTACCCACTCTCAGACCTCTGGCTGGTCACTCACCGAGCAGGATCCCTTCAACAACGTGGGCCGTACCTGTATCGAGGCCATGGCTGCCGTACTGGGGCACACCCAGTCGCTGCATACCAACGCTCTCGACGAGGCCATCGCCCTGCCTACCGACTTCTCGGCCCGTATCGCCCGTAACACCCAGATATATATTCAGAACGAGACGAAGGTCTGCAAGCAGATCGACCCCTGGGCTGGCTCCTACTATGTGGAGACGCTCACCAACGAGCTCGTCCACAAGGCATGGGAGCACATCCAGGAGATTGAGAAGCTCGGCGGTATGGCCAAGGCTATCGAGACGGGTCTGCCCAAGATGCGTATCGAGGAGGCTGCTGCCCGCACGCAGGCCCGCATCGACAGCGGCGTGCAGACCATCGTGGGTACCAACAAGTACCGTCTCGACCACGAGGATCCTATCGATATCCTTGAGGTGGACAATACCGCCGTGCGCAAGCAGCAGGAGGAGAGCCTCAGGCAGGTGCGTGCCACACGCGACGAGGCTGCCTGCCAGGCTGCCCTGAAGGCCATCACCGAGTGCGTGCGCGACTTCCAGGAGGGCCGCAAGTCGGAGCACAACCTGCTCGACCTCGCCGTGAAGGCCGCCCAGTTGCGTTGTACCCTTGGTGAGATTTCAGATGCCTGCGAGGAGATCGTGGGCCGTTATAAAGCAGTAATCAGAACAATTTCAGGCGTGTATAGTTCAGAATCAAAGAACGACAGCGACTTCGAGTTGGCTTGTAAGCTGACCGACGAGTTCGCAGAGAAGGAGGGTCGCCGCCCGCGTATCTTCATCGCCAAGATGGGACAGGACGGACACGACCGTGGTGCTAAGGTGGTGGCTACAGGCTACGCAGACTGTGGTTTCGACGTGGATATGGGACCGCTGTTCCAGACTCCTGCCGAAGCTGCCCGTGAGGCTGTCGAGAATGATGTCCATTGTGTGGGCGCATCGTCGCTTGCCGCTGGTCACAAGACGCTCATTCCGCAGCTTATCGAGGAACTGAAGAAACTGGGCCGCGAGGATATCATGGTCATCGCCGGTGGCGTGATTCCCGCACAGGACTACGACTTCCTCTATAAAGCAGGTGTTGCCGCCATCTTCGGCCCTGGAACCTCCGTGGCCAAGGCAGCCGTTGAGATGATGAAGATCCTGCTCGATAAGGAGTAGTCCTCGAAGAGAGCATCTACGAAAAAGCCCTGCCAATCGGCAGGGCTTCTTCTTTATTGCTTGTTGCTATTACCACGGCATCATGTCACGTTCGCCGGGGCGATGGGCTTTGCCATCCTCGTCCTTGATGTACACCTGCAGGTCCTCCATATAGCCTCCTGTCTCTTCCTGCAGTTTCTTCAGGATGGCCTTGGTTTCCTCGAAACCAAAGAACTCCTTCGCTGAACCGATGTGGTTGGTAAACTCTAACTTCTTTTTCTCTGTGTCAAGAACGGAGATGAACTCATCCTTCGTACGGTCTCCGATAACAAATTTCTTGCTCATAATTCTTTGCTTTTTTGTTGTTGTTTCAAATTGATGGTGCAAAGATACAAACTTTCCCGATACTTTGTTATCTTTTATGCGTAAAAAATCGTGAAAACGTTTGAGTTTACTCCTGACGCGGACCCTTGCCCCTGCCGCCGCGTTTATGGCGCTCCTGCCACTTTTTCTGCTGGTCGGCAGTCAGAATCTCTTGGAGCTTCTTGTTATACTCTTCGCGCTTGGCCTGGCGCTTCTTGAATTCAGCCTTTTGGGCCTCAGTCATCTGTGGGCGATCCGGACGCTTGTCTGCCTTTGGTGCCTGTTCTGTTGCTCCCGTTTGGGCATCGGGGCGTGGACCATGATGATGTCCACGTCCGCCTCTGGGACCTCTTCCCATGCCCGGGCCACCCAGTACGTCCTGATACTCCTTGTTCAGTTGCAGCACCTGTGCCTTCTGTTTGTCGTTGAGCCCCAGGTCTTTGGCCATACGGTCTGTCATCTGTTGTGCGTCGGGCTTACGCGGGGTGCGGCGCTCCTTGTTGTCACTCTCTTGAGCCATTGCTGCCATGATGGTCAGCAGGGCAATCAGTGTCAATGCAATCTTTTTCATCTTTCTACTTTTTTATAAATGTTATACTTCAGTTGTTTCGTTCCAAAGAACACTTTTTTGACGCTGATGACCTCGTGAAGTTTAAACGCTCCGGGGCTATTTTCAGTTAACAGGCTGATTTTTTCAGCGAATAGGCCGTTTGTCGCGTACGTTTATGCCTAAAAAAAGAAGCCCTGCTGCAGGAAGGAGCAACAGGGCTTTCGCTATAGCTGTGTAGGATTATTCACCTTTGATGGCAGCCACACCGGGAAGTACCTTACCCTCGATAGCCTCGAGCAGGGCACCGCCACCAGTAGAGATGTAGCTCACCTTGTCGGCCAGACCGAACTTGTTGACGCAAGCCACGGAGTCGCCACCGCCGATCAGGGAGAAGGCACCCTCGGCTGTTGCTTCAGCGATAGCCTCGCCGATAGCACGGCTACCAGCAGTGAAGTCGTCGCACTCGAAGACACCGGCAGGACCGTTCCAGAGAATGGTCTTGGCACCCTTGATGGCATTGCGGAAATCCTGCTGAGAAGCGGGACCAGCGTCGACACCCTCGAAACCAGCGGGCACCTTGTTGGCCGGGCAGGTGATAATCTCAGAACCGGGCTTCACGGTCATCGTACCGAAGTCGAGACCATTGGTAGCCGTACAGTCGCTGCCGAGCACGAGCTCTACACCGTTCTTCTTGGCGAGTTCCTCTACGCCGAGAGCTACGTCAAGCTTGTCGAGTTCTACGATAGAGTTTCCGATCTCACCACCGTGAGCCTTGGCGAAGGTGTAGGTCATACCACCGCAGAGGATGAGCTTGTCAACCTTACCAAGCAGATTCTCAATGATACCGATCTTAGAGCTGACCTTCGAACCACCCATGATGGCTACGAACGGACGCTTGATGTTCGAGAGCACGTTGTCGACAGCCTGTACCTCCTTCTCCATCAGAAGGCCGAGCATCTTGTTGTCGGCATCGAAGTAGTCGGCGATAACAGCCGTAGAGGCGTGCTTGCGGTGAGCGGTACCGAAGGCATCCATCACGTAGCAGTCAGCATAGCTGGCCAGAGTCTTGGCGAACTCCTTCTGGCTGGCCTTCATAGCTTTCTTGGCCTCGTCATATTCGGGAGTACCCTTCTCTACACCCACGGGCTTGCCTTCCTCTTCGGGATAGTAGCGCAGGTTCTCCAGCAGCAGGGCCTCACCCATCTTCAGAGCCTTGGCAGCGTCGGCAGCCTTGGCGCAGTCGGGAGCGAATGCTACGGGAACGCCCAGAGCCTTCTCTACGGCCTCGCGGATCTGACCCAGAGAGAGTTTCGGGTTCACCTTTCCTTTGGGCTTGCCCATGTGCGACATGATGATAGTGGCACCACCATCAGCCAGAATCTTCTTCAGTGTGGGCAGGGCACCGCGGATGCGGGTGTCGTCTGTAATCTTACCATTCTCATCAAGGGGTACGTTGAAGTCTACACGTACGATTGCCTTCTTACCGGCAAAGTTAAATTCGTTGATTGTCATAATTGTATTATATTATAATGTGAGTAAATAATTAGTCTGCTGTCTATTGATCAGGATCGCCCTGATAGTGGTATGGCTTGATGTTGGGGTTGGTACCCATGTCGTGGGTGTCGATGACGGTGCTGCGGATAATGCCATCATTGTATTTCTTCTGCATAGGACCGACGTTGAGCAGTAGGTCTTCGTAGGTGACGGTGGGGTAGACGACACCAAACATGCCCCAGCCCACGCGCACGCCTTCGGGATGGATATTATTGAAGATGTAGGCGGTACGGAACCAAGAGTGGTTGTAAATCTCCATGCGGTTGTTCTTGTTGAGCGATATGCGCAGGTCTTTATTCACCTGTGCCGTGTCTACTTTGCTGAAGACATTGCTCATGTTATTCACATGGTCATCAATCTTGTCGCCCCGGATGCTGTCGTTGGCATCGATGCACTGCAGTATGTTGTCTACCATTTCCATTTCCATCTCATCATTGGTGGGTTTGGTCATCACGCCGAGAATGAAGAGAATGCCGAGTACGGCAGCCAGGATGACGAGTTTGCCCAGGCAACTGTGGTAGAAAGCCTCGGCTGCTGTCTCTTGTTTTTTGTAACTGCCATTATTTGTCTGATCCATAAAGTTTAAGTTAAATTTTGTTGTTGTGAATTAAGTTCATGAATTCCTGCCGTGTCTTGGCCTGATTGAAGGCACCGCAGAAGTCGCTTGTAGTAGTGATGGAGTTTTGTTTCTCCACGCCGCGCATCTGCATGCACATGTGCCGTGCCTCAACAACGACCATGACGCCTAGTGGATGAAGTGTCTGCTCAATGCACTCTTTGATCTGGAGGGTCAGGCGCTCTTGTACCTGTAGCCGATGGGCAAAAATGTCGACTACACGGGCAATCTTCGAGAGACCTGTGATGTAGCCGTTGGGGATGTAGGCCACATGGGCTTTGCCGTAGAAAGGCAGCATGTGATGCTCGCAGAGCGAGAAGAAGTCGATATCCTTCACGATGACCATCTGCGAGTAGTCCTCTTTGAAGAGGGCACCGCGCAGCACCTCGTGGGCGTCTTCGGTATATCCTTGGGTGAGAAACTGCATGGCCTTTGCCACGCGCATGGGGGTCTTCTGGAGTCCCTCGCGCTCAGGGTTTTCACCTAGCAGTCCGAGCACCTGTCGGTAGTATCCTGCCAGTTCGTCGAGTCCTTCTCTGTATTCTATCTCTAATTTCATGGGCCTTTGTCAGTTGTTTTTGGGCGTTTAGGGGGTATCGGTGGTTGGGGGCAGATAGCTCACAGTAATCTTGCCCTTGACGATGATGGCGGATTTATACCCCAGCTTCTTGACAGCATTGAGTATTTGGTGTGCCTCCTCGTAAGTGCGGTAGTTGCCCATTCGGCAAATCCAGCGTGGCGAATAGAAATGCACATAGACAGGCTCTCCGGGGAAGAGGGTGTTAATCTCCCTGCCTGTCTTCTCTGCCTTGCGACGGGCATCGCGGGAGTTGCCTCCTGCATAAACCTGCACTCTGTAGCCATTAATCTTGTAGCCACCCTTCATTACCTTTTTCCGGGTATCTTCCACGTAAGTCGTGTCGGGTGTGGACATCTGTTGCTCCACGGCCAGTTGACGCTTCTCCTCGGCTGGGGCCTGTTGAGCCTTTGGCTCCTGCTTGTCGTCTTTCTGTACCAGCGGTTTCTGTGTGTTCTGTCCTCCGGACTTCGATACCGTCTGCTGCTGGGCGGGGGCGACTGTCGACGGGCCGTCTACAAGGTCAGTGATGGCCTTGTCCTGCGTCACGGTAACCTTTCCCTCTCCCGACTTGCTCTGTTGGAGGCGCTGTGTAAACGACGACTGTGCGCTGGCTGCCATGAAGCAGCCAGCACATAGTGTCATCATGATGAGTAGTCGTCTCACGGTCTTTACTTCTTCCAAGCGTCGATGATACCCTTGAAGTCAGCGCATTTGAGTGAAGCTCCACCGATGAGTCCGCCGTCGATGTCGGGCTTGGCAAAGAGTTCAGGGGCATTGCTGGCCTTGCAGCTGCCGCCATAGAGGATAGTCGTGTCGTCGGCGACGGCCTGACCGTACTTCTCTGCAATAATGCTACGGATATAGGCATGAATCTCCTCAGCCTGCTCAGCAGTAGCGGTCTTGCCAGTACCGATGGCCCAGATGGGCTCGTAGGCGATGACGATCTTGCGGAAGTCCTCCTCTGAGAGGTTGAATACTGAGCCCTCGAGTTCGGCCTTCACCACTTCGTTCTGCTTGCCGGCCTCACGCTCCTCAAGGCTCTCGCCGATGCAGAAGATCACCTTCAAGTCGTTCTTCTGAGCCAGCAGCACCTTCTCTTTCAGGATCTCGGGAGTCTCCTTATAATACTCACGGCGCTCTGAGTGGCCCAGGATGACGTACTGTGCACCTGTCGACTTGACCATCTCGGCACTTACTTCACCGGTGAAGGCACCCTTCTCCTTGTCAGCGCAGTTCTCGGCACCCAGACCGATGATGTCCTGGTCGAGGAACTGGGCGATAGATGCCAAGTGGATGAATGGGGTGCAGATGACAACGCCGCAGTTGGGCTTGTCAGCCTTGAGTGTCTCGTTGAGCTCCTTTGCCAGAGCGATACCATCCTGGAGATTCATGTTCATCTTCCAGTTACCTGCTACAATTTTCTTTCTCATAATGTCTTTTACTTTTAAAATTTAATATTGCAAATTATTCACTATTCACTTTTTTCCTCCTCACCCATTGAGTCCACGCCCACAAGCGGTCTGCGATGGTCAGGGCCATCAGTGGGAGTACGAACCATACGAGCAGCTTGGCTATCTTGCCTGGTACGCTGTCTTCTGGCATCTTGCCCAGTTCACTCTCTTCCAGCTTCTTGCTGAGCTGTGCCTCATCGGGTAGCGCGTTATGGCTCCACTTGCGGATGATGGTGCCTTGCTTCAGGAGTAACAATCCTGGATTGCTGCGGATGACAGTCTTGAGCGTCGTCTCGTCAGCCTGATAAAAGGGGTATTCTGCCCCTGTTATGTCTTGCCAGCGACTGATGGCACGCTTGGTACTGGCCGTCAGACAGCCAAAGTCGTAGCCGTTCTCCTGACAGTATTCGTACAACTGGTTGATAAGGCCGAATTGGGAGTCGTCGGCCTGTTCCAGATGCGGCGATATGAGCAGGAAGGTGTATCCTGCCTTGCTGAGTATGGTGTCGGTGATGTCGTCGCCCTCTTCCGTCAGGATTGAGAAGTCGTGTATCGGCGGCACGTAGCCCTCGGCAGTCTGCACAGTCCTGGAGTCTACGAACGTCCAGGTGGAATCGGGATAGTTCTCTGCAGTGAACTCCCTCTGCTGCCCGTCCTTCTCGAGTATGAAGGTAGTCTCAAACTGCGGCTGTTGTGCCCCTTCGGGAATGGTCATCCCCTCCTTGATATTGGCTCCCACGTGATAGGGGCGGAAGTCGAACATCGGTAGGTTGTAGAGGCAATACCCCTCAATGAAGAGAATGAATAGCACGGAATAGTTGAATACGATCCACTGGTTGTTCCTGCCAATCATCCGCATCATGTCGAGTGGTTTCCAGCTGACGATGGCTGCCGCTGCAAGCAGTGCCACGTTTTTCCAGAAAGTCTGCCAGTTGCTCAGCACCAGTGCGTCGCCGAAGCATCCGCAGTCGCTGATAGGATTGGCCAACGCGAGCCACAGCGTGAGCAGCGTCATCACTATCATGATGGCCAGCGTGAATCGTGTAACCAGCCGTCGGCGTATGGCGAAGAGCAGACAGATGCCCAACACGAATTCTACCGCCGACTGCAGCACCGATGCCGACAGCGTCACGAAGTCGGGCACCATAGCTCCCAGGTGCATTGCTTCGAGATAGTCGTTGATCTTGTACTGCGTGCCCAACGGGTCTACGGCCTTGACGAATCCCGAGAGGATGAAGACCACAGCCAGCAGGAAACGGGCGATATTTACTACGACCTTTCTCACTCAGTCAGTTTTATTACTCCAAAGACCGCGTAGTTGATGATATCCATATAGTTGGCGTCGATACCCTCTGAGACGAGTGTCTCGCCCTCCAGGTTCTCGATCTCCTTGATACGTTCAATCTTCGTCAGGATAAAGTCTGTGTACGAGCTGACGCGCATCCCTCGCCAGGCCTCGTCGTAGTCGTGATTCTTGCGTTTCATCAGTTCCAGTGCCTCGCGGGCGTACTGGTCGTAGAGCGCCATTGCCTCCTTGTTGCTGATGTCCACAGTGTCGGCAAACCCCTTGTTCAGTTGGATGAGCCCCACGATGCCGTAGTTGATCAGGGCGATGAATTCGGGCCTGATGCCTTCGCCCACCATACTCTCTTTCTTGATCTCCAGCGAGCGGATGCGCTTGGCCTTGATGAAGAGCTGGTCGGTAAGAGCCGATGGACGCAGGATGCGCCACGAGGCTTTGTAGTCGTGGAGTTTTTTCTCAAACAGGGCGCGGCATTCTCCCATCGCCTGCTCAAACTGGGTGTTTGTCTGTTCAAACTTATCCGTCATGGTTGTTTTACCTCTTTTTGCTTCTTGTGGATATAGCGTATCTTGCCGCCGAGCACCTCGCATTGGGTGCGCAGCGAGTCACGCTTCATCCGTGTACGGGTGAGCATCGTCAGTTCCTCTGGCGTTGCCCTTAGGGCAGCCTTGTCACGGTCCACCTTCTCCTGCTGATAGTTCAGGTCGTGCTGTACCAGTTGCAGCAGGCTGTCGGCGATGGCCAGTTCCTCCTGGGCTTTCTTCAGCTCCACGTCCTGATAGAGTTTCAAAGCCTTTCTGCGGGTCTCGATGGCGTTGGGATACACCTGGCGCAGCGAGTCGATAGTTCGCAGAGCCTCGTCGTAGGCGCCGCGCTCATAATTGGTGTTGGCCTCCTCGAGCAGTGACTCGGCCTGAATCTGGCTGTTGTCATTCTTACAGTCAGTGAGCAACAGCGTGGTAGCCGTCAGCAGCAAAACGATTCTCTTCATCGTACCTTTTTTATTTAATTCGGGTGCAAAGTTACAAAAATAGTGAGATATATAAAAGGAAATTCCGATTTTTTGTTTAATTTTGCACCCAAAAATCAGAAAAAGTATATGAAACTCTATAGCGACGATGAGTTAGCAGAGATATTAGACCAGGAGATTTTCCATCAGATCAGTCAGGCAGCCGACCATCTTGGCGTGGAATGCTATGTAGTGGGAGGCTATGTGCGCGACATTTTCCTCGAGCGTCCGTCCAACGATATCGATGTGGTAGTAGTTGGCAGCGGTATCAGTGTGGCTGAGGAACTCAAGCGCATGCTTGGCCGCAAGGCTCATCTGAGTGTGTTCAAGAACTTCGGCACGGCACAGGTGAAGTTCCGCCAGAAAGGTGTGGAACACGAGGTGGAGTTCGTCGGAGCCCGTCGCGAGAGTTACAGCCACGACTCGCGCAAGCCCATTGTGGAGGATGGTACGCTGGAGGATGACCAGAACCGGCGCGACTTCACCATCAATGCCATGGCCATCTGTCTGAATTGCGAACGCTTCGGTGAACTGGTGGACCCCTTCAACGGTCTGGCCGATCTGGAGGATGGTATCATCGCTACGCCACTCGACCCCGAAATCACGTTCTCCGACGACCCGCTGCGCATGATGCGTTGCATCCGGTTTGCCACCCAGCTTAATTTCATGATCGAAGACGAAACCTTCGAGGCCCTCGAGCGCATGGCCGACCGTATCAAGATTGTCAGCGGAGAACGCATCAAGGACGAACTCAACAAGATCATCCTCGCAGTGCATCCCAGTATCGGCTTCGAGCTGCTGCAGCGCTCCGGATTGTTGCAGATCATCCTGCCCGAACTCGCTGCCCTCGACATCGTGGAACAGAAGAACGGACGGGCACATAAGAACAACTTCTATCACACACTTGAGGTGCTGGAGAATGTATGTAAAAACGATGACTCTTCACTCTACCTCCGCTGGGCCGCCCTGCTCCACGATGTGGGAAAGCCCCGCTCCAAGCGCTGGGATCCCGCTGTCGGCTGGACCTTCCACAACCACAATGCCATCGGTGCAAAGATGGTTCCGCAAATCTTCCGACGCTTGTCGCTGCCGATGGACATGAAGATGAAGTATGTGCAGAAACTCGTAGATCTGCACATGCGCCCCATCGCCATCGCCGATGACATCGTGACCGACTCTGCCGTGCGCCGGCTGCTCAACGATGCTGGTGACGACATCGACGACCTCATGACACTCTGTGAGGCTGATATCACCTCAAAGAACGAGGTGCGGAAGAAGATATTTCTCGAGAACTTCCGCATGGTGCGCGAAAAACTGGCCGACCTGAAGGAGAAGGACTACAAACGGCTGCTGCAGCCTGTCATTGATGGCAACGAGATTATGGAGCTGTTCCACCTAAAACCCAGTCGCGAGGTGGGCACCCTGAAGCAGTGCCTGAAGGACGCTGTACTGGATAATCGGGTAGCCAACGAGCGCGAGCCCCTCATGGCGCTGCTGATGGAGAAGGCGAGAGAAATGAAACTGGTTCAGTGACAACAAATAAGGTAAATCAATATGAAACGACTCCTGTTAGTACTATTCACTATTCACTATTCACTGTTCACTATCTCCAATCCCGTGGACGAACTGCTGGAACGTATCGACAAAGGAGCTTCGAAGAAATTCAAGACGGAGCTATGGAAATCGGAACGTGACTTCTTCGAACTTGATCAGCAAGGATCGAAGGTGGTGGTGCGAGGCAATACTTGGGTGAACATCGCGTCAGGTATCAACTGGTATCTGAAGTACCATGCAGGCATTCACCTGACGTGGAACCAGATGCACGCTAAACTGCCCGCCGTGCTGCCTCCTGTCACGAAAAAAGAACGCTACGAGACGGACCTCACGCTGCGCTATGCCTTCAACTACTGCACATTCTCCTATTCAATGGCTTTCTGGGACTGGAAGCGTTGGGAACAGGAGATTGACTGGCTAGCCCTGCATGGCGTGAACCTTCCGCTGGCCATTGTCGGCGAGGAGTGCGTCTGGCGAAATATGCTCATTAAACTCGGCTACTCGGAAGAGGAGGTGGGAAAGTTCATCGCGGGCCCGGCCTTCCTGGCCTGGTGGGAGATGAACAACCTCGAAGGGTGGGGCGGGCCACTGCCCCTATCATGGTATCAGCGACAGGAGAAGCTGCAGAAGCAGATCCTCAAGCGTATGCGCCAGCTGGACATGCACCCCGTGCTGCCTGGCTATAGTGGCATGGTGCCCCACGATGCCAAGGAGCGACTGGGACTCAACGTGGCTGATGCTGGCCTGTGGAACGGATTTCAGCGACCTGCGAATCTCTTGCCCACCGACCCCCGTTTCGCAGAGATTGCAAAGTTATACTTCGACGAACTCACACGCCTCTATGGTCGTGCCGACTACTACTCGATGGACCCTTTCCACGAGAGCAGTGACGACGCCTCAATCGACTATGCCAAGGCTGGCGAGGCGATGATGCAGGCCATGAAGCGCATCGACCCGAGAGCCGTCTGGGTGATACAGGGGTGGACGGAGAACCCGCGCCCCGCGATGGTTGACGGCATGAAGCAGGGCGACCTGCTGGTGCTCGACCTCTTCTCTGAGTGCCGTCCCATGTTCGGCGCTCCCAGCATCTGGAAGCGTGAGGATGGCTACAAACAGCACGACTGGCTCTTCTGCATGCTCGAAAACTTCGGCGCTAACGTCGGGCTTCACGGGCGTATGGATCAGTTGCTCGACAACTTCTATGGCCAGAAGAAGAACTGTAAGGGTATCGGCTTCACGATGGAGGGCTCGGAGAACAACCCCGTGATGTTCGAACTGATGAGTGAACTGCCCTGGCGTTCAGAGAAGTTCAAGCGCGAGGACTGGATTAAAGGCTACGTGAAAGCCCGCTACGGCAAGACGGAACCACTGACTCTGACGGCTTGGCGGCTCCTGTCGGAGAGTATTTACAACTGTCCCGCAGGCAACAACCAGCAGGGCCCTCACGAGAGCATCTTTTGTGGGCGTCCGACAATGAATAATTTTCAGGCTTCGTCGTGGTCTAAGATGAGGAATTATTACGACATCGGAATCGTCAGGGAGGCTGCGCGCCTGATGAATGAGGCTGCAGAGAACTATCGCGGCAACAACAACTTTGAGTACGATCTGGTTGATATTACCCGTCAGGCGCTGGCCGACTATGCCCGTCTGCAATACCAGCGGGTCGTAGGCGACTACAAGGCCTTCGACGGCAAGCTCTTCAACCTGGATGCCAGCCGCTTCCTCGACCTGCTTGTGATGCAGGACTCGCTGCTGGGCACGCGCCGTGAGTTCCGCCTGGGCCACTGGATACAGGCTGCGCGCAACTGTGGCACCATGCCAGAGGAACAGCGCCTCTACGAATGGAATGCTCGTGTGCAAATCACCACATGGGGCAACCGCTATTGCGCCGACACAGGTGGGCTGCGTGACTATGCCCACAAAGAGTGGCAAGGTCTACTGAAAGATTTTTACTACAAACGATGGAGTGCCTATTTTGAGGCATTGGCCAAACAGAAGTCAAGACAGATGCAGCCCGACATGACACTGCTCGGTGGAGGCCCTAATGCCAACAAGACCTCGGCGGAACTCTTCCAGATGGCCCTGCCTCAGGAGGTGACACTCGACTGGTACGCCATCGAGGAACCCTGGACGCTTCAGCAGAATGTCTATTCGTCTGAGCCCGTGGGCGACCCGGTGGATATGGCACGCAAGGCGATGACAATGATTCTTAAAGGACTACACGACGACAGCGCATGGTAAACACTCACCGACTACAGTCTCTCGACATCCTGCGCGGCATCACCGTGGCAGGTATGATATTGGTTAACAACGGTTGGGGCGATTCATTCGAGATGCTCCGTCACTCCCGCTGGAACGGCATGACGCCCTGTGACCTCGTGTTCCCCTTTTTCCTGTTTATCATGGGTATCTCGTGCTATCTGTCGCTGGTCAAGTCGGAGTTCAAGCCCTCATGGCCCGTCCTTCGGCGCGTGATCAAGCGCACGGTGCTTCTCTTCGCCATTGGCCTGCTCATCCATTGGCTCGACGGTGCCCTCAATGGCGACTACGGTCTGAGCCACCTCCGCATCATGGCTGTGCTCCAGCGCATCGCTCTCTGCTATCTCGCCGTGTCGCTCTTCGCCCTCTGTTGTAACCACCGCTACACGCTGCCGTTGGCCGCAAGCCTGCTCGTAGGCTATACCGTCATCCTGTTGCTGGGCAACGGCTATGCCGAGGATGCCGCAACGAACGTGCTGGCACAGTTCGACCTTCATGTGCTGGGCTACGATCATATCTACCATAAGAGTCCTGTCGATCCAGAGGGATTGCTGGGCACCATACCCTCTGTCGCCCACGTGCTGCTGGGCTTCTATTGCGGACGGCTTATCAGACTGCGCGAAACGGTGGAGCAAAAGGTGATAGCCGTCTTCGTTGTGGGCACTGTCCTCGTTCTGCTCGGCTATCTGCTATCCTACGGCCTGCCGCTGAACAAGCGCATCTGGAGTCCCAGCTACGTGCTGATGACCTGTGGACTGGCCTCCCTGCTCCAAGCCCTGTTGATGTACGTCATCGACCTGAAGCCTGAGAGCGGTAGTAAACAGTTCGCTATTCATCGTTCACTATTCACACCCTTCGTGATTTTCGGCACCAATGCCCTGGCGCTTTACGTCTCCAGCGAGTTGCTGGCCATCCTCCTGGGGCATTTCGGCTTCTCTGAGATAGTATACAATGGCATACATACCCTCATTCCCGCTGATAAATGGGCGTCGTTGGCCTATGCCCTCTATTTCGTGCTGCTCAATTTCGCCCTCGGCTATCTGCTCTATCGCAAGAAGATATTCATCAAGCTCTGAGAATCTCACTCTCAGTTGAGGCACTTTCTCTAAAATCGCATGCCGAAGTTGACTTGACCAACAGCCTCTCTGTTGTTGATCTCTGTGTCAGCATTGTTTCTATAGAGATACTGTCGATAGTTCATCATGAAATTGAGCAGGAACCGGTCGAAGCTGTAGCTCACGGCAAAACGCCCGAAGTAGTTGAACACAAAGCGGCTGTGTCCGTTGTCCACCGCGTCGTAATAGTGGGCATCGTAGTTGCTCCAGCGCTGGCGCTCCGTCTCTATCTGCTGGGCTTTGACGGCAGGATCGGCGGATGTGCCGGCGTAAGCGTATGGATTGCTGTAATCCTCGTACTTGTGAACCATCTTGTTCACAATGGAAATCATGGGAATCAGCGACACATGGATGCACACCTTTCCCCCGTTGATGGCCCAGTTGTATCCATATCCGGGTCCGAAGGATATTTTCCAGTTACGGAAGATGTCGCGCTCGTGGTTGAAGAGGTTGTCGGCTCCGAACCGGCTCTGGTAATAGTTGCCCATCACAAACAGACTGCCGGCACTGCGCTTCTGTATCATGTCGCCGTAAGCACCTGCCGCAAGGCTGAACCGCTTGTTATTGAACACATAATATCCTTCGACATAGAAAATCTTCAGGTCCATCTTGCCTGCGGGGATAGTTCTCTCCGACGTTACGGCCGGGTCGCTCGTCTGGTGCTCCTCATTGTACCTCCATTGATCCACGGCCTGATTGTATGCGTCGTCCAGCACGCCCTCCATATTCTTGAGCGACTTGTAGCGGATGCGTGCGCCCCATACAGAGCCGTTCTTCGCCAGACCGAACGACATGCTGTAGCGGTTGCGGATGGGAATGGGAAGCTCCAAGGCTATGCCGCGCCAGTCGATACCCAGCTCAATCTCTGTCTGGTAGGTGTGCATATCGGCCGCCACGTATTTCTTCTCCGCCATGTTCGGTGGCATATGCTGCAAGTTCACGGGTATATCCGCATTATTGACAGTTACGGGGAAATTCATATCATGCTGCTGGAAATAGCCGTAATAGCCGAGATATACCATGCGGCTCTTCTCAAACTTGCGGATATAGTTGGTATCCACACCAGCCTCCTGCCAACGATTAACCATATCGTCAACGGATTTTAGCAGCTTGCCTACTCCATGGCTCCAAAAACTCCTTTTCTCCTGTGCTGAAGCGTACGGGATGATTGAAAAGGCTAATGACAATAATATAATAAAACGAATCTTCATATTGATAAAATCTGCTTGAACCTCGCAGGGGGACCCTCGTGGGTCGGCAAAGGTAGATAAAAGATTTCATATAACCAAACTTTCTCACCGATTTTCTGCATTTCCTGCCCGTTTTTTTTAAAACGACTACTTCTGAGGTCCTGAAAACGTCTCAAGTTGTATCTGCCTGAATCAGACTATCTTGGTAAAACATTGTTTAACCCCGCTATCCCCGCTATAATCTTTGCAAGTCGCTGTGTTTCAACGTGTTATCTGTAGCGGAGTTGTCCTTAACCCCGCTACAACCCCGCTACATACCGCTACAATTTTACATCCATTGTAAATAGCTGGTTCTCAGGGCTTTTTCATTTTGCGTAGGCGCGTAAAGTGTTTTGCGTAGGCGCGTAAGGTGTTTTGCGCATACGCGAAAGGTAGCTTAAAGGCACTAAAGTCCCTGCTTAATGCTATCAAAGCACCACAGCAAAGGCATGTTTGCACCACTCTGAAGGCTCTCCGGCAACATCCGATGCTTCCCTGGCAACGAGATCAACGGAGTATTCCATCGATAGTGGCTCCCCCTCAGTTAAATCAGTATATTGAGGGATTGTAGCGGGATGTAGCGGGGTTGTAGCGGGGTTAAGGACAACCCCGCTACCGATAACATATTGAAATACAGCGGCTTGCAAAGATTGTAGCGGGGATAGCGGGGTTAAAATGCTTTTGTGGCAAGATGTCCGTAGCAGTTCTCCATGCGGATGCTGAACTTACGGCCATACGGTTTGTTGATTAGGAGTATTTGCGTATGTTCTTGGTAAAAGCATGATGACAGGAATGTAAGAATGGTATAAATATGTCGCAAATTGTGTTGTATATGTAAGATGGCCGATAAACTTTGTTAAATATTGGCGTCCCTATTATATTATAATGTGGAAAATGAGTAACTTTGCAGGCCGAAACCGGAAAGTGAAAAGAAGTTTTCGGGATGAATATAAACGGATTTAAGTAAAACTATTAGAAAGATAAGTATGAAAGTGAACAAGATTTTAACAGTCGCCGCTGCTGCGATGCTGCTTGCATCGTGCGGTGGAGGCGGTGGCGGTCGCCCTCAGTTTGGCGACAATGAGTATCCGGTAGTGACTGTTGGTACGTCGAGTACCCAGATGCAGACCACGTATCCTGCCACTATCAAGGGTGTGCAGGACGTGCAGATATCGCCGAAGGTATCGGGATTCATCACCCAGATCAATGTGAAGGAAGGTCAGTCGGTGAGTGCCGGGCAGGTGCTCTTCGTGATTGACAATGTGACCTATCAGGCCCAGGTGCGTCAGGCCCAGGCTTCGGTGAACACCGCCAAGGCTACCTGCAATACAGCCCGACTGTCGTATGAGAACTCGATGAAGCTCCGCGAGGGCAATGTGATCGGCGACTTCGAGTTGCAGTCGGCCACCAACCAGTTTGAGCAGGCCAAGGCCGGTCTGGCTCAGGCAGAGGCCGCGCTGGCCAGTGCTAAGGAGATGCTGAGCTTCTGCTACGTGAAGAGTCCTGCTGCAGGAGTGGTGGGTACGCTGCCTTATAAGGTAGGTACGCTGGTGAGTGCACAGAACGTGCTGACGACGGTGTCGAACAACTCGCAGATGGAGGTCTACTTCTCGGTGACGGAGAAGGACGCACTGGCCATGTCGAAGGATGCCGGCGGGCAGAATGCCGCCATCAGCCAGATGCCCAGCGTACAGCTGCAGCTGGCCGACGGTTCGGTCTACGGCCACGAGGGTAAGGTGACGAAGATGAGCGGCGTGATCGACGGTGCCACGGGCAGCGTGCAGCTGATTGCCCTCTTCCCCAATCCCGAGAAGATGCTCAAGAGCGGTGGTTCGGGTGCCATCATCATCCCCAAGAGCAACTCCGCCTCAATCGTGATCCCGCAGGCCTGCGTCTCTGAGGTGCAGAACAAGAAGTTCGTCTACATACTCGGCGAGGGCAACAAGGTGAAGTACACCGAGATCAAGACCGACCCTCAGACCGACGGCAACAACTACATCGTGACCGACGGCCTGAAGGTGGGCGACAAGTATATCACCAACGGCATCACCAAGCTGAAGGACGGCATGGAGATCGTACCCATCACGCCTGAGAAGTATCAGCAGAAGATCAAGGATCAGGCCAAGGAGATGAGTGCCGGTGAGATCGTGGATGCCGTGCAGAAGGCCACGAAGTAGTGGAGAATTGAAGAATTGAAAAATTGAAAAATTGAAAAAGGTAACACAATGACATTTACAACCTTTATCAAACGCCCGGTGCTCTCGACGGTGATCTCTATCGCCATCGTGCTGCTCGGATTTATCGGTCTGGCATCGCTGCCTATCGAGCAGTACCCGGACATCGCACCGCCAACGGTGGTGGTCTACACCAGCTATCCTGGTGCTGATGCCGAGACCGTGAAGAACTCCGTCATCGTGCCGCTCGAAGAGTCGATCAACGGTGTGGAGGGTATGGACTATATCAGCTCTACGGCATCCTCCGGATCGGCACAGATACAGGTGCTGTTCCGCCAGGGAATGAATGCCGATATGTGTGCGGTGAACGTGCAGAACCGCGTCTCTCAGGCCCTGGCCCTGCTGCCGGCCGAGGTGACGCAGATTGGTGTGACGGTGATGAAGCGTCAGACCTCACAGGTGCTGATGTTCACCCTGACGTCGGACGGCCGTTATGACGACGAGTTTCTGACGAACTACAACAACATCAACATCGTGCCGGCCATCAAGCGTATCCAGGGTGTGGGCGACGTGCAGAGCCCTGGTCTGAAGACATACTCGATGCGTATCTGGCTGAAGCCCGACGTGATGAAGCAGTACAACCTGATGCCGAGCGACATCACCGGTGTGCTGGCTGAGCAGAACATCGAGGCTGCACCTGGTTCGTTCGGACAGGAGTCGAACGTGGCCTACGAGTATGCCATGCGCTACACGGGTCGACTGAAGACACCAGAGGAGTTTGGCGACATCATCATCTCCAGCGACCGCAACGGACAGACGCTGAAACTGAAGGACGTGGCCAAGATCGAACTCGGCGGACAGCAGTACTCCGTGTCGATGAAGAACAACAACATCCCCTCTGTGATGGGTATGGTGCAGCAGATTGCAGGCTCCAACGCCAACGAGATTGCCAAGCAGGTGAAGGCCGAGCTGGAGGAGCAGGCCAAGCTGTTCCCGCCGGGCATGACCTACAAGATTAACTACGACGTGACGGAGTTCCTCTATGCCTCTATCGAGGAGGTGATATTCACACTGGTGTTCACGCTGATCCTGGTGTTCATCGTGATTTACATCTTCCTGCAGGACTGGCGTTCGACGATGATCCCGCTCATCGCCGTGCCGGTGTCGCTGGTGGGTACCTTCTTCTTCCTTGAGGCCTTCGGATTCTCCATCAACTTGCTCGTGCTCTCAGCCTTGCTGCTGGCTATCGCCATCGTGGTGGATGATGCCATCGTGGTGGTGGAGGCCGTGCACGCCAAGCTCGACCAGGGCTATAAGTCGACGCTGACGGCCTCTATCGACGCCATGAACGAGATCTCGGGTGCTATCATCTCTATTACGCTGGTGATGGCCTCGGTGTTCATCCCCGTGTCGTTCATGGGTGGCGTGACGGGTACGTTCTACCGTGAGTTCGGTGTGACGATGGCTGTGGCTATCTTCATCTCCGCCCTGAACGCCCTGACGCTGTCGCCGGCCCTCTGTGCCATCTTCCTGAAGCCCCACGATGGTGAAGGTCACAAGAAGATGTCGCGTATCGACCGATTCCACGCAGCTTTCAATACAGCTTTCACTACGACGACCAATAAGTATAAGAATGTGGTAGAGAAGCTGGTGCGCAAGCCGATAGCCATCGGCATTGCCGTCATCGTGGGTATCGCTGCACTCGTCCTGACGATGGCTACCACGAAGACCGGACTGGTGCCCGACGAGGATACGGGTACAATCTTCTGTACCATCTCGATGCCGCCTGCAACCTCAGTGGCTCGCACGCGCCAGATCATCGACGAGGTGGATGCTATCCTGGCAGCCGATCCCGCCATCCAGAGCCGTGAGCAGATTCAGGGTTACAACTTCATCGCTGGTGCTGGTTCAGACCAGGCCACGTTTATCATCAAGCTTAAACCCTTTGCCGAGCGCCAGAAAGGATTCTGGTGGAAACTCAGCGGACTGTGGCAGGGCGACGGTATCTACCGTTTCTTCCTCAACCCCTTCGACCGCGACGGCGTGCTGGCACAGATATACCTCAAGACGGCCCACATCAAGGATGCACAGATCCTGGCCTTCGGACCGCCTATGATTCCCGGCTTCTCGGCCAACTCGGGTGTATCGCTGGTGATGCAGGACCGTACGGGTGGCGACCTGACGCGATTCTTCGAGATCGTGCAGGACTATCTGGCCGAGCTCAACAAGCGTCCGGAGATCCAGCAGGCCCAGACGTCCTACAACCCCAACTATCCGCAGTACATGATCTCGGTAGATGTGGCCAAGTGTAAGCAAGCCGGCATCTCGCCTCGCGTGGTGCTCACCACCCTGCAGGGATACTACGGCGGACTCTACGCATCGAACTTCAACGCCTACGGTAAGCTCTACCGTGTGATGGTGCAGGGCTCGCCTGAGACGCGTATGACGGAGGAGTCGCTCAACAGTATCTACGTACGCACGTCGGCAGGTATGTCGCCCGTGAAGGAGTTCTGCAACATGGAGCGCGTCTACGGTCCGTCGAACATTAACCGCTTCAACCTGTTCACCGCCATCAACGTGACGGCAACCGTTGCCAGCGGCTACTCTTCGGGTGAGGCCATCAAGGCCGTGGAGGAAGTGGCAGCCCAGATGCTGCCCACCGGCTACACCTACGACTACTCGGGACTGACCCGACAGGAGGCACAGGCCAGCAACTCTACGGCCATCATCTTCCTGCTCTGCTTCATCTTCATCTACCTGATCCTGTCGGCGCAGTACGAGTCGTACATCCTGCCGCTCTCGGTAGTGCTCTCCGTGCCGTTCGGACTGGCTGGAGCCTTCCTCTTCACATCGCTCTTCGGCCACTCCAACGATATCTACATGCAGATCTCGCTCATCATGCTGATCGGTCTGCTGGCTAAGAATGCTATCCTGATTGTGCAGTTCGCCCTGGAGCGCCGCGAGACGGGTATGGCCATCTCCTGGTCGGCTGTGCTGGGTGCCGCAGCCCGTCTGCGCCCGATTCTGATGACCTCGCTGGCCATGGTGATCGGTCTGCTGCCGATGATGTTCGCATCGGGTGTGGGTAAGAACGGTAACCAGACGCTGGGAGCTGCAGCCGTAGGCGGAATGCTCGTCGGTACGCTGATTCAGATTATGGTGGTGCCCGCCCTGTTCGTCATCTTCCAGTCGCTACAGGAGAAGTTCCGCCCGATGAAGTTCGAAGACGAGGAGAATCCTGAGGCAGCTGCCGAGCTGGCACAGTATGCACATGGTAAAGCCTCACTTGACTATGAGTTGGAGAAGTGAATAGTGAACAGTGAATAGTGAATAGTTTATGAAGAAAGTTATGCTATATATGTCCGCAGCCCTGCTGCTATCGAGCTGCGGACTCTACAACAAGTACGACCGCCCGCAGGTGAATGCCTCGGGCATCGTGCGCGACCCCGTGTCGATGACTGATACGCTGGCCGTTCAGGATACTACGTCGTTTGGCAACATGCCCTGGCGAACGGTCTTCACCGACCCTCAGCTGCAAGTGCTCATCCAGCAGGGGCTGGACAATAACCCCGACCTGCTAAACGCCGCACTCAACGTACACATGGTTGAAACGGCACTGACCGTGGCCAAGCTGGCCTTCCTGCCCTCTGTGGCCATCTCGCCCCAGGGTACACTCTCATCCTTCGACGGCGCTGCTGCCACGAAGGCCTACACGCTGCCCGTCTCGGCCAGCTGGAATGTCGACCTCTTCGGCAACCTGCTCTCGCAGAAGCGCTCGGCACAGATGCAGCTCATCGCCACCAAGGACTATCAGACGGTGGTGAAATGCAACATTATCTCAGGCATCGCCAACCTCTACTACACGCTGCTGATGCTCGACCGTCAGGTGGAGATTGTCAGCGACATGGAGAAACTGACCAAGGAGACCTGGGAGAAGATGAAGTTCATGCACGAGAACCGTATTGGCTACCGCTCTACTGCCGTGCAGAGTGCCGAGGCAGCCTACTACAGCGTGCAATCGCAGAAGGTTGACCTGCAGCGACAGATCCGTGAGTGCGAGAACTCACTCTCGCTGCTCATCGCCCAGCCCGCACAGACCATCAAGCGCGGCTCCTTCGCCGGACAGAGTCTGCCCACAAACCTCTCTACGGGCGTGGCCGTCCAGATGCTCAGCAACCGTGCCGACGTACATGCCAACGAGATGGCACTGGCACAGTGCTTCTACGATGTGCAGACGGCTCGCAGCCGCTTCTATCCCAACCTCACCGTCACCGGTACCGCTGCCTTCACCAACCAGCAAGGGGCCGTCAATCCCGGCAAGTGGCTTCTCTCGGCAGTCGGCTCGCTGGTGCAGCCCATCTTCCAGCACGGACAGATCGTGGCCGGCCTGAAGGTGGCAAAGGACAAGTATGAACAGGCCTACAACACCTGGCAGAACTCGGTGCTGAAAGCCGGCAATGAGGTGTCGAACGCCCTCGTGAGCTACAACTCCTATGCCGAGAAGGCCACGCTCGACGGCAAGCGCGTGGCTGTGCTGCGTCAGAATGTTGCAGACACCCGCAAGCTGATGGAACAGTCGTCGAACACCACCTATCTCGAGGTAATCACCGCCCAGAGCAACCTGCTCAATGCTGAAATCTCTGAGGTGACAGATCAGTTCAATAAGATGCAGTCTGTGGTGACACTCTATCAGGCCTTAGGCGGTGGAGCGAAATAAGTGAATAGTGAAAAGTGAATAGTGAATAATTATGGCAAGCGAAATATCCCCTAAAGCTGAGATATCGCCCAAGGCGAAGATCGGCAACAACTGTAAGATATTCCCCTTCGTGTATATCGAAGACGATGTGGAGATAGGCGACAACTGCATCATCTTTCCCTTCGTCAGTATCTGCGATGGCTCGCGCATCGGCAACAACAACAAGATCCACCAGGGCAGTGTCATTGCTGCACTTCCGCAGGACTTCAACTTCCGTGGTGCCAAGTCGTACGTGAAGATTGGTGACAATAACGTGATACGCGAGAATGTCGTCATCAACCGTGGCACCAACCGCGATGGCTGCACCGTGATAGGTAACAACAACTTCCTGATGGAAGGCTCCCACATCAGCCATGACACTGTGGTGGGCGACTACTGCGTGTTTGGCTATGGCGTGAAGATAGCAAGCGACTGTGAGATCCACAATGGAGCCATCTTCTCTACCAATGCCGTGCAGAACGCTAAAACGCGTGTCGGCAAGCTGGCAATGGTGCAGGCCGGTACTACCTTCTCGCAGGACATCCCGCCCTACGTGGTGGCTGGCGGCAAGCCCATCGAATATGGCGGGCCTAATAACACGATGATGACCAACGCTGGCATCGATGCCAAGGTGCAGAAGCATATCGCCAATGCGTATCGTCTGCTGTTCCACGGCAAGACCAGCACCTTCGACGTGATCAATCAGATACGCGATCAGGTGCCCGACAGTCCGGAAATCAGGGTTATCCTTGAGTTTCTCGAGAAATCCGAGCGCGGTATCATGTGCAAGTAGAAATCATTCAGCCCCTGCCAAACGGTAGGGGCTGAATGATTCTAATAGGAAGCGGAACAGGGAATGCCGAGGTCTGTGACGCGGTCGCGGATGGCATCGAGCTGTTCGTGGGTGGCTTTCAGCAGACCAATGGTTGGCGTCTCGCGGTCGATGGTATAGATCATCACCTGCTGGGGGGCGATAGCCTTGACGGCTTCGAGCCAGGGAGAGACGTAGGCTTCGCCTGTGTTGTCGACGGAGATGGAGCCCCCCTCCGACTCCCCCTGTAGGGGGAGAGCATTTGCGGTGCCCCGCATGAACATCGTCTGGATGATGATGTGTCCGCCAAAGGCTTTCATGCGCTCGATGATGGCACTGACATCGTAGGCACCTGAGGGGCGGTCTACCTTATTAATATATATAGGGTCGACGGTGTCGAGCTTGAGAATATTGTTGTCTACCCGCATCAGGGCATCGTGTACACTCTGCCGGTGGATCATGGTGGCATTGCTCAGCACCGACACCTTGGCCTTGGGGCAATACTGGTTGCGCAGTCGGATGGTGTCGTCGATGATTTCCGCAAACTGTGGGTGGCAGGTTGGCTCACCGTTACCGGCAAAGGTCAGCACGTCGGGGAGTTGCCCGTCGGCCACCATCTGGCGCAGTTTCATCTCCAGTCCCTCGGCCACTTCCTCGCGGGTGGGCAGGGGCTTCTTCGGATGGTGATCACCATTGAAACCACACTCGCAATAGATACAGTCGAAGGAGCATACCTTGCCGTCGGCAGGCAGCAGGTTGATGCCAAGCGAAACGCCCAGTCGGCGGCTGTGTACAGGGCCGAAAATGGGCGATGGATAGATAATTGTACTCATAATGGGTGCAAAATTACAAATTTTTAGCCACAGATTTCACAGATTCAAAAGATTTTTGTAATTTTGCAGCTGATTTCAATATTTACGTACGTAAGTTAATGAGTTCTAATAGCAATAAGTCTGGTAGCCACAGGGGTATGCAGATGGTCACATTGTGTATCAGTACATCGATGGTGCTGGTACTGTTGGGGCTTGTCGTATTCTCTGTGCTGACATCCGTCAATCTGTCCTCGTGGGTGAAGGAGAATCTGACGGTGACCGTGATGCTTGGTGATGACGTCAGCGTGAACGATGCCAAGCGCCTGTGCCGTAATCTGTACCATAGGCCCTTCTCGAAGAATATCGACTACGTGAGCAAGGAGCAGGCCCTGAAGGAGCAGACTCAGGCGATGGGCTCCGACCCTTCGGAATTCCTTGGTGCCAATCCCTTTGTGGCCACGCTCGAACTGCAACTGAAGTCGGACTATGCCAACCGTGACTCGCTCCGATGGATTGTCAGTGAACTGAGGCGAAATCCGCAGGTGACAGATGTGGCCTATCAGGAGGATCTGATGGATAATGTGAACACCAATCTGAGTCGCATTAATATCGTATTGCTGGTGCTGGCGTTGCTGCTGACCTTTGTGAGCTTCTCGCTGATCAACAATACGGTGCGCCTGAGTGTCTATTCGCGCCGTTTCCTGATTCATACGATGAAGTTGGTGGGTGCCTCGTGGGGGTTCATCCGCAGGCCCTTTATGCGACAGGGGCTGTTGGTGGGGGTTATCGCTGCGCTGCTGGCCATCGGTGTGCTGGGAGGCTGTGTGTATGCACTGTATACCTATGAGCCCAACATCCTGAACATCATCACCTGGCGCGAATTGGCCATCACGGCAGCTGCTGTGATGCTCTTCGGCATTATCATCACGGCCATCTGTTCGTGGATATCGGTGAACAAGTTCCTCAAGATGACGGCAGGCGAACTATACAAAATATAGTGAATAGTGAAGAATGAGAGATATATGGACAAGAGAAATTTTGCGTTTGACAAGATGAACTTCATCTTACTGGCAGTAGGGATGTTCATCGTGATAGTAGGGTTCCTGCTGATGACTGGTCCCGGTTCGACGGATACAGCCTTTGAGCCCGACATTTTCAGTGCGCGGCGTATCAAAGTGGCCCCGCTGGTATGCTTCTTCGGCTTTGTGTCGATGATATATGCCGTAGTGCGCAAACCTAAATCGTAACCAGACAAATGGATTGGATAGAAGCATTGATATTGGGTATTGTTCAGGGACTGACTGAATATCTGCCCGTCAGTTCGAGCGGCCATCTGGCAATCGCCTCGAATTTCTTTGGAATTAATGGCGAAGACAGCCTGATGTTTACCGTTGCCGTTCACGTAGCTACTGTGCTCTCCACACTCGTGATGCTGTGGAAGGAGATAGACTGGATCCTGAAGGGACTCTTTAAGTTTGAGATGAATGCTGAGACGAAGTACGCGCTGAATATCCTCGTGTCGATGATACCTGTCGGCATTGTGGGATTGTTTTTCAAGGATAAGGTGGAAGAAGCCTTTGGCTCTGGCCTGCTCGTCGTCGGTGTGATGCTGTTAGTGACGGCAGTGCTGCTGATCTTCTCCTACTATGCCCGTCCGCGCCAGAAGGAGCGTCTCTCTCTCAGGGATGCCTTCGTGATCGGTCTGGCGCAGGCCTGTGCCGTCATGCCCGGACTGTCGCGTTCGGGTTCAACCATCGCTACTGGCCTGATGTTGGGCAATAAGAAAGAGATGCTGGCACAGTTCTCCTTCCTGATGGTCATTCCTCCGATACTCGGTGAGGCACTGCTGGATATCCTCAAGGCCGTGAAAGGTGAGGATGTGATGGGCGGCGTCGGGATGTTACCCTTGTGTGTGGGATTCATGGCTGCCTTTATCTCCGGTTGCTTTGCCTGCAAGCTGATGATCAACATAGTGAAGAAAGGCAAGTTGGTCTACTTTGGCATCTATTGTGCCATCGTGGGTCTGGCCATCATGATATACCAGCTGAGCCAATGAACATACAGGAAGGTGCCTATATCTACATCAACAAGCCATACCGGATGTCGAGTTTCGGGGCATTGGCCCATATCCGCTATCTGGTGTCGCGCAAGCTTCACGTCAAGCGGGTGAAGATGGGGCACGCTGGTACGCTCGACCCATTGGCAACGGGCGTGCTGATCCTTTGCACGGGCAAGGCTACCAAACAGATAGAGGCTCTTCAGTTGCATACCAAAGAATATACGGCCACCCTTCAGTTGGGAGCTACGACGGCCAGCTTCGATCGTGAGCATACGGTAGACTGCACCTATCCGACGCGCCATATCACACGGGAGCTGATAGAGCAGACGCTGCCTCAGTTCGTGGGTGACGTGATGCAGGTGCCGCCAGTCTACTCCGCTTGTATGATAGCAGGCGACAGGGCTTACAAGATGGCCCGTAGAGGTGAGGAGGTGTCGCTTGCAGCAAAACCGATACGAATCGACGAGATAGAGCTGACGGATTTCGATCCGGAACTGATGCAGATGAGTATCCGTGTGGTTTGTGGTAAGGGAACCTATATCCGTTCGCTGGCGCGTGACATTGGTAAAGCCCTCGGAAGCGGTGCTTTTCTGACTGCACTCTGTCGGACGAGGGTAGGGGATGTGCGCATTGAGGATTGTCTGACTTTCGATGAGTTCCCCCAGTGGTTAGACAGAGAAGTTAAAAATGAATAGTAAAAAGAAAAATATATAAATGAAGTTATCGCAGTTTAAGTTCAAACTCCCTGAGGAGCAGGTGGCATTGGAGCCCCCTTTACATCGTGACGAGTGTCGGTTGATGGTTATTCACCGTAAGAGTGAGCGCATAGAGATGACGCGCCACGACGAGAAGGGCGAGGAGTTGAAGGACGAAGACGGAAAGCCTGTCTATCTCGACTTCCGTAACATCCTCGACTACTTCGATGAGGACGACACGTTTATATTCAATGACACACAGGTGTTTCCTGCCCGTCTTTATGGGACGAAGGAGAAGACCGACGCAAAGATCGAGGTGTTCCTGCTCCGCGAGCTCAATGAGGAACTCCGTCTGTGGGATGTGCTTGTAGAGCCAGCGCGCAAGATTCGTATCGGCAACAAGCTCTTCTTCGAAGATGACGGACCTATGGTGGCTGAGGTCATTGACAATACCACCAGTCGCGGGCGTACGCTGAGATTCCTTTATGACTGCCCGCACGATGAGTTCAAACGAGAGCTCTTCGCACTCGGAGCAGCCCCTCTGCCTCGCTATATCATCGACAGACGAGAGACCCATGAAGACGATATGGCAAATTTCCAGACCATCTACGCCAAGAGTGAGGGTGCGGTGACTGCTCCCTCGACGGGGTTGCACTTCAGTCGCGAACTGATGAAGCGCATGGAGATCAAGGGCATCAACTTTGCCTATATCACCTTGCATCTTGGACTGGGTAGTTTTGATAGTATTGAGGTTGAGGACTTGACAAAGCATAAGATGAATTCTGAGCAGATGATTATTCCGCGTGAAGCCTGCGATATCGTCAACAAGACTAAGTTGGAGGGCCATCGCGTCTGTGTCGTCGGTGTGAGTACAGCCCGTGCCACAGAGACGGCTGTAGGAACCGATGGACTGCTGAAGGAATACGACGGATGGACTAACAAGTTCATCTTCCCCCCTTATGAGTTTGGCCTGGCCAATGCTTTGGTGGGCAATTTCTACCATCCCGAGTCGACGATGATGATGACTGAGTGTTCTTTCGGAGGCTATGATCTGGTATACGATGCCTATCGGAAGGCAGTCAAGAACGGCTATAAGTTTGGCTGTTTTGGTGATGCCATGCTAATCCTCGACGATTGATGCATAAGGTGTATCTCGGATTGGGAAGTAACCTTGGCAATCGGGAGGAACTGATCAGACAGTCGGTAACTCTTATCGCAGAAAGAGCTGGCAAAGTGCTGAAACTCTCTTCGCTCATCGAGACCACTCCCTGGGGATTCGAGTCGGAGAACAGGTTCCTCAATGGTGTTGTTCTCATCGAGACAGAACTGACACCTCGCCAATTGCTTAATGCTACGCAGCAGATAGAACGTGAACTGGGCAAGAGAAGAAAGCATGCTACCAAGCGAAAGTCGCAGTGTGTGAGGTATAGCGACCGCCCAATAGATATTGATATCCTGCTCTACGATGATCTGACTATCGATGAGCCCGACTTAAAGATACCCCATCCGCTAATGCACGAACGTGACTTCGTGATGACACCGTTAAACGAACTAATTCATAATAACTAATTGACCAAGACAATGAGAAAATTACTAAGTGTTGTTGTTGCTCTGCTTGCCATCTCACTGAGTGCGAGCGCAGACAATCCGTACAAGCAGTACACCCAGAACCTGCCGTTCCCAATGCCAGAAGTGAGTGCGCCCGTCATTCCGGAAAACAAGGTCTGCCTGAAGGACTTCGGTGCAGATCCTACGGGCCAGGCTCTTTCGACAGAAGCCTTTTCCAAAGCTATCGATGCACTCACAAAGCAAGGCGGGGGACATCTCATCGTTCCTGCTGGCGTGTGGCTCACCGGTCCTATTGTGCTGAAGAGCAATATAGACCTGCATTTGGAGGCTGGCGCCGTCATACAGTTTGCTGCTGACGAGACGCTCTACCCGTTGATTGATACTTCATTTGAGGGTCTTGATACCCGTCGCTGCCAGTCGCCTTTGAGTGCCAATGGTGCTACCAATATCTCTATCACAGGCGAGGGAGCTATCGATGGTAACGGAGCCTACTGGCGTCCTGTGAAGCGCTCGAAGGTGACCGATTCCCATTGGAAGCGATTGCTCGCCATCCCTGGAAGTAAAGAGCTCAAGAAGGGCTATTGGGTGCCCTCTGAGGGTTATGCCAAGGGTGAGCAGGGAGCCAATATGAATGTGCCCAATGCTACCACAGAGGAAGAGTGGAATGCTGTGAAGCGTTTCCTGCGTCCGGTGATGATCAGCATCGTCAAATGTAAGAATGTGCTACTTCAAGGTGTCATCTTCCAGAACTCTCCAGCATGGAACCTTCATCCGCTGATGTGTGAGAACGTCATCATCGACAATGTACTTGTACGCAATCCGGAGTTCGCCCAGAATGGTGATGCCCTCGACCTGGAGTCCTGCAAGAACTGTCTTATCGTCAACTCCCGTTTCGATGCCGGCGACGATGGTATCTGCATCAAGAGTGGTAAGGATGCCGACGGACGTAAGCGTGGAATCCCATGCGAGAATGTGGTGGTTGACGGTTGTACGGTATTTGCCGGACATGGTGGCTTCGTTGTTGGCTCGGAGATGAGCGGTGGCGTGAAGAACTTTATGGTGAAGAACTGCCAGTTCCTCGGTACCGATGTCGGCTTGCGCTTTAAGTCGACTCGTGGACGAGGCGGTATTGTTGAGAATATATTTATCGATGGTATATCGATGATGAACATAGTCAATGATGCCATCACTTTCAATATGTACTATGGTGGTGTCTCTGTGGCTGAGGCTAGGGCAGCAGGAAAGACGCCAGACAACACTACAAAGATGAAGGTCGACGAGACAACCCCCATCTTCCGTAATATCAATATCCAGAATGTGGTGTGCAATGGTGCAGGACGTGCGATGGAGTTCAACGGTCTGCCGGAGATGCCTATGGATGGCATAAATCTGAAGAATATCACTATCCGTGCCCATGAGGATGCTACTTTCACTAACTGCACGAATATCAAGCAGGAGAACGTGAAAGTCGTTGTCGAGTAGAATCCTGTTTGACTTAACGGAAATAGGCTAGGCCCTGTGCAGCATTATTCATCCGAATAGTGCGCGCAGGGCTTCCTCAACTTTACGTACTGGGTGGAGTGTGATGTGGTACTTCTTGGGGTCGAAGCCCGACATGTTATACTTGGGGATGATGATATCGGTAAAGCCTAACTTCTCGGCTTCAGCGACTCGTTGTTCAATACGGTTCACCGGGCGCACTTCGCCAGAGAGTCCCACCTCTCCAGCCATACACCAGCCCGACTCAATCGGCGTGTCGACGTTCGAGGATAGGACGGCAGCAATGACTGAGAGATCAATGGCCAGGTCGGTTACTCGCAGGCCTCCGGCGATATTGATGAAGACGTCCTTCTGCATCAGTTTAAAACCCACTCGCTTTTCAAGAACGGCCAATAGCATATTCAATCGGCGCTGGTCGAACCCAGTGGCTGAGCGCTGAGGTGTGCCATAGGCCGCAGAAGAGACAAGGGCCTGCGTCTCCACGAGGAAGGGACGAACGCCTTCGATGGCAGAGGAGATGGCAATGCCAGAGAGTCCCTCATGATCCTGCGTGAGCAGAAGCTCTGAAGGATTGCTGACCTGCCGTAAGCCATTTTGCTGCATCTCGTAGATACCCAGTTCTGATGTGGAGCCAAAGCGATTCTTTATCGACCGGAGTATGCGGTACATGTAGTGCTGGTCTCCTTCGAATTGTATCACGGTGTCTACGATGTGTTCCAGTATCTTCGGGCCTGCAAGAGTACCTTCTTTCGTGATATGTCCGATCAATATCACTGGTACACCACTTGATTTGGCAAAGCGGAGTAGGGCAGAGGCGCATTCGCGAACCTGGGCGATAGAACCGGCTGATGATTCCACATCCTCTGTCATGATGGTTTGGATGGAGTCGATAATCACAAGCTCGGGTTCTTCGGCCTTGATATGATCGAAGATGGTTTCGAGGGAATTTTCACAGAGGATCAGGAAATTGTCGTTGTTTTCACCCAGGCGTTCTGCACGCATCTTCAGTTGGTGGGCACTCTCTTCACCGCTGACGTAGAGAATGCGCTTCTCAGGGAGGCGGAGCATTGTCTGCAGGGAGAGGGTTGACTTGCCTATACCCGGTTCTCCACCTAAGAGGACGATGCTTCCTGGCACAAGGCCTCCGCCTAAAACGCGGTTCAGTTCTTCATCGTGCATATCGATACGAGGGTCATCATGACTGGATATATCCTTCAGACGGAGTACGCGGCCTGCTGAGGCAGCATGCTGTTGGGCAGAATGATTGTTCAGTCCTCCCCTTACTCCTCCAGACTTCAGGGCAGAAGGAGCCACCTTGATCTCCTTGAAGGTATTCCATTGCCCGCAGGCAGGGCACTTCCCTATCCACTTCGGCGACTCCTGGCCGCAGTTGGAGCATACGTATGCTATCTTGTCTTTTGCCATAACAAATGCAAAGGTAACATTTTTTAGGCGCGGATGATACGGATTAGCACAGATTTTTTGATTATTTTGTATAAAATCCGTAAAATCCGTAAAATCCATAGGCTTTTTTTTGTACCTTTGCACCGATTATGAGGAAAATACTGATAGCTTTCGTTGCCGCACTGGTGTTGTTTAGCTGCGGACAATCATACGAAGAGACCAAACGTATCACCAGAGCACAGCGCCTGAAGATGATGCGTGAGGACTCTGCAGCCCTTAAGGTGGCAGTACTGCCTACTCTCGACTGCCTCCCCGTCTTTCTGGCCAAGGATCATCAGATGTTCGATACCGTGGTGGATATCCGGCTGAAACAGTTTACTGCACAGATGGACATCGATACGGCCCTGATGAATAAGCGTGTCGAGATAGGGGTGACCGACTTGGTCAGAGCTGAGAGGATGATGAAACTCGGCGATTCACTGCGCTATCTGACTGCTACCAATGCTTACTGGCAGTTGGTGACTAATCGCGGTGCACGTATCACCGATCTGAAGCATTTGGATGATAAGATGCTGGCGATGACGCGCTATTCTGCAACAGACCTGCTTGGCGATTTGGCTGTAGATTCGGCGAAACTGAAGTCCGAAAGGGTATTTCGCATCCAAGTCAACGATGTGCATATTCGTCTGAAGATGCTGGAAAACAACGAGATGGATGCACTGTTGCTGACAGAACCTCAGGCTACGGCTGCACGACTTCTGAAGCATAAGGTGATACTCGATTCTCGGAAATTGGATGTCCACTTGGGCGCTTTTGTTGCTCAGGGCAAAGGGATGGACGATGCCAAGCGTCAGCAGCAACTAAAGGTCTTCATCGATGGCTATAATCAGGCTTGCGATTCGTTGAACAAGTACGGCTTGGGTTCATATCGTGCTCTGATTCGGAAGTATTGCCAAGCCAAGGATGCAACAGTGGCAGCTCTGCCGAAGGATCTGAAGTTTACTCGTATGACACCACCGCGAGAGAAAGATATCGAACGGGCACGGAAATGGTTAAAATAGTATTAGATGGCAGTGGGACCGATGATAGTGAATGAGGCCTTGGAATTGGTGCTGACGAGATTGACGGAAAAAAATCTCAGCGGTGCTTTAGTGGCAATGGACAGCTACCTCTCTGCTCATCCGAAGCAGAATGACGCTCATCGTGTGGAGGCTGTCAGAGCAGATTTCCAATTGATGACTGACTATTGGCGTCGAGGTTATAAGGATCCTCAGCTGAACGGTCTTTACGATAACCTGTTACGTCGCATGTACGTCATCTATGCCAATGCTGCTCTCGGCTATGCCGTCGGCCACTCATCTTATCTGTCCTCTGTCTATATGCGTCTCACGTTGACAGCCCGCGACTGGTCTGTCCAATCTCTGAAGGAGTCGCTCGAAGCGCATGTGTCTGAGGTGGCGATGCTGGAACTGGAACCAGAAAACAAACGGGGTGAGAAGCGTAAGGAGATATTCCGTCGCCATCATCAGCTGATGAGCGAGTGGTTTGACAACATCTGGCTTTCAACCATCTGGACAGACGGACAGGCATCGGCCATGGAAGAACTGCTGCTCTCACCAACCATCGATGTCAGAGACCAGCAATTGCTGGTGAGCGGTATAATGATAGCTGCCATCAACTACTTCGATGTTGCTAAGTTTCGTACCCTCTTGCATGTCTATCGGCAAGCATCCGACGAGACTGTACGTCAGCGCGCCTTGGTAGGATGGGTAATGTCACTCAGAAACAGTGTACCAGTTCTGCTGTATCGTGAGGATCTGAAGGAGATGGAGACGCTGCTCGAAGATGGGAAGGTATGCGAAGAATTGGTGCAGCTGCAGGAACAGATCATTTTCTGTATTAATGCAGAGAAGGACAACCAAACGATACAGAAGGACATCATGCCCGATCTCTTGAAGAACAGCAATTTCCGGGTGACTCGTCATGGTATTGAGGAGATAGAGGAAGATTCTTTAGAGGATATATTGCATCCTGACGCAGAGGAGCGCCGTATGGAACAGATGGAGGAGAGCTTCCAGAAGATGCAGCAGATGCAGAAACAGGGCTCTGATATCTATTTCGGCGGTTTCTCGCAGATGAAGCGGTTCTCCTTTTTCCAGGATATATGCAACTGGTTTGTGCCTTACTATACTGACCATCCCGGCATCAGCGAATTGATGGAGAGATTCCAGAAAAACCGTTTTCTGCAGACTATAGTTAGTGTTGGTCCCTTTTGCAATAGTGACAAATACTCCTTCCTCCTTGCTTTTTCGCAGGTGATGGAGAGAATACCAGAGCAGTTGCGCCAAATGATGGAGGCTGGCGAGGCTGCTGTAACCGAAGTGATGCAGGAGGAAAGTCGCAGTGCTGCTTATATACGGCGTATGTATCTGCAGGATATCTATCGGTTTTATCGTATTTATCCCAAGCGGGGCGATTTCTACGATCCTTTCGATAGAGAAAGTGCTGATTATATTTTCATGGCGCATCCTGCCTTTATGCGAACCCATCTGGAACCCTATTTCAACGAGGTTGCTGCCTTCATGATCAAGCAGAAGTTGTATGAAGAGGCTGGAATGGTTTTGGAAAATTGTGGCGAGGCCCGTCGGGATTTCCGTTATTACATGATGGCTGGCTATTTGGTGCAGCATGGCTATTTCCAGTTTGAAGGAGAGGAGTTGACAGACCGATATTTTTATCAGAAAGCCCTGGAGTTTCAGCCTGATAGCGAGCGCGCCTTGCTTGGGTATGCACGTGCTCTTTTCAGAATGGAAAACTATGAAGAGGCATTAGGAATATATGATCGGTTGTTGACGATTCAGCCAGGTAAGCGTAACTACCTGTTAAACCGTGCTGTTTGTCTTTCGAAATTGAAACGTTTTGCTGACGCTCAGAAAGATCTCTATCGCCTGAACTATGAAATGCCAGACGATCAACATGTCAATCGTGTGCTGGCATGGACGCTTACCTGTGATGATAAGTTCGAACAGGCAGATCGGATTTACGGCACTCTGATGGGTGGCAATCCTGCACCGGAAGACTTACTCAACTATGGCTATTGTCTGTGGCTCAGAGGTCATGTCGATGATGCTGCCGACTGTTTCCATCGCTATCTGAAAGAGTCGGATGATACGCCGCTTGGCATTCTCGCGAAGGAACGGGATTTGTTGCTGGAGAAAGGCATCACTGAGGCTGAGATGCAGCTGATGCTTTATATTCTCTGAATTTAGACCTTCCCCTTTCGCTCAACCAAGTGGCTGCTAATGGGAGCCCTACGCCTGCAATGGTGTAGAGTATCCAGAAGAGATCCTCCTGAGAGTGCTCGTGGATTACCATGTGGCAACCTATCTGTCTTGGGTCGAGGCCATAATACCAGATTTTGAGCAGACTCACTGTCTTGTAGGCCACGATGTGGAAGATAAAGATGTTGAGGGTGTGGTCGCCGGTATACACCAGGAATCGCTTCAGGCAATTGTCATGGCTGTCTATCCATCGGCTGATGTTGTAGGTCATCAGGAATCCCAGCAGGGCTGGCAACGGCAGTGAGAGAAATTGCGTGAAGTTGGAGCGCCAGTTCATGTTGGCCGTCAGGTAATATGAGAAGAAATAGACGATGACGGCAAATAGTAGTGTAGTCCAGACGGAGGCATAGTAGCGGGAGATGAACTGCTGATACTTGTCGACCATCTGTCTGAAGATGAATCCGCACCCGAAGAAGAAACAGCCCATCATGTCGCGATATCCACCCTGCACCAGGTTGACGACCTTCAGGCCTTCATAGGTCTTCCACCCGCAGAGCAGAAGCATGATCAGGCAGATGAGGTAGGGGGTGATGACTCTTCCTGATAATCCAGAAAATCCAGAAAAACCGGAAAATCCAGAAAATCCGGGTATTCTGCAAAAACCGGCTAATCTGGATAATCCTGCATCGACAGCCTTATATATAATAAGGTATAGGATACTGGCTACAAAGAGACCTCGGAAGAACCAGAAGGCTCCGCAGAGGAATTGGTCGTATCCTCCCATGGCAGTAGTGATGTTCCACAGATTCTGTTGTATGGCGTGCCATGAGTATGGATGCGTCACGCCTCCCATCTCGTTGCCGTAGACTTCATTGAGCACCCCTAAGTCAAACATCCAGTTGTGTATGATCAGGAAGAATACCGACCATTTCCAGAAGGGCCAGTAGAGCCCTTTGATGCGTTTCTTGATAAAGGTGGCTTCATCGTTAAGGTATTTGAGTGAAAAGAAGTACCCTGCCGTCATGAAGAAGAGTGGCATGTGGAATTCGAAGATGAACTTGCACAGCCATCCGGGGGCTTCGGCATGTGCGATGACCATCAGGATGATTGCGATGCCTTTGGCGATGGATATGGTTGTGTCCCTCTTCACACTCTTCACGTCTTAAATCAGTGGTGTCAGCAGACTGCCGAACCATCCGCGGAACTTCTGCCAGGGCGTTCGGATACGTTCCCACTCCTCATCTGTCAGCTGGTTGCTCTTCTGCTTGTCGCGTTCAAACATCGCGTCAAGTTCGAGGGTGGTCTCACGGTCTATGATGAGGGCATTCTCTTCAAAGTCAAAACGCAAACCGCGGGCATCGAGGTTGGCACTGCCCACCGTGCAGAAGCGTCCGTCGACCATCATGATCTTGGAGTGGTGGAAGCCAGGCTGGTAGAGCCATACGCTTGCACCGCGCTTCATTAGCTTGTGAACGTTGCGGAGCACAACGTCGGGCGTCAGCTTGACGTCGTACTTTTGTGACACCATGATCTCAACCTTCACTCCGCGGTCGATGGCTCGCTTCAGAGCCTTCCACGACGCTGGGGTGAGTGTCATGTAGGCATTGATGATCTTTATGGAGTCGCGGGCGTCGTCGATGGCTTGTATATAGAACTTCTGCATATACTGATTCATCACCCTTGGCTCGCGGTTGATGATGCCGATCATCTTGTGGCCTGCCGGGACGCCCTGATAGTATTTCGAGGCGGAGAGGTCCTCGCCAGTGTTCCTCCTCCACATGCGTGCGAAGATGGTCTGCAAGTCGTTGACCACAGGTCCCTCGAGCCTACAGTGCATATCGCGCCATTCGCCCACCAGCTCGGAGCCCACGACGTAGTAGTCGGCCACGTTCATGCCTCCCGTATAGGCAATCTTGCCGTCGATGACTACTATTTTACGGTGGTCACGGGGCCAGATATGGTTGACCCATGGGAAGCGGATTGGGTCGAATTCTATGATATTGATGCCGTCGGCCCGCAGCTTCTCGAGGTGGTGCTTCTTCAATGGCTGGTTGTTGGAGTCGTTGCCGAAGCCGTCGAACATGGCTCTCACTTCGACGCCCTCCTTGCATTTCTCTCGCAGGATGTCGAAGAGCAGCGAGGCGATGGAGTCATTGCGGAAATTGAAATACTCCAGGTGAACGCTCTGCCGGGCATTGCGGATATCCTCGAACATCAGTTCGAACTTGTCGCGTCCCGACATGATAAGCCTCACCTTGTTGTCGTCGGTGAATCTGACGCCCAGCTCTCTCATCTGCCGCACAATCAGCGAGTCGCTGGTCTGGGCGCTTGTAGTGAATAGTGAATAGTGTATAGCAAATAGTACTGTCAGTGTTGTCCTTAATAAATATCCTTGAAAACTGTTCATCTCTTTTTAACGCTCTCTTCTCAAATTATGATTTGCTTTTCACTTTTTCACTATTTCCTGTGCTTCAGTCTGTACTCAAGCGGTGTCATGCCGAATTTCTCCTTGAAGATTGTGATATAGTTCTCGGCAGTCAGGAAGCCTACGTTCGTGGCCAACTCACTCATATTGATATTCGTACGTTTCAGGAGGATGCAGGAGTGCTTCAGTCGCAGGTCGCGCACCAGTTCTGCCGGCGTCTTGCCTGTCAGCGTCCGTACCCTGTGGAAGAAGGGTACACGTCCCATACCCATTGCTGTAGCCATCTCCTCGAGACTGATTTGTCCGCGACTCATGTTCTGCATCACGTATTGCTCGATGTTCTTCATCAGCTGCTGATCCATCGCGTCGAGCATCGAGTAGTCACTTAGGGTGGCCGTCTCCTCGCCTTCGCCGTTTTCCTTGTCTGACACCGTGGGCACGTCTTCCGTGACCACACCACCTTCATTGGCCTGTACCGTCTGCTTTTTCTTGATCTGTATATCCACCAGGTTGATGGGGTCGTCGTCTGATACTTGGTCTGTCGTAGAGATGCGCGTATTGTCGTTGCTGTAACTCTCGGTGGCAGTTGTCATACTGGCATTCTGGTTCTCGAGCATACGGGTCTCAGCACCTTCGATGAGGTTGCTGTTCATTTCGATGGGACCCAGGCCAAGCACCTTGTTGAATCGTGTGACGGCATCCTGCAGGTTGAAGGGCTTCGACAGGTAGTCGTCAGCAGAGAGGGTAATGTTCTGCGTACGCATGTCGTGAGGAGTCAGCACGCCCTCTGTCATCAATACGAATTTGATTTTCTGCGTCACTGCTGTCGTCTTCAGGTGGTTGCACAGCTCACTGCCTGTCATGCCTTGCATGTTCTGTTTGCAGATCACCAGGTCGGGCTGCATCTCCTCGATGTCAGATGCTGCCTTCATGATGTCGTTATAGGCATGGAAGTTGTAGACATACTTTAGTCTGGTAGTGGCAAACTTCAGGAGATCCTCGTTGTCGTCGATCATCACCACCGAGAATTTCATCGTCGGGGCGTCAAGGGCTGCTCTTGAGATAGAGCGCTCTGTGGTGAGAGTGTCTCCCAGGTCAGGCAGCTCTATTTCTCCCTTTCCGTTCAGATCCAGGCGGTCGTGTACCGCGTTCTTGGCTTTCTCCTCCGGGTGCTCCAGACTGGTCTGCATGTCGCTGACGCGGGTAATCACTTGCAGCATCTGTGAGTGGAGGGCGTTCAGCTGCTCGCGTTCCTCGAGACTCTTCTCCTTCTCCGAGAGGTTGCCGATGATGGAGGTCATGCGCGCCATGGGCTGACGCAGGTCGTCGCTGGCTGCCTTGATCTCTTCGCGCTGTTTGATGAGCTCCGCGATGACGGCATTCTTCCGGTTCCTGATTGCCTTGATCTGCTTCATGCCAATCCGCCAGAAGTAGATGACCACAGCAGCGATGATGATGTAGGCCATGATCATCCACCAGGAGAGCAGCCAGTGCCGCTGCACACTGATGACCAGCGTGCGCTCCTGATTGCTGAGGGCGCCTTCTGCACTGACGGCCTTCACGTGCAGGGTATATTTGCCACTGCCGAGGTCGTGGAAGGTCACACCGTGGGTGAGTGCGTTACCGTTGCGCCAGTCATCGTCGAGTCCTTCCATCCAGTACATGAACTGCAGGCGCTCGCTCTGGTTGTAGTTGCCTGCACCAAACTTGATGGTGAAGGTATTCTGGTCGTGGCTCAGGTCTAATCGCGAAGTCTCGTTGAGGGCTTGCGACAGCACCACCTTTCCTCCGTATTCATGCCCCGTGATGATTTCCTCCTCACCAATGAACAGCTGGGTGAGCATCACACGGGGCAGTGACTCATTGTCGTCGTTGCCCTTCTGCAGCACCCAGTTCACGCCAAACAGGCCACCCAGCAGCACATTTCCGTCCTTGCGAGTCAGAATGGCTCCGGGGTTGAACTCGTTGCTCTGCAGACCGTCAGCTGTGGTGTAGTTGTACAGACCGTAGTTGTTCGAGCCGTCCTCGTGGTTACGCTGGATGACTATGCGGCAGACACCACTGCTGGTGGTCACCCAGATATTGTGGTTCTTGTCTTCTGCAATACCGCAGATGTTGTTGTTGCAGAGTCCCTGCTTCTCGGTGATATAGTCCAGATTGTCGTTGTCCAGGTTCAGGATGTTCAGTCCTTCACGGGTACCTATCCAGATGAGTCCGCGAGAGTCTTGCATCACCTGCGTGATATAGTGGTTGGTGAAGGTCTTGATGTTCGTTGAGTTTCCTGTCAGCACTTTCTTCTCCGTGTTGGACAGGTTCAGGATCACCAGTCCCTCAGCCGTTCCGATAAACAGGTTGTTGGCCTTGTTGTCTTTGTTGTACGACAGACAGGTCACGTTGTTGGTGTTCAGCTTTCCGTTCTCTCGCGTGTAGGTCGAGAATGAGTTCATTCTGGAGTTGTACACCTGCAGTCCACCGTTGGTGGCTATCCAGAGGTTGCCGATCTTGTCTGTACAGAGATCGTTGATATGGTCGTCTATCAGTGTCTTGTTCAGACTGTCCTTGGCTTGTGAGTAGATGGTCGACGTGCCGTTCTTGATGCGCGTCAGTCCGTTGCGCTTCGAACCCACCCACAGGCTTCCGTCGTTGGTAAATGCCATAGCCGAGACCTTGAGGCTGGAGAGTGGTCCGTTGTACCCGATCACGCCCTTGTCGCTCGTGCCGTACCACACCTTTCCGCTGTCGGCTTGTGCAATGGCTGTGATGTCGCCGTTGAGCTCCGAACCGAATCGGTAGATATACTTGCCCGAATAGGCGATGCCCGACTTCTCGGTACCCACCCAGAGCAGGTCTGTGTCGTCCACGTAGACGCTCTGTATGCTGATCACATCCTTGAACAGTTGGCGGTCGTTGATGTTGCGCGGGTGTACGGATTCTATCTCATGCGTGTTCACGTCGTAGCACAAGAGTCCCATCTGGTCTGATCCAATCCAGATGTTGCCGCTACGGTCACCGGCCATCCCGTTGATGTTGCGGTCCACGCCGATGCTCGTCAGTCCCAGGCGGTCGCCGATGGATGTATCCCACTGATCAGCGCTTTTGTTGTATTTGAAGAGTGTGCCCTGTCCGTAGAGCCAGATGTTGTCCATCTGGTCGGCAAACGCCTTGAGCGACTTGGAGTGGCGCAGTTTGCGTGTGGCTATCTCGTTGCTGGCCCATACCGTGTGCTGCTGGTGCATCACGTCGCAGCATACCAGCCGTCCGTCGTCATATACCAGTATGGCACCGTCTTTACACTCGCTGATGGAGCAGATGACGCCTTGTGGCACGCCGTGTGCATCGTCGGTATAGCCGAACTCATAGGTTCCCTGCTGCTGCATGTTGAAACAGATCACGCCTTTGTTAGGGATGGCTGCCCACAGATTCTTGTGACGGTCCACATAGACAATGCTCGGGATGGTCTCAATGCCCATGCTGGCGAAGTATTGCTTCATGTCGCGCTCGAAGGTTTCTGTCTGCGGATGGTAGATACAGTAGCCTGAAGCGGTCTCTATGAGCAGGTTGCCGTCGAGTGTCTCCTGTATGGAGTTGATGTAGCTGTTGGGCAGCGATGAGCCGTCTTGCGAGTCGCTCTGGAAGTTCTTGAACACATAGCCATCGTAACGGTATAGTCCGGCAGGGGTACCGAACCACATAAATCCGCGCGAGTCTTTCATGATGCAGTTGATCTGGCTGCTGGTCAGTCCGTCGCGCGCGTCCAATGTCTTAAACAGATAGTCTGCCACCACTACCAGCGGCAGCATGAGCATCAGTGCGATGATTATTTTCTTTATATTCCTCATAAAGTCCAATCTTCAATGTTCAATCTCTCAATCTCTCAATCTCTCAATCTCTCAATCTCCTCAAATCTCACACGCATAGTGGTCTACGACGCCCAGCAGATGGCTTGCATCGTCAGTCACCAGTACAGAGTGGATTTTGTATTTGTTCATCATTCGTTGTATCTCCGTAATTTTGGTGTCGGGCCTCACCGTCTTTGGCGTGCGCGTCATAATGTCGCTCACAGTGCGGTCGAAGAATTCTGCCTGCCATTTCTCCATGGCCCGGCGGATATCGCCGTCAGTGATCAGTCCCACCACCTTGCCGTCTGTCTCAGCTACGCCGAGTCCCAGCTTACCCTTGCTCACCAGGATGATGGCTTCGCCCAGATGCATATCGGGGGGCAGTACGGGCAGATCGTCGCGGAACATCACGTCCTGTGCGGTGGTCAGCAGGCGCTTGCCCAGTTCTCCCCCAGGGTGGAACTGTGCAAAGTCGCGTGGCTGGAATCCGCGCTTCTCCATCAGTGCGATGGCTAGTGCGTCGCCCATGGCCAGCTGAGCCATTGTCGAACTGGTGGGGGCCAGGTTCATGGGGCAGGCTTCCTTTTCCACGCTCACGTTCAGGTGGCACGTGGCATATTTGGCCAGTAGCGACTGTGGATTTCCCGTCATGCCGATGATGGGTATCTGCATGTGCAGCACCATCGGGATGAAGCGTAGCAGCTCGTCTGTCTGTCCGGAGTGGGAGAGTGCCAGCACCACGTCGTCGCTGGTCATCACGCCCAGGTCGCCGTGGAACACGTCGAGCGGGTTGATGAAGAAGGAGGGCGTGCCTGTCGAGGATAGTGTGGCGGCGATCTTCGCGCCGATGTGTCCGCTCTTGCCTACACCCGTCACGATGATCTTGCCCTTGCACCGGTACATCAGTTCCACTGCCTTATCAAACCGTTCGTCCAACTGGGGGATGAGCCCCAGTACGGCCTCGGCCTCGTCCTTGAAGCATTGTATGGCGTATTCCCTGCTATTCATGATGATGTTGTTTTTCCGGATATTCCGGGTATTCCGGGTATTCCGGATATTCCGTATTTTCCGTATTTTCCGTATTTTCCGGGTATTCCGGGGTTTTTCTCAGCGCGTGTACCAGCGCCTCCAGCTTATCGAGCTCCAGCATGTTGGCTGCATCGCTCAGACCATGGTCGGGGTCGGGGTGAACCTCGAAGAACCAGCCCGTAGCCCCAAAGGCCTTGGCGGCCAGTGCCATCTGCGGCACATAGCGGCGGTCGCCGCCTGTCTTGCCGTCGCTGCCTCCCGGGCGCTGTACGCTGTGGGTACAGTCCATGATGACGGTGGGCACCAGCTCCAGCATGTCGGGGATGTTGCGGAAGTCCACCACCAGATTGTTGTATCCCATCATGTTGCCACGCTCCGTGAGCCATACTTCCTGCGCACCGGCTTCCCGGGCTTTCTCTACGGGGTATTTCATGTCCTTCCCGCTCAGAAACTGTGCCTTCTTGATGTTCACCGTGCGCCCTGTCTTGGCAGCAGCCACCAGCAGGTCTGTCTGACGGCAGAGGAAGGCGGGTATCTGTATCACGTCGCACACCTCGCCGACGGGTGCTGCCTGCCATGATTCGTGGATGTCTGTCAGCAGCCGCAGACCGTATTTCGATTTCACGTCGGCGAGCATCTGCAGTCCGCGCTCCAGTCCCGGGCCTCGGAAAGAGTGGATGGAGGTGCGGTTAGCCTTGTCGAACGAGGCTTTGAAGATGATGTCAGTGCCATGCTTGGTGTTGATTTCCACCAACTTACGCGCCACGCAGTCGAGCAGCTCTGCCGACTCGATGACGCATGGCCCTGCTATAATGGTTGTTTCCTTATTCATTTTGCCCGCAAATATAAGCATTTTCTCTCTAACTGCCAAATATTCGGTAGATTTTTTCAATTTTTCAATCCTTCAATCCTTCAATTCTTCAATCCTTTATCAGGTGTACGTCGCGCTGCGGGAACGGTATCTCGATGCCGTTCTGGTTGAGTGTCTCGTAGACGCACTTGAGCACGTCACTCACTACGTACGACTTCTTCGGGGCATCGGCCCAGACGAACAGGTTGAAGTTGATGCTCGAGTCGGCCATCTCCGACACCACGCTCTTGATGCGCTTCGAGTGGTCTATCCACTGGTGGTGCAGCCCGTTGACGGCCGTCTCCACCAGCTCCGTCACCTGCTTCAGGTTCGACCCGTAGGCCACGCCGAAGGGCACCACTGCCAGCACGTAGCCGTGGTTGCGCGTCAGGTTCTTGTAGTTCTTCGTGAACAGCTGCGCGTTCTGGAAGGTGATGGTCTCGCCGTAGAGCGACTCCACGATGGTCGATGTGTAGTTGATGCTCTTCACGCGACCCATCGTGCCGTCCACCTGTATCCAGTCGCCCACCTTGATACGGCCCGTCATCAGCGAGGCGCCGTAGTAGATGTTCTCGATGATGTCCTTCGAGGCGAAACCGATACCGGTGGAGAGTCCTCCCGAGATAGCCAGCAGCCAGGAGACACTGATGTGCAGGTAGGCCAGCGAGATGAGCAGCCACAAGCCCCAGACGATGAGCTGCACCACGTTCTTGCCCATCACGGCGCGGCTCTCGGCCGTCAGCGGGTCCTTGGTTTCAAACTGCATCCGCATCAGTGCCAGCACCGTGCGCGAGATCCAGCGGAAGAGGAACCACAGGCTCACCACCACCGTCAGCTTGAACAGGCTTACCTGCAGGTTCTCCTGGTTGATGAAACGGTATGTGAATTTGTCCCAGCACATGTCGGTCAGGTTGAACACGTCGGCAGCCCAGTAGATGCTCACCATCACCGAGCAGACGATCATCACGGGCATCACCACCTGATGGATCAGCGTGTAGAACCATGTCTGCGTGACGGGCTTCTTCGAGAATCCGTGCTTCTCCTCGTACATCTTCAGATAGTCGGAGATGCAGGTGATGGTCAGTATGCACGTCAGCTGCATGATCCACCAGATGAGCAGCTGCACCGAGAGCAGCGTATAGCCCGCCCAGGAGCAGCAGGCCGAGGCGATGAACACCGTCAGCGATACGTAGGTGTAGAACATGTCCGAGCGCGGCACGTTGCGGTTGTGCTTCCTGATGCCCAGCCACTGCCATACGAGGCACGACAGCAGGATCGGCGGGAAGATGATGCTCACCAGTTCACTCGGAATCAGTACGATACGGAAGGTGATCACCACAAAGCCGATCAGCAGCAGCGGCGCGTAGATATGGAAGGCGCTTTTGATCTGCTTCCCGCTGACGCGCAGTAGCAGCGAGATGAGGATTACCGCCAGCAGCCACAGGTATTCCACCAGCAGCCCGCTGGCCATAATGATGAAGTGCTGGTCTGAGTTGTAGCGTATCAGGCTCAGTAGTAGGGCCAGCGTGATGGCCGTCGTGGCCCACATGATGCTCGACCGCTTCTTCAGGAACTCCCTTGAGCGCATGCGCCTGGGCAGAAAGCGGAACACCAGCAGGTTCAGCCCGATGGCCAGCAGGGCATAGAAGCCGATGGCCACGAACAGGCCGAATATCCAGTAGATGTTCCAGTCCGAGCGCCGCGTATCCCCGCTGGTGGTGTATTTCTTGGTCACCACTTCTTTCATGCGCTCCCAGTATCTTCCGAAGTCGTGGATGATGCCGAGATACGAGTCGCCACCGTTCACGAAGATGCTCGTCTGTATGTCCAGGTAGCGCTTCTGCGCGTAGTCGTTCATGTTCTTCAGCCGCTGTTCCGTCGTGTCGTAGTAGCCTATGTAGTCTTCCATTTGCTGCGAGTCGTCCTCCAGCGTCCGCTTGATCACGGTCGCCAGCGTCATGCACACGTTGCGGTTTATCTTCGCCTGGGGCGACATCTGCCCCTGGCGCATCCCCTTGAGCGCACCCACCAGACTGTCGTAGCGGGCTATCTCGCCGCTGGCCTTGTTGATGAACTCGCGGAAGGGCAGCTGCTGCTTCTGGAACTGCTGATACTGTTCGGTAGCCTGATGACAGGCGTAGGTCAGGTCGAAGAGGTACTCCTGGTTCTGTGAGTAGAGCATCAGCGCGTTCTGGTTCGACTGCCGCATGGTCTGCATCAGGTTGCGGAACACCTGTTCGTTCTGTTCTTTTCTTTCACTGCGCCTGGAGTTCAGTTCCTGATAGTGCTTGGTCAGCTCAGCCCTGAGTATCACCAGCGTAGAGTCGAGGCTGCGCTCTTTCAGCACGGCTCCGGCTTCCATGGCGATGCCCGTCAGCAGAGCTAGTATCCATATGATTCTTCTCATGATTGTCATGTAGTTCAATTTGGTATGCAAAGGTACTGCTTTTTTCCGCAACTACGTAAATAATTCCCGTGTTTATTGCCAATTTAGGATTTTTTTCATTACTTTTGCATCGGAAAATCAAAAACCTATTCAGAATGATGATGCTTATAGCCGATTCCGGAAGTACCAAGACCGACTGGGCCCTCGTCACGTCCGGCGCCGTCACCACCGTCAGCACCCAGGGCCTCAATCCCTATCAGTGGGATGCTGAGGGCATGGTCGGAGTCCTCACGGAGGAGCTCCTGCCGCAGCTTCGTGCCGATGAGGTGGACAGTGTGCAATTCTATGGCAGCGGGGTCACGCCCGCGATGCGCCCCAAGGTGGAGCAGGTGCTGCGCCAGGTGTTCCCCGCATTGCAGACGCTTGAGGTCGAGAGCGACCTGCTCGGTGCTGCCCGTGCCCTCTGCGGTCGTAGCGAGGGCATTGCCTGCATACTGGGCACTGGCTCCAACTCCTGTCTCTACGACGGCCGCCAGATCGTCCGCAACACGCCCTCCCTGGGCTTTATCCTTGGCGACGAGGGTGGGGGAGCCTCCCTGGGGCGCCTGTTCCTCAATGCGCTCCTCAGAGACCGCCTGTCGGCCAGCGTCTCCGACGATTTCAAGGCTGAGACTGGCCTGACGATGTCCGAGATTATCGACCGCGTCTATCGCCAGCCCCTGCCCAATCGTTTCCTGGCTTCCCTCTCCAAGTTCATCCACAGCCACCTCGATGATGAGGCCCTCCGCCAGATGGTCACCGACAACTTCAGGGCTTTCTTCCATCACCATCTGGCGCCCTATCAGCGTCCCGACCTTCCCGTCTCCTTCGTAGGCAGCATCGCCTGTTATTACGAGCCCCAGCTCCGTGAGGCCGCCACAGCTACAGGCTTCACCGTCGGGACCATCATCAAGAGTCCACTCGACGGGCTCGTCACTTTAACTTCGGACCTGGCCCCAGATTTAAGTCAGCGGATGTCGAAGGAGATGAATTGGAGAAAAAAGTGAAGGAATAATTTTGTGATATAAAAAGAAATGTCTATATTTGCAAAAAATTAGTAATATGGTAGATTTGAATATAGGTTGTAACGTTGTTACATCGCCGATGTGCAAAGGGCGTGCAACCTATAATTCTTTTTTCCTTATTGGGTTTTTAGGTTCGTTACCCCACTAGAAGTGTTAAAACCGCCGAAGTCAGGAAATGTGATCTTGGATGTTGTCAAATATAGAAGGGACTAACTTTAACTTCGGACCTGGCCCCAGATTAAAAGAAAGCCCCGCAGTCGGTTGAACTGCGGGGCTTGTCATTGGGCATATACGCTTACTTGCGGAGACCGAGGGCCTTGACGATGGCACGGTAGCGGTTGATGTCCTTGTTGTAAAGGTACTTCAGCAGCTTACGACGCTTACCCACGAGCATGGTCAGTGAGCGGGCCGTGTTGTGATCCTTGTGGTTCCTCTTCAGGTGCTCCGTCAGATTAGAGATGCGATAGGAGAAGAGAGCAATCTGAGCCTCGGCAGAACCGGTGTCGGTAGTGCTCTTGCCATACTGTCCGAAGATCTCCTCCTTCTTTGCCTTGTCTAAATACATAATTTTAATAATGAGATTAATTGTTGTTTGCACATACATTCTTCTGACGCTTTTCTGCCTTAATCACAACAGATGACGTCGTCGAATGCTCCGGATTTTCCGAAATGCGGGTGCAAAGGTACAACTTTTTCCCCTTTCCCGCAAATTTTTCGCAGAAAATGTGTACCTTTGCACCCGTTTTTAATCAAAAAGGTATGCAGGATATCAGAAACATCGCCATCATAGCGCATGTAGACCACGGCAAGACGACGCTCGTGGACAAGATGATGCTGGCAGGTAATCTCTTCCGTGAGGGACAGAACCTCAGCAATCAAGTGTTGGACGCCAACGACCTCGAACGGGAGCGAGGCATCACTATTCTCTCGAAAAACGTGAGTATCAACTGGAAGGGCGTGAAGATCAACATCATCGACACCCCGGGACACTCTGACTTCGGAGGCGAGGTGGAGCGTGTGCTGAACATGGCCGACGGCTGTCTGCTGCTGGTGGATGCCTTCGAGGGCCCGATGCCGCAGACGCGCTTCGTGCTGCAGAAGGCCCTGCAGATAGGGCTGAAGCCCATCGTGGTGGTCAACAAGGTGGACAAGCCCAACTGTCGGCCTGAGGAGGTCTACGAGATGGTGTTCGACCTGATGTTCTCGCTCAATGCCACCGAAGACCAGCTGGACTTCCCCGTGGTCTTCGGCTCTGCCAAGAACGGTTGGATGGGCGAGGACTGGAAGACGCCCACTGACAATATCACCTATCTGCTCGACAAGATCATCGAGGTGATTCCTGCCCCGCAGCAGATAGAGGGCACGCCCCAGATGCTCATCACCTCGCTCGACTATTCGAGCTACCAGGGACGTATCGCCGTGGGACGCGTGCACCGCGGACAGCTGAAGGACGGCATGCAGGTGACCATCGCCCACCGCGACGGCAAGCTGGAGAAGACCAAGATCAAGGAGCTGCATACCTTCGAAGGCATGGGCCACGTGAGGACTGACTCGGTGGACTGTGGCGACATCTGTGCCGTGATCGGACTGGAGAAGTTTGAGATCGGCGACACCATCTGCGACTTGGAGAACCCGGAGCCCCTGGCCCCGATAGCCATCGACGAGCCTACGATGTCGATGCTCTTCACCATCAACGACTCGCCCTTCTTCGGCAAGGAGGGTAAGTTTGTCACCTCGCGCCATATCAACGACCGTCTGGAGAAGGAGCTGGAGAAGAACCTCGCCCTGCGCGTGGAGCCCTTCGAGGACTCTACTGACAAGTGGATCGTCTCAGGCCGTGGCGTGCTCCACCTCTCTGTGCTGGTGGAGACGATGCGCCGCGAGGGCTATGAGTTGCAGGTGGGACAGCCGCAGGTCATCTATAAGTGGCTCGATGAATCCGGAAATCCCGGAACCCCCGGAAATCCCGGAGTTGTTAAGTGCGAGCCTATTGAGGAGCTGACGATCAACGTGCCCGAGGAGTTCTCCTCGAAGATGATTGATATGGTGACGCGCCGCAAGGGCGAGATGACGTCGATGGAGAATCAGGGGGAGCGCGTGAACATCGAGTTCGACATCCCCTCGCGCGGTATCATCGGCCTGCGCACCAACGTGCTGACGGCCAGCCAGGGAGAGGCTATCATGGCCCACCGCTTCAAGGAGTACCAGCCCTACAAGGGCGAGATAGAGCGCCGCGTGAACGGTTCGATGATCTCGATGGACACGGGCAACGCCTTTGCCTACGCCATCGACAAGTTGCAGGACCGCGGCAAGTTCTTCATCGATCCGGGTGAGGACGTCTATGCCGGACAGGTGGTGGGCGAGCATGTGCACGACAACGACCTGGTGGTGAATGTGTGCAAGGCCAAACAGCTGACCAACGTGCGTGCCTCGGGTACTGACGAGAAGGCCCGCATCATCCCCAAGACGGTGATGAGCCTCGAGGAGTGCCTGGAGTATATCAAGGAGGACGAGCTGGTGGAGGTGACGCCTAAGTCGATGCGCATGCGCAAGATCATCCTCGACCACGACCAGAGAAAGAAAGCAGCGATCAAGAAGTGAAAAGTGAATAGTGATATGAGACTAATAACGATGATCATGGGTATGGCAATGATGGCTTCGACAGGGGCCATGACCCAGGGACTCCACTATCCGGAGACCCGCAAGGACGGCACCGTGGATGAGTATTTCGGACAGAAGGTGAGCGACCCTTACCGTTGGCTGGAGGACGACACCAGCGCTGAGACCGCTGCCTGGGTGGAGGCGGAGAACAGTCTGACTACCAGTTACCTGCAGAAGATTCCCTTCCGCCAGAAACTGCTCAAGCGCCTGCGCGAGGTGAGCAACTATGAGAAGATAGGCGTGCCCTTCAAGCGCTACGGACACTGGTATATCTATAAGAACAACGGGCTGCAGAACCAGAGCGTGCTCTACACGATGGACACCCTCGACGGCGAACAGCGCACGTTCCTTGACCCCAACACGCTCTCCGACGACGGGACGGTGGCACTCAAGGGCGTATACTTCTCGCACGACGGACGCTATGCCGCCTACGCCATCTCGCGCAGCGGCAGCGACTGGCAGGAGTTCTACGTGATCGACATCAAGACGGGGCAGCTGCTGTCCGACCATATCGAGTGGGCTAAGTTTTCGGGAGCCACCTGGCTGGGCGACGGTTTCTACTACAGCGCCTACGATGCCCCCAAGGAGGGCAAGGAGTTCTCGAATGTCAACGAGACCATCAAGATCTACTACCACAAGCTGGGCACGCCCCAGACAGCTGACGTGCTGTTCTTCCAGAATCCCGTACAGCCCCAGCGCTTCTACGGCATCCAGGTGAACAAGGAGGAGACAGTGATGTTCCTGGACGAGAGTGGGGCAGGGGCCGGCAACAATCTCTTCGTGAGAGACCTCAGACAGCCTGGCTCGCAGTTCATCCAGATGACCAATGACATGGACTACTTCTACTATCCGATCGTCGATGGCGATAAGATATATATCTACACCAACTGGCAGGCTCCGAGGGGCCGTATGATGGTGACAGACCTGAAGCATCCCGGCATCAGCGAGTGGAAGGAGTTCATCCCCCAGGGCAAGGACGTGATAGAGGATGTCACACTGGTCAACGGACGTATCATCCTCTGTTACACCGAGGATGCCTCGACCCATGCCTATGTCTACGGCATGGACGGCAAGCGTCAGCGTGAGATCCGCCTGCCTGGCGTAGGCTCAGCTGGCTTCAGCGGAGAGAAGGACGAGCCGGAGTGCTTCTTCTCCTACACGTCGTTCACCGTGCCCGGCACCATCTACCGCTACGACATTGATGCAGACCGCAGTGAGGTGTTCGCGGCGCCCAAGGTCAACTTCCGCCTGAGCGACTACACCTCTGAGCAGCTCTTCTTCGAGAGTAAGGACGGCACGCGCGTACCTATGTTTATCACCTATAAGAAAGGTATGAAGCGCAACGGCAAGAATCCCCTGTTGCTCTACGGCTATGGTGGCTTCAATGTCTCGCTGCCCCCGGGCTTCTCATCCAGTCGTATCCCCTTCCTGGAGAAAGGCGGCATCTATGCCCAGGTGAACCTGCGCGGTGGCTCAGAGTATGGCGAGGAGTGGCACGTGGCAGGTACGAAGATGCAGAAGCAGAACGTGTTCGACGACTTCATTGCCGCTGCAGAGTACCTCATCCGTGAGAAGTACACCTCGACGGAGCGCCTGGCCATCCAGGGAGGCAGCAACGGTGGCCTGCTGGTGGGTGCCTGTATGACGCAGCGCCCCGACCTGTATCGGGTGTGCATCCCCCAGGTGGGCGTGATGGACATGCTCCGCTACCATAAGTTCACCATCGGATGGAACTGGGCTTCGGACTACGGCACGTCGGAGGACTCGCCCGAGATGTTCCAGTACCTGCGCGGCTATAGCCCGCTGCACAACCTGAAGCCAGGAACCAGCTATCCGGCTACGCTCGTCACCACGGCTGATCACGACGACCGCGTGGTGCCTGCACATTCCTTCAAGTTTGCTGCTACCCTTCAGGCCTGTCAGGCTGGTGATGCTCCCACGCTCATCCGCATCGACACGAAGGCTGGTCACGGTGGCGGCAAGCCTCTGGCCAAGGTGCTCGAGGAGCAGGCCGACATCTACGGCTTCATCCTCTACCAGATGGGACTCAAATATTAAGACATTAGAGATTTTTGTCTTTTTATCGTTTGTCAGGATTGTCAGGCATCAGCGAATACCTTGCCGTCATCGAGGGTAATCTGGAGTTTGGAGTACTCGCAGTGGAAATCGTGCTGCAGACGGTCGAGGTAGCGACGGCACTCCCACAGGCACATGGGCAGGTCGTGGAGCAGATAGTTGCCGCAGGCCTCAGGGCGCGTGGCAGGCACCTCCCGCTGGGTGAGGATCCACTGGAGGCACTCGATGGTGAGCTGGCGCATGTCCTCGACGGTATACTCGCCCAGCATGATGATGTACATGCCCGTGAGGCAACCCATGGGGCCGACGTAGACGACATCGTCTTTGGCGCGCGAGTTGCGGAACCAGGTGGCCATGAGGTGCTCCAGGCTGTGCATGGCAGCAGGGGCGACGGCTGGCTCGTGGTTGGGTTCGGTGATGCGCAGGTCAAAGGTGGTGAAGCCCTTGTCCTCGCGTGAGACGTAGATGCCCGGTTTCAGACGGGTGTGGTCTATGGTGAAACTTTGAATGACTTCCATGTTGGGGATTGAAAATTTAACATTGAAAACTACAGACTCTCGATGAAGGTCTTGGTGACGTGGAAGGAGTTCTGGGCGATGGTGTCCCAGAAGTCGTGGTACTGCGAGGCATCGGTGTCTCGCAGGGGGATGTCGCTGATGACGCGGAAGGAGATGAAGGGCACCTTGTAGATATGGCACACCTGTGCGATGGCGCACGACTCCATATCGACGGCACGGGCATCGGGGAAGTGGCCCACTATCTCGCGCATTTTCTCCTTGCTGTCGACAAACCAGTCGCCAGTGACAATCAGGCCTGGCTTCGCACCTGCCTGTATGGCTTTCTCCAGCAGGTAAGGGTCAGCCTGATAGCGGACAGGCAGGCCCTGCACCTGGCCATAGACGGTTGTGTCGTCGATAGCACGTCCGCAGTACACGTCGTGGTAGGTCAGTTCAGAACTCACCACCACGTCCTGCAAGTTGATATCGTCACCATTGCCGCCAGCGCATCCGCTGGAGATGATGCAGTCGGGCTTGTACTGGTGGATCATCTCCACGGTCTGTATGGCAGCATTCACGGTGGCTATCCCGCTTTTCTGCAGGATCAGCCTGTCTTCGGGGAATAATGGACGGAGCTGCTTATACTCCTTGTCCATCGCAACAATCATACCTATCTTCATATATCTCTCAATTTCTCAATTTCTCAATCTCTCAATTTCTCAATTTCTCAATCTCTCAATCTCTCAATCTCTCAATCTCTCAATCTCCTCTGCCTAACCGCCTCATACATGAGGATGGCCGCAGAGACGCTGACGTTGAGCGAATCCAGGCGGCCGAGCATAGGGATGCGGATGTGGGCATCAGCAGCGTCGCGCCACTGCAGGGTGAGACCTGTCGACTCGGTGCCCATCACGATGGCTGTGGCCTGTCGCATGTCGTAGTCGTAGTAGTCGTAGGAATCCTGCAGTTGAGCCGTCAGGATGCAGATGCCGCGCTCCTTGAGGAAGGCGATGCACTCCTGCGAGTTACAGACGGCAGTGGGCACACAGAACACGCCTCCGATGCTGGCGCGGATGAGGTTGGGGTTGTAGAGGTCTGTCAGCGGGTCGCACACGATGACGGCATCCACGCGGGCTGCCTCTGCCGTGCGCAGGATAGCCCCCAGATTGCCGGGTTTCTCCACGCTCTCGATGACTACCACTAAAGGATTGTTTACAGATAACAGTTTACGGTTTACAGATGATATGCTATGGTCCTTGGCCTTGACGATGGCGATCATGCCCTCAGTGCTGCCGCGATAGGCCATCTTTTCATAAACTTGCGGTGTGACTCTCGTTACAGGGAAATCACCTGTCAACTGTAAACCGTCCGCTCGGCCCGAAGGGACGCTTTCCTCAGAAAGAACAGTAAACACCTCCACCACCTCATATCCGCAGGCGATGCAGTGCTCTATCTCACGCTGGCCTTCGACCACGAAGAGACCCTCCTCGCGGCGCAGGGAGGATTTCTGCTGCAAGGCCACGACGTGTTTCACGCGGGCATTCTGAAGGCTGCTGATGACGTTTTCTTCCATATTTCGCTGCAAAATTATAAAAAATCCGTGGAATCCGTGTCATCCGTGGCAAAAAAGTTGTACCTTTGCACACAAAATAAAGAAACTTGCAAGTTATGGATGTATTAAAGAAGTGGCTGCCCGACGTGCTGGCAGTCGTGTTGTTTGCCCTGTTGGCATTCGCCTATTTCTTCCCTGCCGACATTGAGGGCAGGATTCTTTACCGTCACGACGCCTCAGCCGGGCGGGGGGCCGGACAGGAAGCCTCGGAATACTATCAGCGCACGGGAGAGCGCACCCGCTGGACCAATGCCCTCTTCTCGGGTATGCCAACGTATCAGACCGCGCCGTCGTATGATTCCACCGACAAGTTGTCGATGCTCTCGAAGGCCTACCACCTATGGTTGCCAGAGAATGTGTGGTACGTGTTTGCCTACCTGCTGGGATTCTATATCCTGCTGCGAGCCTTCGACTTCCGTCAGCACCTGGCTGCTCTGGGCTCTATCATCTGGGCCTTCTCCACCTATTTCCTGATCATCATCGCCGCGGGACACATCTGGAAGGTTTGGGCACTGGCCTATCTGCCGCCGATGATAGCTGGTATCGTGCTGGCATACAGGGGGAAATACCTGTGGGGATTCCTCGTAGCAGCCATCTTCGGAGCCTTCGAGATCAATGCCAACCACGTACAGATGACCTACTACTATCTCTTCATCATCCTCTTCCTGATGATAGGATGGTTGGTGGAGGCTATCCGCAAGAAAGAGATTGCACACTTCGTGAAGGCCACCCTCACGTGCATCGCCGCAGGACTGATTGCCGTCTGCCTGAACCTGTCGAACCTCTATCATACATGGCAGTACAGTCAGGAGACCATGCGTGGCAAGAGCGAACTGGTGAAGAAGAACTCTGCCAACCAGACCAGCAGTGGCCTGGAGCGCGACTACATCACCCAGTGGAGCTACGGTATCGGAGAGACGTGGACACTGCTCGTGCCCAACACCAAGGGCGGAGCCTCCGTGCCCCTGAGCCTGAATGAGACGGCCATGAAGCACGCTGACAACAACTATATCGAAATCTACAACCAGATAGGTCAGTACTGGGGCGAACAGCCCGGCACGTCGGGCCCCGTCTATGTGGGTGCCTTCGTGCTGACGCTCTTTATCCTGGGACTCTTTATCGTCAAAGGCCCCGTGAAGTGGGCACTACTGGCAGCCACGATTCTCAGTATCATGCTCTCGTGGGGTAAGAACTTCATGGGACTGACTGACTTCTTCATCGACTACGTGCCGATGTACGCGAAGTTCCGTACCGTGGCCTCGATACTCGTCATCGCAGAGTTCACCATCCCCCTGCTGGCGATGCTGGCGCTGAAGGAGCTGTTTGACAAGCCGGAGCTGATGAAGCCGAGGATGAAGTATGTGGGTATCTCGTTCCTGCTGACGGGCGTTGTCGCCCTGTTGTTCTCACTGATGCCCTCGATGTTTTTCGACAGTTTTATCTCCACGAGTGAGATGCAGGCCCTGAAGGGTATTCCTGCAGAACACCTGCAGCCACTGATGAGCAGTCTGACGGAGATGCGCCAGGCGATGTTCACCAGCGATGCCCTGCGTTCGTTCTATATTATCCTGGTAGGTACGGGCGTACTGCTGGCAGTAGCATTTGGCAAGCTGAAGAAGGAGTACGCCGTCGGCATCATCCTGGTGCTCTGCCTGGTAGATCTGTGGACGGTGAACAAGCGCTATCTGAACGATGCCATGTTCGTGCCTGAGTCAGAGCGTGAGGCCCCACAGGCGATGACACAGACGGATGAGCACATCCTGCAGGACAAGGCGCTCGACTACCGTGTGCTGAACCTCTCGACGAACACCTTCAACGAGAACGAGACCAGCTACTACCATAAGAGCATCGGCGGCTACCATGCTGCCAAGCTGCGCCGCTATCAGGAGATGATCGAACAGTATATCTCGCCTGAGATGCAGCAGATATTCACCGCTGTTTCGGAGAATGGCGGCGACATGACGAAGATCAAGGGCGACAGCATCTGGCCCGTGCTGAACATGCTCAACACCAAGTACTTCATCCTGCCCCTGCAGGGAGGACAGACCGTGCCCCTGCAGAACACCTTCGCCCTGGGCAATGCCTGGCTGGTGGACAAGGTGCGCTACGTGAATAACGCCAACGAGGAGATTGACGGCGTGGGCCAGATAGACCTGCGCCACGAAGCCGTGGCCGATGCGAAGTTCAAGGCACAGTTGGGAGAGGCCGCCGCTCAGGACACGCTCAGTCTGGTGACACTCAAGAGCTACGAGCCCAACGAACTGAAATACGAGTGCCAGACGGGCAAGGGCGGTGTCGTGGTGTTCTCAGAGATCTACTATCCAGGATGGACGGCCACCGTCGACGGTCAGGAGGCCGAGTTGGGGCGCGTGAACTATATCCTTAGGGCACTGAACGTGAAGCCTGGCAAGCATGAGATCGTGCTCACCTTCAAGCCGAAGTCGGTGAAGGCTACAGAGACCGTTGCCTATATGTCGTATGCCCTGCTGCTTGGCGTGCTGCTCGGAGCAGTCTTTATCGAATATCGTCGGCGTAAAAAGGAATGAAGAAACTGTTGTCTTTGCCACCCAACCTGGTGGACAGTTTCCACGATCTGACGGGACTGTCGCACGAGGAGTATTTCTGCACCAACGACCCTGTAGGGCACAAGCTTGGCAGCGGGGGAGGCACCACATGGCTGTTGGAAGAGGCCTGCAGGCATGAACAAGCTTCCGACTTCGACGGGTGGCTCGCCCATGAGAAGCGCATCCTGCTGCATGCCGGAGGACAGAGCCGCCGACTGCCCAGCTATGCACCATCGGGCAAGATACTCACGCCGATACCCGTGTTCAGATGGGAGCGAGGTCAGCGGCTCTCACAAGACCTGCTGAGTCTGCAACTGCCTCTCTACGAGCAGATCATGACGATGGCACCGGAAAGCATCCACACCATGGTGGTCAGTGGCGACGTGCTGATACGTACGAGTCAGCCGCTGCAGCCCATCCCTGAGGCCGACGTCGTATGCTACGGCCTGTGGCTCGGTGCCTCTGTGGCCAAGAACCACGGGGTGTTCGTCAGTAGCCGACAGTCGCCGTCAGTACTGAAGCAGATGCTGCAGAAGCCCAGTGTGCAGGCCCTTGCCGACCTGCAGCGCGACCACTTCTACCTGACGGATATCGGTGTGTGGCTCCTGAGCGACAAGGCCGTCAGACTGCTGATGGCCCGTTCGCACGCTGCCGACGGTACGCTACAGGAGTACGACCTGTATTCCGAGTTCGGATGCGCACTGGGCACAGACCCGTTGATCGTCGACGAGGAGCTGCGGCAACTCAGCGTGGCCATCGTGCCATTGGCAGGTGGTGAGTTCTACCACTTCGGTACCTCGCGCGAGATGATCTCCTCGACGCTGGCCATCCAGAATCTGGTGAACGACCAGCGTGAGATCATGCACCACGACCGTAAGCCTCACCCCAGCATCTTCGTGCAGAATGCCGAGATGAGGACGGCCTTTACGGAAGAGAATACGAACATCTGGGTTGAGAACAGCTGCATCGGACAGCATTGGCAGCTCACCCACGACCATATCATCACGGGCGTGCCGGAGAATGACTGGCACGTGAGTCTCCAGCCCGGCGAGTGTATCGACGTGGTACCCATCGGAGAGACGCAGTACGCTGTGCGCCGCTATCATATTGACGACCGCTTTGCGGGAGCAGAGCAGCAGCGCAGGCAGTTTCCCGTTGTCGACAGCCTTGAGGTGCTGCCCACCAGCGATACTCCTTGTCAGCGGATGATTTCAGCTGAGGAAATTTCTACGGAGGCCAACCTGCGCCGTCTGTTCACCCAGCGGCGTGAGTTCCGGAAGAAGAACTGGAGTGCGCTGGCTCGTAACTGGAGTCACAGCGTGTTCTATCAGCTCGACCTTGGCGACGCCGCTGCCGAGTTCCAGCAGATGCAGATACCAATGCCGGAGGCGTTACCCGAGCATGCACCCCTGATGACACGCATCCACGACGCCATGTTCCGTGGCGACAGCGACAAGGCCTTTGCCCTGCTGCGTCAGGGTCTGACACAGAGGGACGGTTCTTTTGNNCAAAAGAACCGTCCCTCTGTGTCTACGACGACCAGATCGTATGGGGACGCTCACCCGTACGTATCGACATCGCAGGAGGATGGACGGATACGCCACCCTATTGTCTGATGGAAGGCGGCAATGTGATCAACTTCGCCATCGAACTCAACGGACAGCCTCCGCTGCAGGCATACGCCCGTCCGTCGAAAGAGTTCCGTTTGGTGTTGCGCAGCATCGATCTGGGAGCCGTGGAGGTGGTGGAGACCAACGAACAACTGACCAATTTCATGCACGTAGGGTCGCCCTTCTCGATACCCAAGGCAGCACTGGTACTGGCAGGGTTCGGTCCCAATGTGCACCTGACGTCGCTCAAGGCTCAGCTTGAGGCCTTTGGCAGCGGTATCGAACTGACGCTCCTCTCAGCCATTCCGGCTGGCAGTGGACTGGGCACGAGCAGCATCCTTGCGGCAACCGTGCTTGGGGTACTTAACGACTTCTGCGGCCTGGGCTGGGACAAGAGTGAGATAGGCCATCGCACACTGATGCTCGAACAGATGCTCACCACGGGTGGAGGCTGGCAGGATCAGTTCGGTGGCGTGCTGGGAGGCGTGAAGCTGTTGCAGACGGGTAGGGGATTCGACCAGAGCCCGTTGGTGCGCTGGCTACCCAACGATCTGTGGCAGCAACCAGAATATCAGGCTTGCCACCTATTATATTATACCGGCATCACACGTACGGCGAAGAACATACTGGCGGAGATCGTACGCCGCATGTTCCTCAACGACAATAGTGAGCTGCGTTTGCTGCGCGGGATGAAAGAGCATACGATGCAGATGTATGAGGCCATCCAACGCAACGACTTCCGCCAGACAGGACAACTCGTCGGAAAGACGTGGCAGCAGAACCAGGCACTCGACAGCGGTACCAATCCCCCTGCCGTGGCCTCACTGACGCAGCTTGTCGACGACTTGTGCCTGGGCTATAAGTTGCCTGGTGCCGGAGGCGGTGGCTATCTCTATATGATAGCTAAAGATCCGGAAGCCGCTGTGCGTATCCGTCAGATTCTCAATGACAACAGACTCAATAGAAATGCCCGTTTTGTGGATATGACCCTCTCTACGACGGGGCTGCAGATCAGTAGGAGCTAAGATGGAGTTTAGGACGATAGTCGATATTCAGGATCCGGGATTCAGGATCATGCCATGTGAGGAGATACTCTTCGTGGGGTCGTGCTTTGCCGAAAGTATCGGGCAGAGGTTTCGTCAGGAGGGATTCCCCGTGACTATCAATCCCTTCGGCACGATGTACAATCCCGCCAGCATCCTGCACACCATCAAGCGTCTGGAGACTGGCTCTTTTCAGACGGCCTTCCTGACGCTGGGCACCAACCATGTCTACCGTCTGAAGGAGACAGGCGAGATCGTAGACAACTGTCAGAAGCGTCCGCAGGCGTTATTCACGGAGGAGGAACTGACGGTAGACGAGTGTGCAGAATACCTTCAGCAGGTTGTAGCGGTGCTTCGGCAGATGAACCCGCAGATGCACATCGTGCTCACCGTCAGTCCCATCCGCTATCGCAAGTACGGCTATCATGGAAGCCAGCTCTCCAAGGCCACCCTGCTGCTGGCAGCAGACAGGATCCCCGTGGCCTATTTCCCAGCCTACGAGCTTATTTGCGACGAGCTCCGCGACTACCGCTTCTATGCCTCCGACATGCTGCACCCGTCGGCACAGGCTGTCGACTATATCTGGGAGCGGCTCGTTGAGGCCTGTTTCTCACCCGAAGCCAAGACCTTCCTCGAAGAATGGCGACCCGTGCGTCAAGCCTTGGGCCACAAGCCCTTCAATCCCGACTCCACGGAATACATCCGTTTCCAGGAGCAAGCCCAGCAAAAGCTCAGGGCTCTCCAGAAAAAATATCCAAAGCTAAATCATACTTTTATCAAATGAATAGTTATACCATAGAGAAGATCACAACGCTCATCGGAGCGCGACGCTTCGGCACGGCCGAAGCACGCATAGGCTGGTTGCTTACCGACAGCCGTTCACTTTGTTTCCCGGAAGAAACGCTGTTCTTTGCACTGAAATCCCAGCGCAACGACGGCCATCGCTATATCGACGACCTCTATCGCCGGGGCGTGCGCAATTTCGTAGTCGACCATCTGCCCGAACATGTCGAGACAGATGCCAACTACCTGAAGGTGCCATCGACACTCGCAGCCCTGCAGCGACTGGCCGAACGCCATCGCGACGAGTTCAATATCCCCGTGGTGGGCATTACCGGCTCCAATGGCAAGACGATGGTCAAGGAGTGGCTCTATCAGTTGCTCTTGCCCTCGCAGCGCATCGTGCGCTCTCCCCGCAGTTACAATTCTCAGATTGGCGTCCCCCTCTCCGTATGGCTGCTCAACGAACAGACGGAGCTGGGCATCTTCGAAGCCGGCATCAGTCAGCCAGGAGAGATGTATGCTCTGCGCGATATCATCCAACCCACCATCGGCGTGCTCACCAGCCTGGGTGCTGCTCATCAGGAGAACTTCCGTTCGATGGAGGAGAAGTGCATGGAGAAGATGGAACTGATGCACGACACGCGGGCCGTGGTCTACTGTTCCGACAGCGACATCGTGAGCCGTTGTATCCGTAGGATGCAGTATCGCGGCGAGAAGATATCCTGGTCTACCTGTGACGAACAGGCGGCTCTCTTCGTGAAATCCGAGGAGACGGTGCAGGATGCTACTACGATCACTTACGTATGGCGGGGCGAGGAGTTCCGCTACGAGATACCCTTCGTGGATGAGGCCAGCATCGAGAACTCCATCACCTGTGCCGCCGTGGCTCTGTATCTGGGCATCACCCCGCAGCAGCTTTCCGAGCGCATGCCTACCCTGGAGCCGGTGGCCATGCGTCTGGAAGTGAAGGAAGGGCAGCGCGGCTGTATCCTGATCAACGACTCCTACAACAGCGACGTCAACTCGCTGGATATCGCCCTCGACTTCATGAATCGTCGTGAGGCGAAGAGAAAGACGCTCATCCTCAGTGACATCTTCCAGAGTGGTATTGCTCCTGAGGCACTCTATGCCCAAGTGAGCGACCTGGCTGTGAAGCGCGGCATCGACAAGTTTATCGGCATCGGCACCGAGATATCGTCGCAGGCAGATAAGATTCGTATCGATAACAAGCGCTTCTTCGCCGATGTTCAGCATTTCCTCTCCAGCGATACCTTTAGCAGTCTGCGCAACGAACTGGTGCTGCTGAAGGGAGCCCGTCAGTTTGGCTTCGATCAAATCACGGAACAGCTGGAGCAGAAGGTGCATGAGACCATCCTCGAGGTGAACCTCAACGCCCTGGTGGACAACCTGAACTACTACCGTTCGTTCCTGAAGCCGGAGACGAAGATGGTGTGTATGATCAAGGCCGATGCCTATGGTGCGGGAGCCGTCGAGGTGGCCAAGACGCTACAGGATCATTGCGTCGACTATCTCGCCGTGGCCGTGGCAGATGAGGGCGTCACCCTCCGCAAGGCAGGCATCACGGCCAATATCATGATCATGAACCCGGAGATGACTGCCTTCAAGACCATGTTCGACTATGATCTCGAACCCGAGGTATACTCTTTCCGACTGCTCGACGCCCTCATCCGTGCTGCCCGTAAGGAGGGTATCACGGGATGGCCAGTACATATCAAACTCGACACGGGCATGCACCGCCTGGGCTTCGACCCTGAGCATGACATCGACGAGCTCATCGACCGTCTGACCCATCAGCAGGCCATCATCCCGCGCTCGGTGTTCTCACATTTCGTAGGATCCGACAGCGACGACTTCGACAACTTCTCTTCCCTGCAGTTCGAGCGTTTTGACAAGGGAAGCCGGAAGCTGCAGAGTGCCTTCAGCCACAAGATACTGCGCCACATGGACAACTCTGCCGGCATCGAGCATTTCCCTGAGCGACAGATGGATATGTGTCGCCTGGGCATCGGACTCTATGGCGTGGACCCACGCGACAACCGCATTCTCCATACCGTCAGCACCCTCAAGACCACCATCCTCCAGATGCGGCAAGTGAAGGCTGGAGAGACGGTTGGCTATAGCCGTAAGGGCACGATAGACCATGACTCCGTGATTGCTGCCATCCCCATAGGCTACGCCGACGGCCTGAACCGTCACCTGGGCAATCGCCACGGCTATTGCCTGGTAAACGGCCAGAAGGCGGAGTACGTAGGCAATATCTGTATGGATGTGGCCATGATCGATGTCACGGGCATTGACTGTCAGGAGGGCGACAAGGTGGAGATCTTCGGCGAGCACCTGCCTGTGACGGCCCTCAGCGATACCCTCGGGACGATTCCCTATGAGGTGCTTACGGGGGTCAGCAACCGTGTGAAACGCGTATACTTTCAGAATTGAAGGATTGAAGGATTGAAGAATTGAATATATGGACAGCGGTAGCAAATTATTCACTATTCACTATTCACTAATCACGATAGCCCTCCTTTTCGTCCTGGCTCCCGTCTCAGCCCAGGGCCTGCCCACTGACGGGCAGCTGACTATTCGTCCCCTGCTCCAGCAGTTGGGCGAGCGTCTGCTGAAAGGCAAGACGGGCAGCATCGTGGCCATCAACCCCGCCAATGGCGAGATACTCTGTCTGGCTACCAATACTCCCAGCGGTCCCGACGTGCGCCAGGCCATCGGCAAGCCTCAGGCTCCGGGCTCCACCTTCAAGACAGCCCAGGCCCTGGCGATGCTCTCCGAGGGTTTCGTCACCCCGGAGACTACCGTGGAGTGCAATGGCGGCATCACCGATGGCTCGATCAAGGTGGGATGCCACAAGCACCGTTCGCCCCTCAACCTGAAGGATGCACTTGCCCACTCATGCAACACCTGGTTCATACTCAACTTCGGCTCAATGATCAACGACGACTTCATGTATGAGTCGCCCTCGGAGGCCATCACCACCTGGCGATCGTACATGCAGTCGATGGGACTCGGCGGGCCTATGCACATAGATATAAAAGGTGAGGAGGGAGGATTGCTCGCTGGCGCCGACTATCTGAACCGTCGCTATAAGGATGGGTGGGACGGCAAGACCATCTGGTGGGCTGGCATGGGGCAGGGCGATGTCACCTGTACTCCCCTGCAACTCTGCAACCTGGCTGTCACCATCGCCAACCGTGGCTGGTACTATGTGCCCCATATTCACAAGAATACCCAGAACCAGCGCTATCTGACCAAGCGCCAGACGAAGGTGGCTCCCACTGCCTACCCGGTAGTTGTCGATGGTATGCGTCTGGCCGTCGAGAAAGGTACGGCCACGAGCATCCGCGCCAGCTATCCCATCTGTGGCAAGACGGGCACCATAGAGAATCCGGGCGAAGACCATTCTGCCTTCATCGGCTTTGCTCCGATGAATAATCCCAAGATTGCCGTGAGTGTCTATGTGGAGCATGGTGGATTCGGCGCCGACCTTGCTGCTCCGATGGCGGGATTGATTATCGAAGAGTACCTCAAAGGCAAACTTTCGTCGCCATCTGAGGCTAAAGCCAGACAAATTGCAAGCAAAACGATAAAAAAATGAGCAAATTGTTTTGTGTTTGAGGAAAAATAGCTACCTTTGTCGCCGCATGAACTAAATAACTTCAATTAAGCAAATGAAAAGATGAGAAAACAAAGTTTCATGTGGCGGACATTGGCAGTGGCACTGGCAGTGTTCAGTAGCGTTGCCGCTATGGGGCAACAAAAGGCAAAGAGTGAGAAACCCGACTGGCTGAAGGAACTCACGAGTCGTATCACCCTCAACGGCTATGCCCAGGGCGGCTGGAGCTACCAGGACCCTAACGGCGAAAAGACCAATGCCTACAACCTTAAACGAACCCTGCTATGGGCAAAGGCACGCATCACCGACCGCTGGTCGTTCCTGTTCATGCACGACTTCTCGAGCGTGGTACAGGAATTCTACACCGACTACCGCATCACTCGCAACAATGCCCTGACCGTGCGTCTGGGACAGTTCAAGCACTCATACACGATGGAGAATCCCCTCTCCCCGACAGCTCTCGAGCTGATTGACGTCTACTCGCAGGCCGTGCTCTATCTCGCTGGCGAAGGTCCCGACCCGCTCAACGGCGTGAACTACGGTCGTGACATGGGACTCGAGATCTACGGCGACCTGGCGAATGGCTTGTTCCGCTACAATCTGGCACTGATGAGCGGACAGGGCATCAACCGTAAGGACCAGAACAATCAGAAAGACTTCATCGCCAAACTGGAGGTGCGCCCAGTCGATGGTTTCCGTGTGGTGGCCTCGGGCTATCTGGGCACGGGCTGTGCCGTGGGCACGGCCAAGTGGAATCCCGACATCCAGGTGGGCGACAACTATAAGCGCAACCGCTACTCCGTGGGTGCCGAGTTCAAGACGGCTCCCTATACGGGCAGTAAGTATAAGGAGGCACGTCCTGCCAGCATCCGTGCCGAGTGGCTCGGAGGACAGGACGGCGACGTGGGCTCCCGCGGTGGCTATGCGACGGTATGTATTCCCGTGGTGGATGCCCTCGATGTGGTGGCCAGCGGCGAGACCTTCGACCGCAATACCAAGGTCAACGGCTGGGATCAGACCAACCTCACCATCGGTCTGCAGTACTGGTACTACAAGAAGTGCCGCGTGCAGCTGCAGTACACCCGTTGCCTCTGCGGCGAGAATATTTCATCCAAGGATTATAACTGGCTTCAAGCCCAGGTTCAAGTAGCATTCTAAGATTATGATTATCAAGATCGTATTGACCATCATCTTCCTGGCCGTGATGATTGGTGTGGGACTCTATACCCGTAAGCAGGCCAGCAGTGTCGACGGATTCGTATTGGGCGGACGTGCCGTAGGCCCGTGGCTGACGGCTTTCGCCTTCGGCACCTCCTATTTCTCGGCAGTGGTCTTCGTGGGCTATGCCGGACAGTTCGGATGGCGTTACGGCCTCTCCTCCACTTGGATTGGCGTGGGCAACGCCGTCATCGGCTCCTGGCTGGCATGGGTGCTGCTGGGGCGGCGCACCAAACTGATGACGCAGCACATCGAAAGCCGTACCATGCCCGACTTCTTCGGCACCCGATTTTCCGACCAGGGACTCCGCGTGGTGGCCTCCATCATCGCCTTCGTATTCCTGATTCCCTATACAGCCGGTGTCTACAAGGGCATATCGACACTCTTCGAGATGGGCTTTGGCATACCATACGAATACTGTGTCGTCATCATGGCCATCCTGACGGCCGTCTATGTCATCCTCGGTGGCTACAAGGCCACGGCGATGAACGACTTCATCCAGGGTATCATCATGCTCTTCGGCATCGTGGCCATCATCGTGGCCGTGCTTAATGCGCAGGGCGGACTCTCGACGGCTGTCGACAAGCTGGCCCTGCTGCCCAGCGATGCCGATCCCAGTGTCAACGGTGGCTTCGCCTCCTGGTTCGGCCCTGATCCCTGGGGACTCCTGGGCGTGGTCATCCTGACGTCGCTCGGCACGATGGGACTGCCTCAGATGGTGGGTAAGTTCTACAGCATCACCGACGAGAGTGCCATCCGTCGCGGCACCGTCATCTCCACCGTCTTCGCCTTCATCGTGGCTGGCGGCTGTTATTTCCTTGGCGGCTTCGGGCGTCTGTATGATCCCGTCATCGTCAACGGCAAGATAGCCTACGACTCCATCGTGCCCGCCATGCTTGTCACCCTGCCCGATGTGCTCATCGCCCTGGTGGTGCTGCTGGTGCTCTCGGCATCGATGTCGACGCTGGCATCGCTCGTGCTCACCTCTTCCTCCACGATGACTCTCGACCTCATCTACCGCGACAAGAAGTCGCTGCCTGGCGAGGTGGAGGAGGGTGCCATCGACGATATTGTGGCCGAGAAGATCGAGCGCCGTAAGGTGGTGGTGATGCGTGTGCTCATCATGTTCTTCATCGCCATCTCACTGCTCATCGCCCTCAATCCCCCGACGTTCATCGCCCAGCTGATGGGCATCTCGTGGGGTGCGCTGGCGGGTGCCTTCCTGGCTCCGTTCATGCTGGGCCTTTATTGGCGCGGCGTCACCACGGCCTCTGTCTGGGCCTGCTTCATCTGGGGCGTGGGCCTCACGGTGGTCAACATGCTGCTGGGCAATCCCATCAACCCCATCAACTGCGGCGCCATCGCCATGGTGGGTGGATTCCCCGTGGTACTCATCGTCAGTCTGCTGACCAAGAAGATGCCCGAAAAGACTGTCGACACCATTTTCGAGTGCTATAAATAGCCTTTGCAACCAAGTTGCACCGGATGTGCCGTACCTTTGCAGCGTGAAATCAATCAAATTGCAAAGATATGGCACATCAACATTGTAATTGCTGCTCTCACGAGCACGAACATCATCATCATGAACATCATCATGATCACCACCACGAGCACGAACACCATCACCATGAAGAGGGCGGCCTGAAGAAACAGCTCACGCTCATCATCGTCACGGCCATCCTGCTTGCCATCGCCGTACTCATTGAATACCTGTCAACTTCCAATGTTCAATGTTCAATGTTCAATGTTCAATGTTCAATGTTCAATGTTCAATTGACTAAGTGGCAGCTGCTGCTCGTCTATCTTGTACCTTATTTATTAATAGGCCATGAGACGCTCCATGAGGCGTGGGAGGGGATTACCCATGGCGATGCCTTCAACGAGCATTTCCTCATGTCCGTCGCCACTATCGGAGCCCTCTGCATCGGCTTCCTGCCTGGTGCCGAGACCCAGTTCCCCGAGGCGGTCTTCGTCATGCTCTTTTTCCAGGTGGGCGAGCTCTTCGAGGGCTATGCCGAGGGCAAGAGCCGTCAGAGCATCAGCCATCTGATGGACATCCGGCCCGACGTGGCTCATCTGGGCGACCGCGATGTCAGTCCCGAAGAGGTTGGGGTAGGGGATATCATCGTCATCCGTCCTGGTGAGAAAGTTCCTCTCGACGGCATCGTCACTGAGGGCAGCTCTGCCCTCAATACGGTGGCGCTGACGGGAGAGTCGCTGCCTCGCGACGTAGCCGTGGGTGACGAGGTCGTCTCCGGCTGTGTCAATCTCTCCGGCGTCCTCCGTGTACGGGTCACCAAGCCCTTCGGCGAAAGCACCGTCTCGAAGATCATCCAGCTCGTCGAGCATGCAGGCGAGCACAAGTCGCAGAGCGAGGCCTTCATCACCCGCTTCGCCCGTATCTACACCCCTGTGGTGGTCTTCGCAGCACTTGCCCTGGCCATCCTCCCCAATCTATGGTCAATGTTCATTGCTCAATCTTCAATGTTCAATGTTCAATGGATTTACCGCGCCCTGATGTTCCTCGTGGTCAGTTGCCCTTGTGCCCTCGTCATTAGCGTGCCGCTCACCTTCTTCGGCGGCATCGGAGGAGCCTCGCGTCAGGGCATCCTCGTCAAGGGGGCCAATTACATGGATGTGCTCTCCAAGCTCCGCACCGTGGTCTTCGACAAGACGGGCACGCTCACCCACGGACAGTTTGCCGTCTCAGCCGTCCATCCCGACCATATTGACGAGCATCAGTTGCTCCATCTCGCCGCCCACGTAGAGCATTTCTCCACCCATCCCATAGCTGCCGCGCTGCGAGATGCCTTCCCCGACGAGGCCACCGACGGCTGCCGCGTTACCGATGTCGAGGAGATAGCAGGCCAGGGTATCCGTGCCCGTGTCGAGGGACGTCTGGTCTCAGTGGGCAATACGAAACTGATGGAAACCGTGGGGGCTCGCTGGCACGACTGTGCCCAGTGTCAGGCCGACCACGATACGGGCACCGTCATCCATGTCGCCATATCTCCCCTCCTACAGGAAGGGGCGGGGGAGGTCTCCTTTACCTACGCCGGCCACATCGTCATCCGCGATCAGGTCAAGCCCGATGCCGCCGATGCCATTGCCCAGCTCCGTCGCCTGGGCGTCGACCGCACGGTCATGCTCACTGGCGACCGTCCTGAGGTGGCTGCCCATGTGGCCAGTCAGCTCGCACTCGATGAGTATCATGCCGGGCTCCTTCCTGCCGACAAGGTGGCCTATATGGAAAGTTCAAATCTCAAATCTCCCGTGGCTTTCGTGGGCGACGGCATCAACGATGCTCCCGTGCTGGCCAGTGCCGATGTCGGCATCGCCATGGGAGGGCTGGGCTCCGATGCCGCCATCGAGGCTGCCGACGTGGTGCTGATGGACGACCGTCCGTCGAAGATCGCCCTGGCCGTCCGTATCGCCCGTCGCACCCTCGCCATTGCCCGTCAGAATGTCTGGTTTGCCATCGGGGTCAAGGTGGCCGTCCTCATCCTCGCCACTTTCGGCCTGGCCACCATGTGGCTCGCCGTCTTCGCCGACGTGGGTGTCACCGTCCTCGCCGTCCTCAATGCCATGCGGGCGTTGAGGGCGTAGGGTAACCACCATCTGTCTGGTAGCCATTCTTTCTGCCAAGCGGCATTTTCATGGC
>DDQK01000009.1:0-2735 GCA_002342665.1 Prevotella sp. UBA2444
CCCTTCTCGGCGATGGCCGGCTGCATGCCTGTCGGCTCTCCCACGATGGCCACGTCGATCTTCGGCAGTCGGTGCAGCACGCGGCTGAACCCCTCGCTGCCCGACACCTCTTCCTCGGCTGAGGCCACCCAGAGGATGTTGTAACTGCGCTGACGGTTGAGCATGATGCGGTAGACTTGCAGTAGCGACACCAACCCGCCGCCGCAGTCATTGCTGCCCAGTCCGTAGAGCGTGTCGCCTTCCTGCGTGGGGCGGAAAGGGTCGCGCGTCCAGGTCGATACGGGCTTTACCGTGTCGATGTGGGCATTGAGCATCAGTGTCGGTCGCTGGTCGTCCCAGTCCTGACAACCCACCCACAGGTTATTGCCCTCCCGGCCATAGGGCAGCCCCCAGCGTTCCAGATACCTGGCCAGCAAGTCGGCAGCACGGTCTTCATTCCTGCTTACCGATGGTGTTGCAATGAGCGCCTTCAGCAGCTCCACCGCGTCGTTCGTATAGTCTTTGTAATCCATATCTGGCGGCAAAGTTACTATTTTATTTTGAATGTTCGTGTATTATTTGCGGAAATTTGTCTCTTTTCCTTTTCGGATACAATAAAGTGCAAAAAATAATCGTTTCGTTTGGCAATCTGCTTTAATTTGTGTACTTTTGCACCCAAATAATATATAATAATAGGTGAATATGCAGACAAACAGTCATCTGTCGCGCCTGATTCACGACCAGGCAAAGAACTACGGCGACCGCGAGGTGCTTATCTATAAGGACTTCGGCGGTCAGGAATGGAAATCGATTTCGTGGAACCAGTTCTCCGACAAAGTCTGGCAGGTGTCTAATGCCCTGCTGAACCTCGGAGTGAAGGTGCAGGAGAACATCGGTGTGTTCTCGCAGAACTCGGTGCAGTACCTCTTCTGCGACTTCGGTGCCTGGGGCATCCGTGCGGTGACGATACCGTTCTATGCCACGTCGTCGGAGCAGCAGATACAGTTCATGGTGAGCGACGCCAAGGTGCGCTTCCTCTTCGTGGGCGAGCAGGAGCAGTATGACAAGGCGCGTCGCGTGTTCTCTATGTGTCAGACGCTGGAGCGCATCATCATCTTCGACAAGAATGTGCGCATCTCCAGCCACGACCCCAACGCGATGTACTTTGATGACTTCCTGAAACTGGGCGACAATCTGCCCCGACAGACGGAGGTGGAGAAACTGCAGGCCCAGGCTTCGATGGATGATGTCGCCAATGTGCTCTATACAAGTGGTACGACAGGTGACTCCAAGGGCGTGATCCTTACCTGCGGCCAGTATCATGCGGCCTTCGAGGCCAACGGCAAGTGTGTGCCTGTGGATGAGAACGACCGTGTACTGAACTTCCTGCCCTTCACTCACATCTTTGAGAAGGGGTGGAAGATCCTGGCTCTGACAAAGGGCGCCCGTCTGATTGTGAATACCTATCCGCAGGAGGTGCAGCAGTCGATGAAGGAGACCCACCCGACGTGTATGTCTTCCGTTCCCCGTTTCTGGGAGAAGGTGTACATGGGCGTGCTGGAGAAAATCGAGAATTCGAGTGCCGTGCAGCGTAAACTCTTCCAGCATGCGCTCAGCGTGGGCAAGAGGCACAATATCGACTATCTCTCGAAGGGCAAGCGTGCACCGCTGGCCATGCATCTTGAGTACGAGATGCTCAATAAGACCGTCTTCTCGCTGGTGCGCAAGGAACTGGGCCTGGAGAATGCCCACTTCTTCCCGACGGCGGGTGCCACGGTGAATCCGAAGGTGGAGGAGTTCGTTCATGCCATCGGCATCAATATGATTGTCGGATATGGCCTGACAGAGAGCCTGGCCACGGTGAGTTGCAATCATCTGGGAGAGCCATACACCGTCGGAGGAGTCGGCGTGCCCATCGAGGGTATCGACATTAAAATCAGCGACGAGGGTGAAATACTGCTGAAAGGTCCGACCATCACGAAAGGCTACTATAACCGTGAGGATCTGACCCGTCAGGCATTTACGGATGATGGCTATTTCAAGACTGGCGACTCTGGATATATGAAGGATGGCGAACTGTTCCTGAAGGAGCGTATCAAGGATCTCTATAAGACATCGAACGGTAAGTATATCGCCCCGCAGATGATTGAGTCGAAACTGTTGGTGGATAAGTATATTGACCAGATATGCATCATCGCCGACCAGCGTAAGTTCGTGTCGGCCCTCATCATCCCCGTCTATTCATTGCTGGAGGAATACGCCCGTGAGCATCATATCGCGTTTGAGAACCGTGAGCAACTCTGTGCCAACAAGCAGATCTACGAGATGATGAAAGAGCGTATCGACACGCTTCAGCAGCAGTTGGCCCACTATGAGCAGATCAAGCGCTTCACGCTGCTGCCCCACCATTTCTCAATGGAGAAGGGCGAGTTGACCAACACGCTGAAGATCAAGCGCCGCGTGCTGAACGAGAACTACAAGCGGGAGATAGATGAAATGTATGCAGAATAGTTTATAGTTTATAGATGATTACACAAGACCAGTTGAAAGACGTACAGGAGAGGGCGGATGCACTCTATCGCTATCTGGATATTGACAAAAAGAAGATAGAGTTCGAAGAGGAAGACCTCCGCACCCAGGCTCCCGACTTCTGGGAAGACCGCAAGCGGGCCGAGGAGCAGATGAAGAAGGTGAAGGGCATCAAGAAGTGGCTCGACGGCTACAAGGAGGTGCGCACACTGGCCGACGAACTGCAG
>DDQK01000009.1:2856-3050 GCA_002342665.1 Prevotella sp. UBA2444
ATGCGTATGTATATGCGCTGGGCTGAGGCCCACGGCTACAAGGTGACCATCTCCAACCTGCTCGACGGCGACGAGGCCGGCATCAAGAGCGTGACGATGCAGATAGAGGGCGACTATGCCTACGGCTATCTGAAGTCGGAGAACGGCGTGCATCGCCTGGTGCGCGTGTCGCCCTTCAACGCTCAGGGCAAGCG
>DDQK01000009.1:3114-3317 GCA_002342665.1 Prevotella sp. UBA2444
TTCCGAAGCAGCGGTGCTGGAGGTCAGAACGTGAACAAGGTGGAGTCGGGTGTCCGTCTGCGCTACTGGTACACTGACCCCGACACTGGCGAGGAAGAAGAAATCCTTATCGAAAATACCGAGACCCGCGACCAGCCTAAGAACAAGGAGCGCGCCATGACGCTCCTGAAGTCGCAGCTTTACGACCGCGCCATGAAGAAACG
>DDQK01000009.1:3444-5139 GCA_002342665.1 Prevotella sp. UBA2444
TATCTGATGGAGTTCCCCGTGAATGACGATAATCAATAATAACAATAAAACATTAAAACTATGGCACAAATTGCAAGAGCATCGAAGAGCACCGAGAAGAAGGTGGCCTATCAGAAGAAAGTAGAAGAGAGTGGCAACAACGTGGTGAAGTACATTTTCTGTGGACTGATCCTGCTGGCCATTCTGTTCGTCATCTATTCCGTCTACATTGTCAGCTGATGGCTGGTCTGGAGATCGAGCGTAAGTTTCTCGTCAAAGGCGACGGCTACAAGCAGTTGGCCTTCGACAGCAGTCGCATTAAACAAGGGTATATCTGTAGTGAGCGCGGACGCACCGTCAGGGTGCGAATCCGTGACTCACGCGGATATCTGACGATCAAGGGGCCCTCGGAAAATGGCGGGTTGAGCCGTTATGAGTTCGAGAAGGAGATAACGCTCGACGAGGCTACCCAGCTGATGGCACTCTGCGAGCCGGGCATCATCGACAAGCGTCGATATCTCGTGAAGAGCGGTAGCCACACCTTTGAGGTGGATGAGTTCTATGGCGAGAATGAGGGGCTGGTGATGGCTGAGGTGGAGCTGGGCTCCGAGGACGAGTCTTATGAAAAGCCCGATTTCATCGGAGAAGAGGTGACGGGCGACCGTCGATACTACAATTCACAGCTGCGCAGGAATCCGTTCAGCGTCTGGGGCGGAGAAGGCAGATAGCCAAGCCGACAACAGCTGCCAATGTGACGCCGGTGACGTTGGCTGCGAGGTCGAGCCAGTTGCCGTTGCGTGTAGAGGTGCAGTATTCTTGCAGCAGTTCCAGTACTCCCCCCATGGCAATAGGGGCCAGAAAGGCCCAGAAGAACAGTTTCTCATAGTCGGGTTTCGTGTGATGTCGGATGTATTCGATCCATATCACACAGCAGGTGCCGCCATACATGAGGATGTGTACCCATTTGTCGATGAATACCACGTTGTCGAGGGGTGTCTCTGGGAAGAAAGGCACCAGTGAGAGTATCCATACAACCGCGATGCACAGGATGGAACAGGGGTATTTCCTTACGATTTGACTTAACGAAAGCATATTTATTATCAATTTTGGTGCAAAATTAAGAATTATTTTATACTTTTGCAACGAATTTATGAGAAATGTTGAGATGTCAAAACTGAAAAGAGCAAGTTTCGGAAGTAAACTGGGCGTCATCCTGGCCACTGCAGGTTCTGCTGTAGGACTTGGCAATGTGTGGCGTTTCCCGTATATGACGGGCCAGAATGGCGGGGCGGTGTTTATCTTGATATATGTGGGTTGTGTGCTGCTGTTGGGCATACCCTGTATGATCAGTGAGTTTATCATCGGTCGCCATGCGCAGTCCAATACGGCGCGCGCCTTCCGAAAGGTGGGAGGCTTGAATCCGTTGTCGTATATTGGTTATATGAGTGTGCTGACAGGCTTCCTGATAACGGGCTATTATGCAGTGGTGTCTGGTTGGTGCCTGCAGTATATCTGGGCTTCACTGATTGGCCAGCTGGAAGGCGGCGACCCGGCATTCTTCACTAACTACTTCACAACGTTCTCGCAGGATCCGGTGAAACCCATCTTCTGGACTTTCCTCGTGTTGTCGATCACGGCTTTTGTGATAGTCCACGGTGTGCGTGATGGCATCGAGCGGGCCTCGAAGCTGATGATGCCCACCTTATTTATATTATT
>DDQK01000009.1:5234-6160 GCA_002342665.1 Prevotella sp. UBA2444
ATCTGTACCTACGCCAGTTATTTCTCGAAAGAGACCCACCTGCTGGGTACTGCCGCTCAGATCGGTATCATCGACTGTCTGGTGGCTATCCTTGCCGGCTTGATGATCTTCCCGGCTGCTTTCTCGGTGGGTGTCAATCCCGACAGCGGTCCGTCGCTCATCTTCATCACGCTGCCGAACGTGTTCCAGCAGGCGTTCTCTGCCATTCCGACAGTAGGCTATATCATATCGTTGTTGTTCTATGCCCTGCTGTCGATGGCTGCTCTCACCTCGCTCATTTCGCTGCATGAGGTGAGCACCGCTTTCTTTCAGGAGGAGTTCCGTCTGCCTCGGCGTAGTGCAGCCCTGATTGTCACGGCCTCCTGTATCGTGATGGGTGCCTTCTGCTCGCTGTCGTTAGGTCCCTCAGGACAGTATCTGCAACTGTTCGGCAAGTCGCTGTTCGACCTGTTCGACTTTGTGACGGGGCAGTTATTCCTGCCCATGGTGGGCTTCCTGACCTGTATACTGATTGGGTGGTTCGTGCCCCACAAACTGGTGCGCGATGAGTTTACCAACTGTGGTACGCTGCATAACATTCATTTCTTCCACTTGTATCTGTTCCTGGTGAAATATATATGCCCGTTGTGCATCCTTTGGATATTCCTGCATCAACTTGGACTGATTTAATGAGTTAACGTAGTGACTGACAGAGGGAATTTCAGCGATAGGCTCGGCGTAGTGCTGGCAACGGCAGGTTCGGCCGTCGGCCTGGGCAATGTGTGGCGCTTCCCATTCATGACAGGTCAGAATGGCGGTGCTGCCTTCATCATCATCTATCTTGGTTGCATCCTGCTGCTGGGTATTCCGGGTATGGTCAGTGAGTTTATCGTGGGGCGTCGCTCCCAGGCTAATGCTGCCAGGGCGTATGCCCAGTTCAATGGGCA
>DDQK01000011.1:0-42288 GCA_002342665.1 Prevotella sp. UBA2444
TACGGCTGCCATGAAAATGCCGTGATAGTCATAGTTACTATGGCTGACGCTCACGACGCATTTCAGACATGATGACATGAAGAGGCCCTGCCAGTTGGCAGGGCCTCTTTGCTTCTATCACACAGAGGGAATACGTCGTGAGCGTTACTCATAGTACTCGAATGAGCGCGTCTGAACCACCTCCTGACCCATCATACTGGTCTTGCGGCTGATCCAGTTGCCTTTCTCATCGAATTTGTAGTCTGAATAGGGCGTCTCCATGGTCTGGCCAGCCACATTGATCTCGTCGGCAGTATTCACCCCCTTCTCGTTGTACTTATGGGTGACGGTCATCGGCTGTCCCATCATTTCCATCGACTGGCTCTTCACGCGGCCGTTCTCCCAAGTGTACTTCACCTCCATCTGCTGTCCCTGAACCTCGACCTTGGCCGACTTGATGTAGCCGTCGGCATCGTAGGCGATGTCGGTGGTGTTACTCTGCTCCATCTTACCGTCCTGGCTGAAGTTGATGGTCTGTTCCGGTCCCATCATGTTGATAGTCATCTTCTTGACTGCTCCCTTGGCGTCATTAGCCTCTACGTCGTGAAACTTGGTCTGTGCCTGGATGCCTACTGTTGCAACGAACATCAGCATCAACATGAAAATCTTCTTCATAATTCTTCTATTTTTATGGTTAGACAATTTACTTACGATTCTTCCAAAGCTGAGTCATATCCTCGAGCGTCTTGCCCTTGGTCTCAGGGACAAGCTTCCATACGAACAAGGCAGCAGCCACGCAGATGATGCCATAGAGACCATAGGTGAACCAGTGGCCAAAGTCATCACCCTCGGTGAGGTGCATGTTGAACATGGGCACGAACGAAGAGCTGACGATGAAATTCGATATCCACTGGAAGGCCACGGCGATGGCCACAGCAGCACCACGGATGGTATTGGGGAAAATCTCGGCGATAAGCACCCAGCAGATGGGACCCCACGAGAACATGAACGAGGCAGAATAGATGAGCAGCGAAGCTGCCGTCAGCAGTTCCAGACCTGCGTGCCCGAAAGTGAGAGCCACACCCAAGGCACCGACAGCCATCCCAAGAGAACCGCTGATAAGCAAGGGCTTGCGTCCCCACTTCTCGACGGTGAACACAGCGACAAGCGTAAACGTGATGTTGATGATACCCATGAAAACGGTCAGCATCATCGGGTCGTCCATGCCCATATCGCCGAAAATGCGCGGTGCGTAGTAGAGCACGGCATTGATACCAACGGCCTGCTGGAACACGGACAGCATAATGCCGATAAAGATACACATCGCTCCGTAGGTCATCAGCTTCTCGGTCTTTACGACCATGGTGTCCTTGATGTCCTGCAGGATCTGTGCAGCCTTGCCCGAACCGTTAATCTTGGAGAGAATGCCAAGGGCCTTCTGATCCTGTCCGACACTGACGAGATAGCGCGGCGTCTCAGGCACAAAGCAGATAAGCAGGGCGAAGAGTCCGGCAGGTATAGCCTCAGAACCGAACATATAGCGCCATCCCGTTGTCACCGTCCACTGCGCAGCAGGATTGATGGCAGCGATACCCTTACCCATCTCCTCCACCAGTGGCTGGACATGGTCGCCGAGGATAAAGAAGTTGACGAAATAGACCACCAGCTGGCCGAAGATGATGGCGAACTGATTCCAGGACACAAGCATACCTCGGATATTGGAAGGAGCCACCTCACCGATATACATCGGGCAGATGGCCGAAGCCAGACCTACGCCGACACCACCGATCACTCGGTAGAAATTAAACATGAGGAGCAAAGAATATGTGGGTTCGCCATAGGTGAAGAAGAGGAATTCGGGCTTCATCGAGCCCAAGGCCGAGATGAAAAAGAGGATGCCTGCTACGATGAGCGACTTCTTGCGCCCCAGGTTTGTGGCCAGATATCCAGAGAGTGCCGAGCCAATGATACAGCCGATGAGTGCAGAAGCCGACGTAAAACCGTGCCACCCGTCGGTATAAGCGAAGTCCTTAGCTTCCATGAAGAATGCCTGGAGGCCTTTCTCGGCTCCTGAAATTACTGCGGTGTCATAACCGAAAAGCAGGCCACCGAGTACGGCGACCATCACGATACTGATAAGGTAGGATTTGCTGCCTTGTTCCGTTTGTTGGTTCATACTTATATTTAATTCTTTATTGGTAATTGTCGATAATAATCCGTGCAAAATTACATAAAGTTATCGAAAGTTCCAAATATTTTTGGCGAATATGCACTTTTTTTCCTGAATGTTTGCATAATTAATGGATTTTATCTAACTTTGTAACTCAAACAAATAATTTTACCAGACAACATGAAAAAAAGACACTATTTACTGATAATAGCGATGGCTGTGAGCATAGTTGTCGGAGCAGGCGTGATTCCTGACCTCAAATTCAAGCGGCTCGACACGCGTGAGGGGCTGTCCAATTCGATGGTCAGCAGCATCATACGTGACTCCAGGGGCTATGTTTGGATGGGAACAGGCTATGGGTTGAACCGCTATGACGGTTATCGCGTCCGCACATTCTTTTCTTATGAGAAAGACACTACCACTCTGAGAAACAACCGCATTGACGAGATTCAGGAAGGCTACGGCGGTCGGCTGTGGCTCAAACAAGGAATGAACTACTCAGTGTATGACCCGGTGACGGAGAAGGTAGACCGCACGCCATCCCGCTGGCTCAACCAACAAGGGATTGCCGGCAGCATTGAGAGCATCCACCTGGACTCGGGGAAGAACTACTGGGTGAAGACCTTTGATGACGGCTTCTACTATTTTAACCCCGTGACCAAGAATCTGAAGCACTTCAACTTCGGCTACGGCCCCCAGGAATTCTCAAAGGAGTTCGGAGTCAGTGCTTACGCCGAGAGCAAGGAAGGCATGATACTGGTGTCGACCTATGGCGAACTGATGTGTATCAATGGTGAGGAAGGCAAGGTGCTATGGAAGAATGACTACGTGAAACGCGCCCTCGATGCCTACAATGACTACTGGGTATCGGTAGACAGGGAGGACAACATCTGGGTTATCACCCACTCTACGGGTACCTATATATATTTAAATAAGGAGAAACGCTGGCTGACATCCATGACGGAATATATGCTGCTGAAAGGCTATGAGAATCCGCCAGAAAACATCTTCGTGTGGGAAATCTGTTATGACAGCAAGGGATTTCTCTGGGTAGCTACCGACCACATGGGCGTGCTGGTACTTGACCCACAGACCAAAGAGTGGAGGCAGTTTACCAACATCAAGGGCGATGACACCTCTCTTCCCGACATCACCTGCAAGCACCTCTTCCTCGACCAATTGGGACGCATGTGGATTGCCACATACAAGAACGGAGTGGCCATGTGCTCGGAGGCGATGTCAAACTTCGTAAGCCTGAACGTCGGTGATGTAAACACTATCACCGAAGACCATCAGGGCTACTACTGGATTGGCCGTAATGACGGTGGAATCGTCAAGATGGATCCCCGGACGCTGGAACCTGTAGAAACCTTTACCAAACAGAGTCTCGGCGTGCCGAGTGATATCATAGTGAGCAGCTATACCGCCCGCGATGGTAGTCTCTGGTTCGGCACTTATGAAGGAGGTATCCTGAAATATCACAACGGCGAGTGGAAAAACTTCCGCACCACCGATGAAGGCAGTCAATTAGTGACCAACAATATCTGGGGCATCACCGAAGACCGATGGGGCAACATCTGGGTCGGCGTGTTGGGAGGTGGAGCCGTCAGGATAGACAAGCACACAGGCAAGCAACGGTCGTTCACAACTGACAACTCGGTACTGAAGACCGTATGGACTAACAGCATCTCAACAGCCACCAACGGCTGGATTATGCTGGGCAATTCCGAATATTTCGCACTGATACATCCAAGGACGTTCAAAGTCATCAACGGTTGGGTAGCAGAGACTAAGGGGGCGAAAGCCCTCACGGTGTCGACAGCCACCTCACACGCCGTCATGGACAGCCGACGGCTCATCTGGCTCTGCTCCCCCGCTGGCGTAGCTATCTTCGACCGCAAGAACAATCAGACAACACTGCTTGACATGAAATCGGGCTTGCATGGATCGAATGCCGTTGCAGTGACTGAAGACAACCGTCACACCATGTGGGTGACTACCGACCATGGAGTGTCGAACATTATTCCCCAGCATCAGGAGGACAGCACGTGGACTTTCGTAGTGCGTAGTTACAACGACCGCGACGGCCTACAGCCCGGCCCTTTCAACCAGCGCGCCATTTATTGCTCACGAGACGGTCACCTGCTCATTGGCGGCCAAGAGGGACTGGACATCATCGCTACTACACGACTCAACGAAGGCGACGACAAGGAGCAACCCATCTTTAGCGGACTCGTTCTCTTCGACCATCTTGTGGAAGTCGGAGAAGAAATTAACGGACGTATCATACTCAGTGAGAACCTCAATCAGCAGCGCAGCCTCACTCTGAAACACGGAGAGAACCAGTTCACCATCCAGATGAGCTCCAACAATGGTGGCGTGAGCAACAAGACCCGATTTGTCTATCGTCTAGAGGGATTCAACGACATGTGGATCAAGACCCCCATCGGCAATGCCGACATCACGTACATGGGGCTTTCGCCTGGTAACTATACATTCTACGTCAGGATGTTACGCGACGACGGCACGATGGGCGACGTGGAAAGTGAACTCCGCATCACCATCCTCTCCCCTTGGTATCGCTCTTGGTGGGCCTGGACGCTCTACATATTGCTGGCGGCCCTCATTGTCTATAAGTGGAAAGCAATCAAGCGCTTGTTGAGCAGACTAGGAAAAAGGTTGAAAGAAAAACAAAGGAAAGAAAAAAGAAAACCCGCAGACGAAGAGGAAGTCATTGAAGAAGCAGTCATGATGGACGACGATGCATAAAAAATCAGCCCGAACATTTGGTGGTTCGGGCTTTTTTACGTACTTTTGTGGCGGATTAGAAACCTAACATAGCATATGAAACAATTCTTAGTTGCCTTTCTGGCCCTCGTCAGCATGTCGGTATGCGCCGATACAAAGCTTATTCCCGACATGAAATTCCGTCGGCTGGACACGCAGGACGGACTCTCCAGTTCGCAAGTCAACTGCATATACCGCGACTCCCGGGGATTCATGTGGTTTGGAACGCCTTACGGCCTGAACCGCTATGATGGCTTCCGCTTCCGCAACTACTACTCCAATATCCGCGACACCACATCGATGCGCGACAACTATACCGACGAGATCTACGAGGCCTACGACGGCAAGCTCTGGCTGAAGCAGGGCATGAACTACTGTATCTACGACCCAGTGACCGACAGTTTCGAGCGCCAGTCAGCCCGGGTTCTCTCCAAATTCGGCATCACTAGCGGCATAGAGAAGATCTATATCGACAAAAACAAGAACTTCTGGGTGAAGGCGGTGGCAGACGGCATCTATTACTACAACCCAAAAACCAAGAAGCTACACCATTTCAAGGAGGGCTACGAAGAAGGCTTTGTCAATCCCATCTACGGCATCTCGATGTTTACCGAGTACAACGGCAATGTCGTGGCCGTCACCTACAACGGCGAGTACATTGTCTTCAACGGAGAGCAAGGCAAGATCATCGAAGAGAACAAATGGATGAAAGAGAACGGCGGCCCCGAGAACCAAGACTACCGTATGACCATCGACCACGAGGGCAACATCTGGTGCATAGCCCTTGAGAACACATTCATACACATCAAGAAGGAGAACCGTTGGTATCGCACGGTGGTGGAATACCTGCAGGCCAAGGGATTCGAGAATCTGCCTGAGAAGCTGCAAGTGTGGGACTTCTTCTTCGACGACAACGGATGGATGTGGATGGTAACCGACCATGAAGGTCTCTTCGTGATTGACGTGAAGAACAGACAGCTCAAGCAGTTTAAGAATAACAAGTACGACGAGACCACCATCAGCGAGAATTCCCCCCGCCGCCTCTACCATGATCCCAATGGTCACATGTGGATAGGCAACTACAAGAATGGCGTCAACGAGTATGTGAAAGGCATGGAGAGCCTGAAGAGCATAGAGGTGGGTGACATCAATACCGTCTGTGAAGACCGCTACGGCAACTATTGGCTGGGCTCCAACGACTCGGGTATACTCGTCTACGACCCCAAGCGCGGTGAAGTGGTCAGCCACTTTACCCGCGACAACAGTGGGCTTGCCGGCAACATTATGGTGGGCTCTTGGCCCGCCAGCGACGGCAGCATCTGGTTCGGCTCCTACAACGGCGGACTCTCGCGCTGCATCCCATCCACAGCCGATCCCACACAAGCACACATCGTCAACTGGCAGGCTGCTCCCGGCGGACTGGCCAACAACAGCGTGTGGGCACTCACGGAGGACAAATGGCACCGTATCTGGTTCACCACGCTCGGCGGCGGACTGCAGATGCTCGACCCCAAGACAGGAGAGTTCACCACCTGGAATACGAAGAACACCAAACTGCCCAGCGACTATCTCTCATCGATCGGATGGACGAAGAAAGGCTGGTTGCTCACAGGAACGAGCTACTACTATGCCCTGACCAACCCCGTCAGTCGCCAACTCGTCACGCAAGTGTTCCCCGAAAGCCCGAACATCACAGTAACCACCTCCAATACAAACTACATCATCGAGGATAGTCGTGGGCTCCTATGGCAGGGATCTTCGTCGGGACTGACCGTCTATGACCCGATGACCAAGTTCATCGTTCTGCTCGACATGACCGACGGTCTGCTGGGCTCGGGCATCAACTCTATCACGGAGGATCACCGTAAGAATATCTGGGCAGTTACTGATCACGGTGTATCACAGATCGTACCCGTCAGGCAGGACGATGGCACCTGGCAGTTCAACATCCGTAGCTTCAACAGTCGCGACGGTCTGCAGAAGGCAACCTACAACCAGCGCTCTACATGGGTGACACGCGATGGCCGTCTGCTCATCGGAGGACAGGGAGGTCTTGACATCATCAATACCAATGAGCTGCAACAGGAGGACAGCAAGGAGCGTCCCGTGTTCAGCGGACTTCAGATATTCGATCAGGACGTGGCTGTCGGTAAAGAGTTTGATGGCCGCATTATCCTGCACGAGGCCCTCGACATCTGCCGCAAGATTAGCCTGAAGTATAATGACCAGTTCACCATCCAACTGGCCACCAACGAGGTGGACATCAAGAATCAGAAACGTTTCGCCTACCTTCTGGAAGGTTTCAACGACAACTGGGTGAAGACCTCGAAGCTGAACCCAAACATTACGTTCAATTCGCTGAGTGCCGGGAGCTATATCCTGCACGTGCGCATCCTGAAGGAAGACGGCACAATGTATGACGAGGAGTCAACACTTGAAATCACCATCCGCCCGCCACTCTGGCGCGCCCCCTGGATGATTCTGCTCTACATACTCGTCATCGCCCTCGCCGTCTGGCTGTGGTACAAGCGTTTCCTGCAACAGCAAGAGGAACGCATGCAACTCGAACAGATGCGCCGCGAGACCGAGAAACGCCACTGGATGAGCGAGATGCGCAAGCAACTGGAACAAGAGGGCCACCAAGCCCGCCCAGATAACCCGGGAACCCCGGGAAATTCGAAAAACCCCAAAAATCCGAAGGCTCCGGATAGCCCGGCCTCCCCGAATACTCTCCCCCAGTTCGAACATATCGACATCGTGCCCCTCTGCCGCAAGATGTGCGACCAGTTCCAGGCTCCCCAAGGCAAGACGATACGTCTCTCCTACTTTCCCCTTGTCGACACGCTCGACGTGATGGGAAACAAGATACAACTGCGCCGGATGATGCAGATACTGCTCGAGAACGCTGCCAACTTCTCACCCAATAATAGTAAGGTGAAGGTTTTCGTAGAGCAGAATCAGGACAAGGCCGTCATCCGTGTGGCCGACAACGGCATCGGCATCCCCACGGAAGTGATGCCCCATCTGTTTGAACAGATTGTCGGTGATGAAGACAGCCCCAACCTCCACGAGGTGTTTGATATCGTGATGACCCATCACGGCACCATCAATGCTTCACAGAACAAGGGCAGCGGCACGGTATTCACCATCGAGATTCCCTGCCGGGAGGAAATCGTGGTCGAAGAGGCCGTCATGATGGACGAAGAAGAATGACCAAAACTAAAACAATAACGTAAAGAAAAAGATGAAGAAAATTGCAATGACGATGTCTGCGCTGCTCGCCGCAGGAACGCTCTACGCGGCAGACGTCCAGACAGTTGGTAACCGGGTGACCATCCGGCCTGACGGAGGCCAGGCGAAGGTGGTGTGCCTGGAAGTGATGAACGACAAGATTATCCGCGTGAGGGCCACGTCGGAGGAGACGCTCCCCCAGAAGCCCGCCTCGCTGATGATCGTGCCCCAGAAGGCACCGGCCAAGGGCACCTACACCATCGAGGAGACCGCCGACAAGGTGATCGTGAAGGCCGACGACGTGAGGGCCGAGGTGTCGAAGCAGACGGGCGCGGTGGCCTTCTACGACGAGGACGGCAAGCTGCTGCTGCAGGAGGCCAAGGACGGCAAGCAGTTCAAACGCTTCACCGTGCCCGAGCGTGAGTACGGCCTCAAGGGCGGCCCCGCCATCACCGAGGCCATGAAGCACGGACTGACCTGGCAGATGAAGTTCGACTCGCCCGACGACGAGGCCTTCTACGGACTGGGGCAGCACCAGTCGGAGGAGTTCAACATGAAGGGCAAGAACGAGGATCTCTTCCAGTACAACACGAAGGTGAGCATCCCCTTCGTGCTCTCCAACAAGAACTACGGTCTGCTCTGGGACTCCTACAGCTACTGCCGCTTCGGCAACCCTAACGACTACCTGCAGCTGAACCGCGCCTTCAAGCTCTACGACAAGCAGGGCCGTGAGGGGCATCTCACGGGAACCTATGTCGCCAAGGACGGCAAGCGGCTCGTGCGCGACGAGGACTCCATCTACTACGAATACGGCTTCCCCCAGACGTCGGAGATTGCCGTGAAGACCGACAACGGCGGCATCAAGAACCTGCCGCAGGGCTTCAACCTGCAGGGCGCCACCGTCACCTACGAGGGATTCATCGAGCCCGAGTGCTGCATTAAATGTACGGGTAAGGGACGGAGCAGCGAGAGCCATCAAGCTGGCTTGAATGGCCGAGTCGCGACGGAACTCGGCGAAGCCAAGGCCGAGGAGCGTCAGTTCATCCTCTACTACTCGGGCTACGTGAAGGTGTATATCGACGGCAAGGAGGTGGTGCCCGAGCGCTGGCGCACGGCCTGGAACCCGAACACCTATAAGTTCACCGCGCAGGTGCGCAAGGGCGTCAGGAACCAGCTGCGCATCGAGTGGCAGCCCGACGGCGGCGAGGCCTACTGCGGTCTGCGCGTGGCCGAGCCCCGCTCGGCCGAGGAGCGCGGCCAGCTCTCCATCTGGAGCGAGATGGCCAAGGACATGGACTACTACTTCATCGCCGGCGACAACCTCGACGAGGTGATCTCGGGCTACCGCACGCTGACGGGCAAGGCATCGCTCTACCCGAAGTGGGTGCTGGGCTTCTGGCAGAGCCGCGAGCGCTACAAGACCTCGGGCGAGATCGAGCAGACGCTGGCCGAGTTCCGCAAACGTCAGATTCCTGTGGACAACATCGTGCAGGACTGGAACTACTGGAAGCTCGACTCCTGGGGCAGCCACCAGTTTGAGACCTCGCGCTATCCCAACCCGCAGGCCATGCTCGACTCGGTGCACGCCATGGGCGGGCGCTTCATGATCTCCGTATGGCCCAAGTTCTACGATAGCGTCGACAACTACAAGGAACTCGACGCGCAGGGCTGGATGTACCATCAGGCCGTGAAGGACGACATCCACGACTGGCTGGGCTTCCGCGGCTCGTTCTACGATGCCTACGACGCCGGGGCCCGCAAGATGTTCTGGCGCCAGATGGACGAGAACCTCTATTCGAAGTACAATCACGACGGCATCGCCGGCGTGGACGCCTGGTGGATGGATGCCTCGGAGCCGAACGTGCGCGACTGCACCCCGATGTGGTACCGCAAGGCCCTGAGCGGCCCCACGGCCCTGGGCACTTCAACAGAGTATTTCAATGCCTACTCGACGGTGAATGCCGACGCTATCTACAACGGCCAGCGCTCCGTGTGGAAGGGTAAGAAGGACGAGCCGCGCGTGTTCCTGCTCACCCGCAGCGGATTCGCCGGCGAGCAGCGATTCTCTACCGCCACCTGGAGCGGCGACATCGCCACCCGCTGGGAGGACATGCGCGCGCAGATGACGGCCGGACTGAACTACTCCATGTCGGGCATCCCCTTCTGGGGCATGGACCAGGGCGGTTTCTGCGTGGAGAACCGCTACGTGGCCGCCCAGCAGCTCTTCGACAAGACCGGCCAGGAGAACGAAGACCTCAAGGAGTGGCGCGAGCTGCAGGCCCGCTGGAACCAGTTCGGCGCCTTCATACCCCTCTTCCGCGCCCACGGCCAGTGGCCCCTGCGCGAGATATGGAACATCGCACCGGAGAATCACCCCGCCTACAAGTCGTTCGTCTACTATGACAAACTGCGCTACCGCCTGATGCCTTACCTCTACTCGATGGCCGGCTGGGCCCACTTCAAGGACTACACGCTGATGCGCGCCCTGGTGATGGACTTCGGCGGCGACAAGCAGGTGGAGAACATCGGCAACCAGTGGATGTTCGGCCCCGCCCTGATGGCCTGCCCCGTGGGCTACTACAAGGCTCGCAACCGCTCGGTCTACTTCCCCCAGCAGTCGGGCTGGTATGACCTCTACACCGGCGAGCATATCAGTGGCGGCCAGCGCCTCGTGGTCGACGCGCCCTACGAGCAGATCCCCGTCTACGTGCGCGAGGGCTCGATCATCCCCTTCGGTCCCGAGATGCAGTACAGCACTGAGAAGCCCGCCGAGCTGATCAACCTCTACGTCTACGCCGGCCGCGACGGCGAGTTCGAGCTCTACGAGGACGAGGGCACGAACTACAACTACGAGAAGGGCAAGTATACCACCATCGAGATCGAGTACGACGACGACGACCGCACCGTGACCATCGGCCAGCGCCGCGGCAGCTTCCCCGGCATGCTGAAGCAGCGCCGCTTCAACATCGTGCTGATCTCCAAGGACGCCCCGAAGCCCCTGAACCTCGACAACCCCGAGGGCCGGATGGTGCAGTACAGCGGCAAGGAGGTCACCGTGAAGCTGTAAAATCAAGTACAAAGGAGCGGTTCTTTTGTGTCAAGCTCATTAAGCCGGCACAAAAGAACCGTTCCTTTGTGTTTATAAAAAACTGTCAGGGCGTTTTTCTTTTTAAACCATCTGAGAGTTGCTGCGTCTATAATAACATATGACTAGGTTTATACTTTTTTTAAGTTTCCTATTTTTATCGATTACGGCCCTGGCGCAGGGCAGCGTTAGGGGAAGAGTACTCGACAGGCAGACCGACGAAGGCCTGCCCTTTGTGAATATCCGCGTCGTGCAGGGCGCAAAGCTCGTCAAGGGAGCCATCACCGACGGCGAGGGTACATTCAACATCACGGGGCTGGCCGACGGGCAGTACCAGCTGCAGGTGACTTACGTGGGCTACAAGGACATCACCCGCCAGTTCACCATCACGCCCAGCGACCGCAGGGCCCACTTCAACGCCCTCTACATCGCCGAGGACTCAAAGACGCTGAAGGAGGTGACCGTCACCGGACAGCGCTCACAGATGAAACTCGAGGTGGACCGCAAGGTCTTTTCCGTCGACCAGATGATCGCCTCGGCGGGAGGATCGGCATCGGAACTGCTCGAACAGATACCGAGCATCGAGGTCACCACCGACGGCGAGATATCCCTGCGGGGCAACTCCAGCGTGGAGGTGTGGATCAACGGCAAGGCCTCGGGCCTGACGGCCGACAACCGTGGCGAGATACTCCAGCAGATACCCGCCGAGAGCATCGAGCGCATCGAGGTGATCGACAACCCGAGCGCCAAGTTCTCACCCGAAGGCTCGGCAGGCATCATCAACATCATCCTGAAGCGCGACCGCAAGGCAGGCTACTATGGCTCGCTGCGCGTGGGTGCCAACAACCACGGTGGCTGGAACACGGGCGGCAACATCAACTACTCGAGCGGTGTGCTCGACGCTTTCGCCAACTTGGGCTACCGCCGCCGGGCAGGCAGCGGGGGCAGCGAGAGCGAGCAGGAGTACCTCATGACCCGCGAATACCAGAACGCCACGGGTAGCAGTGAGAACAAGGGCGGCAACCTCTTCGCCCGACTCGGACTCACCTGGCACGTGACGCAGAAGGACGACATCTCGCTATCGGGCATGACCATGCAGGGCAAGAACGACAATGAAAGCAACACAACTTATCTCTACGGTCTGATGGGACAGGGACCCTACAAGCAGATGCATCGCGAGAACAGCGGCGAGGGCGACATGCAAATGTATCACGGCGAGCTGGCCTACGAGCACAGCTGGGCAGACTTCCACAAGCTGAAGGCCAACTTCTCATTCAACCGCTGGATGGCCGACAACGACAATATCTACCGCGACCGCACCATCGCCATCGGTAATACCGACCCCGCTACGACCAACGCAGAACTCTATCAATACCGCCCCATGCACGTGCGCAACCGCTCGATGGAGGCCAAGCTCGACTACGAGAACCAGATCACCGAGAAACTGAAGCTGGAGGCGGGCTACAACGGACGCTTCTCGCACGAGAACTCGCCACTGGAGTCGTGGGTGGCCAACAACTGGGAGGGCACAGGCCGCACGCTCGACGAGGCCTACTACAACCGCTTCATCTACGATATGGACACCCACGCACTCTACGCCACCGTCACCACCTCGCTGGGCAAGCTCGGCATCATGGGCGGACTGCGCGGAGAGTACTGGAAGGTGAACACCGAGAGCTACGACTATCAGCAGGAGAACGACCCAGCGAAGCGCGACGAGCCCTTCAAGAAGGACTTCTTCCAACTCTTCCCCAGCCTATTCCTGAACTACCAGCTGACGGAGTCGGCACAGCTGCAACTGAACTACACGCGCCGACTGCGCCGACCATGGGGCGGACAGCTCAACTCGTTCAAGAACACCAGCGACGCATCGATGGTCAGCTTCGGCAATCCTGAGCTGACGCCGGAGTACACCAACTCCTTCTCGCTCAACTTCCTCAAGACCTGGGAGGAGCACACGCTGAGTATCAGCTCCTACTACCGGCCCACGACCGACGTCATCCAGCGCATCCGCTATCAGGGTAGCGACGGAGTGATGTACATGACCCAGGAGAACGTGGCCAAGAACCAGCGCGCCGGACTGGAGCTGATCGTGAAGAACAAGCTCTTCCGCATCCTCGACCTGACGACGACGCTCAACGGCTATTATTATAAGGTGGACGGATTTTCGTATCAGATTATGGGGCAGACCGTCACCGGCGCCGCCGAGGAGAGCTTCTCGTGGGATGCCCGACTGCTGGCCTCGCTGATGCTGCCCTACGACATATCCATCCAGGCCACGGGAAACCTGCGCTCGCGCGGGGCCATCACTCAGGGATACCGTCGTTCCAACCAGTCGCTCGACCTGGGGCTGCGCAAGTCATTCTTCAATAAGCGCCTGTCCCTGAGCATCAACTGGCGCGACGTGTTCAATAGCCGTAAATGGGAGAACTACACCTCGAGCGACACCTTCACCCGGCACCAGAAGAACTGGCGCGACCCGCGCATCAATGTCACCGTGAGCTGGAACTTCGGCAACATGAACAATGAGAAGCGTGGCAACGGCGGAGGAGGTGGTGACTTCGGCGGCGACGAGGACATGCCGATGGGCTTCGGCGACGGCGGCGGGCAGCAACAGGGCCCCCAGCAGCAGGGCAACCAGCAGAATCAGCAGCCGCAACAGAATCAGCAGAATCAGCAGCAAGAACAGTCTCAGGAGCAGACCGCTGAGGGCAGAGAAGGATAAGGCTATTGGAGGTCCTTAATGTGCTACCTCTTTATATTGTCTTCCAAACTTTTTCTTCTGGAAGCGCGCGTTTTACGAAAAAACTTTGTATCTTTGTCGCCTGAAAGTAACAATAATTGATGACGACAATGATCAGAAAGACTATCCTCTTGGCTGCGGCAGTCCTCGCAGGACTGTCGGCGCAGGCTCGTGACAGACAGAACTTCGATCGCGGCTGGCGATTCCTGCTGGCCGACTCGGCGCAGATGGCAACAGCGGAGTACAACGACACATGGTGGCGGCTGCTCGACGTGCCCCACGACTGGGCCCGCGAGGGCGACTTCTTCGTAGGCCACCCCAGCGGGGCCGGCGGCGGAGCACTGCCCGGCGGCATCGGGTGGTATCGGAAGACGTTTACGCTGTCCGACTACGACAGCGCACGCGACAGGTACTACCTGGAATTCGACGGCGTGTATATGAACTCCACCGTCTACGTCAACGGCCAGAAGGCCGGCCATCGACCCTACGGCTACAGCTCGTTCGAGTACGACATCACGCCCTATCTGAGGCAGGGCGAGAACGTCGTCGCCGTCCGCGTGGACAACTCCGATCAGCCTAACTCGCGCTGGTACTCCGGCTGCGGCATCTACCGCCACGTGTGGCTCACGAAGACGGCCCCCGTGCACGTGGCCCACTGGGGTGTCCATGCCGACGCCCGCGTGGTAAAGGGCAAGGGTCGGCTCGACATCGCAGTCACCCTCGAGGGGCAGGGTACCGTCGCCAACACCCTCATCGCCCCCGACGGCCGCGTCGTGGGACGCTCGAAGGGCCTCAGGTCGACGATCACCATCAGCAACCCGAAACTCTGGTCGTGCGAGACACCTTATATATATACCCTGCGCACGGAGGTATCCTCCGGCGGCAAGGTGGTAGACACCTATGAGACCACCGCCGGCTTCCGCTCCTTCCGCTTCGACCCCGCCACGGGCTTCTGGCTCAACGGCCGCAACATGAAGCTCAACGGCGTCTGCGAGCACCACGACTTCGGATGCCTCGGCGCCGCCCTCAACGAAGACGCCCTCCACCGCAAGCTCACGAAACTGAAGGCGATGGGCGTCAACAGCATACGCTCCTCACACAATCCGCCCGCTCCCGAGCTGCTGGCGATGTGCGACACGATGGGACTCATCGTCATGGACGAGTCGTTCGACATGTGGCGACGCAAGAAGACGCAGAACGACTACGCCCGCTTCTTCGACGAGTGGCACGAGCGCGACCTCGCCGACCTCATCCTGCGCGACCGCAACCACCCGAGTATCCTCATGTGGTCGATCGGCAACGAGGTGCTCGAGCAGTGGTCGTCGGCAGAGGCCGACACGCTGACCCTCGAACAGGCCAACCTCATCCTCAACGCCGGCCACGACGCCTCGACCCTGGCCAAGGACGGCGAGCTCTCGGTGCAGAGCCTGCTCACCCAGCACCTGGCGGATATCGTCAGACGCTACGACACCTCGCGCCCCATCACCGCCGGCTGCAACGAGCCCGATCCCGGCAACCACCTCTTCAAGAGCGGGGCCATCGACATCATCGGATTCAACTATCACCACCAGTGGGTGAAGGACGTGCCCAAGAACTTCCCCAATAAGCCCTTCATCATGTCGGAGAGCGTCAGCGCCCTGCAGACCCGCGGCTACTACATGATGCCCAGCGACTCCATCTACGTGGCACCCAAGGAGTGGTGGCTGCCCTATACCGACCCCACCTACATGTGCTCGGCCTACGACAACATGCACGCCTCCTGGAGCTCGACCCACGAGGAGACCTGGGACGTGGTGAAGCACACGCCCTACGTCGGCGGACAGTACATCTGGACGGGCTTCGACTACCTCGGAGAGCCCACGCCCTACGGGTTCCCCGCCCGCAGTTCCTACTTCGGCATCATCGACCTGGCAGGATTCCCCAAGGACTCCTACTATCTGTACCAGAGCGAGTGGACCTCGGAGCCGATGCTCCACCTCTTCCCCCACTGGAACTGGCTGCCGGGGCAGGAGATCGACCTCTGGGCCTACTACAATCAGGCCGACGAGGTGGAGCTGTTCCTCAACGGACAGTCGCAGGGCATCCGCCGCAAGGCCGACTCCCATCAGTACCATGTCATGTGGCGCGTCGCGTTCGAGCCGGGTGAGCTGAAGGCCGTCAGCCGCAAGGACGGCAAGACCGTCTGCGAGCAAGTCATCCGCACCGCTGGCGCCCCCGACCATATCCGGCTCTCCGTCGACTATCAGGGCAGGCAGACCACCTTCATCACCGCCGAGGTGGTCGACAAGGACGGCAACCTGTGCCCCTGGGCAGAGGATCAGATCAGCTTCTTCGGCGACGGAGAGGGCGAGATCCTCGGCACCGACAACGGCTGCCAGACCTCGATGGAGCGCTTCACGTCGCCCAGCCGCAAGGCCTTCTTCGGCAAGTGTATGGTCGTAGTGAAAGGGAAGGGCCGCATCGAGGCCAAGTCGCCCATGCTCAAGCCCGCATCGCTGAGATTCTAACTTTTACATTAATGATAAGTATAAAAAAGAAACTGATTTTATGGCTGGCTGCCATGATGGCCGTCAGCTCAGCCACGATGATCACATCGTGTACCGTGGAAGACAATCCAAGTAGCGAACCCGTTGTAGAGCCCGAATCGCAGGTGCCCGCAGCGCGCATCACGGAAACCATCCGCAAGGAAGAAGCCAAGGCCACGGTCTACAACTTCGAGTATCCCTCCGTCGACCCCTACGGTAATCCGGTGACCCTTTCGGGCAGCATCATCGTGGGCGACGAGGTGGAGGCCGACGGCAAGCAGGCATCCGGCATGGTTCTCTACAACCACTTCACCGTGTTCCAGAAAGACGAGTGCCCTTCGCGCGGCGACCTGGGCATCGTGCTCAAGGTAGTGGGCAGCAAGCTCATCGCCGTGGCTCCCGACTACTACGGCTTCGGCGTCACGGGCGACAAGAACCAGGCCTACTGCATGTCGCGCACCAATGCCCAGAGCAGCGTCGACGCACTCCTGGCAGCCCGTCAGTTGCTCAAGGAGAAGGGCTACAAGTGGGGCGACTTCCTCTTCAACCTCGGCTACTCTGAGGGCGGACAGACGGCCATGGGCGTGGTACGTCTCGTAGCCGAGAAGTATCCTGACATCAAGATCACCCACACCGTGGCAGGCGCAGGGCCCTACGACATCGGCGAGACCTACCGCCAGCTGGTCAGCTCGGGCGAGACATCGATGCCGTCAACTGTCATCAGCACACTGCTGGCCTACAACGAGTACAACGAACTCGACGTAGACAACAATGAGATGTTCCTCGATCCTATCTTGGACAACATCCTCATCTACCTGCTCAGCAAGGACTACAAGCGCGACGATCTGGAAGGCAAACTCGCATCCTACAAGATTGCCGACTGGATCAACCCCATTCTGTTTGACTTCAATAGTGACCTGTCGCTGAAGTTCATGGAGGTGTTCGAGAAGGACAACCTGTCGAAGGGCTGGAAGCCCCGTGGCGACGAGCGCATCAGCCTGGTACACAACACGCTCGACGCCTGCGTGCCCTACGCCAACACCACTCAGATGGCAGAGTTCTTCAAGCAGGCTGGCTTCACCGTGGATGAGGGTCGTACCGAAGACAGATACGTCGACGGCAAGGTGTTCGTTTACTCCGTCAACGTGCCCGCACTGTCAGAAAAGACTGGCACCCACGAAGCCGGCGCCATAGCCTTCGTTGCCGAACTGGTTATCGTCGTCTGCCACTACCTCGACATCAAGCCCTGGTTCAGCCTCACCGCTGAGGAGCTGGAAGGCGTATAACCCTCCCTCCTGAGGATACAGTGATGCCCCGCCGCCTGAAAAGGCCGACGGGGCATTACTGTATCCGGCGACACCAGTGTCAGTCTATCACGCCGATGATCTCCTCCACCGACTGGCACCCGTGACGGTCGAGCCACTCGCTGATGCCGTCGCGCACCTTGATGCTGACGGTGGGGTCGAGGAAATTGGCCGTGCCTATCTCGATGGCAGTGGCGCCAGCCATCAGGAACTCGATGGCATCTTCAGCCGAACAAATGCCACCCAGGCCGACGACGGGAATCTTCACCGCCCGGGCCACCTGCCACACCATGCGTAGTGCTACAGGCTTCACGGCAGGGCCGCTCAGGCCTCCAGTCTTGATACTCAGCAGCGGGCGACGGCGCTCTATATCGATGGCCATCCCCATCAGCGTGTTGATGAGCGACACGCTGTCGGCACCCTCAGCCTCGACGGCACGGGCTATCTCGGTGATATCGGTCACATTGGGCGATAGCTTCACGATGAGCGTCTTGTGATAACGCTCGCGAACGGCCCTGACCACACTCGACGCACCGGCACAAGTGACACCGAAGGCCATACCTCCGTCCTTCACGTTCGGGCAGGAGATGTTGAGTTCGATGGCGGGAATCTTGTCCAAGGCATCGATGCGGGCGGCACACTCGGCATAATCCTCCGGCGACGAGCCGCTCACGTTGACAATCATATTCGTATCGATATCCTTGATCTGGGGATAGATATGCTCGCAGAAGTAGTCTACGCCCTTGTTCTGCAGACCCACGCAGTTGAGCATGCCGCTGGCCGTCTCGGCCATACGGGGATAGTCGTTGCCCTCACGAGGTCTCAGGGTCGTACCCTTCACGATGATGCCGCCGATGCCGTCGAGGGGCATCAGGTCCTGAAACTCCAGTCCGTAGCCGAAGGTGCCGGATGCCGTCATCACGGGATTCTTCAGGCTGAGATCCTTTATCTTTACGTTTAGTCTTGCCATAACAACTTCTTGATATTAAACACGGGTCCGTCCTTACACACACACAGATTTCCCTCGGTGGTCTTCTCCACACAGCAGAGACAGGCCCCCAGTCCACAGGCCATCAGATTCTCCAGCGAAGCCTCACAGTCGACATCCGCCCGTCGGGCATAGCGGGCCACGGCCTTCATCATCGGCGTCGGGCCGCAGGTGGCGATACGGGTGAAGCGCTCCTGTCCGAGGATGGAGTGGTTGGTCACAAAGCCGCGCTCACCCTGCGAGCCGTCCTCTGTGGTGACCAATACGCGCCCATACTTCTCAAACTCATTCAGCATCAGCAGGTCGCGGGCCGTGCGGGCTCCGAGCAGGAAGGTGGGCTCCAGACCCCCCGCAGCCATCTCGGCTCCCATATAGAGCAAGGGGGCCACCCCCACTCCGCCACCCACGAGCAGCAGCCGCTCGTCAGCCCGTCGCGGCATCGTGAAGCCGTTGCCCAGCGGCAGCAGACAGTTCAGCTTGTCGCCCGGCTTGAGCTGGGCCAGTCTCCGCGTGCCCTCACCCACGGCTGCCACCAGCAGCCACAGCTCGTTCTGCTCGCGGTCTACGAAATTGATGGAGATCGGGCGGCGGAGGAACGTCTGTGGCGAGCCGTCGACGCGTATCTCCACAAACTGTCCCGGCAGCATCTCCGGAAGGGGCTCCTCGTCAGTCAGCCTGATCAGCACATAGCGCTCGTGGATCTGCTCCACCGACTTCACCCGAAGGTCGATTAGAAATTTCTTCATATCCTTAATTCTACTCACGGTTTTTCGCTGCAAAGATACAACAATTTCCCGACATTGCCGCGGTTTCAGCGTTTTTTTTCTGTACGACGGGGCGAAGCGGTACCTCACACCGTGCCAGTCCCCATGTTACTTTCGTTTTCAACAGTAGCGGAGACAAGTTTAGCAAACTCTATCGGTGGCATTTTCCCATAGTCGAAAATCCATTTTCGCGAAGGCTGTCGATTTCGAGGTCAACGTCAAGCGGGGTCAGGCACCGTGTGGCACTCAGCCCACAGCTATCTTGATTTAAGCTCTTATCTACACTATAAAAAACAATAACCCGCACATCTCGCACATCTGCTATATCTACCTGATTATCAATGCACTTCGTGAAAGCCTACCTCGCATTTATCTCGCATTTACCTCGCAGCACATGCGGAAATTGGGCAAAAAAGGGAGCCTTAGAGGTGTTTTGGATAGTCTAAACACCATCGGGAATAGGTCTGAAAGGAGTCTTTAGAGGCTTCCTGCTCTGAAATTCTCTAGAGAATTTAGAGGTTTAAAGGCACTAAAGGTATACTTTGGTGCCTACTTTCGGGTAAATTCTCTAGAGAATTTACCCTTTCGAGGGCTCCTGTTGACAGAATTGTGGCCAGTAGTGACTGTCTTTAAACTATCCAAAGCAGAAAAGAAGCTCCCGAATGGCCTTGAAAATGCCCGAAGCGATAGCTGCTGCGAGGTAAATGCGAGATAAATGCGAGATACCATGCTTTGTAACAACCTGTATTGCAGATGGTTATAGCAGATGTGCGAGATGTGCGGGTTATATTTTTAATATATGTAGATCATGGGGTCAGTGGACTCTTTTGTTATCATAAATCTGTCGCATGCAAAGGGAGAAAAAGACCCTGAAGCGCCATCTGAACACGCCAGGGTGGTGTATGACCTTTCGCCATCCGTAACCATCCGGGAAGGATGATAAGAGCAGCATGCGCTACTTCTTTTCCGGCACAAAAGTCTCCCAAGTCTGGTCGTCGTAGAAGACACGGATCTCTTTGACACGGCGCTGTGGCTTGTCAATGAATTTTACCTCCGCCCGATTGATTTCCGGGTGTGTATTTCTTACACTATTAGTCTGAAGATGCTGCGCAACCACATTTTGGGGGGTAGGAGACGGTGAGTCGTCGAAGAGCAACATCTGACTGGATGATGACGATACGGAAAACATATCGTCAGGACTGCCAGTATCACCCTTATCAACGCCGACAGGATCGCCTGGGGCAGGGAGGAACATGTCGCCAGAGCCGAACATGAGCCAGTCGGTGCTGATGTTGGGAATTTTCTTTTTGATGGCTTCTACGATGTTCAGGGTAGGACGGGTGCGCCCGTTGAAGATGCTGCTCAGGGTGGCTGCTCCCACACCGATATAGTCGGCGAAGACCTGTTGAGTCATGTGCTGCGACTCCATAATTTGACGAATACGATCTTTCATTTTTCTGTCGTTAGGTGTTTAAGGGGTATTTTTGCCCCTTTTTCTTTCAGTTTACAAAGGTAAAGCAAAAAAATGAATTACACAACAAAAATAGAGAGAATTTAAGATTTAATAATTTAAGTTTGCATTTCTACATTTGTAAAGCAAAAGAAGATAAACAATGGAATTGGACTTTTGATTTGCGAACCTAAATTTACAGGATTAAAGCATTACAAAGTCTTCCTATAATCAGAATGAATAACTAATTGGCTTTCCTACAGATACTTTTAGCGAATTTTGCTTTTCTTGACGGTCTATGCAGGATTATTTAGCAGATGCCTGATGTAAATCCGTAGATTTTAGAGAATAATAATGTTATATAATTGATATTCAATAATTTATGTTTAAAAGAAAGGTGATGAATATTTATAAATTTATAAAACCAAATCGTAGAATTTGTATTTCGATATTAAAATATTAAGCACGAAAGGTGCGCTTTAAAATTTTAAATTCACAATTCAAAACAAAATATCCTCTGCCGATTTTTATTAATTTGCATATCAAAATCAAGGAATCGAAATGTTATCAAGTGTGAACGCCGAATTAGAGTGGTCTGAAAAATCGGAATTTGCGCATTTCTGGCGTATTCTGAACGAGCGGGCGAACGCGCGGAAATACGCGAGTTTTGAACGGGTGGAAATTGGCCGAACTCCCTTAAATACCGCTATTTACGCCAAAAAAAAGCGTCTCTGAAAGACGCCATTTTTAGAAATTCCAGAATCGGGAAAAGGGTGAAATTAGTGTAAAATGTAAAAAATCAGTTCCTTCATCAGCTCTCCAGGAGGGGTATTGGGATTGTCCAGACCCTTACTTTTGGCATCTATTTCCCTGATCTTCCCGATAATCTGCATCACTTTCACTCCAGAGTAATTTCTCAGCCCCGTCATATAGTCCTTAGCAGCCCACGGACTTCTCAGTTCCAGCCATTCAGCAACGCTCTCCTGGCTCTGCCGATTTGGGGCATAATACGCGAGCATCAGATTCTGGAAGTAATTGAAGAGCATTGGGAGAAAAGAGTAGATGCTACCAGCCTTCGGATTTTCGTCAAAGTATTTGATGATCTGATTAGCCTTGAAGACATTCTTGTTGACGATGGCGTCGCGGAGCTCGAAGGCATTGAAATCCTTGCTCACCCCTATCTGGTCTTCCACCACTTGGGGAGTCACTCTCCTATTCTCCTCGGGCAGCGAGAGGATGACCTTGTCGAGTTCGCTGGTCAGTCGGCTCAGGTCGGCTCCAATGGAGTCGGCGATGATCTGCGTGGACTTAGGGTCGATGCTCACGTTACGGTGCTTGAGATAGTTCTCGATGAAGGGCGGCAGATCCCTGTCGCGCAACTTCTTGCTCTCGAAAAGGATGCCAGCGGCCTGGATAGACTTCACATATTCGCGTTTCCGGCCGTCGACGGTGCCGTTTTTGTGGCACATGACCAGGATGGTAGACTGCATCGGCTGTTTGAAATACTTCTCCAGGGCCTCGGTATTCTTCAGATTCTGGGCCTCCTTGACGATGACCACCTGATATTCGGCCATCATTGGGTAGCGACGAGCAGCATCGGCAATCTGGGCTGCCGTCACGTCGGAACCGAAGAGGACTGTCTGATTGAAATCGCGTTCTTCTGGCTGTAGCACATGGTTGGCGATATAGTCGCTGATCTTGTCGATATAGTACGACTCATCCCCCATCAGATAGTAGACGGGCACAAACTTGCGCGCCTGCAAATCCTGCATAATGCTGTCGAAACTCACACTTTTTGCTTCTGCCATTTGGTCTTTTGGATTATTATATGTAATTTTGCCGATGCAAAGTTAGTGCAAATCGAGCAAAATACAAAATAATCTCGATTATTTTTATTTTCGAGATGCAGCCTAACTTATCTAAAGATACAAAAATGTTTCGAATAAACCTACCGCCATACGAAATAAAAGTGGGAGAAAAGGACGGCAAGCGCCTCATTTTCGACTTTTTGCGCCGAAAATACGTGGCGCTGACCCCTGAGGAGTGGGTTCGCCAGCACTTCACCCACTTCCTGGTGGAGCATAAAGGCTACCCCCAAGGGTTGCTGGGCAACGAGATAGAGCTGCGTATCGGCGAGAAACGGGTGCGCTGCGACTCCATATTATATAATAAGGTGGCACAGCCGCAGATGATCATCGAGTACAAGGCTCCCACGATACAGATACAGCAGAAGACCTTCGACCAGATAGCGGCCTACAATCTTCTGCTGAAAGTGGACTACCTCATTGTCAGCAACGGTCTGCAGCACTACTGTTGCCGGATGGACTACGAGCATCAGAAGTACACCTTTCTGAAAGACATTCCAGACTACGAAAAATTATGACCCGCAGTCCTTCCGGATGCGGGTCATAATTTTTATCAGGACGGAGTTGGAATTACTCCATATCGTTGGCATCGGTAGCCTTCTTCGACGTAGCCGTCTTGCGGATGGCACGCTTACGAGTCTTCTTCTTCTCCTCCGTGCCCGTTGCCTTGTCAATCTTCACGCCTGCCAGCTCCGGATCGATCAGGATACGTCCGCAGTACTCACACACGATGACCTTCTTGTGCATCTTCACGTCGAGCTGACGCTGGGGCGGAATCTTGTTGAAGCAGCCGCCACAGGCATCACGCTGCACATAGACGATACCCAGGCCGTTGCGGGCATTCTTACGGATACGCTTGAATGAGGTGAGCAGACGGGTCTCAATCTTCGACTCCAGGTCCTTCACTTTCTCTTTCAGCTTGTCTTCCTCAGCGCGCGTCTCAGCAATGATCTCCTCGAGCTCGCTCTTCTTGACGTTGAGGTCTTCCTGGCGCTCTGCTATCAGAGTCTTGCTGTTCTCAAGCTCGCCCTTACGCTCCTCGATACGGGCATTGGCCTCACGAATCTTCTTGTTGCAGAGCTCAATCTCCAGCGTCTGGAACTCGATCTCTTTCGACAGGGTGTCGTACTCGCGATTGTTCTTCACTTCGTCCAGCTGGCTCTTGTAGCGCGCCACGCTGGCCTCAGCATCCGTGATCTCGCCCTTCTTCTGGGCGATAGCCTTCTGGAACTCGCCGATCTCGTTCTGAATCTTCTCCACACGGGTGTTCAGACCTTCAATCTCGTCTTCCAAGTCTTGAACTTCCAAGGGCAGTTCTCCGCGCAGCGCCCGTTTCTCATCGATGGTAGAAAGGGCCGACTGAAGCTGGAACAACGTTTTCAGTTTCTCTTCGACTGACAAGTCTGTAGGATCTTTTTTTGCCATAATTTCTGTTGATTTATATATACAATATCGGATTTGTGCACGTCTCTGCGATACAGGTTCTCACCCCTGGGCATTCCCGCTCGATAATCTCCTGGAATATCTCGCTGGTGAACTGTTCGCTCTGATAGTGGCCGATGACGCAGATCTGAATCCGCTGCTCATAGCCGAAATACTGGTGGTAGTGCATCTCGCCTGTAATAAAGGCATCAGCCCCTGCGGCGAGTGCCTCGTCGAGCAGGAAATCGCCGGCTCCGCCACAAATGGCCACTCTGGCAATGTGACGCTGCAGCAACTCATTGCACATGGCGCACTCCACATCGAAGGCTTTCTTCACGGCGAGTACGAAATCGTCGGAAGCCAACGGTTCCGGCAGGGTGCCTACGACGCCGCTGCCTGCTTCAATACCGCCAACTGCTTTCTGTGCAAGGAAACTGACATCCTGCAATCCCAGCTTCCGGGCAATCCTGAAGTTGACACCACCTTGAGCATTATCCATGTTGGTATGCATGGAGATGACACATATATGTTGCTCAATGGCCTTCATCACCGTGCGCTGCACGTCAGTCAGGTCGCTGATGGTCTTCAGCCCGCGAAACAACAACGGGTGGTGGCTGACAATCAGGTTACACCCCTTCGTGACGGCCTCATCGAGAATGCGCTCCGTCACGTCCAAACACAATAAGGCCCCTGAAACCTCCGTCTCTGTCAGTCCTACTTGCAAGCCAGCATTGTCCCAGCTTTCCTGCAAGGGCAGAGGCGCGAAACGTTCAAGGGCGCTCAGCACTTCTTTTATTTTCACGCTGCAAAGGTACGAATTTTAAGTGAAATGTGAAGAGTGAAGAGTGAAGAATTTGCTTCCGCTTTGGCATTTTTAACGTTTTACCATGCCGCGAGCTTGGCCTCGGCTTCTATTTTAGTCTCTGTCTTATCATCCAGGGCGGGGAAGAAGTCTATGCCAGTCAGGCGTTCTATCTCATCCACAGAGCGTATGGCCTCCGCCCTGCTTTGCTTCACTCCCTCGTTGCGATAGACAAAGCCGATGGCCTTAGGAGAGCCCTGCCGGCAGAGGATGACCTTGAAGAAAGCCTGCGGCACCCATACCCGGTTACGCCCGATAGTCTTCTGCTCACCAGAGGTACCATAGATAGGACCGCAGACGATGTCGATGGCACCATATTCCTGCGCCCACTCACGACACTGTATCTCCAGGTCGTTCCACTCGTATTTGTTCAGTCCGTGATTCTGGGGACATATATTAGTGAAGAGAAACGACTGGGCCATCGCTTCGGCATCCCACTTGTTGTCGCCAGCCGGGCACATGTGGCCCCGGTCATAGCGCGAGTTATAGTAATCGTTGTTGGTTGCCCGGGGAGCCTTGACGTCACTATCCTCCGAGAATACCTCATTCTTACGCTGGTGATGGCCGTAGGTGTGGCTCTTCGTCAGATGCCAGGCCACCCAGTTGGGATTCTTCGACTTACTGTTATACGATGTGGTGTAGCCTCGCCGATGCAGTATCTGTTCAGGGCGATCTGTCAGTGGAGCCGGCAACTCGTACATGGTCACCACCTTCGCCTTGGTTTCCTGCTTTCTGACCGACACTGCCTGCGGGTCGTAGAAGCTGTTCTTTTCCGTATTGACGGCCTGGGCTACAGCCTCAGAACCTCTGTTTCCATTGCAGCCCAGAAAAGATGTTGCCAGTATCAGCAACAGGCCGCTTCGCATAAGTTTTATTTTCATTTTATTCATTCGTTTCTTTCTGTTTGCCAAACTTATCAAACACCAGCCGATCAGCGAGCCAGAGGGTCACCATGAGGGAGATCACCGAGGAGGCCAGACAGCCGATGGTGAGCATCAGTGTGACGACAAAGGCATTGATGGGCCTGACACCACCCAGCAGGATACCGCAGAGCAACAGGGGCATCGTGAAGAGTCCCATCACCGTCAGATTGGCCACCGTAGGGGCAAAGACTGCCTGCAGAGCCCTACGTACGAAAGGCAGAAGGGCGTGCAGATGGTCATGACCGTTACCGCGCAGGAACTCATACTGCTGCTCGTCAGCCTTCAGGGCCGAGTGATAGGCACTCAGTCCGCGAATGGTGGTGGTCATCGAGTGCCCCACGAGCAATGCCATCACGGGAACAGCCCAACGCGCTCCGAGCCAGTCGGTGACGGGAAGGACGGCCCCCAACAGATAGCAGCCCACTGTCAATGCTCCCGCAAAGAGCCCAGCAGCCACAGGCGGCACGAAAGCTGAGATACGCATTTTCACACGTCTCACCACCAACAGGGCCGAAGCCACAGAGAGTACAACCAGCCACAGCAGAGTGAGCCAGACGGAGTCGTATTTCACCAGCGCCCACACTATCAGGCACAGGACGAGCAACTGACAGGCCATCCTGCCAACAGCCACTCCAAACGATTGCATCAACTTCCTGTCGAAGAAATAGAGGGCTCCTGCCGGAATCAAGAGCAACAACAGCCCCAAGACAACATGTAACACCATCCCGCTATTCATTATTCACATTTATCACTTGGTCAGAGTTTTCAACCAACAACGGCAGACGACTGGCAATCAGTACCGTCTTTCCCGCATCAGCCTGACTGCGCAGCAACTGCAACATCTGCATGGAGAGTTCTGGTGTCAGCCAGGCAGCAGGCTCATCGGCTACGACGATGCTTCTGTCGACCGCATGGGCAAGAGTCTGGGAAGCCAGGCTGAAAATAGCATCAGGCCCCAACGGCAACGGTTTCTCAGCCGTCACGGCCGGAGGCAGGAGCTCGTTCCATACAGCATAGTCGTCGGGCTCAGGGACAACAGCCTCTTCGGGCATCATCTGATGAGCCAACAGCTGTACCTGCTGGGGTAAATAGACCATCATCCGACGGAAATCGGGGGCAGAGAGCACCGTCAGCAGTTCACCATCGACACTCACGAAGCCACTGGCCACAGGCAGGAACCCCATCAGCGTACGCAGGAAAATGGTCTTGCCCGAGCCCTTAGGACCCGTGATACAGGTGATCTCACCATCCTTGGCAATGAAGGAGAGTCCCCTTGCCAAAGTACGCTCACCAGCGGCTATCGTCGCGTCTTTTACCTCTAACATACCAATAATTTGCTGCAAAGATACAAAATAATTGATAAACGATAAATGATAAAGAAGATTTTTTTGTACCTTTGCACCAAAATATGAACATGGTGACAGAAAATACAACGGAGAAATGGCGCCTTCCAGCAGAATGGGAGACACAGTGGGGCATACAGCTGACATGGCCCCACCGGGAAACAGACTGGGCGCCGATGCTCAGTGAGATACTCGTCACCTACCATGAGATGGCTCGTGAGATTGCACGTCGCGAGCGTCTGATCATCGTTGCACCCGAGGGAGCTGCCACAGACTGCGTGCGCTTTGTCTGCCCCACAGACGACACTTGGGCCCGCGATCATGGATTCATCACGCTGACCGACGACTGCGGGCACCATCGGCTGCTCGACTTCCGATTCAACGGCTGGGGGGAGAAGTTTCCCGCCTCGCAGGATAATGCCATCAACCGTCGGATGTGGGAGGCAGGAATCGTAGAGGGCGAATATCACGACTGTCTGGACTTCGTCCTTGAAGGAGGTTCCATCGAAAGCGATGGGCGCGGCACCATTTTCACCACTACGGGCTGCTTGATGGCTCCCCACCGCAACCAGCCTCTGACAAGAGAGCAGATTGAGAATCGCCTGAAGCAAGAGTTGTACGCCGACCGCATCGTATGGATAGAGCACGGACAACTGACAGGTGATGATACCGACGGGCACATCGACACCTTGGTGCGCATCTGCCCAAACGACACCTTATTATATATGGGATGCGACGATCCACAGGACGAACAGTACCACGAACTCAGACTCATGGAACAGCAACTGAGGGAACTTCGCACCCTGGAAGGCAGGCCCTACCGGCTGATGAAGCTGCCCATGCCCCGCCCCATCTACGACGGCCCCGACAGACTTCCTGCCACGTATGCCAACTTCCTCATCCTGAATGGTGCCGTGCTCTGTCCCACCTACGGACAGCCAGACCTCGACGGCGAAGCCATCCGGATCATCGGCGAGGCCTTCCCCGACAGAGAGACAGTAGCCATTGACAGCCGATGCATCATCAGACAACATGGCAGTATACACTGTTGCACCATGCAATTTCCTGACGTATGAAAGAACTCAAGATAGGATTTCTACAGCAGCACAATACTGCTGACACGCACAACAACATCCTCCGGCTGGCTGAAGGCATCAGCGACCTGGCCAAACGGGGAGCAGAACTGATTGTGCTCCAAGAACTGCACAACTCACTCTACTTCTGTCAGACAGAAAATGTCGACAACTTCGACCTGGCAGAACCTATTCCGGGCCCATCCACGAAACTCTTCGGCGAGATAGCCAAAGAGCTCGGCGTGGTCATCGTCACCTCGCTCTTTGAGAAGAGGGCACCAGGGCTGTACCACAACACAGCCGTAGTACTGGAGAAAGACGGAAGCATCGCCGGCACCTACCGCAAGATGCATATCCCCGATGACCCAGCCTACTACGAGAAGTTCTACTTCACTCCTGGCGATCTGGGATTCCATCCCATACAGACCTCCGTGGGACGCCTTGGCGTAATGGTATGCTGGGACCAGTGGTATCCGGAGGCAGCACGCCTGATGGCCCTCCAGGGAGCCGAACTGCTCATCTACCCCACCGCCATCGGCTATGACCAAAACGACACGCCCGAGGAACAACAGCGCCAGCGCATCGCATGGCAGACAGTGCAACGGGGGCATGCCGTGGCCAATGGCCTTCCCGTGGTGGCCGTGAATCGAGTCGGCTTTGAGCCATTATCCACAGAATCCGGAATATCCACAGAATCCGAAGCCCCCGGCATCCAGTTCTGGGGCTCATCCTTCGTAGCAGGGCCTCAGGGCGAAATCATATACGAGGCAAGCACTGACGAGGAGGAGAGCATCATCGTCAGCCTGGATCTCCACCATTCCGAACAGGTACGCCGTTGGTGGCCTTTCCTTCGCGATCGCCGAATTGAAAACTACAACGATATATTACGCAGATTTATAGATTGACTAAAGACATGAAGAAACATTTTATCATTTTATCAAGTATCTTTCTTCTCTGTCTGCCTTCAACCGTGGCAGCACAGGAAAAATTCGAGGCAGAGATTTCTGCCGGTGTTGTCAGCAACTATATGTGGCGCGGCTTGAATCTTGCCGGTGTCAGCCTGCAACCTCAGGTGAAGCTGGCCTGGCAGGGCCTTTCACTTGAAGCGACAGCCAATACAGGCATCGACAAGGAGGAACTGAGAGACCTCGATATGACACTCGACTTCAGCCGTTGGGGATTTAACATCGGCATTACCGACTACTTCAACTACAATGTCGATGCCAAAGACCGCTTCTTCTATTATAGCGGTGGAGAAGAGTGTCCCCATGCGCTGGAGGCCAACCTCGGCTATACGTGCAAGTATGGCTCCATCCAGGCCCACACGATGTTCTACGGCAACGACTACAAAATTAACGGCAAACGCGCCTACTCCACTTTCATCGAGCTCGACGTCCCCTTCCATGCCGCAGGTCTCGACTGGGATGTCATGGTTGGCATCACTCCTTTCGAAAGTGCCGGCGTCAGCCACCAAGAGAAGGTGGAAGGGGAAGATGGAAAAATGAAGACCGTCATCCTTGGTGACTGGGTATACGGTGATTCGTTCACCTGTAACATGGCTGCCGTCCGCGCCACCAAGAATCTGGTATTCAAGCACTGCCGCGTGCCCATTTTCGTGGAGTTCCATGCCAACCCCTACCTACAGCGAGCCAATTTCATACTCGGTGTGGCCATCGCCAACCTGTGAAAGTATTGAATCCGTAAATCGATTTTTCAGAAGATGTCAAACAACCTCAGATTCCAAGTAGTAGAGGAGGCTTTTAAGAAGCAGGCCGTAGAGGTCAAGGCCCCAGCAGAGCGACCATCCAAGTATTTCGGCAAGTATGTGTTCAACCGTCAGAAGATGTACAAGTACCTGCCCTCCGACGTGTATGCCAAGCTCATCGACGTGATAGACCATGGGGCCCGCCTCGACCGCTCGATTGCCGATGCAGTGGCTTTAGGAATGAAGCAGTGGGCACAGGAGATGGGTGCCACCCACTACACCCACTGGTTTCAGCCCCTGACCGAAGGCACCGCAGAGAAGCATGACGCCTTTGTAGAGCACGACGGCAAAGGGGGAATGGTGGAAAACTTCAGCGGCAAGCTACTCGTTCAGCAGGAGCCCGATGCATCGAGTTTCCCCAATGGCGGCATCCGCAACACTTTCGAGGCACGTGGCTACTCTGCCTGGGATCCCACATCACCCGTGTTCATCATCGACGACACGCTCTGTATCCCAACCATCTTCATAGCCTACACCGGCGAGGCACTCGACTACAAGGCCCCGCTGCTTCGTTCGCTGCACGCCATCAATAAGGCTGCCACCGACGTATGCCAGTTCTTCTACGACGATGTCCACAAAGTGCAGGTCAACCTGGGATGGGAACAAGAGTATTTCCTTGTCGACGAGGGACTCTACTCTGCCCGTCCCGACCTGATGCTCACAGGGCGCACACTGATGGGACACGAGAGTGCCAAGAACCAGCAGATGGACGACCACTACTTCGGCACGATCCCCGACCGTGTGCAGGCCTTCATGAAGGACCTGGAGATTCAGGCTCTCGAACTGGCCATCCCATGTAAGACGCGCCATAACGAGGTGGCTCCCAATCAGTTTGAGTTGGCCCCCATCTTCGAGGAGTGCAACCTGGCAGTCGACCACAACATGCTGCTCATGTCGCTCATGAAGCGCGTGGCCCGTAAGCACGGTTTCCGCGTACTGCTTCACGAGAAGCCCTTTGACGGCATCAACGGCTCCGGAAAGCACAACAACTGGAGCCTGACAGCCGACAATGGGGTACTGCTCCATGCCCCCGCCAAGAGTCCGGAGGAGAATCTGCGGTTCGTCACCTTCATCGTCGAGACACTGATGGCAGTCTATCGCCACAACGGGCTCCTCAAGGCCTCCATCATGTCGGCCACCAACGAGCATCGTCTGGGTGGCAACGAGGCACCTCCTGCCATCATCAGCTCATTCCTCGGCAAACAGCTCACCGAACTGCTTGACCATATCGAGAAATCCGACAAGGAAGACCTCTTCAACCTGAAAGGCAAGCAGGGCATGGAGATTGATATCCCACAGATTCCAGACCTCATCATCGATAATACCGACCGCAACCGCACCTCGCCTTTTGCCTTCACCGGCAACCGCTTCGAGTTCCGTGCCCCCGGTTCTACAGCCAACTGCGCCTCAGCCATGATTGCCCTCAACTCTGCCGTGGCTGAAGCCCTGCTGAACTTCAAGCAACGGGTGGATGCGAAGATTGCCGGCGGCGACAACAAGGTGAGCGCCATCCTCGACGTGCTACGCGATGACATCAAGACCTGCAAGCCCATCCGCTTCGATGGCAACGGCTACTCAGAAGAGTGGGTAACCGAAGCAGCCCGGCGCGGTCTGGACGTGGAGAAGTCATGTCCTGTCATCATTGAGCACTACCTCGACCCCGAGAGCATCAGTATGTTTGAATCTATCAAGGTGATGAACCGCAAGGAACTCGAAGCTCGCAACGAGGTAAAATGGGAGACGTACGTCAAGACCGTACAGATTGAGGCTCGCGTGATGGGCGACCTCTCGATGAACCACATCATCCCTGTTGCCACCCACTACCAGAGTCAGCTCATCAAGAATGTGCAAGGCATGAAGGATGTGTTTACTGCCGAACGTGCCGAGCGTCTCTCTGCCCGCAACCTGAAACTCATCGAGGAGATTGCAGAGCGTACGGAACGCATCGAACAAATGGTAGAGGAGCTTACCGAAGCCCGCAAGGTGGCCAATCGCATCGCTGACATCCACCAGCGTGCCATTGCCTATCACGACACTGTCTGCCCAAAGATGGATGCCATCCGCTACGAGGTCGACAAGCTCGAATTGATAGTCGAAGACGGTCTCTGGACACTGCCCAAGTACCGAGAACTGCTATTCATCAGATAACCCACAGAAAAAGCAGAAATTCCTATCGGAGTTTCTGCTTTATCTTTTCAATGCCTTTCAGCAGGTCTTCTGTCGGCTCGATGATATTCTCGTTGCCCCAAAAGGCCGGATCACGGAAGAACACCACCTTGTCGTAGAAATTATCACGGCGGTTGAAGGTATCGCGAATCTTGATAGGCTTGATGCCCTCGCCCTCCTTACGGTCAGTCACCACCATTTCCGACACGATGATGAAATTGGATTTGAACAGCTTTCGTTTCCAGTCGCAACGGAAACGGATGACGTTCTTGATATAGTTGATACGCGTCACGCCACCGTCAGTCTTATAGTCTATGCTGACGGACAACTGACGAGGTGCAAAGCGGAGACTGAAGGGCTTCTTGCGCAATATCATGTCAGTCACCTTGCCCGGCTCACTCATGTCGACCTCCAGGTCAATCTTCGTGAAGGCCAGAGTCTCCCTGTCGATATAGAGCAGTCCTTTGAAGAGCGGATAGGGCATCACCAGCTTGGGCGTTACCTCCACCACGTACTGCACCTGATTGTCGGTCTTCTCAGGCACCCGGAAACTGAATGAGTAGTTGTCCAACTCCTTCGTATTGAGCAGAAGATCACGCTCCTTCACCATATCGAGGATCACAGGCAGCACCGGACCTCCCTGGAGCTTCACCGAAAGGGTATCCCCCTTGCGCTGGCTCAGCAGACGGCGCCCTTTCAAGATAGCCACGCCATCACGCCAGTCACTTCTGTGATATCCCGACTTATACACGTCAACCACGCCTTCAGCTATACTGATGAAACGCTGCCGCTTCTGTACCGTCTCACGGTAAAAGCCCCGCAACAGGTTAGGCACTCGCGGATAGTTCTTGTCAATCTTTTCAATGGCTTTCTCGACGACCTCCCTGGCATCGGTTCCGTCGACGAATATCTCGCTGAGCATCACTGTGCTGGGGGACATCCTAACAGGTTTCTTCTGGGCCTCCAGAGCCAGACACTCCTCAGCATCCAACTGACGGGACTGGTAACCGAGATACGAGAACGTCACTACAGGAACGGCCCCGGCAGTACGCTTCAATTTCAAGATGAATTCGCCATCCTCATTGGTTACCGTTCCTACCGTCTTGTCGGTCACACTGACCGAGACCATCGGTTTGCGAGTCTTGGCATCTATCACCTTGCCTCTGATTGTCCATATCGAATCGGTCTGAGCCGTCAAGCCTAGAGAGAAAAGCCAAATCAAGGTTATGAATAAGCAAATACGTTTCATATCATTCCCTTTTACGCTATTTTGACGAATATATGAGGAAAAAGTTTAAATTTTATCATTTTTTTTGTACCTTTGCAGCCGTAACAATCAAATACAATGCCAGATATGATTAAACAGGAGACTATCAATGAGACCCTGCGCCGCAATGTGGCGGTGCTTGCAAAACATACCGACGACGAGAAGCGTATGATGCCGACGACCATGCTGGCTGATCTCCCCTCGGTAGAGGATGTCAAGCGCATCGTGAGCCTCATCAAGAGCATCATCTTCACCGACTATTTCCACAAGCGCCAGCCCGATGAGCAACTGCGATCCTATCAAATCGGCGTATCGATGGAGGAACTCTACCGTCTGCTCAGGCAGCAGATAGCACGTGGCATGCAGTTCTGCGAAGAGTGCCAGGAGGACGATGTGCTATGTATCGGCGAGCGGTTGGCCCTGAAGTTCATCGACTCCCTTCCGGAAATCAAGCGTCTGCTCTATACCGACGTACAGGCCATGTTCGACAACGATCCTGCTGCCCAGACCTATGGCGAGGTCATCTTCTGCTATCCCGTGGTCAACGCCATGGTCCACTACCGCATCGCCCACTGGCTCCACCAGATGGAGGTGCCCGTCATACCCCGTATCATCACGGAGCAGGCTCACGCCAAGACTGGTATCGACATCCACCCCGGAGCTCAGATCGGTGAGTACTTCTCCATCGATCATGGCACAGGTGTCGTCATCGGCGAAACCAGCATCATCGGCAACCATGTCACCCTCTACCAAGGCGTCACCTTGGGTGCCAAGAGTTTCAAGTACGACGAGCAGGGCAATATGCTCAACGTGCCGCGCCACCCCATCATCGAGGATAACGTCACCATCTATTCCAACGCTTCCGTATTGGGCCGTATCACCATAGGCCACCACTCCACTATCGGCGGCAATATATGGCTTACCCACAGCGTGCCACCCTACTCCCGCATCCTACAGTCGAAAGCCGTCGACGCCGGATTCCAGGACGGGGCAGGGATATAACAAAAAAATCGGGCACTTGGCCCGATTTTTTTCTTTATTCCTCATCTTGTTTCTTTCCAAAGGAGGGATCCACCTTGAGTAGGGATGAAACGATGAATGTGAGCGAGCAGGCTGCGATGACGATGATGAAGAAGGCACGGTAGCCTACCGACTCCTGAAGGGCACCAGCGAAGAGGCCGGGAATCATCATCGAGAGTGCCATGAAGGCGGTACACAGAGCATAATGGGCCGTCTTGTGCTCACCCTGGCTATAATAAATAAGGTATAGCATATAGGCGGTGAAGCCGAAGCCGTAGCCGAACTGCTCGAAGAACACACAGACATTTACCACCATCAGGTCCTCAGGCAGGGCATAGGACAGATAGACGTAGACCACGTCGGGAAGGGTGATGGCGCATACCATCGGCCAAAGCCAACGTACGAAGCCGTCGCGACTGACAACGATACCCCCCAGGATGCCTCCCAGCGTGAGACCGATGACACCCACGGTGCCCTGCACGAGTCCGTACTCGGCAGGAGAGAGACCCAGTCCACCGTTGGCAGCAGAGTCGATGAGGAAGAGGGCACTGACCTTGGCCAACAGTCCCTCCGGCATGCGGTAGAAGAGCATGAAGCAGACACCCACCCACACCTGAGGCTTCTGGAAGAACGTCTTCAACGTAAGCCAGAACTCACGCAGGATCTCCCCACCCTGCATCTTGACAAGTCCCTTGTCTTCGGCAGGCTTGGGCAGGATGTAGTGATGCCAGAGCCAGAAGGCAATGAAAAGGCCCGCCATGCCGTAGAACATCAGGCTCCAGGAATACTTCACATCGCGAGTGAGGACCTCAAGATTGCCTGCCAGCATGACAAGCAACCCCTGGCCGACAATGGTGGCAATGCGGTAGAACGTGCTACGGATACCCACGAAATAAGCCTGGTCGTGCTGTTCGAGTCCCAGCATGTAGAAGCCGTCGGCAGCGATGTCGTGAGTGGCACTGGCAAAGGCCATCAGCCAGAAGAAGGCCAACGACCCCTGCAGCCAGTAAGGGGCGGGAATTGTGAAGGCCACACCACCGAGAGCCGCACCAATGAGCAACTGCATGGTGACGATCCACCAACGCTTGGTGCGGATAATATCGATGAAGGGACTCCATAGTGGTTTGATAACCCAGGGCAAGTATAGCCATGAGGTATAGAGGGTTATATCCGTATTGGAGAGGCCGAGTCGCTTGTACATGATGAGTGAGATGGTCATCACGGCCACATAAGGCAGGCCTTCGGCAAAATAAAGAGTGGGCACCCAAGCCCAGGGAGATTTTTTCATTATCGGAATACTATTTATTTTTATAATTACTCGTACAACTTCTGGATTTGGGCTCCCCGATAGTAGAAGAGCAGGATTTCATCATACGTCTTGCCTTGTTCGCCCATCACCGCAGCACCTATCTGACAAAGACCTACACCATGCCCCCAGCCTCTGCCATGAAGGACGAAGCGGTCACCATGACGCTCCACATCGAAAGCGGAAGAGAGCAGATGGGTCTCGCTGAGGGCACGACGGATCTCGAGTTCCTTACCGATGGTAAGCGTCTTCTTGGTACCGACGATCTTCAGTTTCCAGATACGACCGCTCTTGCCACGCTCAAGGGGAATGAGGTCAGTGATCTCCCCAAAGTCTTCCTTCAATTTCCTACAGACCAGTTCCGTAAGCTGGTCCTGCGTGTACTCCACCTTCCAGCGATAGAAGTCGGGGGTCTCCTGGTCATAGTCGTTGAGCACCTGTGAAAGGATATGCCTATCGGTAGTGTTACAGTAGGGATCATGGAAACTGATGAGATATGGCTTGGGCGTGTCTTCCCAGCAATACTGGAACTCCTCGGTCTGTCCGCCGCAGCACTTGGAGAAGCGCGCATCACAAATCTCGCCTTCGTAGGTCAGGATTTGTCCGCGCGTCTCACTGATAGCCTGTTCCACCGCAGCACTTGTCTGCTTGGTGATGCCCTGATAGCGCTGACAGTGGTCGTCGGCACAGACATCGAAGATGGTATGGTCCTCACGGTCGTACCAACGGATAATCTCATCGTCTTTCTTGATAAAAGAGAAGAAACCGTTGGAGCCGCTGTCCAGCTGACGCCGCTTCTCCATCTGGGCCAGCAGCCACGAACGTGAGATGACCGCATGGGCCTTGAGGAACTCCGGCGATGCAGTGGCCGACATCTCACTGGAGATGACACTTGCCAGATAACGCTCTACCGGCAGTTCGTTGATGGCCACTATCTTGTCGGCCTCCACCACCAGACGAAGGGTACCGGAAAACACCTGTGTCTCCTGACGCTCCCAGTGGAAGTTGACTCCGATAGTGACACCCTCCAACGAGAACGAGGCATCTTCACCCTGAGGCACAAAGGTCAGTTCACGATACTGGCTGCCACGCCAGAGGATACCTCCCTCCGAGAAGGCTACCTTCTGTGGACCTTCGAGCACCTCTCCCTTTGCCATATAGGGAGCGTTGAGGGTAAATCCTATCTCCTGTGCACTGATGATGCCCACCGTCACATTGGGTTCCTTGGATGTCTGGAACTTGAAGCCGGAGGCCTGGGTCGTGTTCTGCAGACGGGTGATGACCTGCTGGAGTGCGTCACCCCTGAGCGTCATCTCGTCGAGTATACCCAAGGCCGTCTCAGGTGTGAGCCGTTCAAAATCCTCCTGGCGCGGCGTGATGAGATATCCGGCCATGTCGAGGGCTCCGGGGGAGATGATATACTGTTCGCTGCCCTCCTTGTAATAACAGTCGGGGCGATGCTTGACACGGGGGAATACCACCGACAGGTATTCGTCGATGCCTGATGTCCCCTCGCCTACCCTCTGCCGTTCTCGCCGCCAGGCCACGATGTTCATCATCGGCTCCGGGTCGGCCTCCGGGAGGGCCTCATAGAGACGGCGGAACAACTGTTCGTCGCCATATTGCGAACGGCTCCTGATCAGGAAGGCCGTGCAGGGATAATCGTTGATGAGCGAGATATCTTCATCGTCGTTCAGACTGATGATTGGCGTCAGGTTGCGCGACAGGCGCTGCCAAGACAACTGCAGGGGCACCAGTCCGCTGGTACCAGCCTGCAGATGGGCATGGTCTGGCGCAGAGGCTCCGCAGAGGGGGCCATTGTAGAACACCATCAGCTCAGGATACTCTTCGAGCAGCCTATGGATATCGCCATACATTTCCAAGATGCGCTGCGGCTGATGCTTCACCGAAGGGATGGTAAAGTGCTGCGGCAAGATGGGGAAGGGATTGACCAACAGTTCCCACTGTCCGTCAAGCACCCGTTTCTTCACCTGTTCCTTCGGACGGTTCTGTTCACAGAGGAAGCAGGGGCGCTCGGCGAGTGTCTTTGCGTCCATCTTGGCGCCTGTCGACACCATGCGTGCCGGATTCCACTGCACCTGGATACTCGATGCCCCCACTGCCAGTTCACGGGTCCTGACGTCCCTCAGGTCGCGATAGCGCTGGCGGGCTGCCTCCCAGGTCTCCAACTGACGGTTGAAGAAACGCTGTAGGGGTGAGTCGGTCATCAGCTCATCCTTCCCCTGCAGCATCTGCCGACGGGCCTCTATCTCCAGGGTACGCAGGCGATCCTTGTAGAGATTGTTGGCATTGACCTTGTCGATACTGAGGGCAGCATCGCTATTGCCTCCCCAGCGGCGGCACAGGTAGAGTTCGGTATAGATACGTCCGATGCGATAGTGGCGCGAGAAAATCAGTCCCAAGGCATAGTCCTCACCATAGGAGGTGTTGGGAAACTGTATCTGGCGCAGCAGTGGAGTAAAGAAGGCACGTGGGGCTCCGAGCCCATTGATACGCAGGGCGTTGTTGGGCCCGTTCTCGTCAGTCCACTCTTTATGGTCGATAAGTCCCGGCGGCAGGGTGTTCAGCTCGAAGTCGCACATGCGGTATGACCCTATCACCATCGCTGCATTCTGCTTATAGAATGCCTCTACGATCTGCTGCAGCGTCTTGGGGGATGAATAGAGGTCGTCGGAGTCGAGCTGAACGGCAAAGCGCCCACAGCGCTCATCATTGATGGCCACGTTCCAGCAGCCACCGATGCCCAGGTCGCGACGGTCTGGAATGATGTGTATCAGCCGCTCGTCGTGCAGGCTGTCGAGCAACTCGGTGGTGGTGTCCGTGGAATGATTGTCTACCACTATCACGTTGAACTTGAAGTTGGCCTTCTGTCCCAGTGCACTGTTCACTGCGTCCAGGATGGTCTTTTCGCGGTTGTAGACCGGGATGACAACCGAAGCCTCTATCTCGAAGTCCTGCTCGTCGAAATCAGGACGACGGCTGAACGAGGGGTCTATCTTCGCACCGATAGCCGACAGATGGGCGGTGGCCGCATGCTCCATCTCTATCTGCACTTCACGGTTTCGAGGATTCACATAGTCGAACTGCTTCACACCGGAGGCTCTCAGGTCTGTCTCCTCCTCAGTATAGAGGTACTCGTTCAGGTGGAACAGCTGCCCCTCGCGACTCAGAAAGAGCCGAAGGGCATAGAGACCGGCATACTGATAGTCGTGCTCCCCAGCCTGCATGGCAAAGGTGTGGAGTAGCGACGTCTTGACCAGCAGAAGCGAGCCGAAGTCAAAATCATCGCGGATACTACCGATGGAATAGTCGATTGACGGGTGGCGAACCAGCTGTCCCTCCTCCAGCGAATAGTGGTCGGCATAGACCATCGCTGCATCAGAGTCGCTGGCTGCACGCAGCAGTCGGTCGAGCGAGCGCTGACCGAACGTCAGACGGGTGTTCTTTGTCAACAACAGGGTGTAGTCGGCCTTGGCATTCTCAGCAATAGTCATCAGTGTGTTGCTGCTGGTAAGACTCGAAACACAGAGCTGACGACAGTCGCTGACAGTCTCTCCGACTTCCGAGACCAGCAGGAAAATATGCTGCACGGTCTTGCTGTCGCGCAATTGGCTGACGATTTCCTTTGCCACGCTCAAGTCCTCGCATGGAAGGAAACAATCTATTTTTTCTCTCATATCAATAAGTCTGCAATAAATTGTATGCAAAGGTACAACTTTATTTTGAAACAGCCAAATCTATACTCTCTTTTCCGCTTGAGGGGATTTGTAATACCCGACCTTTAGTACGCCCCATTGCTATACATACGGGGCGCAAAATACGTATTTCTCACAAAGTTCCAATAAAATTTTCATATACTCATATACACTTATACACTAAATCAGGCTAACGTAAATGATTTCAGCGGTTTAGATAAAATTCATATACACTAAACGTACACTTTATATACACTAAACATACACTAAATAAGTGTTTTTGCGTCAAAACGAGCCTCTTTTCCGAAAAAGGAAGGTTTCACTTTTTCAAAACTAAGCTCCGTAGAAAAATTTGGAAGTTCCTGACATCCGAAAGTAACCTCCTATCCCCAGCCAGACTTTGCCCGGAGTAAAGTCGGACTTTGCTCCGTCCAAACTCACACTTTCCTACCGACAAACTCCTATCCACCTTCTTACTTATGAACAAATAGTGTACGTTTAGTGTATAAACAGTGTATATAAAGTGTACGTTTAGTGTATATATAAATTGTCGTAATAACCTTTATTTTAAGCGGTTATACCATTTTAGTGTATAAGTGTATATAAGTATATAAAAAATTGTCTTGAAAAGGCAACAATAACAACGAATCAAGCGGGCAAAGGTGACATAACGGCTCATCTTCGCCTGCTATTTGGTACATTTTGTTGTAGAAGTGTGCAAGTTTCAAAATATTTTTGTACCTTTGCAACCAAAAGGCTGCGATACCAGCAATAATTGTATCAGAGACAGTGTTTTTTGGGACATTTACAACATGAGACAGACATTATACCTCATATTCTTCTGTGCCGAGCTGGTGTTGACGACCGCCTGCACGAAGTCTGCCCCTGACGAGGAGGCTGCTGCGCTGAGCAAAGAGATAGTCAACAGCGGATTATCCGACGTTGAGCATTCTGTGGCGCGTGTGGACAGTGCGGAGCAGTCCGGGCTGTTCACGGCGGTACGCGCTCATACTACCAAGGCCATTATCTATGCGAATGCCGACCGCCGACGGTTGGCTACCTATTACGCCGAGAAAGCGATTGCCGCAGAGGCGGGACATGCTGTCGCCACGTCTGAAGACAGCAGCCTTTATTGTAAGGCTCGTTGGATTCTGGGTAACGGTGCGTACTCCGATGGCGAGTATGGCAAATCGCTCGCCCTCTGCAGGGAAATCCTTGCCTTTGTGGGCGACGGCACAGCGCCCAATGATGTGGAGATGAAGTGCAGGGCACTGATGCAGATGGCAGATTGTGAAAGCAAACTGGGGCATATAGCAGAATCCGAGCAGTTGTTCCTGCAATGCATCGATATTCTGATGGAGAGCACAAAGCATGCCACTGGTTATGGAGAGATTGATCCGCTCATCTATACGCTGCTATCACTCAACGACCTCTATATTGACAACAAGATGCCAGAGAAAGCACTGCCCCTGACGGCGAAGATGGACACCGCGTTGAATCGCTTGATACGTTGTCCCGACACGCCTGACTGGGCGTTGCAAAAGCGCCGTAACAACGTGACCATCAGTAAGGCGATGGTCTATGCTGCCAATGGTCAGCGAGAGCAGGCGGAGACCCTTCACCGAGAGTATCAACAGTTAAAAGGTCTTGGCGCGCTTGACAAGGCTGCCGAAGGCCTGTATCTGTCGATGACGGGCCGTTACGACGAGGCTGTCCGCTTGTTCGACGAGTCCGACGCTATGATGCGCTCGGATGGCGAACCCATCAGCGACCTCTATGTCAAGACCTTGCTCAACTACAAGTACGACGCCTTGCAGAAAGCGGGCCGCCCGGCAGAGGCGTTGGCGATGAGCAACCGCATCCGCCAGTTGACCGACTCCATCTGCCAGCAGGAACGGCAGGCTGACGTGGAGCAGTTGCAGGAAATCCGCCGGCAGGAAGAGGAGATCATCCGTAAGCACCAGTCGCTGATCATCCATCGCATTGTCCTCGTGGCCATCGTCCTGCTGTTGTTGATGGCCATCTACATCATCTGGCGCGTCCGTCGCTACAACCGCCAGTTGGCCGAGAAGAACCGCAGCCTCTACGAGCAGATACAGCAGCGCCAGCAGGCCGAGGCCGAGGAGCAGCGGCAGTTGCAGGCGCAGCCCGAAGATAAACTGACGCCAAACCAGCAGATCTATCGCCGCCTGTGCGAACTGATGAAGAACCACGACGTATATACCGACGCCGACACCAACCACGAGACACTGGCACGGCTGCTCGGCACCAACTATCAGTATGTGTATGCCGCCTTGCGCGAGTGTGCCGACACCACGCCTGCCGACTACCTCAACCGTCTGCGCATACAGTATGCAGCCCAGTTGCTGGAAAAGTCCGACGACTCGATAGGACTCATCATTGAGCAGAGCGGGTTTACCAACCGCACCACGTTTGCCCGTCTCTTTGCCGCCTACTATTCCATGACACCGTCTGAGTACCGTCGAATAGCGCATAAACAGTAGTTTTTCAAGATTTGTGGAAAACATTTCAAG